>JBBTSZ010000011.1:0-2268 GCA_038064495.1 Patescibacteria group bacterium | reverse complement strand
GGTACAACAGAAGTCACCGTTAGTGCGGCGTCTGGTGGAACAACACCGTCATCGGGAGGAACCACCCCAGCATCTGGTGGCGGTCTGCAGTTTATTAAAAATGTTTGGAATGGCACAGGTCCCGCGCAAAGAGACGAAGACCGCTGGCCCGCAATCCCATTTTGGCTTCCTGCAGGATACTTCGTGGTGACCGACGGCTGGTGCACTCTTTCTGGAGAGCTCGGTGGTTTCAAGGTGTTTCGTGAGGACGGCACATACATCGGGGAGCGTCACACATGCCTCGATAGTTTGGCTCCGGGAGAAGACCAAAACATGCTCAACCTCTGGGCGCACGTTTATAGCTCGGGCAATTCAAACTATGCGGTTGTTGACAGCGACTCATTTGTTGTTGGTGGTCAGAGCGGCTCATCATACAGATATCCACCCAAGCTGTATTCGGTGAGCCCGTCGGGTATTTCTCTCGACGCTTCAGCGTGGAAATTAGCGGTAGGACGAAAGAACAATGACGGCACATTCGAGGAGCCAAAATCAAACCCCCCAAGCGTCTACGATATTTACGGATCTCCACGCATGAATGGATATGCTGTCGTTGGAGGAAAACTTGTCGGAAACATAGAAGGCCCAAACTATGAGCCCGTCGTGTTCTCATTGCCCGGACTCTCGCTCCTTGATGAAAAAATAACAACGAACTCAATTATTGTAAGTGTTGGCAATTACGTATTAACACTCAAGCCGGTTAGTCGCGGTCACGCCACACTCGACCTGTACCGTTTAGGAAGTGATAACAAGCTTGAACTTGTCGACTCATTCCCCATAACCTGGTTGCCGGTGGTAAATAGCCGAGGAGGCATGGTTGATCCACTTAACCAAAACCGTTTCGCGCTTCGTGAGCTAGAAGGGGAACATAGAGGCGACATCCATATTTTTAATGTGGCCTCCGGAAAGCTTGTTGAAGAAGAGGTACGCAAAAGACCATCAAAGCAACCCAACGAACCAACATCAAAGCAATACGACAGGGGTATCTACGCGCTCTATGGAAAATATCTTATCACCAGCTTGTGCACTACAGACAAAAATAGTCAGAATGGCTCATGTGAACTTGTACTTGATGACGGAACCACTACGTTGTTTACAGCAGTTCCACAAGACGACCCAGGAAGTGTTGTGAGCGGACTCGCTGTTTCAAAGAGCGGAATTGTCATGGCCGTTGTGAACATCAACGCATACCTATACAAAATAGTTGGAGCCACTACGCCGCCGTCGGGCGGTTCACGTGTCACGCTTGTCGGCGAGATCTACAACCATAAAGATATTCCATACGAGGGGGCGATTGGGGCAGCGTTCATCTGGCCTCGGATTCTTTGGCTTTCGGGCGGGTATTTTGCGGTCAACGAACAGTGTAGTAACAGACTCCTCAGGTTCCCCGGCTCTACGATAACCGACGCGGATCGAACCAGTCCTCGTGGGGAAGGAAACAATATCCATCTTCAGGGTGGTCTCTACGTGTTCAAGGGGGATGGGACATTCGTAGACCGGAGAAATGTCTGTTGGGACGGAGATATTCCTGGAGTAGGTGTGCCACAAGGGAAAAACCCGCCAGTGTGTGCAGAAGGACAAGGATGTACTGTCGGCATAAACGCTGCAGTAACAGGCCCGACTACGTTTGTGAGACAACTTACGAGCACTGCATTCCAACGCCCAACGGTGAGTTACGGGGTGACCGCTTCGGGTGTTTCCCTTCGCGGAAAGACAAACGACGGTGACTTGCTCGGCGGTCCTCGAGTGAAGAATGTTGTCGTTGTTGGAAATACAGTCATTGCAACGCGTCAGGTCACCGGTGATGAGGATTTAGGATACAAGAAGACGTCAATCAAAAATGCTTTCTTCTCTCTCCCTGGTCTTAAACTTACCAACGAAGATCCCCTGCAGGTTATTCCAATAATTGGTGTCGGAGAATATGTTATCGGCACTGAGCCACCGGAGGGCGCATATCGAGCGGATATAACTTATGGTGGGAGTCCAAAGCTGTATCGTTTTGAGCGCGGCTCATTTGAAGAGATTGGCGATTTTCAAAGACTCTATCAGAACAACAACGAATATTTCACAGAGTATGCGGTCGATAGTTTGAATCCTTTGCGTATCGCCTTTATCGCGCCCCAAGCCAGCAAAAGAGAAGCCCTCAAGGTCAATGTTTACGAAGCGGGCGAAGACGGGCTTGATCTTGTGCGCACTATTTCTCCAAAAAACATGGGTCGGAACGGTTTACAG
>JBBTSZ010000010.1:0-1236 GCA_038064495.1 Patescibacteria group bacterium | reverse complement strand
AGTTTTTCTCCCAAATATGTCTCGCAGAAATGAAAACCGCTCGGTAAAAAAAAGCCCCGCAAAACCGATCGCAAAGAATAAAAACACTCCTTCAAACGAGGAGTTGCCGAAAGTGCCGGGGAGGCGCATCGCCACCTGCCCTTGAAAAATCCCAAAGAAAACGCTCGCGAGCGCCGCTAACACATAAAAAAAGAGCGCCAACCCCCAGTCCCGGCGCGTCTTAAACACAGAGACTGCCATAAGAAAAAATAACACCCAGAATCCAAATTGGAGCACGCCATCCGAGCGCTCAAGGCGATTAAACAACGAATGCACGGGGTCAACGCCCGTGAGTGCCGTAACGACCAGCGCGAGAAAAAAAACTAGCACTCCCCAGACAATGGGGTTCTTCAAAGCCAGTCGCGTTTCCCTTCTCATAAAGAGCAGCGGCAGCCAACCGATTAGCCCTAACTCTATAAGTAGCCGTAGCGCGTATGCCTTGCCGGTGGTATAGGGGAAGTAAAGAGACGCGGAAAAAAGTAGTGGGGTAATAAGAAGTATGGCATAAAGCATCGTCTTCACCCAATTCTCAAGGTGTTTTGCGGTAATCATATTTTTCTTATTCTATTCTACCGAACGCGGCCGCGTTTGTAAACGAAAAACCCCTCCGGCATATGCCGGAGGGGTCCTCTCTATATCAGCCAATACAATCATAGCTTTTCAAACAAGTAATCAGAACTAGTTACGGCAAGATTATGTATGGAGTAACAAAGTCACTCAAGCCGTAAGTCTGCGAGAAGACATTCGCACCGAATGTCGCAGTGAATTTCTCAAGCTGGAAGCGCTGGTACGCGGAACTGGCGATGCCTAAAGACGTGCGATTAGCTGTGACGGTTACAGTAGCTTCCGTCCCATCAGAAAGATTCTGACTCGGGCTAACTGCCACCTGTACTGCCGTAGCAGCTATGGTGGCTGTGCCGTCGCTCGCGACCCCAATAAGGACCGCTCCGCTCGTCGGCAAGGTAAGTGTTCCGCCCATCGCCTTTACTTTGAAGGTAAGAACGCCATCCATTGAGGATGACACTCCACCCGCGCCGGTTGTGGCCGGATTCTTGGTGTTCGTTGCGCTTACAAAGGTGAGTATCGCAGCCGTGCGAAGCGCGTAGACATCACTACCGTTCAATGCAGAAGCGGCAGTCGGGGTTCCGGTTGAACCATCCGCTTTACGATACGAAGAATTGCCCGCGGCGGCCGGAA
>JBBTSZ010000009.1:0-1060 GCA_038064495.1 Patescibacteria group bacterium | reverse complement strand
GGCCCAAATGACACGATCATCTTCCAAGATGATTTTGAGGGAGGAAACCTAAGCCGATGGGACGAGGTTAGTCCTACCCGATATTCGATTACATCCGTTCTCGCAAATGTTAAATCAGGTACAGGAGCACTTGAGGCATTGATTAATAGTACGTCGAGCGGCAATCTCGGGAAATGGTATATGCCCGGCTACGATGAAGTCTATGTGGCATTCGATATGAAATTTGAGACCGGATTTCAAAATATGCGCAGCGACGGGTACGGCATGCACTTTTTTGAGCAATTAGGAAACCGCGTTGACAACCAATGGTCAGCAAGTGGCCAGGCAGGCATCAGGCCAAATGGAACTGATTTTTTTGAGAGTGTATTAGATCCTAATCAAATCTATAACGACCCGACTCTACGCCCCCTCAATTTCTATACGTATTACCCAGACATGTCATGTCCAGCCGCTCCAGCACTATGCTATGGAAACATCATCAGTCAGACTCCGCCCGCAGCGCCACTCACTAGCGGAGTGTGGCATAGAGTAGTTTTCCGTATCAAAGCAAACACTGTCGGTCAAAAAGATGGGGCCCAAAGCCTCTGGTTTAATGGTGTTCAGAAGATTGATATGCAAAATATGCGTTGGCGCGATACTACGAACTTGAAACTCAACCAGCTGCGTTTCGACTTTTATATGCCTGGCGCAGTTAATACGGAGCACGTCTGGATCGATAACTTGGTGGCATGGACTCCTTCAACTACATCCACGCCTGCACCTATTCCTGTCTCCACCAAGTTCTCCCTCAACGACCGTGTCCAATCAACTGCGACCCTGAACGTCCGTGCCACTCCTTCCACCTCCGGTACACTCTTAGGCTCCCAAACAACCAACACACTCGGTACTGTCATCGGTGGCCCCACAAACACAGACGGATTCAACTGGTGGAACCTCAACTACGACACCGGTGTTGATGGTTGGTCAGTGGAAGATTACCTTTCAAATTATGTCGCCCCTCCCTCCGACACCACCCCTCCCACCATCTCCCTCACCGCGCCAACCAATGCCTCCACCGTCT
>JBBTSZ010000008.1:0-50439 GCA_038064495.1 Patescibacteria group bacterium | reverse complement strand
TCTGTCTTTCGACAAACTTCACCCTGCTCATGGCAAGCTCACCTGGCTTCGGGTCGTATGTATGACACTGACGCGCTATTAACACTCGGTTTCCCTGTAGCTCCATCCCATTACGGATTTAGCTGGCGACATACATACACTCGCAGGCTCATTCTTCAATAGGCACGCTGGAACGGACCGAAGCCCGCCCCAACCCTTTGTAAGTACACGGTTTCAGTTCTATTTCACTCCCCTCCCGGGGTTCTTTTCACCTTTCCCTCACGGTACTAGTTCACTATCGGTCTTGCACAATATTTAGCCTTACCGGTTAGTTCCGGCAGATTCATCCGAGCTATTCGTGTCTCGAACTACTCAAGAACAGGAGCACATAAGAGATATACATTTCACATACGGGGCCATTACCCTCTAGGGCGTCGCTTTCCAGCAACTTCTGTTATATATATCTTTTGTAACTTATGCCGTACAAGTACGGCACTCCTGCCTTACAACCCCAGAGTCCGGAGACTTTGGTTTGGGCTACTCCCGTTTCGCTCGCCGCTACTCAGGGAATCACGAGAGGCGTGTTCCATCCGTCCGAAGCATCGGGCGAACGGAACACGACTCGATATTGTTTTCTATTCCTCCAGGTACTGAGATGTTTCACTTCCCTGGGTTAGCTTCTCATCTTAAAAGATGGATACGTCATTGCTGACGTGGGTTTCCCCATTCGGACACCTCCGGATCACAGGCTACAAATCGCCTCCCCGAAGCATTTCGCAGATTAGTCACGTCCTTCATCGCTTGTGCAAGCCTAGGCATCCACCGTGCACCCTTCTTGTTTCCTGTGCGGAAACCTGTTCACCACTGAACGTTTTTGTGTTGTGCAATTTCACTTACTCGTTTCGCTTTCGCGGAACGAGGTTGATTACCTTAATTTTACATATTCGTATGTCAACGAACCCGTGGTGCAAGCCAAATCCATCACTTTTCTTTTTTTGCTTCCGCAAAAAAAAGACCCCTTCCGGGGCGGTTTGCGTTTTTCAACGCAGAGAGCCAATCCGGCTCTTATCCGCTCCGTTTGGTTAGTAATTTCTTGGTGGTCAACACGTAAGGCAGAGTATACGCGGGCCGATATTCCCTGTCAAACCGCCACACCAATGCTCTTTAATAGACTCTCGAGATCCGTTATTTTCTTGAAAATCACGGGAATGAGAGCATTGGTGTGGCAGCAAACAATGGCCCCTTCTAAGAAAAGACCCCGCTTCGCGGGGTCTTTTCTAGGTTGAAATTGAGGGTGTTACCCAGCAATTTCGCTCCGAATCTTGTCGATATACTTCTCTGCAGCTTTTGTGCCGCCAAGTCCGAACGCAAGTCCGAACGCGAGCGCAAGCGCTACCACAACACCGGTAAATAGAGTCTGGATAAGTGGGCTAATACCGAGGCGATCAAGTGCCGCAAGTATAGCGAATATCCAGATGGCGTAGCGAGAGATGGTCCCAAGCAGGCCAGCAGCACGAAGTCCCGCGGCACGGGCACTTCCTGCCACAACGCGGTCAGCAGTCTCAGCGATAACCGCTGCCACCAAGAGGATGAGGACAGCAACAATCACCTGAGGAATGTACGTAAGTACCACTCCGCGCAAAAATGCGGTGACATCCGTAAGACCAAGCACATCAAGCGATGCAACGAGGAATACGATGATGAAGAACCATTTCACCAGGCCACCGAGTAGGTCACCTGAGTTCAGGGTGTACCCCGCTCGCTCTACCACGGTCTGAACGCCTGCAGCGCGAAGAGCCTTGTCGACCTTTAGGGTCGCAACAATCTGCGACACGAGGCGACCAAGACCAGCACCGACGAGCCAACCGATGATGAAGATAAGAACCGCAACGATTAAATTGGGGAGGAACTGAACCAGACCCCAGAACAAGCTCTGAAGTGACTGATTGAGGACATCCGCCCAGGTGGATAGGAACATAGAGATATGCTTCCGCGAATTAAGTGACTAATGCTGGCCGCTAGGAGTGTCAGTTCCTAGAGGACCTGCCTATTCAAAAGTGTAGCAACCGTGGCCTTTCCTGGTAGGGGTGCTGTGGATACCCCTTTCAGGAGAGCGTAGCTTCAAAAAGCTTCAGATACGAGTCGGGACCCGTAACGAAGTAGCTGGAGTTTTTGGGAGTCACGCTAATTCGCGTTGATTCTGTCTAGAATGGTGCGATGGGGATAATCAAAGACGTCGCGAACGAGGCGATCATAGACACCAACCCGATATTTAAACTCTTCAGTCGTAAAAGAAGCGTACCGTAACTCACGTCCAAGTTCAGCCTCTATCGTATGAATAGCAGCAGCAAGCGGACGCTCCTCAAGACGGTCCCCTACCACAAGCACATCTATCTTAGGTTCAACCGCACCTGTAAAAAGTCCGGAGAGTGCAACCACGCGAAGTGGCCCGGCACGACGAAGCGTCGCGAGAATGTTTGCATCACTCACGTCCGTGCTATCTCGAAGGAACTTCTGAAGTGCTGCGTAGTGTGCAAACTTTTTGTTTGCGACATACCCACTTCCCTGTTTGTCTCCCTTCTTGCCTTGCTTCTTGCGAATGATGCCTGCGTTTGCAAGGAGCGTGAGTTCTTTGCGCGCCGTGTCCTTGAGTGTCTTTGAACGAAATGCTGCGGTCGTACTAGAAAAAATAGTATCGTCGTTAAAGAGAAAGAGACGAAGCAATTTCAATCGAGCGGGACTTCCAAAAAGACGTGAGAGGTGGTCCATAGGGTTCGTTCGGGCATTTTACCACCACACCAATTCTGGCGCACAACCATTGATATATTGACTGCTTGTGTTGTTATTCGTGATCGTTTGTTAATTTTTCTACTACTCTTCTTGGAATTGGTGTGGTGGTGAACCTACCCCCCCACCCTACCCGCAACTAACGGAAATGGACACGAAAAACGCCCGCAAATGCGGGCGTTTTTCGTGTCCGGAATGTGAAAGTTACTTAAACGTTACTTTACCTCCAGCCTCCTCAATCTTCTTCTTGAGGTCTTCAGCGTCCTCCTTGCTCGCGTTTTCCTTGAGCATGTTTGGAGCACCATCAACAAGATCCTTTGCTTCCTTAAGGCCGAGGCCAAGTGCCTCCTTTACTACCTTAATGACTTGAATCTTTGCTGCGCCAGCGTCGGTAAGTTCAACGTTAACCGTTGATTTACCTTCGTCAGCAGTACCGGAAGCGGCCGGACCTGCGACCGCAACAGCGGCAGCAGACACACCGAACTTCTTCTCAAATACCTTTACGAGCTCAGAGAGTTCGAGAACTGTCATGGCCTCAATCTCCTCAACAATCTTCTTGAACTTTGCAGGGACTTCTACTGACTCCTCCTTTGCCTCAGGGGCTGGAGCAGCTTTCTCTTCTGCTGGAGTTGCAACCTCTTCAGTTGTTTCACCCTGCTTTACTTCTTCTTCAGACATAGGATTGTAAATTAAATAAGTTAAGCGGTCTTTTTCTCCGCAATCTGATTAAGCGCAATAACAAATCCCTGTATTGGGCTGTTGATTACGTTGACGAACATGCCACGAAGGACTGGAACAGGTGGAATCGTTGCAATAGCGTTCATCGCGAGCGCATCTGCAAAGGCTCCTTCCCAAATACCTCCCACAATCGTGAGCGAATCCTTGTGCTTCTTCCCTATTTCATAGATGTCACGAGCAGGTGCGGTTGCATCTGTTGAGCTCCACGCAATAGCGATTTCTCCTGGCATATCAGGAAGCCCTCCGGTGTAGCCCTGTGAGTTCAAAACACGCTTGATGAGGGTCTTCTTTGCGACGTAGTAGCTCACACCACCATTTCGTAGAGACTGCCTCATCTCACCGGTATCTTTCACGGTCATGCCGGAAAACTTCACGAAGACGATTGAGACAGCGTCTTTAACCGCATCCTCAATCTTCTTGGTGATTTCTACCTTCTTTTGCTTTGTAATTGCCATATGTTTGATTTGGTTGTACCCCAAGGGCACTACCGATTTTCTACGACGGAGTACCGTCTAGAAAATCGGGGCGTACGGAAACGAACGAGGTCCCTAATAAAGGGACCGGTGGAGACAGTCGACCCCGGAGATATCTTATGTGACATCTTCGGTTTCGTCCCTCGGCAGGGCTTACAAATGCCTGCTGTCTTCGGTCCGTACTTAGGCACTATACATTTAGTTACATTCTGAAGCAAATCCACTTTCTTGAGGACTTTAGAAGGTCCTACATGCTCGGCGATACCATATGAATAGCAAGAAGTGCGGTTCCTATTAAAATCACAAATCCACAAAGAAACCCAAGGAATTCGGCAACGTACTTTTTCATGGCGCAGGGTGATTCAAAAGGAATGCATCCCTGGATGCTTTGAACACAGTGTTATTTGGCTCAGCCGAAACTGCTGCTTCGTACGCCGTACGGGCCGTCGTAAACGCTCCAAGCGTTTCCATAAGGTGACCCATGTTCATGTAGGCAAGACCGCGCTTCGGGTCGTCTGTAATTGCTTTAGAAAGATACTGATAGGAGTGTGTGCCATCCCCAAGGAGTTCATATTCAGTCGCGATGCCAACATAGAGATCGTAGTCATCCATGCCGCCCTTCCCTAGAAGTTCCTTGAGTGTGTTCAATTCTTTCGTTACCTCACGCTGTTTCTCGCTCGTATGTGCGTACATGCCTTGCCAGCTCCACGAGGAAATGTGGTCGCTTGAAGCTACCGGGTAACCACCACGAGTTGGCATTCCCGCAATCAAAGGGAGCAGGAGGAATGCAGCTGCGCCAACCAAAACAAATGCAAGGAGTGCTTGTTGTACTGGCTTACCTTGTAAGAACGAGGTTTTCATCTCTTGCAGAATAGCATGCTGAAATGGTGGCTTGCTTCTGTCGACAAAACAAAAAACCACCCTACGGGGTGGTTTTTTGTTTTTCGCCAGTTACGTACCGTAGTGCGTCAACCGACTTCTACACCGTTAGCTCACTCGACTAGCGAGTCTGCATTCGGATGTCAGCAGTCTTGAACGTGTCAAGGTTTGACGTGTAGTAGGTCGTTCCGAGCGTACTCGTAGGACCGTAGTTAACACCGACGAGCTCAACGCCAGTGTATCCAGTAGCTGTAGCTGTGAAGGATACGTTGAGCGTAAAGACGCGAGAAGTGTTAGCAGAAATCTTGTAGTAACTACCTGCAGAGTCTCCAGAAACAGAGTCAGCTGCAGAGAAGTTAGTAGTTGCGGTTCCTGTTGAAGAAGCTGTTGAGCTCGTTGTGGTTGCGAACGTAGCACCGCCAGCAGATGCTGAAGGAACAGTCGTTGCACTTGCCACACGAGTAACTGAGCCACCAATGTAGATGTCAGTATCTCCGGCCGTTACGGTGAACGGGATGGTGTACTGCGTTGAGTCACCAGCACCCGTAAGACCAACGGTCGTTGAAGTCGTGATACTACCCTTGGCAACTGAGATACCAGTCGCTGTAAGCGTCATCGTGTTTCCAGCTGCTGATGCAGATGGAGTTACCGTTGCGCCATTAGCGTCTGAAACATCCCATCCATACGTCGTGGTAGAAGCGATGAGCGTCGTACCGTCAGCGTATGCTGAGTCACCCTTAAGATCTACGACAACTGAGTAGGTCTCCGTAGAGTCCTTAGAAATCGTGCGATCAATGCCATCAAAGGTCGTGGTTCCAAACGTTCCGGAGCTAACCGTCTTCGTCTTAAGAACCGTAGAACCCTTCATGAGCTTAACTGTTGATACAACATCGCTGAGGCTGTCGGACGTACCGAGCTGGATAGCAAGGTCGTTAACCGTAACATCTTGGTTCTTAGCCTTCATGCTGAAGGTAAGGAGAGTTACACCAGTCGTTGTTGAAGAAGCTACTGCAATCTGGCTAGCCTTCGGGTTGTCAGAACCAGCGGAAACCGTAAGGGTTCCGTCAGTAGCTGAAGAGACCGTGAAGTCCTGGTCGATTGCTGTTGCAATGTAAGTGTCAGAGATTCCATCTCCACCAACTGCGCGGAGGCTATCAACTGCAAGGTTTGCAGTGACAGTGTCTCCACTCTCATCAGAACCAATGCTTGAGATTGGAGTGACTTTGACGTAGAGCTGACCAGTCTTTCCTGCCTTCACTACCCCGTTAAGGTTAGAGAAGCGGAACGTCCACACGCGGCCGTCCTTGTCTCCGTCTGCTGCGTCCATAGTGCCAAGCTTGGCACCGTCAAGGTACACAGCAACAGTACCAACGTATCTGTCGAGGTTTGAGCTACCGCCGCTGTTAGCGATGGTGAACTTAACATCGAGACGCTGTACCTGAACATCGCCATCAGTTGCATCAGCTTCTACGCCGATAACCTGAGTAGCGCTGTCTCCCTCCTTGAGATCAGAAGTGATGTCGCCGAGAGAACTTACACCGGTGAAGCGGCCGTTACCGGTAACGCTAGTTGAACCACCAGTTGAACAAAGCTGACCAGTTGTTGAGCTGTACACATTTCCAGCGCCACAACCAGCCTGCGTTGAACCACCAGTAGTAGAACCACCTGCGTTTACAGAAGCGCGGGTAAGTGGACCGAAGTAACCAACTGCTGGGCTGATGCCCTTAGCAGCCTGGTATGCAGCAACTGCAGCCTTAGTCTGGGCACCGAAGTAACCAGTTGCACCAGCTGGGATGCTGTAACCACCTGCGATAAGCCATGCCTGAAGTGCTGAAACATCAGCACCACGAGAGCCAACCGTAAGGTTGACGTTGAACATGGTGTCAGCTGCCTTAGCCGGAGCTGCAGCAACAAACGTCATTGCTACGAGTCCAAGACCTGCAACAACTGCTGCAACCTTAGCCATCGTATTTGTCTGAGTAATAGACATAACTTTTTATTAATTATTTTTCTGAGGCGTACAGAGGGGCGAGTAATAAAATAGTGCCTCTCCATACACTCCCATTCATGTTTAGTAATCGCGCGCCTGAACCCGAACCCGTAAGTTCAAGTTCAAAACACGTTCATGTTCTTCCCTTTTCACACTACCCAACAGGGCGCTATATCGACTTGCGTCCCATCGGCTAGTTGGCAAACGGTACGGAGTTTCTGAAGTCTTTCATGCTCGGAACAATCCTGTCCTGGTCTGAGCCGTCAAGCAATATGACGGTACTTCTACTGGTTTCTTACGCCAGAGGAGATTTTGTACAAGCCCTATTAACCTGTCAATGATCGGTCGTTCAGGAATTTCGCCCCACTCGTGCTGTACGAGACAGTATACCGAGGTAACGGCGAAAAGCCCTGTAAAACCAATGTGGATAACTGGGCTTGTACAGAACAGGAAAAAGGCCGTCTCCGGCCTATGTAAGTGTTCTGTCTCCCGCAGCTACCACGAGAGCACTATAGCCTCCGAAGACACGAGTGTCAATAAAGCCAGTGGGTACGGGATATTCTCCCCCACTACGAAACAAGAGTGTACGTCGTCCAGCGTCGCTCTCCCTTCTTCTCTACCCTCCCTTCGGCCACAAGTGTCGATAATTCACGCTGAATGGTTTTTTCACTCACGTCCCGTATAACAGTGGAAATATCCTTTATATAGGAAGGACCCTTGGATGTAAGGACGCTTATGATTGCCTCACTTCTGCCCGTCTTCTTGGCTGGCATACTAGTGTCCTTTATCTGTCCTTTAGAAACTACTCGTGAAGTCCTCGGCTCGTGTGAGGTAACTCCGCTCTCAGGAGCGCGAGTAGACATATCGGGTTGGTTCGTGTGTGCAGACTTAAAGAGAGCCGCAAGTGTTGGTGCATCTTCAAGAAAGAGGCGCGGTTCTTCGTAGGCAGCAATCTCATGAAGTAAGAGCTGGGCTTCTGAAGCAATGAGGTCAGCGTTCATGCTCGAGAGAAGTGTACTCGCTCGGGCGATTGAGAGCACACTAGAAAGTGCAAGTAGTTCTCGAGACAAAGACTCGCGAGCTGAAAGTGGCGGGAGAACTGCGGCATCAATCAAACCGATTGCAATTTCATGAATACGGTTACGAAGCGCGGGTGATTCACGGAACGCTGGCGCTACCAAATGGATTGCTTTTGCGAGTCGCTCCGATTTTTTATAGATATAGACTCTTCGTATGTCTTTTTCAAATATGTTTGAAAATATACTTTTATCTAGAACAAATGCATCTAAATTTGTATTGGACTCAGTATTTCTGAGTGGCTTGAGGTCCTTTGGTTGTCCTTTATGAGCCATAGATTCTGTCCTTTCTGTAAAGCCAAGTATATGTCCTACACATCCTGCGTCAATGTCTTTCAGAGCGGTCTCACTCAAACTCTGTTGTCCACACAGACAGTGGTAAAATGTACGAACAATGGCGAAACGGAAGAAGCGTGATGTAGAAAATTCAAAGGCGGCCGCACGGTGGACCGCCGCGATTCTTTGTATTGCCTTTGGTCTCATTCTCCTTCTCTCCGTCTTTAATCTTGCGGGGTATGCGGGTGCGGCCATCTTCTCATTTGTCTTTGGTGAAGTGGGTATTGCTTCCTTTCTCCTCCCTGTCGTCTTTATTGGTGGGGGTGTGGGTCTCGCACTCCAGCGTTCCTTTCTTTCTCCGCTTACGCTTATTGGTATCGCACTCATCGTGCTTGCAGCACTCACCTTCCTTGGCATTGTGTCAGCCGCTCTCGGCGGTATCGCGGGCTCGTTTACGGGAGGGCTTGCGACTGCGTACTTCGGTCTCTGGGGTGCAGTCATTCTACTTATTGCTGTCGCTGCCGTGGGTCTCATTATTGCTGCAGACGTGGTAGTGCTCGCTAAAGCAATTCAGTCCATGCTTCAAACGACTGGTTCAGCTCTTTCTTCGGTACGTCTTCCTTCCCTACAGAAGTCCTCTGAGGGTACGGACGACAGCGTTGAGGTACCTGAAGAAGCCCAAATTCCTGAAGAAGCTCCGGTAGAAAAAGAGCCGACCGTCACCATGTTTGACCGCCCACGTGAGACAACAGGGGCGCCCATGATTCCCAACTTTAGTGCCGAATACAATGCTCCTCCCCTTTCCTTACTTGGACTTGACCAAGGGAAACCGGGTGTAGGTGATATCAAGGCAAACGCCAACATTATTAAGAGAACCTTTCTTAATTTTGGTATTTCCGTTGAAATGGACGAGGTCTCGGTTGGCCCAACCGTCACCCGTTATGCCATTAAGCCAGCTGAGGGCGTGCGCCTTAATAAGATTGTCTCGCTCCAAAACAACCTGGAACTTGCGCTTGCCGCCCACCCGGTGCGTATTGAGGCTCCTATTCCTGGAAAATCTCTAGTCGGTATTGAAGTACCAAATGCTTCAAAGGCCACGGTAGGTCTTGGTGGTGTGATTGGTGCACCCGAGTGGAATACCTCAAAGAAACCACTTCTCGCTGCTATTGGACGCGATATTACGGGCACGCCTCACTATGTGAACGTCGCGAAGATGCCACACGGTCTTATTGCGGGTGCTACCGGTTCTGGTAAGTCAGTTGCGATACATGCCGTTATCACTTCCCTTCTCTACCGAAATGGACCAAACCAAATGCGCTTTATCATGGTGGACCCGAAGCGTGTGGAGCTCACGCTCTATAACGGTATCCCGCATCTCCTCACACCTGTCATCACCGACCCACGTAAGTCCATCCTTGCACTCAAGTGGGCAGCAAAGGAAATGGACCGCAGGTACGGCATACTCGAGGAACGTCAGGTGCGCGATGTAGAGTCCTACCACCAGACCGTCTTTGAACCTGCGAAGAAGCGTGGTGGCGCGAATGTGCCAGAGGCGATGCCCTATATTGTGATCGTTATTGATGAGTTGGCAGATATTATGCAGACCTACCCGCGCGAGCTTGAGGCAGCTATCGTGCGTCTTGCGCAGATGTCACGCGCCGTTGGTATTCACCTCATCCTTTCCACACAGCGCCCTTCGGTTAATGTCATTACCGGACTCATCAAAGCAAACGTGCCGACCCGCATGGCGCTCCAGGTTGCAAGTCAAATAGATTCACGCACCATTCTTGACGGAGCTGGTGCAGAACTCTTGCTTGGTGCGGGAGACATGCTGTACCTCTCTGCCGACATGCAAAAGCCCGTTCGTCTCCAGACCGCCTACATTTCTGAAAACGAAGTGAAGAAGGTTGCCGAATACATTAAGAAACACAATGCCGGCTCCCTTGATGCGCTTGACCTTGGTGCCGGAGCACAAGGTACCGGACACGAACCAAACGATGCTATGAGTATGAGTAGTATGAACTTTGACGCCAGTAGTGACGATGGTGATGACGACCTCTACGAAGACGCGAAAGCTGCGGTGGAAGAAGCCGGACGTGCCTCAACCTCGTACCTCCAGCGTAAACTTCGTATCGGATACTCTCGTGCCGCCAGGCTTATGGATATTCTTGAACAAAAGGGGGTGATCGGTCCTGCTGATGGATCGCGCCCGCGTGAAATCATCGGAGCGCAGGCGAGCGCAGCGAGCGAAGAAGGTAGTAACGACTTCTAGCCCATGGCGCGTGCTCTTCTTATTATTGTACTCATTCTTGTCCTCGGGTACGGCGCCTGGAAGGCCTTTCCCCTTCTGGCAGGCCCTGACCTTGTTATTGAGACACCGACCGAAGGTCAGTCATTCCCGGGCGGATTTGTGGAAATTACAGGCATTGCCAAGCATAGCGAGCGCCTCTCCCTCAATGGAGGTCCCCTTCTGATTGATGAATCCGGGCACTTTTCCACGAGCATCGTTGTTGCCCCAGGGGGCGCTATACTATCCCTAACCGCAACCGACCGGTTTGGAAAGACGACCACGGTTCGACGTTCCGTATTTGTCCCTAATCCTTAAATGTATCTATGGCCGTAAAGAAAGCTGCAAAGAAGACTCCGAAAACACTTGCTCCCGCTCCGGAAGCTGGAGAGGGTGAGGTCTCAAATTCTGATTCAAAGATGCGCTCAATTGAGCTTGCACTCAAAGAAATTAAAACGAAATTCGGGGATGAAGCCATCATGACGTATGGCTCTGGCAAAGTTGCTGCCATTCCTTCTATTTCAACAGGCTCCATTGGACTTGATAGCGCGCTTGGCATTGGTGGACTTCCCCGCGGTCGCATCATTGAGATTTTTGGACCGGAGTCCTCTGGTAAAACAACACTCGCACTCCATGTGATTGCGGAAGCACAAAAGAAAGGTGGTATCTGCGCATTCGTGGATGCTGAACATGCACTTGACCCTGAGTACGCTCGAAAGATTGGCGTGAAGCTGACTGAACTTCTTATCTCGCAGCCAGATACAGGCGAACAAGCCCTTGAGATTGTGGAGTCACTCGTGCGCGCAAACTCTATTGACGTGATTGTCGTGGACTCCGTTGCGGCTCTCACCCCGAAAGATGAAATTGAAGGAGATATGGGCTCGGCCCAGATGGGTAAGCAGGCACGTCTGATGAGCCAGGCACTTCGAAAACTGACGGCCATCACTTCCAAATCAAATACGATTATCATCTTTATCAACCAAATTCGCATGCAAATTGGCGTGATGTTTGGTAATCCAGAAACCACCACCGGTGGGAAGGCACTGAAGTTTTACACCAGTGTTCGCCTCGACATTCGCCGCATCGCCCAAATAAAGAAAGGTGAAGAAATTGTCGGCGGAAGGGTCCGTGTGAAGGTGGTGAAAAACAAGGTAGCTGCACCTTTTAAAACAACGGAGTTTGACCTCATGTACAACGAAGGAATTAGTCGTGAAGGTGAAATCATCGCACTCGGTGAGAAGTTCGACATTCTGACCAAGAGTGGCTCAAGCTACAAGTATGGTGAGGTCTCCCTTGGTCGTGGCTACGACGCTACACGCACCTACCTCCGTGAGAACAAGACTGTTGCAAACGAAATCCTGAAGCAAATTAAAGAAAAGCTCGTGACTATCTAGCGTTACAGAAAACAGCCGGCACAAGAGTGCCGGCTGTTTTTTTCTACATGCTTAAGCGAAGCGTGTTCGTAACATCGTGAGTCGAGTGACTTCACGCAGCGTGTACACGAGAGCACCGCCAGCAACAATCGTGAGCGCTTGAACGATGAAGCGCGTGTTCACGAATGCACTCTCAAGAAAAGCAAGTACATGTGCCGGACTCGTTGCTACTCCCGAGAAGTTGGTGAGCACCTGTGAAATCCACACTTCCCTACCGAGTGCCCAGAGCGACAGTATGAGCACGAGCGCTGCAACCGATGTCATAGAAAAAACGGGTCGGATAGCATGAATCGTATGAACACGACGCATCACGACAGAAGAAAGGTGTGTTGTTTGCATAGAATAGTAATTAAGAAGTTTTATCGAGAGCGTCTTTAAAGAGTTTCTTGGCTCGGTGTACGCGGGTCTTCACGGCTGACACACTAGACCCCTCAGACTGCGCTATTTCCTCCTGGGTCTTCCCCTCAAGGAACTGGAGGGAAAGGACTTTTCGGGCAGTCTCAGGAATACGGGACAGAGCGACCAGTACTTCATCTTTAACCACCAGTTCGTCCCGAAAGTCGCTCAAATCAGGAAGGCGCTCAAAGGTCTCGGGTTCAAGGGGTGCCGTGCGAGCCCTGCCCTTCGCGAGCTTCTTGTACCGCGTGAAGGCAAGACGGGTCAGAATCGCGTAGCCCCAGGACGAAAATGAAGCTCCCTCCTGCGCCTTGTAGCGATCCGCGTAGACGTAGATGCGGGTGAACGTGTCCTGCACAACCTCTTCAGCATCCTCCTGAGAAAACAGAATGGACTTGGCTTTCCGTAGAAATGCATCCTCATAGCGGCCTACAATGACCGCAAACACGTCGGGATTTACTCGGGATTCCCGAAGGACCTCCTCGTCAGAAACACCCTCGTAGTCTGTGCTTGAAAAGCGCATGGTGTACTGTATGATACGTTAGAAATTCAAGGAGTGGAACCAACTATGAATTTGTTAATCCAGCACCTATTTCTTTTTAAGAAATAGGTGCTGGACGTAACATTTTCTAATTCGCTTGACTCACAACAAAATCTAACGTGGCAATTCTCTCGTATAACGAAATCGTTCAGAAAAAAGTCATTGTCTACAATGGTGACCCGTACGAAGTCCTCTCTTCGCACGTTTTCCGCATGCAGCAGAGAAAGCCCGTGAACCAGACGAAACTTCGTCATCTGGTATCCGGCAAAGTGCTTGAAATCTCTTTTCATCAAAACGAGAACGTACCCGAGGCAGATATTTCTCGCATTCAGGGAGTGTACCTCTACACAAACCGAGGTGAGAGTTGGTTTAACGAGGTGGGTAATCCGAAGAATCGATTCTCCTTCCCCGAAGATACCGTTCACGACAAAGTGCAGTGGCTCGTTCAGAATGCGCCTGTAGAGGTGATGCTGTACAACGAAAATCCGGTAACAATTGATATTCCCATTAAGGTAGAGCTCAAAGTGACTGACGCCCCTCCTGCAGTAAAGGGTGACACGGCGACCGGCGGGAACAAAATCGTCACCCTTGAATCGGGCGCAACGGTGCTTACGCCCCTTTTCATAAATCCTGATGATGTGCTCCGCATCAACACCGAGACTGGCGAATACGTGGAGCGAGTTGAAAAAGCGTAGTGTACGAGGTACCAAAATGAGCAATGGGCGACTCCTTACAGAGTCGCCCATTTGATAATTCCCTCACGTGGTCGGTACTGAGTCAGTCGGAACCGTTTCGCGACCCTGCTCTTGGGTGGGCATCTTGAGATTCACACCAATAACGCCCTTCATCCCGATAAAATCACGGTTCCCCTTCTTATCTTCTGCCATAAGGAAAAGGATGTAGACGGGGCTACCCTCAGTGTAGTCTCCGACAACTGTGATTGCGTGTGGCGGAAGAGAATGAAGAGGAGTCAGGGACATGAAGTGAGTCTGTGCGAGGGGACCGCACTTTCCATTTACCGAAACGGTGACTGACGCCGAATTGGTGAAATTGAAATAAGGCGCCTGCTCAGCACGAGGTGTCCTTTGCAAGGGTGCGCTGGTTTGCACGATTGAGGTCGGCCACCCTACGCACTTCGCAGCAATTTGAGCCGCATCATTTTCAGCAACCTTTTTTTGCTGAGTACACGCAACAAGAACTCCGAATGCCACAAGAGCAATGAATCCAAAACGTGTCATCTATTTTCTCCTTTTTCGTGCAGAGTCATTCTACACACCCGAACTTTTATAACATAAGTTATTTTAGACGTAAATACACGAGTTCAGTTTTTCTCCTTAACACCGAGACTGGCGAATACGTGGAGCGAGTTGAAAAAGCCTAAAACCTCTGTATAGTGCTTCGTAGACGTTTCAGTTACCCGCACTGGGTCGACGAACAGGTGGGATACGCACCTGAGGATGGGGTAACCCTACCTAAAGACTTTTCATACGCCTTGCCCTTTGCGGGTGCGCCTGACCGGGTTGAAAAGTTATTGTCCGGGTGTGGTTTTCTCATGAGTACGAGATCCTGAAAAGGGCTGCACCCGTTCCTATTCTGCAATCAGCTAGCCTGCAGGACGGCGCAACGACAGGCGAAGATACACGTCTGCGAAAGGGAGCAATCCCTGAGAAAAGCCCTATTGACTGGCCTCCTGTAGGCTACTACCCCCTACGTCACGGTCATTGAGCTATATCGTTCCAAGTGATGGCTATCAACTCCTTAAGGGAGTCCCGAAAGGGCGCTTTCACTTGCAGGGCTCCGCGTTCGCGCGGAGCCCTTTTACTATTTGAAGCGACGCCCTCATTGGTGTATGTTTGCGGTAGAGAGTTTCAAAGTTGCCTGCTGAGGCGGGGAAACGGGCGAAGATACAGCGTCTGTAGGTTGAGTAATTTACCTAGAAGCTTGTTCACTGACTGGCCTCAGATGGGCCTCGGTAACACAGTCATATGAGCTACTGTTCCGAGTGTGATGGCGAACCCTACGGGGTCCCGAAAGGGAGTCATGCTCGAAGGGCCCGTTTCCTTGCGGAAGCGGGCCCTTTATCTTTTGTGTCGTCCGTTACGCGGAAAGATATGGCATAAGTGCCATAAAACGAGCGCGCTTGATGGCAAGTGCTACTTCGCGCTGACGCGCTGCGGAAGTGCCAGTGCGCTTCTTACCCATAATCTTTGCATGCGGGTTCGTGAACTGACGAAGGTACGCGACGTCCTTGTAGTCAACAAACTTCTTGTGCTCTATTTCTTCTCGTTCTGCTTGATATGCCATATGCAATTATTTAAAAAGGAATGTCTTCCGGATTAATCTCTTCGTCAGGATACTGAATGTCTTCGCTTGAAGGAGCGGACGGCTGACCCATATCCTCCACTACTCCACCACTGGTGCGTGCGCCACCTCCCTCTCCTCCTCCCGGACCGAATTGGAAATTTTCAACAATAATCTCCGTGCGGTAATTTTTCTTACCCTCTGCTTCCCATGAACGCGTCTGGATGCGACCTTCTACAAAGATGGGGCGACCTTTCTTCAAGTACTGACCAATCACTTCTGCGGTGCGTCCAAACGCAACAACGTTATGGAACTCGGTCTGCTCCTGCTTGGCACCTTCCTTATTCTTAAAGGTGCGGTTCGTTGCGATAGCAAAGTTTGCGACCTGCTGACCTGAAGGGAGTGCCTTCAACTCAGGGTCGCGGGTAAGGTTTCCGTAAAGTTGTACTTTGTTGAGATACATGTGGAAAGTATAGCAAGCGTTATGCTACGCCAGCCTCTTTAAGCGCGGCATCAAGTTCAACGTCAGACACGTCCTCTTCAGGAGCTCCTTCGTCTGCAGGCATCTTGGCAAAGATTTCTGCCATTTCTGCTGAGTGCTTTGCAGACTCTTTGTCGGTGCGAATATCAAGGAAACGAACAACGCGCGTCTCCTTCTTCGCAGCAGCTACGATCGCGTCGTGCCCTACCCCGTCAGTCTCGTACGCAATCCAGCAGAAGTACGCGCTGGTGAAGTCACGACGTCCGGTCTGCTCACTCCGTGAGATGGCGTACGCAAGGGGGATTTTTACTGGCTCACCCTCAGCAACAACGCTGCCGGCGGCAGTAATGACGTCGCGGAGTGCTTGGTAGGTCTTTTTTGCGTCCTCAGTTGGAATCTCGGAGTCAAGGTGAAAACCAAGCTCGTAGACACGCATTTCCGCGTGTTCAGTGTCCATTTCGAGCTCTGCGCTCTCGTCCTTGTTTTTAGCCATAGTGGGCAGATAGTAGCACGGTGGCTTCTAACCGGCAAGAAAGACTCTCTTCGCGTTATTGAGTATTTGGAGCCGTATTTCCTCAGTATCTTGCTTTCGTATGCCAGCAATGGCTTCCACCACCGAAATAACCGCCGTTGGGACGTTTCGGGTTCCTCGTTTCCCTTCAGGAGCAAGGTACGGCGAATCGGTCTCAGAAATAATATGTGTAGCGGGTAGGTAGGAAATTACCTCATCATAATCATGCGTGAAGGTAAGGACTGCGGTAAATGACATGGTGAAATCAAGCTCAAGAAGCTTCTTCGCTATAGCCGTGTCTCCCACGAAGAAATGGATGTTCCCTGAAAGCTTGTCGCCGAATTCCTTTTTGTACGACGTAAGGAGTGCAAGCAAGTCCTCATAGGAGTTACTTGTACCCTTGGCCGGCCTGCAGTGAATCATGAGTGGCTTCTCGGTCTCTACCGCAAGCTGGAGGTGTTTCTCAAATACCTCCAGTTGCAGTGCTCGCGCGCGCTCCGGGCGTTCTGGTCGATACATATCAAGACCACACTCCCCTATCGCAACAACCTTTGGGTGCTTCGCAAGTGCTCGATACATTTCCATATCAAAAGCTTCTTCTGTTGTCGCGTTTGGATGGAGTCCAACGGTAGCAAACAGATTATCTTCTTTTTCTACCAGGACTATCGCGCCTCTACTTGAGTCATTGTCCACACCAACCACGAGCCCACCGACTCCTTTTTCTTGCATCTCCCTGAGTACCTCTGGCCGGTCTTCGTCATACATCGGGAACTGGATGTGGCAGTGCGCGTCGAAATAGTTCATGAACTAGGTACTTCGTGGGAACAGATTCTCCGGTTTCGTGTTGGTGCGAACGCTCGCTAGTATAGCGACACTTGTTTTTGGAAGGACTGGCGTAAGATGGACCGCTATCTTTGCAATGTGTCGCACGAGTCGTTCAATGTCGGCAATACCATCTGCCTTTGTATGTTCCTGTTTCACTTTCTTATACGGCTCTTGCTCGGTCATATACGCATCACCCTTTCCAATATGTTCCCAAATCAAATCCATTGCTTCGTTGAAACGGAACCCTTCAAGATGTTCCAGAAACAGCTCCTCAATACGCGTATCATCCAAACTGAGTTCAACTGGTTGCGGTAGATGCTCTTCCGCAAGTTTCATCACGCGTGCAACAAGATTCCCAAGACCATTCACTAAGTTAGCCGTATACCACTCATCAAGACGCTCCCACGTGACGTCGGTGTCTTCTACCGGATGTACATGCCTGAGCAGGAGGTAGCGCGTCGCCTCGGTTCCATACTTACTAACCAGCTCGTAGGGACTAATCACATTCCCGAGTGACTTACTCATCTTCTGCCCACCACTCGTTATGAATCCATGGTAGAAGACCTGGTCAGTGTTCTTAATATCAGCAGACATGAGCATGGCCTGCCACATGAGTGACTGGAAACGTACCTGATCCTTGCCTGCCATCTGTAGTGTGCGTGAACTCTCCCAGAATTTTGCGAAGTTCCCTTCAATGTCCTCTGGCCAACCAAGCGTAGAAATGTAATCCGTAAGCGCATCAAACCATACGTACATCACCTGAGTGTCGTCTCCCGGTACCGGCACGCCCCACACAAGACGCTCTTTCTTACGAGAAATGCTGAAATCCTCAAGGCCTGAAGCGACAAAGGTGAGTGCCTCTCCGCGACGCCACTGCGGAATAGCTGCGTCCGAGCGACTCATATACTTTGTAAGCTGGTCGGCATACTTTGAGAACCGAAAGAAGTAATTCTCTTCTGAAACTTCTTCTGCCTTGAGATTCGTATGAATGAGACAAAACCCTTCTCCGGTTAAGTCTTTTTCGGTTTTATAGAGTTCACATCCAACACAGTAGAGCCCTGTGTAGGTCTTCTTATAAATGTCTCCTTTCGCCTCACACCGGCGCCACATTTCTTGTGCCGCTCGCTTATGGTGCTCGTCAGTCGTACGAATAAAGGTTGGGTTATCCAGAGCGAGTGCTTCCTTGAGTTTTCGAAACTCGCTCGCGTAGTGGTCTACATACCCCTGGACATCCTGCCCATTCTTTTCGGCTGCCTCCCATATTTTCTGCCCGTGCTCGTCAGTGCCGGTATTAAAAAAAACTTCTTCTCCCTGGAGGCGCCACGTTCGAGCAAGGACATCAGCCTGCACAATTTCAAGCGCAAACCCGATATGCGGGTCCGCGTTCACATACGGAAGCGTTGTCGTAACGTATCGTGCCATGCGCTAGATGATTTGAGCTCGACTGCGCTTTCCTTTGTCCATGTCAGTGAGGAGCTCGCGGAGTGCTGCGGCAACCGGAATGGCGAGTACGACACCAAGAAAGCCAGCGAGATCACCACCAACAATAAGTGCGAGAATAACGAGGAGTGGTGGAATACCAACGACCTTGTTCACCACGAGTGGGTGGATGAGGTGTGCCTCAAACTGATTGATGATGAGGTAGAGACCACCAACGATAAGCGCGAGAGTCACATCTCCCGTTGAGTACGCCACAATAACGGCAGGGGCCGCAGACACAAAGGAACCGAAGATCGGAATCAGCATTGCCGCGGCCGTAAACGTCGCAAGCAAAAGTGCATACGGTATGCCAAGAATAAGGAGTCCAAGGTATGCAATCACGCCGCCGATTAAGGACGATAAGAGTTGCCCTTGCATCCAGAGGCCAATTTTCTTTTGTGCACGACGCCAGAGACTGACGACATACTCTTCATTCTTAGCAGGCGTGACGAGACGAAGGAATTCCTCAATACCCGCGTCTTGAATCGCGAAATAAAACGAGAGCACAATGATTAACACGAGCGAGAAGATGCCTCCAAAGAAGGTGGAGACAATACGGAATGCTCCCGCGGACGGATCTGAGAATGCATTGCGTACCGTCACGAGTCCATCAATGATTCCGCCAAGTTGAGACTTTTCGCTCGCAAGATGCGGTGCACCACCGGTTGCACTCGTTGATACGGTATAGGTATCAAGATACTGCGAAGCGACGGTGAAGAAGTTCCCCGCGTCGTCAATAATTGGCGGAATAAAGAAATAGATAACGGCAAAGAGTGAGCCAAATACCATGAGATACATGCCGAGTACCGCGACGATGCGCGGAATCTTCCGTTTCGCAAAATACGCGACACCCGGCTCAATGGCTGAGGCAATCACGATAGCAGTAAGGACGAGGAGGACGAGGTCACGCAGAATCCAGAGCGCGAACGCAAGCGCACCGATAACAAGCGTCATAATAACGGTTCCTGGAGTGATAGAAACCTGTATTTGCTTATCCATATGTGCATGCTAGCACGTCTTGAATCCACCTAAAACCTTCATCTGCCTTGTTGCGGCAGCGTCCTCATCACTCCGCCGTATAGAAATACGTCTGCGTTCTTCCTCCTTCCGCGCCTCGCATCTAAATGCTTTAGTCGGCCTCAAGAAAGTGAGTCCCTTATGCGTTCCACAACTTCAATAATACTTAAACGTTCCTGCTCTCCCGTGTCGCGATGACGAAGGGTGACCGTATCTTTTAGGTCAGGTGTTTCGCCGAGCGTATCAAAGTCAATCGTAATGCAAAATGGAGTACCAATTTCGTCCTGTCTTCGATAGCGCTTACCAATGTTGCCGTTATCATCCCAGGCGATTGCCGGATGGATCTTACGAAGCTCCGTACGTACCGCTTTTGCCTTCTCAACGAGCTCTGGTTTATTTTTCAAAAGAGGTGAGACCATTGCCTTCACGGGAGCAATGGCTGGTGGGAGTGCGAGGTACGCGCGTGTTTCTCCTCCAAGTTCGTCCTCACGATACGCAGCGAGGAGTGTGGCAAGGAAGGTGCGATCAAGACCAAGTGATGGCTCAATGACATGCGGAAGTACTTTTTCTTTGAGTTCTTCGTCTTGGTACTCAAGATTGACGCTTGAACCACTTTGGTGAGCTACTAAATCAAAGTCACCACGGTACGCAAGTCCCCACAATTCTTTTCGTCCAAAGGGGTAGTCAAACTCAAAATCTATCGTGCGTTTGCTGTAGTGAGCGCGATCACCCTCCCCCACCTCAAGCTCATGTACCGCATCAAGACCAAGTTCTTCCGCAAACGCATGCATCGTGACGCGCCACTCTTCAAACGCCTGTTCCCATTCATCTGGACGAACGAAGTATTCCACTTCCATCTGCTCCAGTTCACGTAGGCGGAAAATGTAATCTCGAGGAGCAATTTCGTTACGAAAAGCTTTTCCTATTTGGGCTAGACCAAACGGAAGTTTTGGATGAAAACTATCAACGACATTCTTGAAGTTCACAAACATTCCACCTGCGGTTTCTGGACGTAGATATACGGTTGCGGCTTCGTCTTCAGATGCGCCAGCTTTCGTGGCAAACATCATATTGAATTGTCGTGCTTCGCCAAGCGTTCCCTTTTTCCCACACGATGGGCACGTATTCGGGTCTTCAAGATGGTCTGCGCGGAAACGCTTTTTACAATTGGAGCACTCAACCAGCGGGTCTGAAAAGCCGGCAACGTGTCCAGAGGCTTCCCAGATTTTCGGATTCATCAGAATCGCTGCATCCACCTGGTACATATCATCACGTTCCTCCACGAACATGCGGCGCCAGAGGTTCTTAATGTTTTCTTTTAGAACAACGCCATGCGGACCATAGTCAAATGTTCCCGCGAGTCCTCCGTAAATCTCCGAACCAGGAAACACAAACCCCCTACGCTTGGCGAGTGAGACGATGGTGTCGAGAGCTGGTGGTTCTGATTTCATATATAAGATTATTGTACGTTGCCCTGACCGAGCGTATACGCCGGGTCAGTCGTCGCCTGCGTATTCAACTCACGAACACTGCCACTAATCGTGTTACTTGTGAAGCGGTCGGTGCCAGTAACTTGCTGAGCAGAAATCAGTATTGGACTTGTACCCTGCTGAATACTACTTGGCAAGAGCGCAACTTGGAACGATACCGTCTTCGGCGCGGTCGTACCGGGCGGAATCTCTCCAGCGCTCCAGGTAACCGTCCGACTTGCCTCGTTATACGTAACCGAACCATCGTTCGGGCTTGCTACACCGGTGTAGCGCACGTACGACGGAAGTGTGGCACTTACCTTTGCTCCCGCAACTGAGTTCACCGTATTCGTGAGCGCATACTGAATGGTAAAGGTGGTCTCTTTGTTTGCGACTGGAGGATAGGGACCGGTGTTCGCTATCGGACCAATGGTTCGAAGAACTCGGCTACTAAGGGCAAGGTCCGTTCCTATCTTTATCGTTTTCGTAATGGTGGTTTGCACCGTTTCAGGAACCTTTGATTCTCCAATACGCTGTCCTGAAACAGAAAGCCGAACGGTGATGGCAGGATTGCGGAGTACTGCTATTTCAGGACTCTTTTTTGCTAAGAAACTAAAGTTTCCCTGGCCAGTATCACCGGGTTCAAGGCGTGCAAGCCCGGGACTCGTCTCACCAGTAAAGATGATGGTGGTGTCGCTTGAACGATAGAAGCCACTCGTTGTGACTGAGGAAGAATCCAACGCATTACCAGAAAGTTGAATAGTTATTTGTCCGGTGGTAATTGGTGTTGCAAGAGTATTGGTCCACGTCAGAATCCCCTGTGCGAGACTGCCTGGAATAAGAATCGGACTGTCTGAAGCATCGTGATTAATGGCGAGCGTTGTTGCAAGAAATGGTTTCGTGAGTTTAATGCCGACTTCCTTAGTGGTGTAGGAGGTAGCCAGACGCGTATCTCCTTCACCAGCGAGCGTGCCTGCAGTAAACGAAAAGACCCGATCGTCATTATTGTCACCCGAGACCGTCCCCACCACCCGTATGTGGCGCTCCTCACCTGGAGCAAGGGTACCGAGCACAAAGAGGGTTCCTTGTACTGCTTTCGGTGAAGTGGTACTTGGCGCAAAGCCAAACGGATAGAGTCCGGTCACCGCAACATTCTCAAGAGGTGTGGTCGCATTTGAACGCACGGTAACATCAACCGTTACCGGTTGGCCCGATGAAATCTGTACGAGTGATGAAGAAACCGAAAGTGAAATCGGCGACGTGGTAATAACAAACTGATACGACTTGTCTTTGATAAAGGCTGAATTACTTTCATCGGTGTGGTACACGAGATGTACGGGCAGGGTTACCTGCTGTTGCTCACTGCCAAAGACTGCCGCTTTGACCGTGCGCTCAATATGCTCTCCAGGACCAATGTCACCCAAGTTTTCTGTATAGGTGAGTAGTGGTACGCCACTATCTTCCGGCGCTTTTGTGCCCTGCGGAAACGTAATACTCACCTGCACGTCGCGCATGGCAACCGGATTTTTATTATCAATAGAGATGAGGAGTGGGACGATATCACCACTTGCGGTGGTGGTTGGGCCCTGTACCCCCATGATGACGTTATTCGTTGAAACTGAGCGTCCACCGTAGACGAGATATAGCGTAGCGCCTCCTGCAGTAATAATGAAAAATGCAAGCGCAACAATGAAGAACCGTGCTGGTCCCGAGATGTGGTGCTGGGGCCGCTCAAGAACCACTTTCTTCGTCTTTTCCCATCCGGTAGGTTTCTGGACTCCCTGTCCGCGCACCTGAGGAACCGTAAACTCTGACGGTGCTTCGTTACTATAGAGCCGCTCTCGTACACGCTCGAGCGAGCTTACCTCATCTTGCTCTGGCATTCACCCCAGTATAACGTATTGATTTTCTGGCCTAGATGCCTGAGGCAGTGATTCCACGATTGATGCGGGCAATGAGTCCAGTACGATCCTCTCGCGCGCTCGTAAGTGCGTCTACTCCGTACCCCGAGAATGGTAATGGTCCCGGATCAAAACCAAGAATGTGAAGGATGCGAAGCGCAATGAGTGATTCAGCAGCATCTTGCTCTTCTTCGGTAAGCTTGGGCAAGGAGCGAACAAACTCAGTAAACAGTGCATGGAGCTCAGGCTCATGTACTTCTCCTGAAACAAGACGCGTGAGGAGACTCGCTACGCGCGCCACACGACTCCTTCCTTTTGCATCTAGGCGAGTGAAATGGTCACTGGAAAGAAGCGCGCCCGTAAGACGCCATCCTTCCTTACCTCGTACGAGAATAATCTCTGTTTCGTTCAGTGTCTGGAGTGCGTGGGCAAGCTTCGCGCCTGAGCGCCGTACACCCTCTGCGCGAGCACGAATCAGGCCGAACTCACTCGTGAGGAGCGTCACAAGCATACCTGCTTCGGCAAGTGGCGTGCGAGAAAGGACCAATGCTTCCGTTGAGTATTTATGTCGCATCGATAATGACGTTAAATCGCTTTGGGCCTTCTGGTAGCTCCACAACGTACTGCCCATCCTCAGCCAATTCATAGTGCGCCTTATCCCTCGGTGAAAGTCCCATAGTCTTGCGCGCTTCAGCAAGTGCGCGATCAAACTCACGCTTCGTTCCCTCTTCAATAAGAACCGGGGTGAGTGTTGTATCAAGCGACATCACCTCACTATTTTGAATAACTTCCTGCACATTTACTTCTTCAGCAAGAAGCGCTGCGAATTCTACCGGGAGCGCTTCTGGAATGGAAAGTGAGGCCAGTGGTTGTCGTACTTTGATACCCGAAGTCTGACGAATACGGAATGCTTCTGAAGCAAGCGAGCGCGTACGCTCCATATTGGTAATACTTTTCTGATCTACGTCCCCAGTCTGTGGCCAGTCAGCTAAGTGGACACTTTCTCTGCCATCGTTTCCCTTCACGATTTGGTATGCCCACTCTGAAACAAAGGGAGCGAGTGGTGCAAGGAGAAGTGCAATCTTCTCAAGCGTCTCACGGAGTGTTTCAAGGGCAACAGCGTCACCATCACGAACGCGGTCACGAACGCGCCGTACGTACCACTGCGATAAATCCTCTACGAGAGTGCCGATGGCACGCGTTGCCGTGTAGAAATCGTACTGATCAAGCGCTTCAGTTACCTTTTTCATCGTTTCGTTCGTTCGTGAACGCATCCACACATCAATAATTTCTTCCTTGCCCTCTGCCGTTCCGTCCTTAAAGAGCTCAAAAAACTTCACGGAGTTTTCAAACCAAGAAATAACTCGTGCCGCTTCCTTTACGGTCTTCTCATCAAAACTCTTACTGTCCCCTGGCTGGTTTACGCTATACATCCAATACCGGAGCGTGTCTGCTCCGTATCGGTCCATGGCAGCCATCGGCTCGATGATATTGCCTTTTGACTTACTCATCTTCAGACCCTTCTCATCAAGAAGATGTCCAAGACAAATCACATTCTTATAGGGAGTTCCCTTGCCCATGAGCGTACCGACAGCAAGAAGCGTATAGAACCACCCTCGCGTTTGATCAATGGCTTCTGAGATAAATCCGGCCGGATAGCCTTTCGTATCAATCCACTCTTTGTTTTCAAATGGGTAGTGGTCTTGCGCGAACGGCATGGAACCTGAGTCAAACCACACATCCATGACTTCTTTTACTCGGTGCAGTTCGGTACCCCGTTCCGATACCAGCACAACGTCGTCAATGTACGGTCGATGCAAATCAAGTTCGTAATTCTCATTATGTGGAAGTGGAACAAAATCGAGTGGAAGCGGTACTCCTCGATCTGGATAGGCTGTTGTTTCAAGTTCTTTTATTGTCCCGCCATGAGCAAGCAGTGTGAGGAGCCAGAGCGGATCACCATGAGAAACAATAAGTATGCGCGAGTTGGTATAGCCGTGTTCAGTCTCGTAGATAAAATCTCCCATGCGCTTTCGCACGTGTTCAAGAGACTCACCACCTTCCGGTACACGAGAGAAACGTTCTTCAACTGACGCAAATTGAGGCAAATATTCCGTAACCCATCCCTTGCCTTCGTAAATACCGGCGTTAATTTCACGAATACGGTCATGTTTGATGAACCGTTCGGAAGGGAGTCCAAGAACTTCGTTTACCACTTCTGCCGTCTCTCGTGTACGAGTAAGTGGTGAATAGAAAATGTAATCTATCTTGTCCTTCAGGGATTCTGCGTATTTCCGTACCGTTACTCTTCCCTCTTCAGTCAGATGGTGTTCTTCTCCAAGATGCGAGCTTGCGATATCCAGAATATTATTCTCGGCCTCCCCGTGACGCATGATGGTATACGTGTTTCCGCTTTTTTTGGTGTGCTGTTTGAGCTCAGCAACCGAGCCAATGACGAGACGTTCCGAACCGTCCGCGCTCTGCCACAGTGGCATTGGTGTTCCCCAATAGCGTTCGCGTGAGATGGCCCAGTCTTTTACGTTTAGAAGCCATTCGCCCATGCGGCCGTCGCGGATGTGGTCAGGTTCCCAATGCACGGTTTGGTTTTCTGAGATGAGTGTGTCGCGTAGTGCCGTCATACGGATGTACCACGAGTCTCGTGCGTAGTAGATAAGACGATTCTTAGAACGCCAGCAGTGCGGGTACGAGTGAGTGTGGGTCTCTTTGGAAAAGACGAGGTCGCGCTTTTGAAGTTCCTTTAACACTTCAACATTTGTCTCTGGTTCAATCACTGACATGCCAGTAAACATTCCTGTACCCTTTATAAAGGTTCCGTCCTGTGCAACGAGGTGCATTTTAGGAAGTCCAACCTTGTTTCCAAGTTCAAAGTCATCTTGTCCATACATAACGGCCGTGTGCACAATACCGGTTCCACTTTCAGTAGTTACGAAGTCAGCTGCATATACCTGGAATGCTTTTTCAAACTTTGGCTTTTCTATTTCCGGAGCAAGTGCGTGGGCGAAGTCGTAGAGTGGCTTGTATCTTTTCCCAACCAGCTCCCTTCCCATTATTTTCTTTGTTTCGTAAGAATAATCTGTCACAACATCATATCCCTCAGGGGTTTCTTGAAAAAGAAGGTTGAAGGGTTCTGCTTTCAGCAGAGCTGGATTCTCAAGAACCTGCTGGAAAATACTTTCAGCCAGTATCACTTTCTCGTACTGGGCCTTGCCTGAATTATCCCAGCCAGTAAATCTCTTAAAGACTACGTACTGAATATCATCCCCAACAGCAAGGGCAACGTTCCCGGGAAGCGTCCAGGGTGTGGTGGTCCAGGCGAGGAGATAGGTACCTGGTTCATCTACGAGTTCAAACTTTGCAGTGAGTGAAAGATCTTTTACGTCTTCGTATCCTTGTGCAAGCTCATGACTGGAAAGTGCCGTACCGCAGTGCACGCACCAAGGAACCACACGATAATCCTTATAAAGGTGTCCATCATCGTTAATTTTTTTAAAGATGGAGAACAGGGACTCCATGTAGGAAGCATCAAACGTAAAGTAGGCCTTCTTTTGGTCCACCCAATACCCAAGACGCTCTGTAAACTTTTCCCACTGCCCGATGTACGAAAAGACACTTTCGCGACATTTCTTATTGAACGCAGCGATACCGTACTCTTCAATATCTTGCTTGCCTTTGAATCCGAGTGTCTTTTCTACTTCAAGCTCAACTGGAAGGCCGTGGGTATCCCACCCAGCACGACGTGGTACACGAAAGCCACGCATCGTTTTGTAACGTGGAATCGCATCTTTAAAGGAACGGGACTCCATGTGATGCACGCCGGGTTTTCCGTTAGCGGTCGGAGGTCCCTCATAAAAGACGAATACATTGTCTTCGCTTCCCCGTTCAAGAGATTTCTCAAAGATCTGCTGCTCTTTCCAGAACTTCAGTATCTCCTCTTCACGGAGTGCGGCGTCTGATTTGACTGAATCATCAGGACTAGACATGTTCTCTCCATCCTAGCGTTTAGGCCACAAAAGACAAAGGCCGGCGCACACGCGCCGGCCTTTCAAACAGGCAATGAATCAGGTCTTGAACAAACCGAGGGTACCAAACCGAGAGCTAAACCGCTCAACTCCCGAGGCCGGACGCGGTCCGCCGTTCCCCTGAAAAATAGCAATCTGGCTGTCTATCTTGGCTGCGTGTGACGGTGTACGACCCTCTTTCCCTGGCCGAACACGACGGAACGTTGTTTGCGGACTGCTGAATTCAGCAAAACTCATATTTCTCTCCCTATGAGGTAGTTGAGCCCATACCCCGTGTACTGGCCCGTTAGCGACCATATCGCACTAGCCGGAGCAGTGCAATCCTACATCCGCTCCGGTGTGGGGATACCAAGGAGACGAAGTCCGTTCTCCATCGTTGTCGCAAAGGCTTCTGCAAGCAAAAGTTTGTATCCTTCGTATTCGTCTCCAATGATGCGTTCTTGTGCATAGAAGGAATTCCACTCGCTCGCAAGCAGCGTGAGGTATGACGTCACTTGTTGCGGTGCTTTTTCGCTATACGCATTCGCAACCACTTCCGGAAAACGAAGTACGAGGCGTTCAAGTGTGTAGGGAGTATTTGGTGGAGTCATGTCCTTCGCACCATCGCTCTTACTAAGTACGGAGCGTGCACGTACGAGTGCGTACTGAAGATAGGGGCCAGAATCTCCCTCAAGGGAAAGTGACTTTTCTGGGTCAAAAATAATGTCGCCACCCGGAGCTTGGCGAAGAATCATGTATTTAATCGCACCAATCGCAACTTGTTCCGCAATGAGCGGGTCTTCATTCTTCGCGAGTGCCTTCTTCGTCATGTCCTCAATGAGACTTGCGGCAGTAATGACGTTTCCCTGACGTGAACCCATCTTCCCTTCCGTAAGGCGAAGAAGACCATGCGGAAGATGTTTCGTTTTACCAGCAAGCGTCGGAGCTAGTTCTGAGAGTGCCGCAAGAAATACTTTGAAATGTCCGATTTGTTCAACGGCAGTAATGATAATCACTTCATCGGTTGCGGCACGCTCTTCTTTCAGGAACGAGAGTCCGATGTCTTTCGTTTCGTACGTTGGGGTTCCACGAGAGGTAATGAATACGAGGGTATTAAGTCCTACCTTTTCACCCCGATAAATAATCGCTCCTTCACTTTTTTCAAAGATTCCTTTCTTAAGACCGCTCTGTACCATCCGCATGCCCGGCTCAGTCGTGTCGCTATCGTAAAACACGTAGTCAAAGGAGGTGCCAAGGAGATGGAACAAACGTCCGAATTCTTCCATAGAAATCTGACGACCCTTTCGCCACAACTCAAGGAGTGCACGATCGTCTTTGGAAAGAATCTCGGGGGTGTTCTGCTTCCCCACTACGTCATAGATGCGCGTATTCAAAGCATCTATTTCTGCTTTGGTTTCTTCACTCTCTTCATACGCGCGTGCGCCTTCAGCATAGGCCGTACCAATTTCCTTCGCGTTCCCAATATCCGCCACTCCGTCCTGCTGAAGTTTCCAAAGAGCTTTTGCGACGTGTGGTCCAACGTCTCCGCCAAATGTATCGCGAATAACGTGTGCACCAGACGCTTGAGTTAGACGCGAAAGCGCTTCGCCAAGCACGTTGCTCATGAGATGCCCGATATGCAGTTCTTTAAATGGGTTTGGGTTGGAATACTCAATCATCACGCGTGGTCGGTCACTCTCCCGCTTACTACCCCAGTTCTTTTTCTCCACCGTTGCACGCTCTACTTCCTTTGAAATTTCGCTACGTGTAAGTGTGATGTTAATGAAACCCGGACCGGCAACCGTGACTGCAGACACGAGGTCACCTAAGGCGGAGCGAAGTAGTTCTGCAAGTTCCTCGGCAAGTTCTTTTGGATTTCTACTGAGCGCTTTGGCAGACGCGAGTGCTGCGTTTGTGGCGTAGTCGCCGTGAGACAGGTCTGCCGGCCATTCAACAACAAAAGACGTCTCGGGTGCACCGAGCTTTAGGAGTGCTTCTGCTACTACTTGTTCTAGTTTCTCCTTCATCTGTTTAGTTGAACGACTCAGGAATCGGGTGCGCGTTCGCAAGAGTTCGGATTTCTTCACGTACGCGCGCCACAGTCGCGTCGTCGCGCTTCTGCAAAATTTCCACCATGTACTCCGCGACTGCTTTACTTTCTGTTTCCGTAAAGCCACGTGTCGTCATGGCAGGCGTGCCAAAGCGAATACCTGACGGGTCAAGTGGTTTCCGGGTGTCGTCTGCAATCGCGTTTTTGTTGAGTGTCATGCCGGCAGCGTCCAGAAGTGTTTCTGCCTCACCTCCTGAAATCCCGAAGCTCTTCAATACATCAGCAAGGATGAGGTGATTATCGGTTCCACCAGTAATGAGTCTGACGTCTGCTTCCTTGAACACTTCCGCCATTGCGTGAGCATTCTTCACTACTTGGTTAGCATAGTTCTTGAAGGATGGTTGGAGAGCCTCTTTAAACGCAACTGCTTTTGCTGCTATCTGATGCATGTGCGGGCCACCCTGAAAACCAGGGAAAATCGCCTTATCAATCTTCTTTGCAATCTCCTCGTTATCCTTCGTGAGGATGAGCCCACCGCGCGGACCACGGAGTGTCTTATGCGTCGTCGAGGTGAGCACATCAAATCCGTAGTCAAACGGATTCTTCTGAGAACCTCCAGCAATGAGGCCGGCAATGTGTGCTACGTCAGCAACAGCTAGTGCGTCCACTTCTTTTGCTATTGCAGAAATCTTTGCCCAATCCAGTTCACGCGGGTACGCCGAGAAACCGCCGAGAATTACTTTTGGTTTATCGCGGAGCGCAGTTTCGCGGAGTTCGTCATAATCAATCTCCCCCGTCTCAATATCCTTCATTTTGTACCGGACGAAGTTATAAATCTTTGAGATGAACGTCACTGGGTGTCCATGGGTAAGGTGTCCTCCATGCGAAAGATCCATGCCAAGAATGGTGTCTCCTGGTTGCATGAGCGCCGTGTAGAGCGCAATGTTTGCGTTTGCTCCACCGAGTGGCTGCACGTTTGCGAAGCCTGCACCGAACAATTTCTTTGCACGGTCTATGGCAATCAATTCCACCTGGTCGGTGAATTCCTGCCCACCGTAGTACCGTTTGCCGGGATATCCTTCTGAGTATTTATTCGTGAGGCCGCTCGCCATTGCTTCTCGTACCGCAAGCGACACATAGTTCTCTGACGGAATGAGTTCAAGACCTTCAGCCTGACGCTTCTCTTCGCCAACAATGGCGCTGTATATCTCCGTATCGTCTTGCTCCAGGTGTGGGTACTCCATAACTCTTATCCGTGCAGCTTCTTGTTGTAGCCCCCTGCCACGGTGAGGTCAGCCTTAATCGTTGCATGTGGTTCGTATGACTCAAGTGTTACAAATTCTGGCTTGAATTCTTCAAGAGAAGAAAACTCCTGGCTAAACGAGAGTGTTGGAAATGCTTTTGGTTCGCGCGCGAGTTGCTCGAGTGCTTGCTCTTTGTGGTTCTCATAAATATGTACATCACCGAAGGTGTGCACGAATTCTCCTGGTTCACGCCCCAAAATCTTGGCAATGATGCACGTTAAAAGTGCATAGGAACCGATGTTGAACGGGACACCGAGAAAAATATCAGCTGAACGCTGATAGAGTTGAAGACACACTTTCTCGTTTTTAATATTTACCTGGTACAGGTTGTGACAAATGGGGAACCGAGCTCCCTCTCCTGGTTTTGCCATCGCATACATATATTCAGGATTCCACGACGTAACGAGTGTGTTGTGTGCATCTTTGTCCTTACGAAGCTCGTCAATGACCCAGGCAAGCTGGTCAATCTTACGTCCATCAGTAGCTTCCCATCGTCTCCAATGTTCGCCATAGATATGCGGGAGCTCACCATGCGCGTCAGCAAAAGCAGCGTCCTCAGCAATCTTTGCGATAAATTCGTCTTTCGTAAGAGTGGGCCATCCGGCACTCTCAGCTTTTTCAGCATAAATCTTGTACGGGTAGTCGTCCCAAATGTGTACGTTCTTGTCTACCAAATACTTAATGTTTGATTGCCCAGAGAGAAACCAGTACAACTCTTGCAGCACTCCATTCCAGTAGACACGCTTCGTGGTGAGAAGTGGAAATCCTTCTGACAAATCAAAGCGAATCTGTCGGCCAAAAAGGCTGTACGTTTTAACACCCGTACCGCTATCAACCTGCTCTTCTCCGGTTTCGAGAATCTCCTTGAGTAGGTCCAAGTAAGCGATTTCAGGATGTGTGCTCATGTTATTTCTTTTTTGGTTTAGTAGTCTTCTTCACTGCCTTACCCTTAGGTCGGTCAGGAAAATGATTTGAATTCTTTTTATCAAATCTACCCACGCCGTCATATCCCTTTGCAGTTGTACTCGTGAGACGAGCAAAGAGTAACTGTGCTATCTCCATTCCTGGACGAAGAATAATCGGCACGTTGTTGGTGTTCACGAGCTCAAACGTTGGATAAAAATGATGTCCGGGATTGAAAAGCATTGCGGTGTTGTGTACCACAAGGCCGGCTCGAGCAAGACTAGATTTTCCTGAAAGCAAAATGAGGTGATTGTGATCTACTCCAATGAACTCTTTTTGTTTACCCAGCACGCTCTCGCCAGGGTGAAGAATGAAGGGTTCACCATCAGCAACTTTAATAGTTCTGGTTGCTGGATATATTTTGCGTGATGGATCAATGGCGGTCGTGCTGTGACGATTCGTAACCTGGAACTCGTTTCCAAGCGTGACGTCGTAACTTGCCATCTGAAGACGTTTTGGGGAAAACGGTTTGATAACAATACTTCCATCTGCAACGCCCTTCGTAATATCGCGGTCGGAGAGAAACATGGGCCTATTCTATAACAAATACCTTTTCTGTGCCGTAATAGTCCGGCCAGTGTTCATTATAGTGAGCAAACATGCGTTCAAGTCGGTCCTGGGAGAGTTCCGATACCCCGAGCTTCTCCATCAAGGTGTATAGCTCCTGCTTTGTTTCCTCGGCTTTCTCAGCATCATCAACGACTTTTTCAAATTCAGCGAGATAGCCATACCCAGCGTTCTTATCAAGACACACAACTGCATCAGCTAAGCGATACTCTTCACGAACGCGTGACCACTTTGCTTGGTACGTATAGCCAGCGCTTAAAATAGCGCTATCAAGTTCTGGGAGCGAGACGGGAACATCCTCCTCAATTTCAAGGCGGGCAACACCGTTTTCACTTGAGTCGTCGCCAACCGATGCTTTGAGAACAAACTTTGCGACTCCGTTCATTTCTCTCGTGCGAACGGATACCTTGATTCCCTTCTCCGCTACCAACTTCAGTTTCTCGAGCGTCTCTTGAGAGAGTAGCGGAGCGAGCCCGTCACATAATGTATTCAAATCACCTCCTTCAAAATAATGGTTGAGTTGGGCGTATGAACTATGCATGGTGAGCGTTGGATCAAGTGCCCGAAGGTCTTCTCTAAATTTGCTCGCAACAGATTCCTCGCCGAGGAGTGTTTTTATTTCAATTTCGTAGGTAGTAGACATTGCGTGTCAGTATACAAAGGAGTCCTTCTTCAGGCGAGGAAAATGCTAGGGTAGGAATATGCCACAGGGAATCGAGCTTATTTCTTCCTTACTTTCCTCAGCTGACCGCGTTATTACGTACGAACCGCTTCGCAGCGAAGTGGCTATCAATGAACTCTTGGGAAAATCTGCCCTGGCAGAGGCACTCGTTATTCCGCCACGTCCTTCACTTGACCCGGTAAGCGAGGCAAAGCGGATGGTCACTGCTATCGGAAGCAGCTCTACGGTTATCTGTATTCCCGGAAGACTGTTTGACGGCTCGGGTACCCGGCACGGCCAAGGTGGTGGCTGGTATGACCGCTTCCTCGCGGAAGTTCCGAGGGAATGGCTGCGTATTGGCTTTTGCTTTACTCACCAGTTCTCCACTACACCACTTAAGCGCGAGAGCTGGGATCAGGCCATGGACTATGTAGTGGTGGTTGACCAAGCCTCCGGGGAGGCTACCGTATACTCAAGTGAAGGAATTCTATGATTAACCTAATTGCCATCCTTTCAAAACAAACCCGAGCTGTGGGTAAGGGTGGAAATCTTCTGTGGGACAACCGCCAAGACCTAGCTCATTTTAAGAAACTCACGGCGGGGCACCCCGTGATTATGGGTAGAAAGACGTGGGAATCCCTTCCTGAGCAATTCCGCCCCCTTCCGAAACGAACGAACATAGTCGTTACGTCCGCAGGATGGTATGGAGCGGAAGGAGCAGCTGTTGCTCATTCTCTTCCTGAAGCACTTTCGCGCGCGAAAGACTCTGAAGGAGCCGATGAAATCTTTGTCATTGGGGGTGGTGAAATCTATAAGCTCGCACTTCCCTTTGCGGAACGTCTCTATCTCACCCTTGTAGACGACGCTCTTGAAGGCGACACGTACTTCCCTGACTACGGTGAGTTTGTCGTGAGTGAAGAGAGCGAAGTGCTTGAAGACGCTGGTAAGCAGTTTCAGTTTGTGACATTCATGCGTCCCTAATATACAAGAACACTCGTGTCACAGAGTGATGAGTGTTTTGCCGGACTAAGAAATGGCCCGAGATGCTAGGCGCGAGCGAGCGAAAATGCGAGGTGTACGACGTGTACAGTGAGCATTTGAGCGAACCTCGCAACAATGCAGATGGGGTCAGTTCTTAGTTTGGCACCCCAACACCCATAGAACGTGCAGTTCCTTCTACGGTCTTTTCAGCTGCTTCAGGAGAAGAGGCGGAAAGGTCTGGCATCTTTGTTTCTGCAATCTGACGAATCTGCTCACGTGTAAGTGTTCCTACTTTCGCGTTAGGGGTCTTACCAGAACCCTTATCTACTCCGAGTGCAGCGAGGATGAGACGAGACATTGGGGACACCTTGAGTACAAAAGTGAAGGTGCGGTCCTCATAGACAAAGAGTTCCACCGGAACAATCTGGCCCATACGGTCTTTAGTTGCTTCGTTGAACTTGTTGACGAAATCGCCAATGTTAACGCCAGCCGGACCAAGTACGGTACCGACAGGAGGAGCAGGAGTTGCCTTACCTGCTGGAATCTGGAGCTTAATTTTCTTTACTACTTTTGCCATATATGTGTGTTACGACTGTACGCTAGAGCTTCTTAACCTGCAAGAAATCCAGCTCAACGGGAGTTTCTCGACCGAACATGGATACGAGCACTTTTACCTTGCCACGGTCTTCATCAATTTCTCCCACCTTACCTTCAAGGTCCTTAAACGGACCGTCGCCGATGATAACCGGGTCATCCTTCATGAGGTCAATGCGATGCTTCGGTGCTTCCTGACCCATGCGCTTCATGAGGGTTGCGATTTCTGACTCTTCCATAGGAACGGGGGTGGTACCGGAACCAACAAATCCAGTCACACGTGGTGTGTTGCGCACGACAAACCACGAATCCTCGTCCACAATCATGCGTACGAGAATGTAGCCTGGGTAAATCTTCTCTTCTTCAACAACACGCTTGCCGCCCTTCACACGGATTTTCTTTTCGGTTGGAACAACTACCTCAAAGATTTTTCCTTCCATACCAAGAGATTCAATGCGCTGCTTCAAGTTACGCTCAACGGCGTTCTCGTACCCTGCGTAGGTGTGGATGGTGTACCAGCGAGGCTCAGTTGAGGCCGCGCTGTCATCAAAATGGGGGATGGTTTTCATTTCCATAGTGTAGAAAGGTTAGAGGTCTGCTTACGCACCAAGAAGTTTGCTCACCACACCGGTAAAGATGTAATCAAGTCCGGCAATAAAAAGTGCGAGGACGGCTGAAATAACCACAATGAGAAGCGTGTGCCACAATCCCTGCATACGGTCAGGCCAAACGACATGAGTCATCTCAGCGCGAACGTTCTTCAAATAGGTGACGAGTGCATTCATATGCTTCGCAAATGAGTTCTAATAAAAAAGGCCCTCGGGCCTTGATTACCAATATGATAGTACGGCCTGCTATCTATGTCAAACGAGCTTGCAGAAGCTCACTTATGAGTGCGATTCAAAAAATCTGCTATCCGAGGCGTTCTCAAGCGAAAACATGAGGCGTACTCATAGTACGTTGAATGTTTGAGCGATGAGAACAACAAAAGAGAGCTGGTTTTGGGACGCACTTAACGGATTTCGTAGACAATAGTGACGTTACTAACCGTCTCATTCTCTCCGGTTGGCACACTCGGAGCTACACTTTCACGATCTGCAGTTGCGGTCTTTGTAAGACCACCGGCAAACATTGGATACGGCATGGAGGAGCCATTCTCAGAGAAGCCAACAACTTTACCAAGATGTACGCCAAGCTGGCGAGCAAGCACTTCTCCTTTTTGGTGTGCGTCATCAATGGCCTTGCCACGCGCCTCAGCATCAACGAGAGAGGTGTCGTCAACCATGAAGTTCGGTCCAGATACGTTCTGGACACCTTCGGTACCAAGAAGCTGTAGGACTTCGCCCGTCTTCGCGGTGTCACGAACTTTTACTTCAATACTCTGCGTAACCGTGTAGCCAGTTATCTTTCCGTTTTGTGCTGGACAGAAGGTGCCAGGCGGACAGCTTGGTGTTGCATACATTGGATTCACGTTGTAGCCACTTGTCTTGATGTCTTTATCAAGAATACCGAGTTTTGTAAGCCCTGCGAGTGTGTCGTTGGTACGTTTGGTTGCTGAATCTTGTGCAGCCGCTACGGTTGTAGCTCGCTCTTCCACAGAAAACGAGATTTGAGCGACATTTGGAGCGACTGAGGCTTTTCCCGTTCCGGTGATGCTTATGGTAGCAATATTAGAAAGATCAGTACGTCCAAAGTCCTGAACAATGTCCATTGTTTTTGCAAACAAAAAGAGGGCGAGAATCGCAAACACTCCTACCAGCGAGATTCGAACGGCGGAGGAATTAAACAAATCATCAAATACTGAGCGAGGTTCCATATAGTGATACTAATGAGTAAGTGTTTCTAGTATACCAATACCTCCGCGAGGGTGCGGAGGACGGTGTGCGAGCTATGACGCTCGATATCCTCCATACTTACGGCGTTTGAATCGTCGCAAGCATCGCGTAGAACAGGCCGTGTTCTGGGAGAGTGTCTACGACAAGCGCCGGGTTCGTCCAATCAACGTCCTTTTCAAGGACCTCAAAACGAAGGACGTCCTGTGCACGTTCGAGATAGCACGCGGTATGTATCTGTCCTTCAAATCGTTCTAACGTCACGCAGAGAAATTTCTTATCATGAATCATTTTTACCTTGAATTCACTGATTGATTTTGGCTGCTCGCCTGATGACTCATACATGGTGTGCTCAAGTATTGTTGCCTCGGCAGTCTTCCCTGCTGAAATTGCAAAGCGTCGGACGAGGATTGTGTGAGGCACCTCACCTTTAGAAGGCTTATCGAAAACGGCTCGGAGCGTTTCGTCTGAGCCTATCGCGTCAGCGTTTGCGCTATAACCTGAGGGAATTACAAACGCGAGACTGATGGCTGCATCTTCTGCATTTGGAAGTGGGCAGGATGCAAATGCACAGGCCGGCCCTGTTCGTCCGACGGACGTACCATCCGGACACACTTTCGCTTCCTGACTACACGCCGTAATTCCTACCGGAAACGCAGGATGTTCAAGAATATTTCTATAGAAAAAAGCTCCTGCGCCAATAACCACAATGACGATAATCCCGGCAATAAGCTGTTTCATATGCAGTCGATGGTAGCACAAAGAAAGAAGACCATCCCGAGGGATGGTCTTCAGAAAAATCATTCGAGGAAACACTATTTTGTAGTCTTAGTGCAGAAGTTCGAGACGCTCATATGCTTCCCGTTCTTTACTCACACAAAGCATTGCTTCCTGAACAGTCAGCTGTGCATCAAGCGAGGCTCCTCCGCTTCGATCTTGTAAATGAAGCGCTTGTTGATCCAGAGAGCGAATTCTGTCTTGGGCTTCGGCTCGAATTGTCTCCAAGTTCATGTTGCGCAAATCTGCCGGACTCAGTCGCATATTCTTCAGAAGAATGTTCAGGTCGTGGACAAGATTGGCTTTTTTACTAACAGTCTTTGAGCCAAGTCTGGCTACTATTCTGTTAATTGTGCGATTTAGGTGGAAACTCAAGATTCCAAGAGGTAACGTAATGAAGAGCATCCACGCATACACAATCAATCCCTCCTTTGACATAGGCTCACTCGAGATGAGAAACACAACGAGAATGACGGTCATGATTGTGCTGAGAATTCCCCCAAAGAGGAGCGGAAGATAGATGACCATCCGAATTGATTTAAGTTGCTCAAGCCACTTAAGATCGATGGCAATAGCAATTGGACTTAGGCTTTCGGACGTCGAGAATTGTTCTTGGCTTCCTGAGCAGGTAGCATGACAAGGAACGTCGTGCATCTAGCATTTCCTTTCTTGATTCTATGTGTTGCAAGCAACTTCCATATTTAATTTAACACACATTATACTATCCGTCAATATCTCCTGCTTTCTTCGTTTCAGAACTGTTGGGGCGACCTGTGGGGCTCGAACCCACGACCACTGGTACCACAAACCAGAGCTCTACCAGCTGAGCTAAGGCCGCCATGTACGTGCGTTATAGCACGCAAACATAGACAGATAAAGAGTGTGTGGTATTTTCTCTGTGGTTGAACCTCTCTGAAAGGAACGGAAATGAGACGCAAGGGACACTTTGCATCATGCACGGCCGCTTCTCCTCGGGAGTGTTCGTGTGAATTACGCAGATATAAAATTGGTCTTTTTATAACACTCGGAGTCTGTATCTTTCAGATACTCGGGAGTGTACTTTCGGGAAGTCTGGCGCTCCTCACGGATAGCGCACACGTATTTTCGGACACGGTCGGATACGGCATCTCTATCTTCGTTGCCCATAAGGCGAAGGATCATGCCGAGGAAGATGCCTTTCGTCTTAGGTACATGCGTGCAAGCGGGGGTCTCTTAATCTTGGTTCTCTTGTTCAGCTTGTCCGAATCAGTGTATCGACTCCGCGCGGAGACGGTCGTGGTGGACGGTCCCCTACTGACGGCATTTGCTGTTGTAGGAGGACTTGGCAATCTGCTTCAAATCAAAGTTATGGAGGGTGGTGAGTACAACCACACGAGCCGTGTACAGATGCTGCACATTCTCACTGATTTACTCGGAAGTGTGCTCGTCATCATTACGGGAATCATTGTGTGGTATTCCGGTTTGGTTCGTGCGGACTCAGTCCTCTCGGCCATTCTAAGTCTCGTTTTGATTTGGCTTACCGCACGTATGATGCTGACTCCAGAAGATGCACACCATCACTAACCTTATTGGCCGCGCTTATAGCGCGGCCTTTTCTTATGCGATACATGAGGTTTAAAAAGCTTTTCACGTCCTCTCCTGGGCTACCTAGACAATGAAAACCGAATGCGTGCGCATTCGGTTTTCTTGTTTGGTGCCCAGGAGAGGACTTGAACCTCCACGCCTTGCGGCACATCCACCTCAAGGATGCTTGTCTACCAATTTCAACACCTGGGCAAGATGTTCAAGGACTATAGCGCACCACCTACTACAAATAAAGAGAGCGGCTTATACCGCCTCTTCTTTCTTCTCTTCTTCTGAAGCTAGAGGAGCTTCGTTTTCAGCTTCTGTTGCCGCTGCCTCTTCCTCAAGTGTCTCAGGTGCTCCAGCCTCAATTGCCGGTGCGTCGGGGGTGGCAACTTCTTCAGGCATCTCCTCAGGAACCTCTTCCTTAAAATCCTCAGTGGACATCTTTACCATGCGCATATTGCGGAGCTGGCGACGTACCTCACGAGCAACCTTCTCACGAATGAAGTAGAGCTTTGCGCGACGGACCTTAGAACGCTTCGTGATTTCAATCTTATCGATAACGGGAGAATAGAGTGGGAAGATTTTCTCTACACCAACGCCAGACATCTGTGCGCGTACCGTAAAGGTACCTCCGGCCTCAGTGCCGTGCTTTACCGCGATAACAAGACCCTCAAATACCTGGAGACGAGTCTTTCCCTTTTCAATAACTTTCTGGTGCACACGAACTGTATCACCCGGGCGAATGCCGAGCTGTACGCGTTCTTGTGTTGATACGGGGGTGATTACACCTTGCATAGTGGTTGGAACTGTATCATAGCGTGCACTACGGGGCAAGAAACTCCTCAGTTTCAGGGAATTTCTTGAAAGCGGGCACTAAATCCTCGGGAATAGGGGCTCGGAGCACAACATGGGCTCCGGAGGCGAGTGTGAGTTCAAGAGTGTAGGCGTGGAGGCCAAGACGATTGAAATCCAGGTCGCATTTCTGGTTTGGTGCGTAGAGCGGATCGCACACGACCGGGTGATGGATGGCTTTCAAGTGGACGCGAATCTGGTGCGTCCGGCCTGTTTCAGGAGATAACTCAACAAGAGAGTGGCTTTTGATGTCACTTATGATTCGGTAGCGCGTAAGCGCGTCACGCATAGTGCCGCGCGCTTTTGGCTGAGCACTCCGAAGACGAAAGTCTTGGCGCGAACGCCCAATTGCAAAATCAATAATCCCCTTTCGTTCTTTGGGTACGCCATAGACGAACGCAAGATATGTTTTCTTTGCCTGACGATCTTGGAACGCGAGCTTGAGCCGTGCGTGCGCTTCCGGAGTCTTTGCAAACACGAGCACACCGGATGTTTCTCTATCAAGGCGATGTACCACACCTGGGCGCGTTATTTCTGAGCCATCCTGCAGTCGCTGGGTCTCGCCCACTTCTTTTGATTCTGGATATCTAGAAGCAAACCAGTCACTGGCTGTTTCTTCGGTCGTCTTGCCGTCTGGATGCGTCATCAGACCGGACGGCTTATTAATAGCCACCATGTCGGCGTCTTCGTAGAGAATCGGGAGGTCCATAACCCTAACCTACCATTTTCTTCACTTATGCACCGATTCTGCGCTCGCGTGCGCCATATGCATCCAAAATGGAATTGAATTCTTCCTCGGAAAAATCGGGCCAGTAGGTCTTGGTAAAAAAGAGTTCGCTGTAGACGGACTGCCACGGAAGAAAGTTTGAGAGGCGTTGTTCCCCGCTCGTACGAATAATGAGATCAGGATCGGAAAGGCCAGCACTCCACATCTTACTTTTGAACTCCTCTTCGGTAACCTCTTTCTTTCCTTCCTCAAGCAGCGTGTTCACTGCGTGCATAATTTCCGCACGTCCTCCGTATGAAAACGCAATCGTGAGCGTTCCTTCGGTACCCGCTTTCGTCTCTGCTTCAGTTTTGTCCATAAGCGAAAGTATTTTTTGAGATGGAAGCTTGCGTTCACCAATGAACCGTACCTGAAATCCTTTGTCGCGGAGTTCGCAAAGCCAATCCCCGAAGGCTTTCTCAAAGAGCTTCATCAGGTAGCTGACTTCTTCAGCTCCTCGTTTCCAGTTTTCAGTTGAGAAGGCATACAGTGTGATCTCTTTCACACCCGCACGGTGTGCCCAATGCACTACTTCTTTCATCTTTTGGAGTCCCTTCGTGTGGCCCTCAAAGGTAGGTAGGCCGTGCTCTTTCGCATATCTGCGATTTCCGTCCATGATAAGACCGACTGAGGTAGGACGTCTACTCATAAGTAATGGAGAATTTCTTGAACGAACCCGTAGCAGGTGCCCACTTCACATCTATATTTTCTACATGTGACAGGAGCGAGCCTCGTTGTAGTTTTGTGAGCAGTGTTTCAAGCGATGCGCGTGGTCCTTCGGCTGTTACGGCAACGGTTCCATCACTCACATTCTTCACTTCTCCAGTCACGTGTAATCCGGTTGCCTTTCTCTGCGTAAAATCACGAAACATCACCATTTGGACCCGTCCAGATACAATTGCTTCGAGACGTTCAGTCATATAGATAAGAACACCGTATAGCTGAGCGAGGTTACTTCAAAAAAAACGCATTATGCGATATGGTGCGTAGGTGCTTCCCTTAGCACGTTTGCTAAGGGCGCTTAGCTCAGTTGGTAGAGCGCCCCGTTTACACCGGGATGGTCAGAGGTTCGAGTCCTCTAGCGCCCACACACGTTTCGTAGTCTGTGCCTCCGGTAAGAATCGAACTTACATAATCGGCTTAGAAGTCCGGTGTTCTATCCATTGAACTACGGAGGCTTTAGTACCTTATCGCTGAGGACGTGACGGGTCAACGAAATGATAATCAGAAAGGTAGTGCGCACGCTCCTCAGCACGCACCATGAAGAGATGTTTAACCGCATCAAGGGGAATGGTGGGTAACGTTCTCTTAAGACTCACTGCGGAGGTACCGCTGTCATCGCTACTTGTTGAGAGAAAGACATAGTAACTCCAGCCAACACTACCAATAAGGAGCGTGAGCGTAACAATCAGTATCCAAAACCAGTCACGGTACGGTTTTGGATGTGAGCCGTACCTAACGTTACGAAAGATACGACCAAGTGTTTTTTGTAGGGTGGTGAAGTTCATGGCTTTGCTTTTGTGCTAGTAGCAACCGGTCGTACACCGAGACTAAAAACACTTGCTGCGGTCCATGTTGAAGCACCTTTTATATCAGAGCCACTCGTATCAAGTGTGAGGTTCGTGAGCACACCATCATACGGACCGTATTCAATACTTCCCAGAGTACGCATAACGGCGTCAAACGTTCCCGTAATAGTAATCGAGAGTGCAATTCTTGGGTGTCCGGCAATGGGAGCATCGGAAACGGAAAGTACTTCTATCTTCGTACCGAGTGATCGACCACCCGACTGCAGCGTTTCTAAAAATGGCACGACGTCTTCTTTTCCAAGAATGTACTGACGTATCTCAGCTTCGTCCACAGCGAGTGTCTCAAGTTCGGAACGTCCTCGTGTGAGACGTTCAAGTTGAAAACCTTTCGTATCGATCTCATCCTGTAGTTTCTCTACCTTTGCGGTTGCCGTTGAAAGTCCGTAATACGCAAAGCCATAGAGTCCACCCATAAAGGCAAGGATGAGTATCGTTATGAAGAGTGTGACGAGACTTTTCTTGCTCATGGTAAAAGCGTACCCGTAAGCGTAATCACGAACGGAATGTTATTTTCTTTCGCATACGCACTGATCGGTAGATCTGCATTACTCACAAAGGGTAGCGCGGCGAGTGCCGCTACATACGCACGCAAGGTCTCGCGAGTTGAAGCAGTACCTTTTAGGGTCATCTTGCCGTCAATTCCCTTCGCACTTGCCGGGGTATACGTAAAGCCGGTGAGTGTTATGCCATTTCTTGGTACGTTAAGCACCGCTTTTACCGCTGCGGTTGCCGAAGAAGTGGTCGCGAGTCGTGATAAATAATTTGCGTTTTGCGTGAGTGAAAGGAGACGTACATTTGCCTCCTTACCTTCTGTTGAAGACAGCCTGGCATCGATATCCGCTGCCTGTTTTTCTTTCAACTGAATTTCTTGATTTAGATAGAGGTACGAAGGGATAAGAAGTACACCACTTCCAAGGATTACGACGATGAGGCCTGAGAGTGCGACGACGACAAGACGCAAAAAATATTCACGCGTCAGGCTACGACTGCGCTCGTGAGGAAGGAGGTTCGTGAGTTCAGATTTCATACCTAGGCAGGGACGTGTTCACGGAGTGCAAGACCGATAGCTGTAGCGTATGCAAGCGATTCCATATATTCAACCGGTGGAAGCCAATCGTCACGTTTCGCAAGGTTCGTAAACACATCTCCCAGTTCAACCGGCACCTTGAGCGCTGATTCAAGGTATTCCGGAAGACCTCGTACGGTCGCGTTTCCTCCCACAAGCAAGGTCCGCGTCACTGGCTCATGGACGGTTCCAACAACTGCGCGACTTTGCCAATACTCAAGACGCTTCACAATCTCCTCACGAATGGCAGAGACGGTGGAGAGCATTGCCGCGAGGTACTCATCATTGTCTTCGCGAGCGACAATACCCTGTTCAGCTTTTACTTTCTTTGCTTCATCCTCTGTCACACCAAAATATTTCTGAACGGCAAGCGTGAGCGCGTGACCCCCGATATCAAGAGTCGTTGCAAAGACCGGGATGCGATGCGCGACTATGACAAACTTTGTCGTTGTTTTACCGATATCAATAATGAGTACCGTTTCGGTGTCCCCATGCGGAAGGAGCGCGCGTGGTGCTGCAAAGATTTCTCCCTCAATAGCTCGCACGCGTATGCCTGCCTCGTCAAACACAGAGAGTGACATCTCCACAACACGCCTGGCAACACCAACCCCAGACAAATCGGTCTTTCCATCTTTTTCAAGAACTGGCACCACATCAAATACCACGTCAGCTGGCGGTAGTGGCACGTATTCATCGAGATGTTGCTCAACGCTTGCACGCCAATCAGTTGAACTTGTACCTTCTACTTGAGCCTCAAACAGGTAGCTCCGCGCTTCTGGTAGTGTGATGTTCGCGGTATGAATACCATGCTTTCCAGAAACGGTCTTGAGGGTTTCAACGACGGTTTTGATATCAACAATCTCTCCCCCCACAATCGCTCCTTCTGGTAGCGGAACTTCAGCAAAATGGACCATTTCAAGTCCGTGTGAGCGTTCACGCAAACAGGCAATCTTAATGCCACTCGCAGAGATATCAATTCCCGCTGTTGGCATGGAAAGAAACCGTGGTGGTGCAAACTCCACGCGAAGAAACCTGGTAAATCCTCCGTTCATTTACTGAAAGTATAGCGCAAGGTGGGCGCGCCCTTGTGCGCTCATCTCCCCAAGAGTGAATTGCGTTAGTGAGCACTCGTTCCCGGGGGAATGGAGCGGTCGGGAGAAAGAAAGGCGAACGTCTCTTCTTCGCCAACGGCAAACAGCATGCCATTACTCTCAAGCCCTTTAATGGTGCGGGGTGCGAGATTCGTAACAAACGCGAGCTGTCTGCCAACAAGAGTCTCGGGGGAAGACACGTACGCTTTAATACCGGACACAATCTGCCGAGGTCCTGCTTCTTCTCCAAACTCCACCATGAGTCGTAGGAGCTTGTCGGTTTCCGGGACTTCTTCAGCAGAAAGCACGGTACCGACTTTTACTTCAATTTTTGAAAACTCATCAATACTAATTTTCTCCTTTTCCATGTCGTGACAAATAGCTCGTAAGTATGAGGGCTGCAGCGGAAGCATCCACATTCCCCTTATGTGAATGTATTCCTTCAAAATCCCGTCTGGCTTCCTGGGTGGTTAACATTTCTGGTTCGTAAAAGACAGGTACCCCACTCCGTTCGCTCAGTTCCTCACCGAGCGCGCGTGCCGGGTCAGCAATCGGGTTTGGGTTCCCGGCAAAGTCGCGGGAGTCACCAATCACAACTGCACCAATTTTTTCCTCGGTGATAAGGAGCGTAAGTGCATCAGAAAGTCGCGCATCATTCACCACTACTTCAAACGGAAAGCCCATCGTCCCCGCCTCATCAGAAAAAGCAATGCCGACTTTCTTCGTCCCATAATCAATTCCCATATACCGCATAGGTGCATCCTACACGCTTGCGGGTCTGCGTGCTATCGGAGAGATGTGCTTTGACGCTCCCCGCTACCCCGACTATACTCACGTGCATGGAATACACTGACTTCGCATCACTTCCCTTTCTACAAGGGTTCGGACCCTATCTTATTTTTGTCCTTATTATCGCGCTTATCTGGACGATGGTTATCAAGGGAATTGCGCTCTGGCATGCAGCACGTAACGGCCACAAGATTTGGTTTGTGGTACTTCTTGTCGTCAATACGATTGGCATACTTGAACTTCTGTACGTTCTAGTGTTTTCTAAGAAGGACACTGCTTCCCAGACACCGGTTCCGGAGGTAAGCCAATAACCAGGGAGGAGTGGCCGAGTGGTCTATGGCACTTGTCTTGAAAACAAGCGTGGGGCAACCTACCGTGAGTTCGAATCTCACCTCCTCCGCAGATGGCCGCCCCAGAAGTATTGCTTCTGGGGCGTTTGCCATTGCGAGAAGAAGATGAGATTCGAAAGCCGGAGCGGGTACCAAGCCAGCAGGCTTGGTCGCGAGGCGGGGACGCAACCAAAACTGAGCGTCGGCGAAGTTTTGAGTTGTGGAAGAAAGCGTACTCGCGTTCTCACCTCCTCCGCCACATAAAAATAAGACGCCTTCGCGTCTTATTTTTATAATTTCCTATTACCGCTTATATTCCCGCAAGACGCACGGCAACAAATAGCGTTCCGACACCAACCACAGTCATGATTGTCGTTACCACATTTGGGTGCGCGTGGTGGCTTTCAGGAATGAGGTCGCTCGCTCCGATGTAGAGGAAGAATCCAGCAAAGAGTGCAAGTAACAATCCAAGTGTCTCCTCAGGAACATGGAAAAACATCGTTGAGAGCACGCCGGCAACAGGAGCCAAAGCATCTACGGCAAGCCACTTGAGTGCCTGCGTTCGGGACCCACCATTCTTAAGAATCAGGTTTACCGTGTTGATTCCGTCCGAGAAATCGTGCGTAAGCACCGCTGCCGCAACAATGAGTCCAACTGCTGGTGAAATCTGAAACGCGAGACCAATACCAATACCGTCCAAGAAGCTGTGAAACGACAGACTTCCTGCACCGAACTTACCTCTCTTATGCGAGTGCTCATCCTCTGCATCATGGCTGTGCATGAAGAAAGCGCGATCAAGAACGAGGTAGATAAGGAATCCGAGTGCCGTAAGCGCAAGAATAGTTGCTTCTGAATGAGCTGTACTAGCGAGTTCAAGTGCCTCGGGAATAAGATCAAAGAACGCAACACCCACAATGGCTCCTGCAGAGAAACCAAGTATGAGGTGAAGTCGGTCCTTGAGACGGAGTGCAAAGAGGCCTCCGCACAGAGTCGCAAGAAACGCTCCGATAGTAATGAGGATAAGCATAACGAATAACTACACTAATAAGATTTCAGAGGTTTGAATTTCAAGAATGGGTCCGCACGAGGAGATGGCGCAAGGCGCGACTACTATGTACCACTATACGGAGAAGAGAGCCTTGTGCAACTAGTGTGTGTGAGTATGTCCGCTCTTTGCAGTTTCTGACGACAGGAGAAGCGTTGCAATAAGGGTTACTACTGGAACAGCAAGGATGAGGCCAATAGAACCGACGAGGATACGGATTATTTCCGTCGCAAATAACTCACTATTGATAATAAATGAAATAGATGTTGTCGCATCGTAAAAAAGGAGTAGAAGTGGTAAAGAAGTTCCTACGTAAGCTATAGCAAGGGTATTAATGAGTGCTCCAATGTGTTCGCGACCGATCCGCATGCTTCGTTCAAATACTTTTCTTTTTGAGAGACTTCTTGTGTTGAGTAGTTCTTCTACTGCTATTGCCTGACCGATGGCAATGTCATACAGAACCCCGAGGAGACCAATCATAATCCCCGCAAAGAGGAGGCCAATCATGTCAATTTTGCCGTTGGTGTTGAAATTTAAATAGACGTTCTGCTCTGTTGTAAAACCAGACAAATGCGCTGCGTGCACCGCAACATATGCCGCACATCCTGTTACCAGAACTGTCCCTATCATGCCGAGGACCGCTGCAGACGTTGTTCTATTGAAGCCGTGCGTTATATATGACCCGAGAATCACAATGAGCGAGGTCACGCCAAGCGCAACAGGTATAGCAGAATATCCTGCATAAATCCCTGGCAAGAGGACTGAAGAAATGAGTAGCAAGCTGCCCATGAGACTCGCAAGGCCGCGCACTCCTTGCCATCCACCGATGAAGAGGGTGAGTAAGAGGAATATAACTAGCAACGTTATCAATACGGGTAGTCGGTAGGTGTCGGATACGGCCCACGTTTCTGTCCCAAAACCCCCTACTATGTGACGAATATAAATTACTTCTCCTGCATGCACCTGAGTAAAGTCATTCTCAAAGGAGATGATCGTTCCGTTATCAGGGCCTTCAAGCACCTGAATCTTGAGACTTTGTGTTTTTGTCACTATCTCTGTTCCGGATATTGCCTTATCGTGCGAAGCGGACGCTTCAAGCACTTTTGCTTTTTCCAGATATTCTTGTTCGAGAGCAGGTGCATCCGCACGCACGGAAAATGGCATTCCGAGCAAGGGAATATGGAGCGCAAAAAGGAGCACTGCAGATGCCAGTCGCATATATTCAGTATACGCTTTCTGTTCGTTACACAGATATGCTTATTTTGCGGTGGTATCATTATGAAAACGTATGGCACGTGCACCTATTTTTGAATGGCGAGGTAAGCAATACACCTATGAAGAAAAGGGTGCTGATTGGTATTGGGCGCTCGGCATTATTACGGTCGCTGCCATTGTCGCCTGTATTCTCTTTAATAATGTCATTCTTGCGCTGGTCGTGCTTGCTGCGAGTGGCACCCTTGCGCTTCTTGCACTTCGCGAAGATCCTGAATCGCACTACTTCGCGGTTACCGACCACGGAGTAGTTATTGACCGCAGTTTGTATCCCTACGACTCCATGATTTCGTTTTCGGTTCTTGAATATATTGACGAGGAAATGCCACCCTCCCTTTCCATAAAAACAAAAAGTCTTCTGTCTCCCCATCTCATGATTCCCATCATGGAGCACGACCCGGTGGACATCTACGAATTCTTTCTTACGCAGGTTCCAGAAGGTCGTCATCATGAGTCGGTCTTTGACCGACTCATAGAAATGCTTCGCCTCTAGAAAAGCATTCCCAAAATCTCCATCTACTTCGTTGTATTCGTCGCTCAAGCATTCGCCGTACTTCAAGTACGCCTCATGCTTTCACTCCTCGACGCCTCGTAGCTGAAGTTTTTTGAAACGCTCGTAAGCAGGAGTGGCTTGCGACTAAGACGCACTCACTGTATTGTCAACAACGTTCGCTCTCGTCGTTCAATGGATAGGACGCTAGCTTGCGGAGCTGGTAATGTAGGTTCGATTCCTACCGAGAGCACTGATGAGCGACATGCGAATCTCGTTCGTATGTCCGAGGCAGTGCGAATCGGCAAGCCCGTAGGGCTTATCGAGAGCACAGATAAGGTTCGATAGCGTACTCGCGTTCCTCCGAGAGCACCACAAATGTAAAACCGCCCTTTCGGGCGGTTTTACATTTGGATTATTTCTTTTCAGCGCGTTTTATCGCAAGAGCGAGTCGGGACTTCTTACGGGAAGCCGTGTTCTTCTTAATCACCCCGCGCTTCGCTGCCTTATCAATAGCCTTGTAGGCTGCGGATAGCGACTTCGCTGCTTCCTTGGTGTCGGTTGCGATAAGTTTCTTCACCGTCTTTGTGGTGTCAGTGAGGACACGCTTGCGACGGATATTGAAAACGTGCTTGCGCAGAGATGCGCGATGAGCTTTCTTCGCTGATTTCGTGATTGCCATGTGAAGCCGATAGTACGCTAGAGCGTGCAATTACGCAACAGAGGCCGTTATTTTTGGCTATTTGAGCGTCCTTGAGAATGGTACGATACCTCTATATATGATTCGGCAGATACAAGGAACCGTCGTTGATGCTGACCTGCTTGGTGCAGTTGTTATGGTGTCTGGTTTTGGTGTGTATCTCCATATGGCGGCTCCAGAAAGCGTAACCGTAGGCGAAGAAGTAACCATCCATACCTACCTCGCGGTAAAGCAGGACGGTCTTGAGCTCTATGGCTTCCCAATACACGCTGACCTTACCTTTTTTGAACTCCTGCTCCATGTCCCAGGGGTAGGACCGAAAACAGCACTCGGTATTATGCGTAAGGCACCGCGTGAATCCCTCATTAGTGCCATTGGTTCGCGCGACCTTTCGTATCTCACGCGTGTCGCGGGTCTTGGTAAGAAAGCTGCAGAAAAAATACTGGTAGAGCTCTCTGAGAAAGTCGGAGTAAGTGGTAGCCATGACGGCGCAGACTCAGAAGTATTTGATACCCTTATCGCGCTTGGCTACACGGAACGCGAAGCGCGTAAGACACTTGCCGCTATTCCGAGTTCGGTTGTCGGTAAGGATGCTCGATTAAAAGCTGCCCTCTCCTCGCCCCACTAGGTATGGGTAGATTGAAGCGATTTGTTGAGCTCGTGGTGCCGAAACGTGTCTACCAGGCACTCCTTCCTCTCTATCATTTCGCATGGACACTCCTTGCCGCACTGTATTACCGCTTCCCTGCGCGTTCTCTGACCGTGATTGCCGTCACCGGCACGAAGGGCAAGTCATCGGTAGCGGAAATGATTGCAAGCATCCTCACTGAAGCAGGTCACACGGTCGCACTCTCAAGTACGATTCACTTCACGATCGGAGGCGAATCCCGACCAAACAAATATAAGATGACGCTCCCAGGACATGGTTTCATTCAAAGATTCCTGCGGGAAGCGGTTACGAAAGGTGCGACGTTTGCCGTTGTTGAAGTTACAAGTGAGGCAGCACTGCAATATCGCCACACGTTCTTGTATTTAAATGCGCTCGTGTTTACAAACCTTGAGAAGGAGCATTTGGAGCGTCATGGTGGGATGGAATCCTACTTCCAGGCGAAATTCCGAATTGCAACCTCCCTTCTCCATTCATCAAAGCGGCCGCGTGCGGTTATCGCAAATGCTGAGAGTGAACACGGGAAACGTTTTCTCGCCCTTGCCGTTGAGAAACAGATTCCATTTACATTCGCCGACGCAGAGAACTTTCAGACGACTGACGAAGGAATCGCTTTTGACTATGACGGGGTGCGCGTCACCCTTCCCCATCCGGGTGCTTTCAGTGCACGAAATGCCCTTGCTGCACTCAAAGCGGCGTCGTTCCTCGGTGTTGAAACAAAAACGGGAGCCGCTGCGCTTGCAAAACTGTCCAAAATCTCCGGTCGTGCTGAGCGCATTGAGGCTGGTCAGGATTTCCTCGCCATTGTTGATTACGCGCACACTCCCGACTCGCTCCGGGCGCTCTATGAAGCCTTCGGAAAAAAACGAAAAATCTGTGTCCTTGGAAATACGGGAGGTGGACGAGATACCTGGAAGCGTCCGGAGATGGGGCGGATTGCGGAAGAAGCGTGTGAGGTCGTGATACTCACTGACGAAGACCCCTATGATGAAGACCCTGACGCAATTGTTGCTGCGATGGTGGGTGGTATGAATAAAGCCCCACTGATTGAAATGGACCGACGGAAAGCAATCGCATACGCGCTTCGTGAAGCAAAGTCAGGAGACGTCGTTCTTATCACTGGAAAAGGAACAGACCCCTACATCATGCGTGCCAGTGGAGCGAAGGAGTCGTGGAGTGATGGAGAGGTCGTGCGTGAAGAGCTCGAGAAACTGAAATCGTAAACTGGTACTATATATCCCAATGAAGACTGATGCGCTCTTTGTGGTTATGTGTATTCTCTTTCTCTTCGCCGCCTGGGTTGCAACGGGCGGTCCGACGCGTCCTGTCTCAACTGCAGGGCCGTACATTACTCCAGTTACTCGATCAGGTGAGGAATCTCAAGGCTACCGAATCAGTGCGCCCACTAATCCCATTAACGCTGCATCCTATCCAAAACAAGTCGGGGGTGCAGGCGGTGCTCCGACACCCATAGTTGATCCCTATGCACGAACGGTCCCCACAACACCTACGTATCCAAACTAGAAAAGTGTGCCGGTAAGTGGTACTTTTCCCTTACACATGCGCCCATAGCTCAGTCGGTAGAGCAGCTCCCTTTTAAGGAGACGGTCCCAGGTTCGAGCCCTGG
>JBBTSZ010000007.1:0-2900 GCA_038064495.1 Patescibacteria group bacterium | reverse complement strand
GAAGTAATTCACCAGCGCGGGCCTTCACGGAATCCGCGCTGTTTTTATTCGGCTGTGTTCTTCGGTCTGGAACCATATGAGGTGAGACCATGTAAGGGTATTGTAGCACTTTAATCTAAGGTTAAAAGACCCGTCTCGGTCGGCATCAAAATGAGACAAAAGAGACAGTACTCTCTGCGTTTCAACGTAAGGCAAAATTGACTTATTCAAAAAATGATGTAGATTTCTACCAGAACACTGAGTAGGTGTTTTTTGTTCTCTGACAGGACAATTCGACAAACATTAACCCCTCAAAATGGAGGTAATATATGAGCCGTAACACGCTCTTCGATAAGGTTTGGGCGAGCCACCTCGTGCGCTCGCTTCCAAACGGGCAAGACCAAATCTTGGTCGGCCTGCATCTCATCCATGAGGTCACCTCGCCGCAGGCGTTTCCGATGATCGAGGAGCGCGGGCTCAAAGTCCGCTTCCCCCATCGTACATTCGCGACAGTTGACCACATCGTCCCAACATCGGCTGACGGTCGACAACGACCTCTTCAAGATCCACTCGCTGAGCAGATGCTTCAGCATCTCGAACGCAATTGTGCCAAGCATGGCATCAAGCTATTCAACCTCGGCGACGAACATCAAGGCATCGTCCACATCATTGGGCCCGAACTGGGATTGACCCAACCGGGAATGGTGATTGCGTGTGGTGACAGTCACACCTCAACGCACGGCGCGTTCGGCTCGATCGCCCTTGGCATCGGCACGACACAGATTGCTTCTGTCCTCGCGACAGGCTGTCTGCTGCTCGAAAAGCCTAAGGTTCGGCGCATCAACATTGATGGTGTTCTCAAACAAGGCGTAACTGCCAAAGATGTGATCCTCACAATCATTAACAAGCTTGGTGTCAAAGGCGGCATCGGTTATGCGTATGAATACGCTGGCCCTGTCATTGAAGCTCTTGAAATGGAAGGTCGCATGACCATCTGTAACATGAGCATCGAGGGCGGTGCGCAGTGTGGATACGTCAATCCCGACATAAAGACCGTTAATTACTTGAAGGGACGTCCGTATGTTCCGAAGGGTGGTTGGGAGAATACTGCGTATCGCTGGCTCGAGTACGTCTCTGGCGAGAATGCAGTTTATGACAATGATGTGAAATTCAACGGTTCTGATTTTGAGCCGATTATGACGTGGGGAGTGACTCTCGACCAGTCAATTCCAGTGAATGGCATGATTCCTGATGATTCGTCTAAGGAGGCCAACGAAGCTCGCGAGTATATGGGGCTTACCGTTGGTCAACCTCTTGTAGGTGTACCGATCGATGTTGCATTTATCGGTTCGTGCACCAACGGACGTATTACGGATCTCCGCGAAGCAGCGGCCATCATCAAGACGCACGGTCTGCGAGTAGCTGGGAACGTTAAAGCGCTCGTGGTACCCGGATCGGAACAGGTGCGCAAACAAGCTGAATCAGAGGGGCTCGACAAGATCTTCTCTGAATCTGGCTGGGAATGGCGCGGTGCAGGATGCAGTATGTGTTTGGCAATGAACCCCGACAAGCTTCAGGGTCGCCAGCTCTGCGCATCTTCGAGTAACCGCAACTTCAAGGGAAGGCAAGGCAGTCCAACTGGACGCACTATCCTTATGTCACCGGCCTCGGTAGTTGCTTGTGCGACGCAAGGCAAAATCGCTGACATTCGTCAAATCCTCAACTGAAAGAAGATCATGAATTCAATAATCAAATCAGTGGCTGGTGGAGCATTCTGCCTGCCGGGAAACGACATTGATACGGATCGAATCATTCCGGCGCGGTATCTCAAATGTGTGACCTTCGAAGGTCTTGGCGTGAACGTGTTCAAAGACGATCGCGCACAGCTCGGGGGCAAACATCCATTTGATCTTGCCGAGAATGAAGGAAAGTCCATCCTTGTGGTGGACGAAAACTTCGGTTCGGGGTCGAGTCGCGAGCACGCAGTGCCCGCACTGACCCAGTGGGGCGTCAAAGCCATCATCGGCCTCTCGTTTGCCGCGATCTTTCGCGGTAATGCGGTTGGCAACGGCTTGGTATGCGTTACAGTTGAACCTGACGTGCACAAATACCTTGTGAATGAGATCAACACGGGAGCATTCGCTGTTCATGTTGACCTTGAACGCATGGTTGTCCGCGCCGAACACCAATGGGAGGGCGAGCCCTTACCCTGTGCTATGCCTGAATCGCATCGCGAGATGTTGATTACAGGACGTTGGGACTCGCTTGCTACAGCACTTGAGGCTGGCAACGCGATTGAGGAGGCGGCTACTAAGTTGCCGTACATGGCGCTAGTCGCTTGCTGATGTTTAAGTCGGAATGTTCACACCCGTTTCTTTGCAATTCACTTTGCAGGGGAACGGGTTTTTTATTGACCGAAAGCTCATTTTATGGTTGTATCTGACATAGATCATTGAATGATCCTCACACAACATAAAACCTCTAACTGAAAGACTCCTGTATGAATCATATTGAAGTTGCCTTAGTCAACGGCGACGGTTCTGCCCCAGAAATGATGGAACAAGCAAGGCGCGTTGTTAATCGCGCCGCGCTACTCGATCATATCCAAATTGATTGGATTGAAACCCCCATGGGCTGGAAAGCCTTTGAGGTGAGCGGTGATACAACGCCCGCTGAATCAATGGAAACAGCACTCAAGATCGGCACCATCTTCTTCGGCGGCGTCGGTGACCCCACAATGGACACAACAATTGGCAAGAAGCGTCCTGAAATGATGCCCGAAGCTCGTGCACTCTTGCCAATCCGCAAGAACCTCGGCCTTTTACTCAACTTCAGGCCGATGATACTGATGAAGGAGTTGTCACACCTCTCACCGCTTCGGCCAGAACTCATTCCGGATGGAGGGGTTGAGATGGTCTTCA
>JBBTSZ010000006.1:0-1050 GCA_038064495.1 Patescibacteria group bacterium | reverse complement strand
TAGCAAGTTCAACAAGTAAGTGCACCACTTCGCTAAAATGAAGTGGTATGTCATACAAACATTTGTCGGTAGAGGAACGGGAGGCAATCCAAGAAGGTTTGTGGAAAGGAAGATCTATCCGGGATCTAGCGAAAGACCTTAGACGTTCTCATACGGCAGTCGTACGAGAGCTACAAAGGAACCGAAGCCCAGAAAAGGGTCTGTACCGGCCTAGGATTGCTCATGAGAAAGCCATGGCAAAGAGGAAGAGCCGGGGCAGAAAGGAGCGACTCAGGAATGACCGGGTCCGGCTCTTCGTCGTAGCACAACTCAAACGTAGACGCTCTCCCGAGCAGATTGCCGGCATCATCAAGGGAGAGCTTGGGGAAAGTATTTCACATGAGGCCATTTATCAGTTCATCTACGCTCAAGTTCACCGGAAAGGCTATGGGTGGGTCAGGCCAGGGTGTGAAGACTTGCGACCCTGCCTGCGCCGACGGCGCAAACGCAGGATTCCACCCGGGGCCCGACGTTGCCAGAGAGTGTTGAAGCCGAACGGTCCTTCCATTGAGGAGCGACCTAGGATCGTGGACGAAAGAACCCGCGTCGGAGACTGGGAATCTGACACGATTGAATCAAGAGATCACAAGCCTGGACTTAACACTCTAGTCGAAAGAAAGACTGGGCTAGTGTTCATTACAAAATTGAAGGACAAATCAGGGGCGGCGACGCGAGCCGCTATCGAAAAACGTCTGACTCTGTTGCCTAAAGAAGTGCGACTCACTCTCACTATGGATAACGGCCCCGAGAATCGCGACTGGCAACCAGTTGAAGCAACGACCGGTGTCCGCTGCTTCTTCGCTCATCCCTACAGCTCGTGGGAGCGTGGCACCAATGAGAACACCAATGGACTCATCCGTGACTACTTCCCCAAGGGCACCGATTTCGGTACCATTAGTGACCAGGAGTTGGCGTTTGTTGAGCGTGAACTCAACGAGCGACCACGCAAGAGACACGGCTGGCAGTCTCCATTACAAATATGGGGTGGTGCGCTTCCAGGTTGAATGTGCC
>JBBTSZ010000005.1:0-2699 GCA_038064495.1 Patescibacteria group bacterium | reverse complement strand
CCATCAGGTCGCTTGCGATTGGTACAGGCCTCTCGTTTGATGGCACGACGCTTACGAATACGGTGACCGATACCGACACGGTCGGTACCTGGTTCACTCCCGACTTCTACAACGGCACCCTTGTGAATTCCACCAGCACCGCACTCTGGCTGAAGGGAACCTCACCATTCTCCCTCATCGCATCCTCCACCTTCGCTACCTATGCGTCGTCGTCGCAGCTCACCACGACCGACAACACTTATTTGGCGACTGCGGGTGGAAACGTAGGAGTTGGCACAACAAACCCAAGCTTCAAACTCGATGTTTCGGGAAAAATCAATACAGACCAATACTCTGGTTACTACCAGAACGGAAGACTTCTTGCCTACGCCTCTTCTACGAATGGTTCAACTGTCCTCGGATATTCAGCTGGTGGTCAAAGCGCAACGACAAGTTCCGGCTTCATTTTGAATACCGCTATTGGGTATCAAACACTTAACGCAATCACCACTGCTTCAAAAGAAACCGCTGTTGGTGCTTCAGCTCTGCAAAGCGTAACGAGTGGTGGCGAGAATACGGCAGTAGGATATGCAGCGCTCTCAACTCTCACCACCGGCTTTCGAAATACCTCAGTCGGTGAGTTCGCAGGTACCAACAATGTGACGGGAAGAAATAATGTGTACTTTGGTTATGCCGCAGGCAGTGGCAGTGGCAGTGGAGACTACAATACATTTATTGGTACCAACGCGGGTTCTAACGTAACGACTGGCTACGGAAACACACTTCTTGGAGGCACTGATTTCCTTGCCAACAACCTTTCAACGGGGGGAAACAACATTGCTCTCGGCTTTAATACCTTCTTCCCATCAGGAACCGGAAACAATCAACTTAATATTGGCGGATTCCTCTTTGGTACCATCCCTGCAACAACAACAGCTTCAGCATTCCAACTTCCAACCGCTGGTTCTTTCTCAGTTGGTTCCTCCAGCCCATTTTCTAAGTTCGCCATCCAGACGAATAACGGAGACACAGCCCGCACCCTCTTCGCCATCGGTTCCTCAACCGCATCAGCAACGTCAACACTCTTCAGTATCTCCAACATCGGCACCATACAAAGTGCTCTCGGTGCAGGTGCACTCGTATCAGACTCGTCTGGAGTCTTCTCTGCCTCCTCCACCCTCACCGTCAACGTGGGAGGTACGGGAAGCACGACCTCACTGGGGGGCATTCTAAGGGGCAATGGCTCAGGTCCAATACAGTCAGTGACTATCGGTTCAGGGCTCTCGTTTGATGGCACGACGCTTACGAATACAGTTGCGGCCGCGGCTTTCCCTTTCACACCTCTCACGAACTACGCTGGTAACACTTCTGCCACGACAACGGCACTTTGGGCACAGGCTGGTATCTTCGCCTCTTCGTCTTCTGCCTACCCAACGCTTGCAGTACAGCAGGCGGGAGCAGGTCCCGCAGCCACCTTCCTGGGAGGGAATGTGGGTATTGGTCTAGTAAATCCAAGTTACAAGCTTGATGTAGTTGGTTTTGTAAATACCGACCAGTATTCCGGTTACAAGCAGGCAGGGAACACCATTCTCTACGCTTCAACCACGAACTTAACCACGCTTGTGGGCGTGGGTGCAGGCTCCAACATTTCTGCTGCAGCCAACTACTCAAGTGCTCTCGGTTATCAAGCACTTACCACCGCAACCTCGTCCCAGTACAACACCGCTATCGGATATCAAACGCTCGCAAACGTTGTTGACCTATCAGGTGGTGCCGGAACGGGAGTCATCTTCGGAGGAGCAAACACCGCACTTGGTTATAAAGCTCTTACTGCAAATACGAGCGGAAGTCAGAACACTGCGCTCGGTTACCAGGCGCTCACGGGTAACACCACTGGTTACCGTGAACTTGCGGTTGGTTACCAAGCGCTTTCATCGGCAACACTCACGGGAACGGATAACGTGGCACTCGGCTACCAAGCACTCCTTTCGGACACCGTTGGAGGTTCAAACACTGCTGTTGGTAATAACACGCTTTCAAACCTTACGACTGGCTCAGGAAATGTCGCACTCGGATTCTCTGCGAACTTCTTTAACATCGGAGGTTCTAACAACGTCTCACTGGGATACAACGCTGCGTATGGTATTAGCTCCAACTACACGAACTCCGGAAGTGTCGCGATCGGGTATCAGTCCGGTTACAACTTCTTCGATGGTTCTGACTACAACACCCTTATTGGTTACCAGGCAGGGTATGCAATAAATACGGGTACCAAGAACATCGTTATTGGTGCAGACACCGCATTGAATGGTGGAAACAGCAGTATTGATAGCGGTTCAGGAAATATTCAAATTGGTAATGATCTTACTCTTCCAAGCGGTACTGGTAACAACGCACTTGATATCGGTAATCTCATCTTCGGTAGCGGGCTTGATGGTACTGGTAGAAGAATCTCCTCAGGAAAAATTGGTATCGCTTCCTCAACGCTATTTGCAAAGTTTGGAATCCAGGCGAATAACGGCGACACCGGTTCAGTACTCTTCGCTATTGGTTCTTCAACTGCTTCAGCAACCTCAACCCTCTTTAGTATCTCCAACACCGGAGCCGTTACGCTCTCCGGTTTGAATAACGCGCTTCTTTCAACGAACGCAAGTGGTGTAGTGGTCGCAACCTCAACCCTCAGTGTCGTATATGGCGGCACCGGCATTAGCACCTCACCA
>JBBTSZ010000004.1:0-73545 GCA_038064495.1 Patescibacteria group bacterium | reverse complement strand
TGGTGAGGTGCTAATGCCGGTGCCGCCATATACGACACTGAGGGTTGAGGTTGCGGAGACGACTCCGTTAGTGGCTTGAAGCGGTCCGTTCAAAGAACCGATGCCGAGTGTGGTGGTGGTTGCGTTGGTGGTACTAGCGTTCGTTGCGAAGAGTGAAGTGAAGGTGTTGTGAAGGTTGAAGTTGTTTTGGGTGGTGGTTGAGAATGCCGTTGATATAACAGAGCCTGAGACTTGAATTGGATAGGTGCCAGTGTAGGTAGTGCCGTTAGAAGAAAGCGTAGTCCCATCCCATGTGAGACCTGAACCAATCACAACCGACTTGATTGGTCCGAGACCATTTCCAGCGAGAATACCTCCGAGGGAGGTGGTGGAGCCCGTACCTCCCACGTTCACGGTGAGGGTGCTGGAGGCCGAGACTACACCCGCAGTGCCAACGAGCGGGCCGGATAGTGTTCCAATCGTGAGTCCCCCATTGAAGGTGTTCCCTGCGGTAAAGGTGTTTGAACTGTAGGTCTTCGGAATCGTAGATGATCCATGAACAAATGCTTGCACCAAACTATCGCTGTAGTAACGATTCGTTACGCCTTGCGTAAGATTGTCGGTGGTCTTCGTCGTGAGCCAGTAGTCAGCGGACGTTGTAGAGTACGCATTACCTGTATTTTGTGAAAGGAAATAAGAAGCGCTGGTCGTTGAAAAGAAATCATTTTGTGTCTTCCAGTAATCAGCTGAGGAAGTAGAGAAGAAGAATGATTTGGCGAGTGTCGCGAGGTAGGTCTGCACGCGCGCATCTGTGTAGTAGAGATTGCTCCCCTCAATAACGTCAGTAGTCAGAAGTCCGAGGGATGAAGTTGCGAGCTGTGTAATCGTGTTTCCGGCACCGCCTATGAGGAGTTGGTTTGTGGTGATAGAAGAAAGCCCCGTACCGCCACGAGTAGCCGCAAGCGTTCCAATCCATGATGGCGTAAATGTGTGGATGTCACCTGCGCTCGTGATAGTGAGCCCAATATTCGTGTCGCTTGAGGTTGCGAAGGTCTGGAGACTACCTGTTTGATACGAAGAATACTGTGCACGAACCCCGGAAATACCTGATCCGCCCGTACCACAGTCGAGCGTGGTTCCCGAGATAACACCATTTGTATCAACGTGCAGACACTGGGTACTTCCTGTAATGTTTGCAAAAACGACTGGACCCGTAAATGTGGTTGTTCCCGTAAGTGTGAGTGGTCCAGTAATCGTTGTAGAAGCAAGATTTGAATTACCACTGACCGTCAGACTAGAAGCGGTGACCGTTCCTGAGAAGGAGGAGCCGGTGATAGTTGCACTGGTGATGGTTGAGTTTGATAAGGAACCACCAGAGGAACTGCTTGATGACTGCGGCGGTCCGTGACCATCAAGCGCGGCGGCAGTGATGATGCGGGTCGCATCACGGAGTGCGTTTTCAAGGGACTGAGCAACATATGAGTCGACATATTCCTTCGATACTCCTCGCACGATGGTTTGATTCAGAATGTTCTGTGTGATTGGTCCTCGTGGGAATCCAGTCGTCTCGAGTGCTGGTGAGGTAACGGTTGCTACGACCGTAGAGGTTGCGATGTAGTAGGTCCGGGATGGTTGCGCAATGACGATAACTGGTGAGGTACCGAACCAAAAGATGCCCGCAATTCGCTCAGCAAGTGTTGGAGCTTCGACGAGAAATGCGTGATGAATAAAATCAGAAACTGTTTTGAAAAAAGAGTTCGTAGACGCAGGAGCGCTTGCGAGCGCTGCCGTGTTTTGTGATGGATGGGTACCTAGCGTACTTCCAGAAAACGTGTCCTTGAGAAGTGGTGCACTGTAGGCTCCTACTGAAACGACCAAGACCGCAATAACTGCCACCCCCGCCTGCTGTAGAAAATGCTTTGAAAAATAAGGACTTCGAACTGGTTTGACTATTTCCGTCTTTATTTCCCGTAGTGCTTCCTCCGGAGTCTCAAGGACATTTTCAGCAATTGACTCGGCAGGTATTACAACGGCAGGAACAACGACTGGACTAGGTGCTGCTTTTTGTGGTGTTGAGGTTGCTACAGCAGTGCCTCCGAGGACACGAGCCTGGTATTCGCGCTCGCGAGAAAGAGAAAGAGTACGAGCAAGTTCACGCTTACGTTCTTCTTGCTGAATGATAAAAGCCTCAAGAGAGACTTTGTTAACGAACCATGCACGACCGACTTGTGATCCTTCGAGTTTTCCCGAACGAGCAAGTCGAGAAATGTAATCGGGATTGTATCCGGACAACTCAGAAGCTTCCTTAGTTGAGATGAATCTTGAGTCGAGTAAAGGTGCCATGTCGGATGAACGAATTAACTAAATAATACCTGACATATCGGACATTCCTCAGAAAAAATCTGGGGATAAAAAGACACTGTCCTTTAAAGAATTTTAAGGACATTTTTTGCACACATGACACTCGTTCTTCCTACGTTGTTTCAGAAAGAAAAGTCACTAGAGAATCCAGTGAAAGCGAGTCTTCGACAACAAAATCAACCTAAAAGTCTAAACATGAAGGAAAAGCATGCAGGTGCTGGGAAATTATGAATTCTGTGACGAAATTAGTAGTTATCCGTCTTGCTTTATCGTAAATAGGTCATGCGAGGAGACCACAAACTCATGCCAGGGCTACAAAGCATCAAATGAAAGGAAAAACTAAGTAATTACTTGCTATTTAGTGATTAGTGACGTAAATCGGGACCTGGAATCATTCTTGTGCCTTTACAGGGGACTATAGTGGCTCGTAGAGCTATGTAGAAGGATCCATGTAGCATCCTTTCACGCGTGAAAAAGAGAATCTGGAGGCCCTCAGGAAGGTCAAAAATGACTCTGTTCCCTAGTCAAAAATACGCAGATCTTAGGGGCAATATGACGTAGCGAGTTTGGTCAGTATGCAGACGAAATGTCTATGTTTTATCTGATATATCGGATGAATCAGTCTATGTGAAGTGCATTATTCTAGAGGTTTATGAGCAGACTAAAAAGAGTCCGGACAGACCTCTAATGCAATGATATTGTGCGCACTTTACTGCTAGAATTTTCATCCACAAGCCGAAGGAAATTATAAAAATCTGAATGCTTCTTTCTTAAGACGGGACTAGAGTATCAGTTAAAGAAAATTCAAACCCTGACGATCGTTGTACTAAGAAATGCCTGTTCTGTATTCTAGACTACTACACGAAGCGGGAGAGTAGTCCGCTTTTGGGGTGCCTCAGAGTTTGCGATTCCGAAAATTCCTCCTCGGCGTCTGTTTGATGTACTAATTTTATATCTCGTATGTACGAGACGAGATATGCTTTATTTATTGTATTCTATCGTTCTTTCTCCTCCTAAGAAGTTAGTAACGGCATTATCTTTTGCCTGTTCGCGTACGTAACGGTCAGCTAAACCACTACCTATAACGGCTATCGCTATAGCAAGTCCTGCAATTGATATAAAGACTGCTTTGAGTGCAAACGAGCCTCCTGAAGACCTTTTTGAGCGTCTGGCGCCCTCTCGTCGCCGTAGTACTGGTTCTCTGGCTACAACACGAGTATTCCCTACGAACTCAGCGTACGTCTCGTGTGAGCGTTGTATATGAACGGTTTCTTCTTGCATGCGAACGGGTACTGGTTGATATACTTTTTCCACCATCTCAGGCTCCTTAATTCGTGAAATATGCACTATTTCCTCAACATCTTGTGAGACTGGCTCTGAAATAGCGTTGATAACAGGCTCGTATTCCTCATGAACTGAAGCTACCGTCTGCGATGATTCTTCAACTTGTACCTCATCCCCCACCGGAAGCAGCATTTCATTAGGTTCTGGAAGTGCTTTTTCAGCATTTTCCTGGTTTTTGAACCATTCCTGCCACGCAGACTGCATATCTACTAATACCTTCTGGTTTGAGGGCTCCGGCGTCGTAATTACTGCCTTTTGGGCCAATTCAGGCACAGAAACAAGGGGTTCGTGCCCATATACGGGGCTTTTCCAAGTGGAATCAAGTTCAGCTCGATCTGGAGCGACTGGTTTCTGTTCCTCGGGGCCAAACCGGTGCTCAAGGAGTGAAGATTCAAGCACATACCAATTCCTCCCTACCAAACGAGCCTCCACGCGTCCCTCTCGACACAATTGTCCAACATAATCTTTCGCATAGCCAGTGATTTGAGCGGCTTTCTTTGACGAGAGATATTTTTGGTCACCGATAGTAAGTTCATCCATGGCTTTAGTATAGGCTATCTCGGCTCGTTTTGGATAGGTTGTTCACAGTCATAAAAAATTTATTCTTTCGGCGGTAGTATTCCCAGCTCCTCGATAAGCAACTTCTTGAGGACCTCAGGATTGCCCGCTCCACGACTCAATTTCATGCCCTGTCCGACCAGGAATTGCAGGACACTTTGCTTTCCTCCCCGGTATTCTTCGATCACGGACGCGTTTGCCGCTACGACACCCCGTACTACCTCCCGGATGGCCTCAGGATTACTTTCCTGAAGCCAGCCATGCTCAGTTGCAACAGCAAGCGCAGATGGTGCAGTGGTTTCGGCGAGAATTGCGAGCGTATCCTTGGCGCCGCGAGAAGAAAGCTTATTGCTGCGTATAAGCTCTATAAGCTCACAGAACGCACTGGCCTTCGGCAGCGGGCCGTCTCCAAGGTCGTTGAGCAAATAATTTGTGGCTAAGCGAACGGACTCACTGTCTGCTCCAAGTGTAGCTACTACCTCGTCAAAGAATGCGCTCTGTTCGAGCGAGCTCGTGATGAGACTCGCCTCTTCTGGTTTGAGTCCCCGTAATACGTAGCGTGTTCTGCGCGCGTGAGGCAGTTCAGGGAGACTCTCTTCAAGAACCGATTTCTTGAATTCTTCAAGGTCAGAGAGTACGAGCTTTGGTAAATCTGGCTCAGGGAAATAGCGGTAATCGGCACTTCCCTCCTTGAGTCGCTGCGGGAATGTCTCCATTTTATTCTCGTCCCACCCTCTAGTTTCTTGGGTCACGGTGCCTCCTGATTCAAGGAGCTCTGTCTGCCGAGCTATCTCATACTCAATGGCGCGCTCTACCGAGCGGAATGAATTGAGATTCTTTACTTCTACTTTTGTTCCGAAAGAATCTGTTTTTGACACAGAAATGTTTGCTTCCACGCGCATCTCTCCCTTCTCAAGATTTGCATGTGATGCACCAAGCGCACGAAGCAAAAGCTGGAGTTCGCGAGCAAACGCGCCTGCAGTCTTCGCGTCATGAATCACCGGTTCCGTCACCAGCTCCATGAGTGGCACACCTGCACGATTGAAATCAACAAGACTTACGTCATTCGCGTGCGAAGAGCGTGCGGTATCTTCTTCAAGATGCACTCGCGTGACAGCAACACCATTCAATTCACCACCAGAAACGAGTGGATGTTCATACTGACTAATTTGATAGCCCTTCGGTATGTCCGGATAAAAATAGGACTTGCGATCGAACTCAGTGTAGTCTGCGAGTGTACTCCCGAGTGCTGTGCCAACACGAAGCACGTGCGCAACTGCCTGCTTGTTTATCACGGGAAGCGTTCCTGGGTGCGCGAGACACACTGGACAGACATTCACGTTCGGCTCAGTTTCTTCAGAGTCGTTTGCTGAATCGCAAAACATCTTGGTACGCGTAGAAAGTTCCGCATGCACCTCAAGACCGATAGTTGGACGATACTCCCTCATTGCCTCCATCTTGCATGGAGACTGCTTGGTTCGCAAGCGGTACTTAGGTCGTTTTGAGCTCTTTCGCGAGGTTGTCGGAGACTTATTTTTACGAAGATGGTTTGTGGCTTTTCTGAGAGTCCACGGCCGAAGGTGGCTAGCTCGTTTCGTATTGCACTATAGGCCTCTGCAGGCTTATCTTGTTCAGCCGAGACGAGATGTACAAGAAACTTAGTACGTTCTATGTGTTTGAGGAAACGAGAACCAAGACCTTTCCCTGACGATGCACCTTCAATGAGTCCTGGGATGTCTGCAAGGATGACCCCTTTGCGTCACCTAAGCTCCAGTGCGCCGCATTGTTTGGATTGCTTATAGTATTACGAACAGCCCTTTAAGGAGTTGGAAGAGACCTTTTGTTTGGATATACACGCCGCTCGACAAGTCTGAGTAATCCACATACACCCACATAGAGGATACTTGAATACGGTTCGCGTTTGAAGCAGTTATCTTAGGACCTATTTGTGCTGTCTGTAGTGTTTGCCACGTCCATGGCTGCCCATCGGGGTCGTTGTAAAGTGTCAGAATATTCTGCCAAATGGTTGTGCTGTTACCGTCCGTACACCACGTCGTTGAGTTCGGAATAACTGCTGTTCCTTGGGAGACCGTGCCTCCTGATATCTTCTGTATCTGCCATTTTGCTGCTGTGGTCGCGTCGGCTGTATTGTTCGTGAGCCTACCATGCACACTCACCACGTTAATACGTCTCACTGCCGACATTGGAGAAATGCCGTACCAGTCCGTATCGTTGAGTGTTCCGGAGTTCACAAAGTCAGTAGCGTTGTTGGGTGGTATTTCATCAACCAACGTATAGTTATTGGTAGTACCAGCTCCTCCCACCGTATCCAGCCACTGATTTGAGTCTCCAGCCGCATTTGGCGAAAGGAGTACGAGCTTACCGTCCCCCGGCCATGAGTTTTGGCTCGTACCGGAACTCGTGTTTACCGCAATATCGTCGTAGTACACGTCCGTGACGCTGTTATTCAAGTTTGGTCCCACACGCACACGTGCCCAACCTGCTTGTGAATCACTGTCTCCTTTAACGACGGTGACGCCGTCTACCCTCAGCTCAAGTTTTCCTGGGTTCAACGTCGGGTCATCTTTAAGTTCCAGCCGATACCACCTGTTAGTTTGGAGTGCAAGAGTTGAAGTACCTATCGCCACGCTTGATGAGTTCATGAGAACAAGTTTTCCATCGGTATATATGTCTACTCTTGCTGACAGCAGGTTAGCTGCGGTATTGAACTGCATGATGCGTTGCTTCACACTGGGTAGTGTGGCGAAGTAAAAATAGACGCGAAGATAACCAGGTGTAAAAACATCGTTTCCTGAGAGACGTTGTGTGATGCCGCTCGTATTTCCACTGTTGTTAGAGCGCCAGACGTAGTTACCAGAGCGTACGTTCGTTGAGCTTACGCTTGCTCCCGTGCCATCAACCGAAGTCACTTCCATACCTGCGGTCGTACTATTAAGTTCAGCCCCCGTCTGGAAAATTCGTGCAGCGTGTGCTTGAGGAGCCAGAAGAAGGAAGCCAAGAAGTAGGGTCACGTATCTCATACTCGTTTTCGTTTAGTCGCTCCCATTACCTCTATCTTGCATGGAGACTGCTTGGTTCGCAAGCGGTACTTAGGTCGTTTTGAGCTCTTTCGCGAGTCTGTCGGAGACTGATTTTACGAGCGCCGGTTCTAAAATGGAAAGTGGCAATACCGGGACCTTGGTGACCACTTCAAGTTCCTTAAGGGTCTTTTTGAGCTCTTCGGGAGTAAGCATATCCGTTTTGGAAAGGAGTACGAGTTCCGGCTTTTCCGCAAGTCCACGACCGAAGCTTGCTAGCTCGTTTCGTATTGCACTATAGGCCTCTGCAGGCTTATCTTGTTCAGCCGAGACGAGATGTACAAGAAACTTAGTACGTTCTATGTGTTTGAGGAAACGAGAACCAAGACCTTTCCCTGACGATGCACCTTCAATGAGTCCTGGGATGTCTGCAAGGATGAAGCCGTAAAAGTTGCCGAGGTGAGGATCAAGTGTGGTGAAGGCATAGGAAGCGACTTTGGACTTTGCATGGGTCAATTCATTCAAAAGAGATGACTTCCCTGCGTTCGGGAAGCCGATAAACCCCACGTCAGCGATGAGTTTGAGGCTTAAATCGATATCCCCAGCCCCTCCATTTTTACCAGGTGAAGACTCGGTTGGATTCTGATTTATAGAGCTTTTGTAGTGAGCGTTCCCTTTCCCACCTGCTCCACCTTTAAAGATTGTTTCGCGCTGACCTTCAGCAAGAATCTCAACTGTTTCTTTGGTAGTCGCGTTCTTAATAACCGTTCCCACCGGAACTTTAATGACGACCGGTTTTCCGTCAGCGCCATGGCGGTTGTTGTTCTCTCCGGGAAAACCGTGCTCTGCACGAAACTTCTTGCTGTAGCGATACTGAGCGAGTGCGCCTAAGTCCTGTACTCCTTCAAGAATGATGTCACCACCCTTCCCTCCATCGCCACCAGCAGGTCCTCCTTTTTCTTTTCCTTTAATATGAAGCCAGCGCACCACACCGTCGCCACCGCGACCGGCTGTTGCATGGAGTATGAGGTGGTCTATCAGTGCCATATAGCCCACCCTATCACAAGTCGCTAGAAATCACCTGGAGAGCAGAAACTCCTTTACTTGTTCAAACGGCTTAATACGAAGGTACGTCTTTCGGTCGTCGTCTTCAGAAAGTTCAGCACGAGTTACCTTATACCCTTCTGGTATAAAGATAGTATCGAACCCAAAACCAGATTTCCCGACAGGGTGCTCTGCAATAGTTCCCGACATACTACCCTCGAAATATGCCTCGTGTTCACCGTCAAAATATCCGAAAACGCATCGAACGGTGGCCGATCGGTCTCTACCATCTACCAGTCGACACATGGCTTCAAGGCCGATCTCGTGAATGAAAGATTTGCTAAATGTGCCAGGAAGCCGACCGAAACTAGCGAACTCTAGTCCGGAATCTTCAACAAGAACGGGTCGATCAACCCGTATATAAGCTTGCCGGACTTTGTGACGGACTACTTCCGTGAAATCGAGTGACTGTATCTCGTCGAGCTCCATCTTCACGTGTTCAACTGGTATCCCGAGATACTGGGCTAGATAATCCGCTTTCCGCTCATTGCCCGTAATAAAGACAACGTCTTTCATGGTTAGCCTATTCGACGATACTCCAACCTTCAGCAAGGAGCGGTTCTGCTTTCTTAAATTTGAGTGTCTTTGTCTCGTCTCCCTTACGGATGGTGACCTCATCATTCCGTCTGTGTTGAACACCCGTGTGGACCACTGGCGTAGGGGCTGCCGAAGTATCGGCGCCCTCACTTGCGGCAACGAGGGCACGACGCGTGCGCTCTTCTTCTGCACGAATGCGCGCATCGTCAGCAGGCGCGACATGCACAACCGCTTCAGCGACGGCGCGACGAATACCCTCCTGCATCACGTTGAATTGAATAAGTCCCTCTCTACGATACTCAATAAGAGGGTCCCGCTGGCCGTAGGCACGAAGCGAGACAGAGCGACGAAGGTATTCCATCGTTTCCAACTGTTCAAGCCAGAACGCGTCCGTGACTTGGAGCACAATACGACGGAGGAGTGCACTGAACACTTCGGTACCAATTTCCACTTTCTTTTGCTCAAAGGCCTGCTTTGCAGTCTCATCACTCTCAATGAGCTCGTGTACGCGGCTCTCAAGCTCCTCGGGCGTGCCAAGGAGAGCTGTTCTTCGGTCCTGATAGACCGCAAGGCGCTGGGTGTTCAAGACGTCGTCATACGCAAGCACCTGTTTACGCGAATCGAAGTTAAACCCTTCAATGCGCTTTTGAGCGGTCTCTAGGGACTTGGTAATCATGCCACTTGCAATCGGTTCATCTTCAGGAATCTTGAACGTGCCCATCACGTTCTTAATCATGTCTGAAGCGAAGACACGCATGAGTTTATCTTCAAGCGATACATAGAAGATGGTGTCACCGGGATCTCCCTGACGTCCTGCACGACCGCGAAGCTGGTTATCAATACGACGAGCCTCATGACGCTCCGTACCAATCACCGCAAGTCCGCCTGCATTTTTAACCTTGTCGTATTCCTCAGGAACAACCGGTGCACCACCCAGCTTAATGTCCACACCACGACCGGCGAGGTTCGTTGCAACGGTGACGCGTCCTGCGCGTCCTGCCTGCGCAATGATTTCTCCTTCACGTTCGTGATTCTTCGCATTCAATACTTCGTGCGGAATACCCGCTTTCTTAAAATAGTCGGCGACCACATCGTTATCTTCAATGGATACCGTACCGACGAGCACAGGCTGACCCTTTTTGTGGAGTTCCTCAACGTGCCTCGTAAGTGCTTCGTACTTTCCTTTGGTGGTCTGGAAAATAAGGTCGTGGTGGTCAATACGTGCTACTTCACGGTTCGTTGGCACCACAACGACATCAAGGCCGTACACGGTATAGAACTCCTCTTCTGAAGAAAGTCCGGTACCCGTCATACCAGAGAGGGCTTCGTACATGCGGAAGTAATTTTGGAAAGTCACACTTGCGTACGTACGGGTTTCTTTTTGTATGGGTACGCGCTCCTTTGCCTCTATCGCCTGGTGGAGACCTTCGCTCCAACGGCGCCCCGGCTGGAGGCGTCCGGTAAATTCGTCCACGATAAGAATCTCGTTATCCTTAACCACATACTCCTTGTCTTTATGGAAAAGGGCCTGGGCACGTACTGCCGTCTCCAGGTGATGCGCATACTTCATACCGCCTTCGGTGTAGAGGTTTTCAATCCCGAGCGCCTGCTCGGCCTTAGTAATTCCCTCGCCGGTCAGCTGAATTGCCTTTTGCTTCTCGTCTATCGTGTAGTCCTCACCGAGAGCAAGGGTTGCCGCAATGCCAGCAAAGCGCTCGTAGAGCGACTCTGCGTCTCCTGCAGGACCAGAAATAATAAGCGGGGTACGCGCCTCATCAATCAAAATAGAGTCAATCTCGTCCACAATCGCATAGTGGTGTCCGCGTTGTACCATTTGTGACGCGTCGTACGCAGTGTTATCTCGAAGATAATCGAACCCGAGCTCGTTGTTCGTCGCGTACGTAATATCCGATGCGTACGCATCCTTCTTATTCACCGGACGAAGGAAATCGTAGAACACACGGAATGAAGCAGTTTCGTCACGTGCTTCGTCTTCTTCTGCTGGAACGTGCGAAGGATCATATACATACGAGCCACTTGAAGTGACCACGCCAAGCGTAAGACCGAGGTACTCATAAATCTGCCCCATCCACGCACCATCACGGCGTGCAAGGTAATCATTCACTGTCACGACATGAACACCTTTACCGGCAATAGCACGAAGGGTAACGGCAAGCGTAGCAACGAGCGTCTTACCTTCTCCGGTACGCATCTCAGCAATCTTTCCTTTACTAAGGGCAAGACCTCCGAGGAGCTGTACGTCGTAGTGGCGCTCTTTCAAGGTGCGGCGAGATGCTTCACGAACCAGTGCAAAAACCTCTCCGATGTCTTCGTCTTTAGATGGTGCGCCACTCGTACGAGCACGCACCGTTTGTAGCTGGGCTCTAAGCTCTTCCTTCGTGAGTTTCTCAAGACCCGCCGCAAGCGAGTTGGCGTGTAGAACCACTGCCCCGCCAGCCTTTAAAAAAGCTGCGGACTGGTTTTGAGAGAATAACTTGCCCAAAAACGTGGCCATAGAGATAGACTATACCTTTTCTTAGATGGCTCTGGAAGGCCTTGTATGCGAGGCGCGAGCACGTGATTTCTGGAAACGTACTTGAAGTACGGTGGAAGAAAGCACGTAGCCCGCAACAAAGCAGACGAGGGCTTCAAGAGCTTGCTAACGCAAAAGACTCCTGGAGAGGAGTCTTTTGGAAAAAGTCAGAAGAGACTATTTGCGCTTTGCGGTCTTGCGCTTTGCTGCCTTCTTCGTGGTCTTCTTTGCGGCCTTCTTAGTTGTCTTCTTTGCGGCTTTGCGCTTAGTCGTCTTCTTTGCGGCCTTCTTCTTTGCTGCCATAAGTATATGTATATGTTCTCTACGACTGATATTGTCGACCCATCCACGTAAACTTTTTATACTTCACGCGAATGTGTTCTAAGTAATATTATTGCGCGCAATTAATTTTTTTGTAACTTTTTTTTAGTAAATGTGGATAACTTTTTTTACAAAAAAATAATTTATTTTGATGCGCGCGCGGTGAGCATCCGCACTTCGCGTTCAATACTAATTCCCGTTGCAGTAAATACTTTTTCTTCAATCTCCTTCGCAAACGCATCTACGTCACGAGTAGTGGCTCCTCGATCGGCAACCAGTACGAGTGGTTGATTACCGAACAACGAAACAGTCCCCTTTCGGTAACCACGAAGATTTAGTATTCGGTCCAAAATAAACGCAAGTGGAATCTTAACTCCATCAAGCACCGGGTAACTCGGAATAGCGCCGTACCGAGTTGAGAGTGTTGAAAATTGTTCCGGCGAGACAATGGGGTTCTTGAAGAACGAACCAGCGGTACCGTGGGTCTTCAAATCAGGGAACTTGGTACTGCGTATTTCACGTACGGCGCGACCAATTGCGGATGGTGTAGAGAGGTCTACTCCTCGAGTCTGTGCATCCCTAAGGTCACTATAGCCAATCTGGGGCTCACCGTTTTTTGAAAGTGCAAACGTTACCTCGGTAATAATGAGTTCCGGCTCATGTTTGAAACGACTATCACGATACCCGAAGCCTGCTTCTCTTTTCGTAATAACTCGCTCAGTGTCTGTGTGAGCATCGTAAGCTACAAGCGAAACAAATACTGACTGGAGTTCAGTACCGTAGGCACCAATGTTTTGAATGGGAGCTGCGCCCACCGTACCAGGTATACCGGCAAGATTTTCTATCCCCCAAAGATCTCGGGATGCAACTTCAGAAACGAGCTCGTCCCACGACACGCCAGCATCAGCAGTGACGACTACGGTGTCTCCGACCGTTCTATACGCGCGCGCTTTTGAAGATACTCGTATAACGACTCCAAGATATCCCTCATCAGGAGGAAGTACGTTGCTACCCTGTCCGAGCATGACAAATGGAAGGTTGTGCTCGCGCGCATACGCGACCGCGAGCGGTACGTCCTCATGTGTCTCGCACTCAACGAGAAGGTGCGCTTCACCTCCTACTTGGAAGGTGGTGAGTTCAGAAAATGGTACTGCTTCTCGAACAATCATTAACCACCAGGAATGTGCTTCATGAATTCAGCTGCTTGAGCTGCAACTTCGGGGTGCTCAAGAACAGCTTTGTTTACTTGTGCACGAGCCTCAGCATGTTGTCCGGCAGCCACATACGCTGCGGCAAGACGGAAACGAGACGCCGCCGAACCGTTCTGACGGGTAACCTGAAGCTGGAGCGAGTGAATGAGTTCTGGATACATCTTCACTTGGTAGTAGGCAAGGATGAGCGGCTCAGAGTCTACGGTAGTTGTACCCACCGTCTGAAGAAGTAGGTCTGTGCCCTCCTGGAGGTGCCCAGTTGTTAGGTCTCCTGCGGCAGCGTAGGCAGCGAGTTCGGGGAACGAGTGATCGAGGTCATACGCCTGATGAAATGAGGCTCGCGCTTCACCCCATTTGTTCACCTGCCAATAGTTAATCCCCTGTTCCAGAAGAATGCCTTGCTTCTTTGGTGAGAGTTCATGGGCAATACCAATTTGTTCAAGTGCATGTTCATAGTCACCGAGTGCACGGTATCCTAATGCGTACTCAAGGCGAATACGAGCATCCTTTGGCTGTGTTGCTACTTCTTTACCCATTTCTTCCATTGCAAACTGTCCGAGTTGCGTCATCGCTTGTGAGGGTCCTTGTTGCTGATTCGCAACGTTCGAGGTGAACATAATTAACTGTTCTCGAATTTCTTGTTTCGCGTAGGTATTCTCTGCAAGTGCTTGTTTAAAGTAGTCAACGTTTGAAGTGAGGTCGTTACTCGTAAACGACATGGCATGTATAAGTTCATTAGATGCTGCGATATTCGGCACGTTTACCATCCATATAATGGTTGCAGCAAACACAGCCACAATAGGGGTGGCGACCTGGAGCGTTGCCTCGCGAGCTACCGGTAGCGCCTCAATCTTCTTCCATGGACGCGAGGAAACTGAATGTGCGGTCGCAAGTATTGCGGCAAGCGGCACATAGGTAAAGAGATTATCAAACACCACGAGACCTTGAATAGCATATCCGCCGAGTGCAGCAACCAGCATCACGCGTTCAGGCCGAGTCGCTCCAGCCATATACAGTGCTCGCACCGCACTTATCAGAAGAGCGACAAAAAGAAGAAACCCAGGAATACCCCCAGCAACAAGCCAATCAATGAAGACATTGTGGGCTCTGTCAAACCATGGCTCCTGGCGATACATGGAAGGAACATAATGTTCGTTGAATATGTAATTAAAACCTTCCTGGCCCCACCCCGTGAGCGGTCGCTCGCTCACACCCTTCACCGCCATACCCCAGAGCGTAAAGCGAACTTTTAAATCGCCTATAGAGATGGAGGAAATGCGTTGCAGTGTAGGTTCTGACTGTACAAAGGCACTTTCACGAAGGAGATAGAACCCTCCGGCAACAATCACGAGAGCAACGAAGATGCCTCCTGCCACTTTTTTACCCTTTGAACCTGACTCAACCATCCAAAGAAGTGCACCAAGACCAATAGCTCCTACGAGACCAAGCACGGCACCACGAGTGGCAGTAAAGAAGAGAATAACCACTTCTACAAAAGAGAGCACAAAGAGTGAATATCGGAGGAACCCTTTTGACTCAAATGCCTGCCAAAGAGCTACCGCAGCACCAAATAGCAGATACACGGCGAGATAGGCTGCGTTACCGAAGGTTCCGTCCACACGTACCCCTCCCTGGTGAATAGTTATCGCCCCCGAAAGCTGAAGTAAGCAATAACAACAAACGAGCGCAGCCACCGCAACAAAGGTCAGCCACCACTTACGCCAAAGTTTATCAGTCGTAAATACCGATGCGGTAACCAGGAAGAACGCAAACACGTGCACAAGAGTCACCCACCCTTCCATGCGTTCAAAATTACTCCAGAGTGCTTTATGTGGATTAACGCCGAACACATCCGCAATAAAAATCCACGAGACAAACACCGCGTAGAGAATCAGAGTCCATGAAAAACGAGGTCGGTACGCCGGGTCTGCGCACGCAAGGAGAATCCACGCAAAAAGTGCAATTTCTACCAAAATACGAAACGCGAATCCTTTCCCAGTTATAAACGGGAAAAACAGGCCGTTTGCGACATATAGTGCCAGGAACGGGATAGTAAAAAGTGCTATGTAAATTACCCAGCGTAATGTGGTTTTCATGGTGGACATATGTCCTAGACTATACCACTCTCGAAAAGGGCGACTACCCTCCTGTGCGGTGACGACTGTAGTACGAATTTGGGTCTTGTATCAGTTCTTCAGGGCGACCCGACTCAAGAACAGAACCCTTATCCAGAACTAAAATAGAGTCAGCTCGCTCAATCGTTGAGAGACGGTGAGCAATAACTAAGACTGTGGCTTTGCCATGCAGTGCCTCAATAGATTCCTGCACCAGACGTTCTGACTCACGATCAAGCGCGCTCGTTGCTTCATCGAGTACCAAGAGTGCAGGTGAGCCTGCAAGTGCACGTGCAAGCGCGACACGCTGGCGCTGGCCCCCTGAAAGTAGCACTCCCCTATCCCCCACAATGGTGTTAACTCCATCCGGTAGGCTTTCAATAAAATCCGTAAGGTTTGCAGAGTGTAGTGCATTGGTTATGTCTTCATCGCGTAGTTCACTGCGGTAGAAACGTACATTATCTGCGATGGATGCGTGGAGTAGAAATGAGTCTTGTGTAACGTATCCAAGTGAACCACGGAGGCTCTCGAGAGAAATGTCTTTGTAGTCAATACCATCCACTTCAATCACTCCACTAGTCGGAGCAAAGAGACGGAGCACTAGGTCGGCGATAGAAGTCTTCCCGGCACCAGAGGGACCAATAACAGCTGTCGTGGTTCCTGCAGCAAGTGAGAACGATACATTCTTGAGGATTACCTTTTCTTGGCTGTAGCCAAATGACACATTCTTAAATGCAAGAGATTTCTTGAGCGAGAAGGACTGAGTGCCCTTTTGAGGCTCCTCATGGGCAGTCTCGAGCTGCTGCTTAAACTCATCAATGTGTGCGGCATACGGCAGGAGTTCCCGAATGCCGTGGAGTGATGCCTGAGTACTCTCGAGATACGTAAAGATCTTCTGAATCAAATAGAGGGTGGCAGCAAATGCCACAATATCAAACGAGCCGGAATGATATTTAAGTGTAAATAGAATAATGATAAATATCATTGCGAACGGTTGAAAAAAGCTCGTTGAAAGTGAACGTACCGTTGCCATCCGCACATAGAGCGTGTGCAGTGTCGTAAATAGTTCTGAACCAGCCAAGAAAGCCTTCCCCTCTACGCCAGCAGCTTTTAACGCCTTCATGCCAATAACATGCTCAGTTACAAACTGGGATACCTGACGGTCGGTATTGGCCATTTGCATGCCAATACGTTGTGTTCGGGCAAGTAAAGGACGAATGAGTAATGCCAGCCCGACACCCGCAGCAAAGGTAAAAAGGGTTGTCGATGGAGAGATATTGAGTGCCACCAGGAGGTACATCAAGAATCCAGTGAAAGACTGGACGAGTTGACTAAACGACTCAAGTAGATTTGCTGAACGTTGCAAATCACGCTCAAGGGTATTTTGTACATGACCAATCTTTTGCTTAAGGAGAAAGGGCCACGAGGCAGCAAGCGTGGCACCAAGCACAATCTTACTTTCACTTGCAAGGAAATCTCCCGTAATCCAGCCACGCAGGTAGCCGAAGATAACAAGCACCCCTGCACGAACGAACATAAGAATCGTAATAAGGATAATGAGGTGCCGAAAGGTGAACGAAACACCAAAAAAAGCAAAGAGTGCTGCTATGGTCTTTGAAATGATGTCGGTAGGGACCGAGTGCGGATTTACGAGAAACGATATAGAGGGTACGGCAATGTTGATAGCCAGACCATCAAGCACCGCCCCAACAAGTCCAAGTACAATAAGGGTACCGACATGCAGTCGGTATTTACCATATAAACGTTTAATCGTGCCCCAGTTTTTCATTTAAGTACTAGATATAACCTTGAAGGTCCTGTATACGATGCAAAGATACCACAGAAAGCGCCCCCACAATTTGCGTTGTGGGGGCGCGAGTTTATGAGCCGAAGAGCACCAGCAGGAAACCGATAATTCCGAGAACATAGAACACAATGTCCCATGGTCCGAATTGACGGCGCTCCTTGAAAATCATGATGCCCATCGTAATTGGTATAACGATATCCATCACGAGAAACGCTGGTTGTAAAACAATCAGAGAAACTGAGGTAAGAGCGGTACCCGTAACCCGTTCTGTTATTCGATAGTGTCCTCACGCATGTGCCGTTCCATAAACGTACCGTAGGGGTCTTTCTGTTTAATGTCGCGGTTTATGAGTGCGAGCTCTGGCTCCTGCTCAAACAATGTAATCACGTCCTCGGCACTAAAGTTGGGATTTCCTGGATAGAGCTTCTCGTAGATGGTTGAAGCGAGTTGATAGTCCTCTTTGTTATCGATAACGAGTCGGAGGTCCCTGCGACGCATCTTTCCTTCCGCAGCGATATTCCCGAGCTTATATTTCTCAGGGTGATTGTAGATATACAAAGAGACGTGCTCGTGATCATATGCGTCTTTGCTGATGCGGTTTACCTCATCAAGAATGGTCGTCGGGAAAATGCGAATATCAAATCCGATGGGGAACGTCTCTTCCAGCGAGTTTGCGACATAGTCATACCCGTCCTTACCCATCATTTCAAGGAGGGCATCCGCATGACGCCAGTCAATAAAGGGGCAATCTCCACAGATTTCGACAATGATATCCGCTTGTACCGATTGCGCTGCCTCAAGTACGCGCAGAAGCACATCGTCCTCACTTCCGCGCCAATAGCGCGCGTTGAGACGCTCGCACTCCGCAACGATAGCATCGTCTGGAGCATTCGTGGTCGTTGCGACCACGACGTCGTCAATGTGCGTACTGTGGCGCAATCGTTCTATCTGGCGTGCCAGTACGGACTCCCCTGCTAGTGGCATGAGCACCTTCCCCGGCAAGCGTGACGAGGTCATGCGTGCTTCGATAATCGCAACGATCTTCTTACCGTCTATCATGCTCCTTTCATTACTGCCTCTGCGTTTGCTAACACTCGTTTCAATGCGAACACGAACAAGTCGATGTGTTCGTTTGTGCGTGGGAACTGACAGAGCATGCTAGAGGTAAGCTCCGTTTCGTACATGCGCTCCACAACTGGACACGACCCCTTCGAGTAGTCGGGGTTGCCCTGATATCCATCGTACTCAAAGGGGAAATGAGTATCGTTAAACGCCTTGCGCTCCTGGAACATACGCAGAAGATAAATGGGCTTCACGTAGCCGCGTGCCATGGGGAATCCCTCGGCAGCCATTGCTTCAACGAGCTTGTCGCGCGAGATGCCTGTTTTCTCTACATCGACTTTGAGTGCGTACTGGAAATACACATGGGTGTTCCCTTCTGGAATAAACGGAGTCGTTATCCCAGGAATATCCTTCAACTGACTCGTGAGGTATTCAGCAAGCTCAACTTTGCGCGCATTGAAATGTTCGAGCTTTTGCAGCTGCTCGTACGCGATGGCAGCCTCGAGTTCCGTCATGCGGTAGTTACTGCCGAATATAGGTCCAGCATCGTAGTCAGGTAAATCGTCCACCACTGACTCGCCGTGATTGCGCATAAGCTGCGCACGAAGTGCGTAGGTGTCATCGTTCGTAACCACCACCCCACCCTCTCCACACTGCGCAACTTTGTTCACATTGAAACTGAACATGCCCACGTCTCCAATGGTGCCTGCATATTTTCCCTTGTACATGGCGCGCGGTGACTGCGCATTATCCTCAAGCACCTTGAGGTTGTGGTCTTTTGCGATGGTCATGATGGCATCGAGGTCTGCAGCCTGACCAAACAAGTTCACGACCACAATGCCTTTGGTGTACTTCGTGATTTTTGATTTCACTGATTCTGGGTCGAGAGTGAACGTCTTTGGGTCGATGTCTGCAAACACGGGTATGGCACCATTGTTCACGACACATACTGCAGACGCGGCCATAGAGTACGGTGGGACAATGACCTCATCACCCGGCCCAATACCGAGTGCGGCAATCGCCGCATGAAGCGCGGTAGTGCCTGAGTTAAATGCAACCGCGTGCTTCACCCCAAAATATTCGCGAAATGCCTCTTCGAAACGCTGGACTTCCGCCCCCCCAAGAAACCTCGCGCCAACGGTACCGATGAAACCGGAAAGTGGGCCGCCCATGAGAACGCGCGTAGTAGCACGCACCTCTTCCTCACCCACATTGTGCGTAGGTGGTAGAGGAGTCGTAAGAACGGGTGTGCCGCCAAGAATGGCTGGAGCTTCGATATCCATGGAAAACTATGAAATGGTAATGCGCTGGCCTCCATTGTCTGCGCTCTCGGTAAGCGCCTCGAGTACCTGCATAGTCTGATAACCATCGGAAAGGGTGCTACGTGGCGGGGTGCCTCGCTCCAAGCATTCCACTGTATGGGCAAGGGTCCCGAGGAGCATGCTCCGTTTATCAAGCTCGTTCACCGAGTGTTCCCAGTCTGGCTCTTTGACGCCGGCAAACGTTATGCCTTCTGCGACAGGTGTTCGAGAAAAGGCATAGCCGTACTGCCCGATAGTGAGGACCCCCTCCGTTCCGTATATACGGAAATCGTGAACCCCGTATGAGTCGTTATCAAGACTCTGTATTGCTGCGACAGCTCCACCCGCATACCCGACAAGTCCATCGATGTTCGTGCTGAATGGCGCTGTAGTGTTCTTTTCGTTACGTACCCCCACTACCCACGTAGCATGGTCAGCGATGAGATATGCAATCGCATCAAGTGTGTGTGTACCGTTATTGGTAAGACCATTAGTGTAGTATGCCGTTATTTGTTGCACCCGTCCTAGCTCTCCTTTTGCAATACGCTCCTTAGCGTCAATAAACAGAGGAAAGAATCTGCGCTGATGATTAACAATAACGAGCGTGGAAGCCTTCGCGGTCGCATCAATCATACGTTCTGCTTCTACACGAGTATCTGCCACGGGCTTCTCACAAATTACAGCAGGAATGTTATGCGCAAATGCGAGAGCAAGCATTGCTTCATGCGTAGGTGGTGGAGTCGCGATGATGACAATATCCGGCTTCATTGCTGTGAAGCATGTCTCGGCATCAGTATAGGTAGGCACCTTGTAGTATCCTCCAGCGCGTTCGAGTGCCTCAGGCATGGGGTCTACAAGCGCGACGAGTTCTGTTTGCGGGTGCGCCACAAGCGCGGCTGCGTGTGAGGCAGGCCTCACAAGACCGGTATCCATTTCGAAGGTGGCGCCCACCTTTCCGCACCCTATAACGACGCCTCGATAGGTTTTCATATCCATAGTATGCGCCACAATGCCATAAGTATTCGCATGTTACCCCGTAGATTAAATTCGTAGAACCGAGACGTATCTCCTACCTCCCGCGCGTGAAGTGTTATCGGGACGAGAGCAGGATTATACCCGAGACGTATCGCGCGAAGCGAAAGTTCTGAACCAATGGACGAGACCGAATCAAAAAAACCCACACGGTTATAGATTTCTCGCTTATATGCTTTCAGTCCGCAGAGTGGGTCAGGAATTCCATACCTCGCCTTTGTATAGCTGGCGAGTACTCGCTCACCGAAGTGGCGACTCTCTGGCCTTTGGCCGAGTACCAAGTCTGCTTTTCCTTCACGAATAGGTGCAAGAATGCGCGGCACGTCAGTTGGCTCGTGTTCGCCGTCGGCATCGAACGTAAGAATAATGGTTGCACCTTCTTCCGCAGCTTTCTTGAATCCATCATTAATAGTGGTGTCGTATCCTTGGTTAACTTTGTGCGACACTACCGTGGCGCCCGCAGCGTGCGCCTCATTCTCCGTTTCGTCTTTTGAAGCGTCGTTCACGACAACAACGGAGGAAACGTAAGGACGTAGTCCTTCTATGACCCTCCTGATTGTTTTTGCCTCGTTATAGGCCGGTATGACGGCAATAACTTTTTCGTTAGGCGAGGTCATCATTCTTTATGGGCTTCCCTTTCGTAATATCGCGGCTGGCAATTCCACCAATTAGTGTTCCTGCTTCGCGAGGACGAATGCCTACTGCCGGTCGCAGGTACTCGAAATCAGCTCGGGTGATAGTCTCTCCCGACGTAATGTCCCGCAGTGCGTACGCACCACGGCGCTGAATAACGGACGTCTCCGTTTCGGATGACGTGAGCCCCTTATGTCCGTCACCAAGGGCGGATTCAAGGGCGTGTACGCCAGCAATCATATCTTTGAAGTTTCCGTTGATGACCATAGCGAAGGGATGGTCTGGACCCTTTCGAGTAGTGTCATCCGTAACGTGTTTTTCTATGAGGCAACCGCCAAGTGCAACCGACGCCAAAGGAACGGTGATGCCGTTTAGCGGGTCATCTCCTCCGCCTGCGGTACCTATAGTGTGGTCAGAGTATCCGTAGAGTACGTTGAACTGTTCGCCCATCGCGACCATGGCACGCAAGTTTGCGTCTTTCATAGGTGAAGGATAATTCGTAACACACTGGAGAAGAACAATTTGTTCATTCCCCGCCTGGCGTACGGTACGTATCGCATCTTCAACTTCTTCTATCGTTGCGGCTCCTGCGCCAATAATGACTGGCTTTCCGGTCTTTGCAATACGCGTAATGAACTCGAGATTATCTATTTCCCCTGAACCTACCTTGTAAGCGGCCACACCAAGCTCTTCGAGGAGGTCCACTGCGTCTTCGTCATACGGACTAGAGAAGAATTCGATGTCGATTTCTTTGCAGTAGTCTGCAACTTCTTTTACCCATTCACGAGGAAACTCCGCGTTTTTATATACTTCCACTACCGGTTTGTCCCATTTTGCCTGGAAGGCTACTTGGAGGTCTTTAAATCCTTCTGCGGAGACAATCTTTGGAGCAAGAAAGTTTTGAATCTTATACGCGTCTGCTCCCGCGTCTTTGGACATCTTAGCGAGCATTTTTGCCCTCTCAAGATCGCCGTCAAAATTGGAGCCTATCTCGGCAATGATGTAGGCCGGATACCCCGGACCCACTAAACGGTTTCCTATTTTGATCGGTTGCCTGTTCATGTACCGAGTATAACCTCGCGCCAAGAGCTTAGGAAGCAACATTCTTATTAAGCAATATTTTCTGAACCTCCTCTGAAACAGAGGGAAGAGGGCCGAACAGCTTTGCGGCTCTTTCCACATTCAGCCACATCTCCCTTGGTTGCGTTGACTGGGTTGACTGAGGGGTTCGCGTCACCTCACCAGCGTATTCAGGAAAATATGACAACACCATCTCACCGATATCTGCCTTCGATATCACATCCTTAGAGCCTAGATGGATAATCTGATACTCAGGAGGCCTTTCCAGTAGCTTGAGTATGAGATCTGATAAGGTGATATTTGATAATGGATTGATTCGCGAGTCTGTGTACAAAGTCAGATCCTTATTAGCCTTTATCGTATCAATCATCCATTCAAGGAACGCCTTCCCGCGTGAACCGTTTCGATGAATACCTATTATATTTACACGAGCCACGATTCCCTTCTGGTATGCAAGGGTATGTAGCTCGCCTTCTCTTTTGGTTTTATTGTAAACATTCTGTGGATTCGGGATATCATCCTCTTTGTAATTTCCTTCTCCGTTAAATACTGACACCGTGGAAATATAGATAATTGGAATCGAAAGCTCTTGTGCCATTTCGACGAGATATTTCTGGCCGAGCGCATTTACTGCCCTTGCCTTCTCCGGTTCCTCCTCACAGACTTTTACATCCGCAATAGCAGATGCATTCACAATGGCGTCCGGCGATGTGTGACGTACCTGCTCTTTTACATTCTGCTCATCAGATATATCTCCTTCAAAGATAATTACTTCATGTCGCTGACTTTGTAATACTGCCGTAAGTGTAGTCCCTAAAAGACCGCGCGAACCTGGTACAAGAACTTTCATAGGAAATACCCGGCTCGCGCAGGAATAAGGTTCCGTTCACGAAGTGTGTCGAGGAACGAGAGTAGGAGGTAGTCGTTGTATTTGCGTGCGACCACTTGAAACCCGAACGGGAGATTGTCCGGTGAGCGAAATGCTGGTACGCCGACCACCGGAAGATGCGTAAGTGTCCATATGAGAGACGAGTCTGGCTTCTCGCGCACTTCACGAAGCGGGGCTTCGCCCGCAGTCGAAAGTGTGATAAGCACCTCGAATTCTTTGAGATATTCGTCCATCGCGTAGAGCATCTCGCTCTGACGAGCGAGTGCCACCTGGTACATCTCGGGCGTAATCGCCTTCCCTTTCTCTATCATCTCCTGCATCACGGGAGAAATGTCCTCGGCATGTTTGTACTCGTTTTGGAAATAATACGAGAGAGCTTTGTCATATATGGTCTCGTGCGTCTCGTGCGCTTGCCGCAGCAGCTCCGGAAGTGTTGCGTCAACGACTTCAAAACCACGTTCCTCACCAAGTTTTTTCGCAAACGCAAGGAACGCCTCTTGTGCGTATGGTTCAGCATCGTCCCAGGTATGAGTGCGAACGAAGCCGACGCGCCAGGGGCGACCTTCCCGCTTCTGCTGTCGCGTCGTGTCCGTTATGGCGACGTTGCTTATCGGGTAGTCAAGACCATGAACGCGCATGGCATCGAAGCCTCGCCTCAAATCCTCGAGATGCACGCTGAAAAATCCGAGCGTGTCGAGACTGTCGGTAGTCTTCAGTACACCCGTGCGGGGAATAAATCCGAAGGACGGCTTCATACCGTAGATACCACAAAAACTCGCAGGACGGATGATGGACCCTGCCGTCTGGGTGCCAGTAGCAAACGGCACCATGCCGAGCGCAACCGCGACAGCGGAACCCGATGAAGATGTGCCCGGCGTACGGGTTACGTCGTAGGGATTCAGGGTTTCATTCAGTGCATGTACGGCAAACTCAGCCGTGACCGTCTTCCCCGCCACGACCGCACCTTCTCGCTTTAAATTAAAGAGGCTGCGCGCATCGTTGCCTGGTTTGAAATTTTTCCATAACGCACTTCCCATCTGTGTTGGAAAATCGGCCGTGTTGTAGATGTCTTTTACGCCAACGGGAACATGCGCGAACAATCCTTTCCCGGCGGAGGTCTGTTGCATACGTAGCATCTCTCCCTTGTCCGCCGACACGACAAACGCATGATACTTCGAGTCGAGCTCAGAGATGTTCTCACGCGTTGCATTCGATAGGTCCTCGGGTCGAAGTGCTCCTCTGTGAAGCTTTTCGACAAGTGTATTGATGGAGTTCTCGATAAAAAGTTTATTCATGGTTCGTGTCGAACTTTTCAATCAATTGCTCCGGAAATGGCAGTATGCGCTCTTCGCTTTTATGTGTTTTAGGGTGCACGGGTATATTGATTCCTACCATCTTTGAGTGACGCTTCTTTTCCATCGTGGCATAGAATTCTTCCTCAGTAGAGCCTGACACTTTCAGATAGTAGTCGAGAGCCTCCGGTCGTTCCGTGTCGTGTTTCCGAATAAGTTGAAAGCCTTCCTCGCGCGTGAGTAATCCGTTGCGCACGTCGATGGAGGCCTGGTAGGTGGCACGTCCGTACCCGCGCTTTAGATAACACGTGAAGTCATGCATACCACTCATGATGTCCTCAACGCTCTTGTACCGCTTATAGGCGTTTTCCATTTCCGTTTCGCGCCAACCGTACGTATCTCGAATAAACTCCGTCTGACGTTCTTCGTCCCAAAATAAGTAATCACCCAAGTGAAGACCCCAAACGCCAGTTTTTTCTACTTCTTCGACAGACGGTACTACAAATGGATACAGGTCACGTGAAGTAACGTCTTTATTTACCATTTCGTCCGGAGCAAGTTTCGCCGATACTTTAAGAAAATAATCACGGTCAAACTTATGGACCGGATCGTCATATGAAGCACGGCCCGAGGACTCTGCTATTGATTCACCCCATATCAAAAGCGGAATGTTGTATTTCACAGCCATCTGAAGCGGAAACGAACCTACACCAGCATGATCATGCCAACTAACGTCTCCGATACCTTCAACAGAATGTTTGGTAAGCCGGTTAATAAGGGCACGGTTCGGTGTGAAGGCGATGTGGTCAACGTTGAATTTTTCGAGCGCGTTTTGTAAGTTGTACCACCCACTCTCACTCCACCAATTATGACTGAAGGTCACGGCCAGTGGCTTCATGCCATACACCTTCGTGAGTACGTGGAGTTGAAACGTACTGTCCTTGCCACCGCTTATTGGAATGATGCAGTCATAGTTATCTCCCGCTTTTGCTTTTGCATCGGCAAGTATCTCTTCGAGCTGTTTACCACGCGCCACCCAATCGATGTGTATTTTCTGTTCGGAAGAACGACATGCTTTACAGATACCAAGCTCGTCAAAATCAATTCCTTCTTGAGTCTCAGGTATACAACAACGAGTGCAGTACATAAGGTGCGGAAAAAGCGGTGTTGCGTCTTCGGGAATCATGCAGAGAATTCTGAGGCGAGAAGACCGTACTCAATGATGTCAGTATAGGCTCCATTCTTATAGTGGGCTTCTCGGCGTTTCCCCTCTTCAACAAATCCGAGCTTTGCTGCGAGTTTCTGCATGGCAATATTTTCAGAACTAGTCCCGCAATAAATACGATGGAGATTGAGTGCAGTGAATCCGTGTTTCAGCAAAAGCCTTGATGCTTCAGCAGCCACGCCCTTTCCCCAATACGCGCGGTCGCCTATGAGAATGGCATATTCGGCCGAGTGCGAAACGAAATCAATGTGTTGCAGAGAAATATTCCCAATATGAGTCTTTGAATCTTTTGCGACGATTGCAAGCACAAGATTGTGTTCGTCAGTACTCACCCGCTCCACGTAAGCTCGTGCCTGAGCCTCTGTATACGGAAACACGTGGTGCGAGTTATGAGCATTCACCTCCGGGTCATTCAGCCACGAGATATAAGCCCCTTCCAAGTCGCTGATAGCGAGTGGTCGGAGTATGAGTGTATCTCCTTCAAGAAAGGCTTTTGCTTCCATATATACAGTATATAGAACCACGAGGAGCGGTAAAAGTTTTGTGTCGCAACGTATCAGCCTGGGGTATAGTTTTCCTAACTATGAGGCTCCGAGAATTTGAAGGAAAGGCACTCTTCACCTCCTATGGCATCCCAGTACCGGAGGGGAGCCTTCTTGAGGCTCCTACCACCCTTTCCAGCTTCCCGGTCGTACTGAAGGCTCAGGTGCGCTCTGGCGACCGCATGAAGGCTGGGGGCATTATCTTTGCAGAAAACCAGGCTGAGGCCGAGGAAGGGCTCGCGACGCTCTTTTCGAAGGAGATTTCCGGTGAGCCTGTTGAACACATCCTTGTAGAGGAACGAGTGCAGGCAACGAACGAATATTATGTGAGTTTCTCGTACGACACAGATACGCGAGCACCAGTTCTATCACTCTCACGAACTGGAGGAACGGGAATTAGTGATGCACACACCACACCCATCTCCATTCTCGAAGGCCTTACTGACAAACTCCTCAGCATGGCGTACACCGCGGCTGATATTCCTAAAGAGGTTCATTCAGAATTCTCAGACGTTATTCAGAAGCTCTGGAAATTGTTTATTGACGAATACGCGCTTGTGGCGGAAATCAATCCGCTTTTTGAAACAGCCGGTGGCCTCGTTGCGGGCGACGCTAAGATTCAAACTGATGACGAAAGAGTTGCTCCCGGCGAGAAACGTATCCTGACCCTCACGGGGGACATTGCCATTCTCGCGTCTGGTGGAGGCGCTTCCCTTTTAAACATGGACACGCTCATTCGTGCAGGAGGCAAACCGGCAAACTATACGGAATACTCGGGGAATCCTCCCGCGTCGGTCGTTAAGGAACTAACCCTGCGAGTTCTATCGCATCCCGGACTCCGTGGGTGCTGGGTCGTTGGTGCCGCGGCGAACTTTACGGATATTTATGAAACCATGTCCGGCTTTCTTGAGGCATTGCGTGAAGTGAAGCCAACCTTCCCTATTGTCATACGCCGGGATGGCCCACGGCGTGAAGAAGCATTTCGTATGCTCCAGGATGCTGCCCAAGAGGAAGGATTTGATATTCATTTGTTTGACGCAACGACGAGCATGAAGGACACCGCAACAACTATGGTGACGCTTGCGTACAAAACGGTATGAGCATCCTCATCGACAAGGAGACACGACTTTTGATACAAGGCGTCACCGGGAATGAAGGTGCACGCACCTGTCGAGAGTCTCTTGCATACGGCACACCCGTGCTTGCGGGCGTCACACCCGGCAAAGGAGGTGAGATGGTGGAAGGTGTGCCGGTCTACAACACGGTTGCTGAGGCACTCACTGCTCATCCCGAGATAAATACGTCCCTCGTTGTCGTTCCAGCACGATTTGCAATGGACGCTGCACTTGAATCTATACGAGCCTCTATTCCGCTTGTGGTAATTCTGACCGAACATATTCCTACACAGGACACCGCCCGGATGCTTGCTGAAGCGAGGAGGTGTGGCATACGAGTCGTCGGCCCTTCGTCGGTTGGCATCATTTCTCCCGGTAAAGCAAAGATTGGAAGTATTGGTTCTGGGGAGATGGTGAAGGTCTATTCACCTGGTTCTGTTGGGGTGCTTTCAAAATCAGGGGGAATGACGAGTGAGATTGCACTCGCGCTGACGAACGCCGGACTGGGTCAGTCAACGGCTGTAGGTATTGGTGCTGACATTCTTATCGGTTCCGATTTTACTGACCTCCTTACCTTGTTTGCTGAGGATGCTGAAACGACAGCCGTTGTTCTCTTCGGAGAGGTGGGCGGTACCTATGAGGAGCAAGCTGCTGACTATATTAAAAAGAATTCTTTCTCCAAACCTGTTGTTGCCCTCATCGCTGGAGAGTTTGCAGACACACTCACTGACGGCACAGTACTTGGTCACGCGGGAACCATCGTAGCGAAAGGCCGTGGAAGCTATGCCTCTAAAGTGCAAGCACTCACTGCTGCTGGCGTCACCATCGTTTCCACGGTTGAAGAAATCTCTCCTGCCCTTAAGCGTATACTTACATAACGTATGAAATGGAACACCGCTATTAGCACGACAAAAGAGGGCCAACTTGTAGTACGGGGCATCTCCCTTTCAGAACTGGTCCGAGACCATTCCTTTTCAGAGGTTTCCTTCCTCCTTCTTTCTGGAAGACTTCCTTCAGATACCGAACAAAAACTCTTCGATATGATGCTCGTTTCCATGAGTGAGCATGGGGTCCAGGCTCCTTCGGCATTTAGTGCTCGCGTATCGGCCTCAGTGGGTAACCCGCTCCATGTGGCCATTGCGGCAGGCATTCTCGCAACAGGAGACCACCATGGTGGTGCTATTGAAGCGGCGGCACAGTACTTTCAGGCGAAGACCTCAGTGGAGAAAGTACTTGCAGAGCGTTCACGCTTTCCGGGCTACGGACACAAAGTCTATAAGGATGCTGACCCGCGTGCGCAGCAACTCCTTCAGGCTGCGACAGAGCTCGGAATCGCAGGGGTACATGTTGAACAAGCACGTTTAATTGAAAAGGAACTTGCGGTCGCGACCGGAAAGCACCTCCCGCTCAATATTGATGGGGCCATAGCAGCACTTATGCTTGAGCTCGGACTTGACCCACATCTCGGCAAACCGCTCTTCGCATTCGGTCGCATGCCGGGAATGATGGCGCACGCCCTTGAGGAAATACAAAACGAAAAGCCCTACCGACGACTTGATGACGAAGACATTACCTATACTGGTAGTTAGATTTTGAGAATCTTTTCAGCTTCTGGTTGCGTGAGCAAGAATGTAGGATTGTCACTTGCAAAAATAAAGTCTTTTTCTGCTTCGGGAAGTGTGTCGAGCCATCCGCAATAGGAGGCAACGAAGTCTTGTTCGGGCTTCACAATAAAGGTTGTTCCTCCATCTTTGGTACGCGGTGCTTCATATTCGGTAACGAGCACTTCGTGGAGTTTCTCACCTGGGCGCATACCAATTGTCTTAATCTCACATTCAGGAGTAAGCATTTTAATCACATCAACGACCGGCATATTCCCCATCTTCGGCACAAAAGTCTCTCCTCCTTGGAGCCGGTCGAGACTCTCAATAATCACGTCCATCACCTTGTCTATGGTTATCCAGAACCTCGTCATCTTTTCGTGGGTAAGGGTGATGACACCCGTCGCTCGCTGAGTCTTAATCATTTCTATAAAACTCCCACGGCTACCGACGACGTTTCCATACCGCACAACGCCGAATGCGGTGTTCTGTGAAGGACTCCGGTATGCGTTCGCTGCAACAAAGAGTTTTTCGGCAGCAAGTTTTGTTGCACCATAGAGGTTAATCGGCTGAACTGCTTTATCAGTAGAAATAAGGAGGCACTTAGTCACGTTGTTCGCGAGCGCTGCATCAATAACATTCTGACCTCCAAGGATATTTGTTTTGATGGCTTCAGACGGATTGTATTCAAGTGCATCAACTCGTTTCAAGGCAGCGGCATGAACAACATAATCTACTCCATGAAATGCTTGATTAAGGCGCGGCAAATCACGGATATCTCCGAGGAAGAACCGGAGTTTTTTGTGCGGGTCTTCTATAGAAGCCTGCATCTGACTTTGTTTCAATTCGTCACGTGAAAAGATAATCAGTTTCTTAATCTGGTTCTCAGCAAGAACCTTCTTCACAAAGGCGTTACCGAACGTACCGGTACCTCCGGTCACCAGAACCACCTTATCTTTGAGAAAAGCCGTAATCATAGGTTGCATAGTAGTGTATACCGCGCTCGTGTGCAAAAAGTTACGCTATGTCGTTTGGATAGCTAACGAGTGGTTCGCGAAGCAATGCAGCTATACGCTCACTCGCCTTGCCGTCAAATGCATACTTGGTGTGGAGGAACGCCTGCTGTGCTGTAAGCAGTAATTCCCGTTCGGCCTGATTGAAGACAAGTCGTTCGACAAGGTTTTTAAGTGTATCAGCGTTATCTGGTGCAGGAAGTACGGCCTGATAGGTCTGCTTCGTAACAACGTCATGGGGCTGAAGCGGATAGAGCAGCGTTGGGCAATCTGCCTGAAGTGCCTCAAGAAAGAGTGTTGAGTTACCGGCGAGGACAAGTGTTGAAGCCCGCATAAGCGACACGATGTCTCGTGAATCAGAAAGCACTATTCCCCCATCAGGAAATAGTTCAGTAAGGAAATCCCGATAGCGTTCAGTCAGCGCGCCGCCTCTGAATTTCGCAAGTATCTGCAACTCCGGAATATGTTCCTGCACCGCCCTGAGTTCTGTAAAGTAGTGAGCGATTTGGTACGAATCAAAGTTAGCAATATACAAATCAACAATTTCTGATGGTACGGCGTACAGGAGTGTTGGCTTTTCTGGATTCAAACCAAGAGTTGTAAGAAATTCACTTTTCTTAGCTTCAGTAAAGGAATCACGTTGAGTATACGAATCAAAGCGAGGTGACCCTATCGCTCGTATCCGGTTTGGGTCATACCCGTGATTACGAGTTAGATTCTCTTTCGTTGCTTCTCCATATGAAGCCAGATAATCCGCAGCAAGCCGAGAGTGGACCGATTGTGCATCCACGACTTCAGTTGCGTGCTGTAACTCAATTGAGGGAATATGGAGCATGCGTGCTACCTGAGCAGCGACAAAAAAATGGTGTTGTGTTCCCCCAACACTGGCGCGTAGCAGTACCCGATTGATATGCTCACGTTTAAATAATGCTTCAAAGGCTTTGTGGTCAGTAACAATACGTTCTGCATATACGGTGACGAGATATTCATATGCCGCTTCAACTAAGCTCCACCAGTTGTCTCCCTCGTAGGTGAAGCCCTCCATCGAGCGTACACTCTCGCGTTTTGCTTCCCACTCACGCGTAAACTGCTTCACTATCTCGCGTGTGTCTCGTCTCATCTTCCGTGAGGTGGCATCAACGGGGTGTGCAAACCTGATACGATGTTTCCGTATTTCAGTCCATGGAATATTCCGGAGTTCTTTTCGTTCCATAAATACCACTTCTGCATCATCCATAGTCTGAATGAAGGGAGCGACGTGCCACCAATATTCACTTGCATATATCCTAAGAGGCTTTTGGGGAGTTAGGAATTTGGTGCATGCGTTGATGCAGGCAAGTGAATACGAGCGAAGTAGTGAACGAGGGTAGATATGTGCGGTAGGAGTTACTGGTTCCCTACCAAGTAGCTGAACTGAGAGGCTTCGCTGCTTGCCGATAGTAGAAATAACATTTGCCACAATACGTATTTCAAACGGCGCGAGAGGACCACTTGTGGACCGCGCCTCCTTACAAGAGTGCGGTGTAACGAGCAATGTTCTGTCGGCATGTACTGCAAGAACAGCATGCACTGCTCGAAGATAGTACAGAATTCTTTGGAAATATTCAGAGAGCATCGGCTCTAGAACTTCCCCGAGATGCATCCCGGCATACGAGAAGAAACTCATCTCAGGAGTTTGGTACCACTCTCGTGCGAGCGTGTCAGCCTGTTCCAATAGTGAGTGATTATTTTCAGTTGGCAATACAAAGTCAGTAAGAGGGAGACTCGTCACCCCGTTTGCTCGTAGTTCCCGTTCAACCCAAAGGGTGAGGCTGATGACCATGGAGTCTGGATGTTCCTCGAGATACACAAGGACCGCCGGTATCTGTTCGGTTTCGTAGACGAAAATGAGACCTTTCTCCTTCATGTGCTGTTATAGAGAGTAACCTAGGGTAGAGACCTAAAAGATGCAGCCGAGTTGCGAAATGCAGTAACAAACGATACCATGCGAGCCTATGAAAAAGATTGAGTTTTTGAAGGGAGAATATCACCCCAAGGGCTGGGGTGCTGAGGTATGGCTCATCAACAATGAGAAGTACTGTGGCAAACTCCTTAAATTCAATGCAGGAGCTACCTTCAGTGATCACTACCATATTGAGAAGGAAGAGACCTGGTACGTGCTTGAAGGCGAGTTTGAGCTCCGTCACTATGACCTCACCAACGCAGACCGTTTCGTAACGAAACTCAATCCAGGAGATGTGGCGCACATTCCCCCATCAACCCCCCACCAGCTCATCGCTCTCACGGAAGGAACGATAATTGAAATCTCCACCACGCACGACGAAAACGATTCCTACCGCATTGGAAAAGGCGATAGCCAGAAGAAATAGAAAAACGTCGTTCGAGCAATTGCTCGAACGACGTTAGGTTTCCAGGTACTCACTCCCGTACTTCAGTAACAAACCTGAGAAGGGCGAACGCATTTTCGTGCGTTCCGAAGCCGAGCGAAAGCGACTTCTCGCGGATTTCCTCAAATGAGAAATCCCGCCAGTAGAAGATAGTTTCATCTTCGTCTGGCTTCGCACCAACCTCGGTGAGACCGGTTGCAACGTAGTAGTGCTGGTCCTTGATGATAGCGCCGTCGCTCTTGGAGACATGGTACAGTTCCCAATTTTCCGCGGTGAAGCCCATTTCTTCTTGCAGTTCGCGCTTGGCACAGGCAAGAGGGTCTTCGCCGTCCTCACGGTAGGCGCTAACCACCTTGGTCTTGGAAAGACCGTCTTCCCAATCCTTTTCAGTGATGAGTCGAATTTTGCCTGGTTCAGGCACCACAATGACCGAGACACCATTGCGTTGATAACAACGCTCAAAAGTAAGGGTATCGCGCTTTTCGATGGTCAGTGTAAGAAAGTGTCCCGAAAAGACGACCTCACCCACCATTTCATGATCCATTTCAAACTCCCTAGATATGAGAACAGTCTAGTATTCTAATCTGGACCATAGCACATATGCGAGTGTAAGTCAAATAGCCGATATAATTAGGTTTTCTTCCTTTTTTCAGCTTCTACTATTTTCTCTATAATCGTGGATGTTGAACGTCCGTGGTGATGTTTCAAGAGAATCAGCTTTCCTCCTTCCTTCCTCACCACTTCCTCGTGCTTAGGAAAATCTGGGTGGGCCTTTACGTCCGCTCCCCCACCCTTTACGTGAAAGTCCGGTTTAATCTTAGCTATCCAACCAAGTGGAGTCTTTCCTGAAAAAATGAAAGCGTAGTCAACTGCCTCAAGAGCGGCGATGACCTCTGCCCGCTCACGAGCTGGAACGATGGGCCGAAGTGAACCTTTATTCTGTCGTACCGATGCATCAGAGTTTACACCTACAATAAGAATGTCGCCGAGTTTCTTGGCGGCTTGAAGATTGCGCACATGTCCTACGTGAAGGATATCGAAGCAGCCATTGGTAGCAACTATTTTCTTTCCCTGCTTACGTGCCTTTTGTGTTGCTTTCAATACTTCTTCAAGTGTGGCTATCTTTCCCATATATTATGGACGCTCAATGAGTGAGACCCCTTTTTGCATTACGGTACGGCGAGCACACTCGTTTGCAAACTGTATTGCCTCCTCGATATCTCCCGTCTCGGCGTATTTCACTAAAAGTGCTGCGTAGAAACTGTCGCCTGCGCCGGTGGTATCTCGAACCTCCACTTTCTTGGACACGGGATAGCGCTTACCTCTGTACACTGCACCAGCGGAACCTTCAGTACGAATAATCTTCTCTTCTAGAGTTGGAGTGAGTGCATGTTTGGACCGTTCGTATTCAAAATCATTAATCTTGATGTACGTAGCACCCTCAGCCCACGTACCAAGCTGTTTCTTGGTATCAATAAATACACACGCATGATTCTTACAAATAGTCTCAATATCTTTTTCGGTAAGAAATCCTTTGTTGTAGTCAGATATAGCAATCACGTCGTAGTCGTTAAGTGGTACTTCATCAAGAAGAATCGGTTCTGTAGGGTGCTTAGAATCAATACGAATGAATGTGTGGTTTGTTTTGTGGTGGACATACCGAGTCTTGGTGACTTTTTCCCATTCACGATTTGTCGCGATATCTGCTCCATCGTGAATAGCCTGAATATTTCGGAGAACATTCATTGCCATGCCGGGGTTTTCTGTTTCTTCATGTACATCAAGAATAGGCACCGGCAAATCGGGCGCAAGGCGCTGGGCATGGCAGTACACGAAAACGTCGCGACAACTGTCTCCGATGACGAGGATTTTTTTCATGACATTACAGGGTGTGGCTTGGTGCTAAATGTAACTCTTCAAAGGAGAGTTTGGTTTCAAGGGCTTCCTTGTTAAGCATTTTGAGCACTGCATTCGCGATGTCTACCTTGGTAGGGTAATAGAATTCCAGGAGGGCGGACGAGGTGGGTACTGGCACATCAGGAGTTGCAATCGCAATCGGCGTACTCGAGAGCGGAATAGCTCGCTCGGTCATCTTGGCAATGATTTCAGCACCCACGCTGAAGGCGGCGTTGGTCGTATCTACCGTTATGAGCCGACCGGTCTTTCGTACGGACTGTTCAATAGTGTCATAATCCACTGGATTAATGGACACGAGATCTATGAGTTCTACGGAGATGTCTTTCGGAAGGAGTGTAAGTGCAGAAAGAGAGTCCACGAATCCGTCCCCGTACGTAACGACGGTGACATCGGTTCCCTCTTGTGCAACTCTCGCCTTATCAAGAGGAAGTGCGTACATTTTTTCAGGAACTTCCTCCTTTACCTGATACAGCCAGAGATTCTCCAGCAGTATGACAGGATTCTTATCGCGTATTGCAGATATGAGGAGTCCTTTCGCCATGTATGGAGTGGACGCAATAACCACCTTCAAACCTCGTACTGCACCGAACAGAGAGTAGAGTGCCTGCGAGTGCTGAGGACCATTGCCCCACTTGCGCCCTACTGCGACGCGTAGTGTTAATGGTACAGGGTTGTCGCCACCGAACATGTAGTTCCACTTTGCCGCCTGTGTGAATATCTGATCTGCCGCCACAAGCGCAAACTCTACACGCTCATGGTAGACCACCGGGTGTAGGCCGGAGATGGCCGCACCCACCGCAAGACCGGTAAGTGCACCTTCTGAAATAGGTGTATCCAACACGCGCGTGGGGTACTCATCTTTTAGGCCCATAGTTGTGCCTGCTGCGCCCTGCGGAACACCAAGACCTATGACAAACACCTGATCATTTTCCGCGAGCATCTGCGCGGTTGCTTCCCTGAGAGCTTCTGTGTATTTGAGGATTCGGTCGCTCATACTTATTCGGTGTAGTACATATCGGTAAACATCTCTTCTCGCGTGGGAAATGCGGCTTTCTCTGCTTCTGCAATATCGTTCGCGATTTCTTCACGCAGTCCTTCTTCCATTGAAATAAGTTCCGCTTGAGATACTCCGCTTGAGAGGATATCTTTTTTCATCTTGGTAAGCGGGTCCTTTGCTTCACGAACCTCTGCCGTATCATGCTCACGATATTTCTCCTCCATCAGAGGCGTAGAGTGCGCCATGTGACGGAACGTGAGGCATTCAAGCACTGCCGGACGCTTCTCACGGCGTACCATTTCTAAAAGTTTCGCAGCTTTGGTATTCACATCTTCATAGTCATTGCCGTCAGCACGCATAAAGGGAATCCCGAATCCTGTAACAATCTTCTCTAGATCATATCCTTGAGGCCTGCGTTCGCGTGCACGTGAGTTTATGGAAAAGAAATTATTCTCAACGACAAGCAGGAGTGGTACCTCATACAGCGCAGCGAGATTGTACGTTTCGTAAACAACTCCCTCTTCCGATGCACCGTCCCCATAGAATGCGACGGTAACGTCATCGCGACCGTTGTATTTCTGCTCGAAGGCAACGCCTGCTGCAATAGGCGCAACGCTCCCGAGGAGTGGTGTAGAGCCGACGAAATTCACGGACTTATCTATCATATGCATGGAACCCCCTTTGCCGTGAGCAACGCCATCAGCTCTTCCCAGAAGTTCACTCACCATCTTTCTGAAGTTTCCTCCCTTTGCAAGATAGTGTCCATGCGAACGGTGGTTGCCGAGCACTTTATCTTCTGGAGTAAGCGCTTCACACACGCCGACTGCAACCGCTTCCTGGCCCACATAAAAATGCACCATGCTGAAAATCTTCTTATCCAGATACATCTTAACGAGCTCCTGTTCAGCGAGCCGTAGGTAGAGCATTCGTTTGTATGCCTTTAGGTTCGTACTCATATTAGAAATCAATCATGATTCTGCCAGCCTTGCCTGCACGAATCTCATCAATAGCTTCATTTATTTGGTCGAGTTTGATGCGCTTCGTGATAATTCCGTCGATAGTAGCCTCACCCTCTTGTGCCATTTTGAGATATCTCGGAATGTCACGGGTAGGATTAAAACCTCCGGACTGGGTACCCATGAGAACCTTCCCTTCTCCCTCATGGAAATGAAACGCATTCGTAATTTCAAGAGATTCTCCCGGAACAGGCTGTCCAACCATCACATATCTGCCCGAGGGGGCGAGGAGTGGAAGTGCCTCTTCAGCGGTTTTCTTATCAGTAACGGTAGAGATAATCACGTCAACGTTCTTGATACCTGCCACGCTCTCTAATCCGTCAGCGAGACCGGTTTTACCTGAATGAATAAAAAAATGGGCGCCCACATTTTTTGCCAGTGTTTCTTTGTCTGCGATATCAACCGCTATGACGGGATTCGCACCGGCTCGTACTGCTGCTCGTATAAGATTCAAACCAACACCCCCAGCCCCAATGATGATGACGGATTCACCAGGCTGAACCTTGGCAGCTCCGCTCACCACACCAAGTCCCGTAGAAAGTGCACATCCAAGTAGCGCAGCAAGATCATTCGGAGTGTCGTGCGGTACCGGCGTTACCCGATTTTCAGAAACAATAGTGTACTCGCTAAATGTTGTTACCTTCCCACTTGATATTTCTTTTCCCTTGTAGATATATTTCGGAAAATCTGATTCGATGCCTTCTCCCTTTCTCCAGTGCAGTACTACTTTGTCTCCTTTTTTAACTTTTTGTACCTCAGGACCGATGTCCTCCACAATGCCACATGCCTCATGCCCTAAGAGATGTGGAACGAATTTCGCGTTACCCTTATGGCCCTGTATCTCCTCGAGCTGAGCCCCACAAATACCCGTGACCAGATTCTTGACGAGTACTTGGCCTGGAGTCAAAGGAGTCAGCGTGACCTCTCCCACAACAAGAGGTTTATTAAGCGTCTCAAGGACGGCTGCTTTCATAATTGGCAAATTATATAGATAAAATAAGGCTTTGTCTAAATAGGCTGTCGTATCTATTCAAACTGAATTGCTGTTATGGCGGTTTCAGCCTGGCACGTACCTTTCAGATTATTCCTGATTTTTATGAGCCCAGTGAGCACTTTCCCAAGGAGACACTCCCCCCTCTGGAAATGAGAGGATTGGCGGTTCGTCAGTGTAAGAAGGAGTGAGTCCGTGAGAATCAACGTAAGCATGCACGTTGTCTGATAATGCGGGCATGAAGGTGAGTTTCGTCGGCCACACTACGAGAACCTTTCCGTATTCTTGAACTGCTGGACCATCTTGGATAACTCCTCCGGGATGGCGTGCTTCAGCACGGTCGCCGAGCCATGAGGCCCAATGCTTACCAAACCAATCGATTTCCGGAAATATGTCCTGCATTTCCTTTCTCGCATAGGTAATCGCTTCGGCATCCGAAAGTGTGGCGGTTTGTTCTGCTATGGCTCCCCCCAAATACCATACATATCCACCTTCAGGGAGCGGGTGGCTCGTTATCGTTACCCGAGGCTTCGGGTTGTTTACCACTCCATGACCATACAGCGGATACTCCATCGTCTTAATCATAATTTGACGGAGCGGTCGACGCTGCGAATGTTCTTCCACCGATACACCGAGCATCCGTAAAGCTTCCTCATTACCAGTGCCCGCGGTAGAGATGATTAATTGAGCCTCAAGCTTGAGTCCATTTACGGTAAGTGAACCATCCACTGCAAGTTTAGTGATGTCACCTTTCACAATCCGTTCCGTATGTGGTGCGACGAGTGCTGAGACAAGCGAATGGGTGTCCATGACTTTCTCAGGTAACTCATATACTGGTCCGTGGCCAGTGCCACCACGAAGAGCCTTTGGATATTCGTTTGGAGAGAGTTTCTTCGTTTTTGCGTTCACTAGCTTTGCTGCTGCAACAAGCCCGATTTCAGAAAGTTTTGAACCTGCTGGCCACATGACTTGTGTTTCAGAAAGCGTGGAAACCCGTGATAGATTGATGTCGCCACTTCCCTCAAAACACTTCTGCCAGCGTTCAGGCATCTTCGCGATTGAGAGCGCCTCGGGAGTCGCATGTCCTTGTAAGAGATATTTCTGTCCTCCGTGAATCATTCCTTGAGAAGCGAGTGTTTGGACCCCACCCAGAGTATTCTTTTCTATAAGCACCACGTTGAGACCCTTCGCTGTAAGAGTATTCAAGAGCCAGAGCCCTGCAATACCACCTCCACAGATAATGATGTCGTATTTCATGCCCAATAGAACTTCAATCTAGCATAAAAGGTTCTCATTTTTACTCAGTCGACGTAGTACACTAACGCCATGTCGAGCGTGCTAGTAGACCACCACAACCGGCTCGGAGACCACTTGATGTGTAACGGTCTTGTCCGGGAATATGCAAAGCGGCACGACCGAGTTGGTCTTTTTACCATACCCACATTCGAACCGTTCGTTCGTTTTATGTTTCGAGACCTCCCAAATCTTGAAATCGTTATCGTACACACACACCGCGACAAAACATTCTTTCGGATAAAGAATTTTCTTACCTTCGGTTCAGGACACTACGATGAAATACGAAAAATATGGGATGTGGATTTTGAAACGGGTATTCCGTCAGAGTACCAATTTTATAAATTAGCCGACGTTCCGTACGTAAAGAAATGGGACAGTTTTCATGTAGAGCGGGATAGGGACGCTGAACGAATTCTTGAGGCAAAACTATCTCTTCCCTCACAGTATGTGTTTGTACATGATGATGGACGATATCCCATTAACGACGAGTTAGTCACCTCTCCCCTTCCGAAGTTCCGAGTTGGTCCTGGACTAACCGATAACCTTTTTGATTATTCGGGAATTATTGAGCGAGCAGAGGAAGTGCATGTGATTGATTCTTCGTTCATGTTTTTGATTGATTGCATGAAATACAAAGCGCCCGGCCAGAAACTCTTTGTGCATAGGTATGCACGTCCGAATGCAGCATGGAACCTTCCGGTACTTCGTAAGCCATGGGTCGTCCTCTCGTAGTATGAAAAACTTGATTGCAGTGAAATACGATTGTAAGGAGTATGCAAACCGACTCTGGAACGATCTGAGTGTGTATGCCGCTAGTCTAGAACTGGGTGCGAAAGCAACACTACCACCTCTTGTCCAAAACATTCCGTTCCTTCGCACACTCTATGAGGTATATGCGCAGTATATAGGGCGAGTACTCCACCCTAAGGACAGCATGTTTGCCTGGGGCGGCACCGTGCGTTATCTACCACCAACGACTCCGCTTCCGGAGAAATATACAGATTCTGGAAATCTGTATCTACTGGGAATGCTTTTTCGAAATCCTCTCGGGTTTGAGAAGTACGGAACAGAAATCAAGGAGCGGTTCCGTGCTCCTGACCGAGTGACTAAGAGAATTGGCGAGATACTCCAACCGCTCGCCGGTCGTACGCTTATCGGAATACATGTACGCCAACGTCCCTTTACGTATTTTTCGGACGGCGAATTTCTTCTACAGCCTGAGCGTGTTGAAGCTATTGTTTCTGAATATCTTGCACACCAAGGATTGTCTAAAGGAGAGGTTGGACTTGTCGTTGTTTCTGATGGACCATTTCCCAATGGGGCGTTTGCAGAATATGCAACCGTGAGAGGTACTGATGTGCCTTCCCTTGATTTTCATTTGCTTAGCACTACGAGCGTCATCATTGGCACGAATTCAAGTATGAGCAATCTTGCTGCATGGTTTGGAAACACTCCGCACGTTGTCACTTTAGACGAGCCGATTGACTGGGAGTACTACAAAGGGAGAGGAACTTTTTTTGAAAACAAATACGCGACGTTTACACAGAAGGTGTCTCCGTACTAAGGAATAATTGTTGTGCACTCTTACTAAGAGTATCCATATCTATCGTATTGATACACGGCGCGTAGCCTGAATAGTCGTGTCCTTCTGGTGGACAGGCGCTCGGGTTTGAGAAAACACGTACGGGAGCGTCACCGAATTGTTCCGGACCAACCCATTGGCGACCCTGACAAGCAACCATGACCACGAGTGGAACGTGCAGGAGGGCCGCGATATGAGACGTTCCAGTGCCAAGTGAGACCATGCCCACCGAAGCAGCAATAAGTGCTGCTGCTTCTTGCACTGTTGTTTCAGCAATAACTGCGGTTGGTGGCACGTGAAGCTCAGCAAGTTTTGCACGTTCAGTAGGAGTGCCAGTGAAAACCAATTTATGATTTGGGAATGAACGCGCAAGTGCCTCAATGAGGTCTTGTTTACGCTTTGGCGAAAGTCCTCTAGCGTCAGCTCCAGAAAAAAGTCCTACAACAACATACGTTTTTTCAGTAAGTTGTAACCGAGGCAAGAGTTCCCTCTGTGGGATATAGGAGTACCTCATCCACGTTATACCGACAGGAATATGCATTGCGGTAAGTACGGCAAGCTCGTGGAGGCGCGGCACACCGTCCCGTCCATGAGTTGGTAATGTGATATCAAACAGGAATCTATTAGCTGGCGAGGTGTCGGTGAATCCTACGAGACTTCCTCGCTTCGCAAGTAAACGTGCGACGAGTTTGGTTGAGAGATTAAGTTTTCCGCCCGTGTACAAGGTCGTGACAAGGTCACTTCTCCAGTAGGTGCGTATCAGTGTAAGCAAAGCTTTCGGACTCTTCCGATTCGCTTCAATCACTTCTATCCAGGGATAGTCAGCTAGCAAGTCACGTATCATCGAGCCACGACTGCCGACGACGATTCCGCAACGTGCGTCAGGATAGGCCTGATGTATATTTTCAAGCAAATACTTTCCCATAAGACAGTCTCCTATGGAGGAAGCCCGAAATGTCAGCGCTTTCTTAATCTTCATAGATACTAATTCTGACCTACTGGTTCGCTAGTTTCCATAGCTCAAACCGTCCATCTTCATATACCTTCTTGGCTCCGAGTTTCTCCGGCTGATATTCAGGATGAGAGAGTACATCCTTCAAGATATAGGAGACGTGATACTTTGCGAGGTAGTCGAGTATATGTGGCTTGATATCACTTGTGAATTTGCGTTCCCACTCGACAAATCGTTCTTCTCCTATGACGTCCACTGATGAGGGTACGGTACCGCAATCATAAGATGGGTTCGTAAGGTGATGGAGAATACGACAGAGCTTTATGCGACGTTCAATGGTCTTTGCTTTGTGGAATGCCCACTGACGTCCAAGATAGAGATCCACATCTTTCTTAAGACTTTCCTCTGTTGGAGTAGCAAAGTACTCTGCTACCAGAAATCGCTCTACGAGTTCACCGTCTGGTACGAGATGCCACATAGCTGGCGTCGCAAACAACACATAATCACGCGAAAGAACTGGTGTGTCCCACGTACTCATGTCGTGTGGGTCTTCCCATATAACAACAGGATCTGTTTCGTGTGCGTCGATATAGGCAAGCGGTGCTTGGGAAAGTTGTTGGGTTCGCCAAATGTCGGTAAGTCTCGCTGTCAGAGGGTCACGAATATAATTTAGTACGTAATATCGGTATAGGTTATTGAGCGAAACGAGCGTAAGTAACAGAAGACTGAAAAAAACGAGAGCCTGTAATCTGCGCGTCAGGAGATGTCGAAAATCGTACAGTCTCGCTCCCATCGCAAATACAAAAAGAATGAGCCAAGCAGCAATGAAGTACACCATGTGCTGAGCATTCTCAAGAAGTTTTCCCGTAAGTACATTACTGACTTGCATGAACCAGAGACCAAAGCCGGAAACAAAAAAGAACACTGAGAGCCTCGTAAAAAAAGAGTCGTTTCGAAGCACTTTCACACGCCACAGAAGAATACTGAGAAGGCAGAGTGCAAACCATACCCATCCGCCAGAGTACAGTGCTTCCATCATCGGTAAATGTGTTTCTACGAGACCGTACCGACCAATGCTCTCCCAAAAGTATGGCGAGGTGTGTGAAAGCCAAAGAATATAGAAGAGCGACGGGAGGCCGATGAGCACCCCGCTACTACCAGCAAGTACGGTCCCTTTTACTCGTTCTTTTTGTTTGCGAACGAGCGCATATAGGAAAAGGAGGCCGAGCGAAATAACAAATGATTGCCATAGGTATGAATAAAAATAGAACATTGCACCGAGCGTAGTTGCAACCAGAGCAATTGATCGTTTCGTTGGGGCCTCTAACATTCCGAGAAGACCGATATAGAACAGTGCAAGAAGTGGGAGGAACGGCTGCATATTGCTCGGTCGGTCTATGTGGCTGAAGAAAAGGAGGTAGAGGAGAGCTACGCCGAGTGCAGATTTATTGCGACCAACACCAAGTCTGAGAAACAGGAGATAAAATGAGATTGCGAACAAAAGACTAAACACAAGGAGGTTTAGAAACAAAGTCGGAACGAGCGGGACTCCGACAAATAAGGGGAGTGCATGGAGATAGTCTCCAAGGAAGATGACCAGTGCAGGTTCATGAGCATGTTCTAAGAGATAGGGATTCCCATCACTCAGGTGTCCTCTCCCCACGTGTGCAACATGCGCTTGGTACATCGCAGCATCAGTAAATGCAACTGGAACGTCCTTGTAGTCCTCGCCAAGAATAATTCTCGGCAAAATAGTCGGCACGAGCATGACGGCAAGTATAAAAGCGAGAGCCGTGCAAAACCCTTTATTTGCTTGTATCCACAGCCCCGCGCGTACGCGAAGACTCCTCTGTTCAGGCATAGTACGCGTAGTATACCCTGCTTCAGCTATACTCTAGAACACATGCATCAGGTCACTCTATTCTGTACTACCCTTCTCTCTCGACGCGTGATACGTTCTCTTCTATCTGGAGGTCTGAGCGTTATGCTCCAAACCGCAATATTTGAGATACTCGCAATCTGGTTGGGACTCGTCGCTCCATCGGTAGCAACGGTTATCGGTGCAGAAGCTGGTATTCTTCTTAACTTCACTTTGAATAACTGGTTTGCTTTTGGTGATATTGCCACGAGACATTCAGTGCTGATGCGTCTCGCTCGCTTTCACCTCGTAGTATCAGGAGCGGTTCTTATTCAGTTCATCTGTGTATATCTTACGGAGAATGCCACCACTGACATTGTCTTGCTCCACCTAGCGTATGGTGGAAGTATTATCCTTAGTTTTTTCTGGAATTACACGTGGTACAGACTGTGGATTTGGCGATACCATGCTTCCAGTACTAAGGAGGTGTCTCCGCGAAGTAAAGCGAATCCGTAAACCCATCAGGGTATAGGGTATGCCTATTTTTTTTATATATGACAAGAGATCGTCGGTTTTCCCGCGATGTCTGTCTGCTTTACGCGTCGTGAACAGAGCCCACGGAGCATCTACTTCAGCGATACGGTATCCAAGTCGAAGTGGTTTCAATAGTGTCTCAAAAAAGAATGGGTGGCGTAGTTCTTCCCACTTAATTGCGTGGAGTTTATCGCCACGCATAGCACGATACCCATAGGTCAGATCCGACAACCTCGTTAGATACAGAATACGGAAGACTTGCTGATAGCAGAAATTCAGTAGGAGCTTTATCGGCGGATACCCATTAAAGGCGATCCCCTTACGCCATCTGGTTGCCGTTGCCATATCGTATCCCTCTTCTATTTTTGCAACCATTTCCCCAACTACTTGCGGCGGTGTCTCTTGGTCTGAAGTCATCAGGACAACGACCTCTCCGTCCGCTCGTGCGAACGCCTCTTGAAGCGCGCCACCAACACCTGGAAGGCTCTGTTCAAAATGGTCGATGGCTGAACCGTACGTGTCAGTAAGATTTCTAATGGCGTTGCGGCACCCTTTCGTTGTGAGTTTTGGTGAAGTGACAATGACATACGTCACCTCATGTTTCTTGAGTTTCTCCTCTACCACAGTGACTGTCTCAAGAAGAGATCTTGTTTCGTCAATAGCCGGAAGTACAACCGATACGCGCATACGAAGTACTATACGGGTCGTCCGAAGGAGCGTCTATCACATACTGCACGCACCTCGAGGCCATGCTACAGTTTTGACACCCGCTACCAATATCCCTCCCTATGAAAAAACCCCTTCATATTGGCCCCGTTACGACGTGCCAAGTCTGCAGTAGTTCACGCCTTATATCCATTCTCTCACTTGGCCATCAACCTATTGTTCAGGAATATCTTACAAAAGCCGACCTTTCAGGTCTTGAAGAAACGTATCCACTCGAACTCGTGCGCTGTAGGAAATGCGGGCTCGTACAACTTAGTTACATCGTGGATCCAAGAAAGGTCTTTCCGCGACAATACCCCTATCGCACCGGACTTACGAACATGCTAATTCGAAACTTTGAATCACTTGCCGGAGGACTTGAAGATGAGAAAGCATACACGGCGGGCGGGCTCGTTGTTGATATTGGTTCAAATGACGGCACACTCCTGAAACCGTTCAAAGCCCGTGGTGCACGTGTTGTTGGCGTTGAACCAACGGACGCTGCGAAGAGTGCGAACAAAAATGGTATTCCTACCTATCAGGAATATTTCAGCAGCAGTACCGTGAAGAAAATCAAGAAGAAATACGGCACGGCAAAAGTGGTGACAGCAACAAATGTGTTTGCTCACATCAACGATACTGCCTCTCTGGTACAGAATGTGAAAAGTCTCATGGGTCCAAAAAGTGTTTTCGTGTCTGAGTCCCAGTATCTTATGGACATCGTCGAAAAACTTGAGTTTGATACGGTCTATCACGAACATCTTCGCTTTTACTCGTTAAAAACAATTACCTACTTACTCAACAAACATGGGCTTTCCGTTATTGATGCAGAACATATCTCTGCGGCAGGTGGTTCAATACGTGTCTATGCAAAGAAAGGTACGCATCCGATGAGCGCCCGTGCAAAGAAATTGCTTGCACGTGAGACAACGGCAGGTATCAATGACGAGAAAAAGTTACTCGCATTTTCTAAAAAGGTATACCAGGCAAAGTATGACCTGGTATCGACCCTTCTTGCGTTGAAGAAAAGTGGTAAGCGGATTGTGGGCCTTACCAGCTCAGCTCGCTCAAATACTCTGCTTGGTTTCTGCAATATCGATGATTCCATACTTGACTATGCGTGTGAAAAAAAGGGCTCACCAAAGATTGGTATGTATACGCCAGGTACGCACGTTCCAGTGGTTGACGAATCCCGACTATTCGCTGAGCAACCAGAGTACGCACTCGTACTCTCCTGGCACATTGGCACAGAGCTCGTTGCTCTCATGAAGAAACTCGGCTACAAAGGAAAATTCATACTTCCCCTCCCTAAAACAAAGGTTATATAAATGAAATAGGCCGGCTCTCACGAGCCGGCCTACACGTTTAGTGAGATTCCTATCCGCACTTCTGAATGTCGTCAGGCGTGCGTGGGATACGGAATCATATCTGCGTCTGACACTTCTCCGGTTGCTGCGATGAGCAGTGTCATTTCAGTCCGTGCCAGAAGCGTGTGGGCGTGACGCGGGGGTACCGTTATCCGAAACGGAACCTGTGTTATTTCAATCCGTTCAGATTCGCCCGAATCAATATCAATGAGCGAAAACTGACCCTGGCCGGAAAGAATGAGATAGGTTTCCCACATCTTTTCGTGGTAGTGCCTGCCGATGGACATTCCTGCACGTAGCGGGCTGAAGTAGGCCAGATTTGAAAGCTCCTCACCTCCCCCAGCATCTCCGCCAGTGATGAGGTCGTAAATTGTTCGTCGTCCATCTTGGTGACCGATGGCTACCAGTTCTGCTATATGACCAGGCACTCTATGTCTCCTCGTGTAATGAAGTCTGTATTAACTATATCAGAATTAATACCATTTGTCAATAATACCTATCCCGTAATCTCTTTCGGTATACTGGATAGCATGCTCTTGGTACGCATCGCACTCATCGGTCTCGGTCTTCAAGGTGAACGTCTTACAGACGCAACCTCAAAAACGAAAGGGGTGATTCTTACCTGTACCGTGAGCCGTTCAGAAAAACGACTTGCGGAGTTTACAAAGATACGAAAGATACACGGAACATCTTCCATCTCCACGTTGGAAGATGTAGATGCTGTACTGGTAGCAAGCGCAAACCATCTTCATGCATCTGACGCGATAGCTGTCGCCGAGTGTAAAAAACCATTCCTTATAGAGAAGCCGCTGGCTCGGACACTGAGCGAAGCGAAACGTATTCGCACAGCGGCAAAAAAGAATCGCGTGAAAGGATTTGTGGATTTTCAATTGCGTATGCACCCAAGCGTACTGAAGGCTCAAAGAGATATACAAAAAGGAAAGATTGGGACACTCCTGTACGGGGAGTTCGTGTGGGCTGTAGGAGGACTTGAAGGAAAAACCCCTTCCCTTCCTCCGCATATGCGATGGCGAGAAGATCCGAAAGAGTCTGGAGGGGGTTCGCTCCCAACACGTGGTTCACACTTGTTTGATCTCATACGATTCCTTACGGGAAAGGAGGTGATCTCGGTACTCGCTAAGTCTGATGCAACCCCTACCACCGTAGACCGTACCGCTCTCGGAGTTCTCACACTTTCAAATGGTGCTGCTGTGTATGTTATGACGAGTAAGTCAGTACCAAATAGCGATAACCGTGTCGTGTTGTATGGAACGAAAGGTGTTATTGAAATTCGCGATATATTCACACATGTTCCAGCAGAGCTGTACGAGAGAACGATCCAATCATTCCTGAAAGAGCTTGCAGGAAAGAAGACTTCACTTGCAACACTCGCGGACGGAATTGCATCAGTAGCAATTACGGAGGCGTTCCAGAAATCTGCGAAAACGGGAAAGCGCGTTAGGATTTCTCCTTGGGCTTAGGATGTGCACGATACCATTCAAGTGTCTTCGTAAGTCCTTCTTGTAGTGGTGTTGAGGCTTTCCACCCGGTATCGCGTTCGATTTTAGATACATCCGCAAGACGGCGCTTCACACTTCCCTCCGGTGAAGCCTGTATATCGAGCTCTCCTGGCTTCCACCCAGCGAGTTCAAAGAGTTTTTCAACAAGACCTTGAATCTCTGTTTCTTCAGAGGTGCCAATGTGATAGGTTCCACCATCTGTCGTTTTCGATTCCATCACCTTTTGAATCGCCTCTGCAGCGTCTTCGATATAACAGAATGAGCGCGTTTCTCCTGTGCCGAAGATAGGAAACGGTTCTACTCTTGCCTCAATACGTCCGATAATCTCAGGAATAACATGATCATAGCCTGCACGAGGTCCATAGAAATTATGGGGGCGCACGATAGACATACGGAAGTTGTATGCTCGAGAGTAGTTAATGAAAAACAGCTCGCCGATCAATTTCTGACCTCCATAGGACCAGCGCGCATTGTAAGTATCGCTGATGATGAGGGGGGCTGTTTCCGGAGTTGGAATCGGGATAATACCCAAATCGAATCCGCTCGCGTAGGCTTCGTTTGACGAGGTGTACAGTATCTTCGCATCAGGCTTTCCATTTTTAGAACGGAACCACTCAAGCGCGTTCATGGTCGTTGAAACCCCGATGCGAAGCACTTCATGAGGAATGGAATAAAAAAGTTTCGTTCCATTGATACCAACGAGGTGGTACACCTCATCGTACCCAGTGCCGAGAGCATCCCATGCAGACGACGCGGTGAGGTCTCCCTCAATGAGGGTCACATTATCAAGTACAATCAGTGCCTCAAAATCAGAATCACGCTTTCCTCGGAAAAAGTTGTCTGCAAGGGTAATATCATGACCCTCTCCCGCAAGACGCTTTGCAAGCGTACCCCCAATGAATCCTGCTCCGCCAGTGATAAGAATTTTTTTCATCTTATGTATACGACGGAAGGTGATTCCAAATATCAATCACGACTTTCCCTTTGAGGGCGCTTTTTGGTAACATTTTGTATTCACTATGCGGTGTCGCCACAATAAGAATGTGTGACTTCTTAAGGACCTCATCAAGAGGAGAAAGTATATCACGTTCCAGGAAGTAATCATGACAGAGCACCTCGCGTGCATGTTGACTTGCCACTTTCCGGAGTTTGAATGAAAGTGAGTCTCGATGATCATCGCTATCGGCTTTAAATGCCATACCGAGTATTCCTATGGTTTTCTTTTTTAGTTCGTCCCTCCCTACCCTGTCACTCACGTGTTGCATGATGTACTGCGGAAGTCCTTCATTTATAAGCATTGCCGAATGCCCGAGGAAGAACCGGTTGTGATTAAATGCCGCCAACTGCATCGTATCCTTGAACAAACAGGGACCAGCGGTGAATCCCGGGCGCGGGAGATTTTTATTGCGCTCGTAATTCAACGTCATTGCCTTATGTATGTTCGTGTAATCAACTCCAAGGTCGTTCGCCATCATATAAAACTGATTCACCACAGCAAACGTAATGTACCGCCAAGCATTTGAATACAGTTTTGCGAGCTCAGCTTCTACCGGTTCAACTTCTACAACCCCAGAATTTGAGATGCTGCTGAAAAGCGCACGCACACTCGACAAGGTCTTTTTATCGAACGCGGAGATAATTTGTGGCATCTCCTTTAATTCCTTGAATGCCTTGCCCTGCACGATTCGTTCCGGACAAAATGCAACACCAATGGTCAGACGATGTTTCTTAAAGTAACTCTGAATACGCTCTGCAGTCCCAGGAAAAACCGTACTGCGCAACATAAAGACCTGGCCGTCCCGGAAGTGTGGTAGATATTTTTCAAGCGTGCGTTCGAGCGCACCGAAGTGTGGATTCAGGTATTCATCGACCGGTGTACCAACAACCATTACAATCACCTTGCTCTGGCTGATTACATCCGCTGGTCCAGTGACAGCAGTAAGCGTTCCTTGTTTCAAAGCTTTCTTCAGGTGCTCATCTCCTTTTTCTTCTTTGAAGGGAAATTTTCCGCGCATAATTGAAGCAACCGACACTTCGTTAATATCCAAAAGGACGGTCCTTTTCCCTGCAAGCGCGAATGAGACACCAAGTGGAAGTCCCACATGCCCTGCTCCGCCTATGACACAGACGTCGAATCTCGGCTTCAAGAGCTTTTTAGACATAGGTTGATGCTATCCATTTAGGCGAAGGAGCGCAACTACGAGCGTATAGTACTTGTTTCTCGAATGAGAATCGCAATAGCCGCTCTCCGGGCCTCCCAAGATAGTCGTTTAGCATGCTCTGCTGCACGCTGAGAACGCTCAGTAGACTCGTCTGGGTTCGTAAGTGTTTCCTTGATTGCTTCGGCGAGACTCTCGGGGTCGTCAGCAACAAAGAATTGGACCTCATTATCAGTCACGATATCGCGAATGGACGGCAAATCTGAAGCAACAATAGGAACACCCGATGCCATGTACTCAAACAATTTAACGGGTGATGTTTCAAGACGTGAGGCCTCTTCCTTTGCAGTATTTGGTAGAACAAGTACATCAGCTGCTTTCAAGAAAAGTGGGATTCTCGCATGATCCTGGTGTGCAAGGAACTCAATACGTGGAAGAGAATGTTCTCTGACAAATTCCTTGAGTACCTCTCGGTCATGGGGTGTTCCTCCAACAAAATAGACAAGGTAATCATCTGGCAGAGAGCGGGATGCGAGCGCAAGCGTTTCTACTCCCTTCCAAGAGAACAAGTGCCCAGTATACAGAATGATGCGTTTGTCGTTAGGTAATCCAAGTACCTTGCGTGCCTCATCTTGCTTAAGATTGGTATTGAAGAATGTATAGTCAACAGCGTTTGGTTGATGAATCATTGCGGTAGCAGGAAATCCATACGTCCCAGCAATATGCTTTAGTTTTAACGTATTCGTCACAATAAGCCCCGTGGTGTGACGAAATACCATGCGATTTATAGCGTGCAGTCTGCTTTCGTAGAAGTCGTGTATCTCTATGTAGGTCGGGTATCCAAGGTACGTGAGAAAAAGGATATCCCGGACGTCATGCGCATACAGAATGGTGCGTGAACGGTCAGCAAACAAAAGTCGTAGAAAAACCTGTAGATTGAAAGACATGACGAGAAGCAAGAAACCGAATCTTCCGAGAAAACGTATGAGGTCAATCGCAAACAATCGGCGTATCGTGAACTGTGTTTTGATGTTGTGGACTTGAAATGGGTCCTGAATATGGAACTCGGGATTGTGTCGAGTGGGAATCCAGAGTTCAACATCATATCCCTCCTGCACGAAGCCTTCGCAAGTTTTCATGATGAGTGGCGTCATGGTCTTCTCGGACGGAAAGCGCCAATGACTCAGATATATGAGTTTCTTTTTCATGGACGTACGGTTGTCGGATGAGTCGCAAAATAATTCTGAAAGAACTGCTTTTGTTCGAGATAGTCTCTGAACATAGTGCGTGCAAGTGCTTGTCGTTCCACCCATTCAGGTTCACTCAACGCATCGTAAAATCTACTGACGTACTCAGCGGTCTTATGTACCTCTTGCATAGGGACTCGAACCATAATTTTCTCGTATGGTATGACGTTTTCGCACGGAAGCGGTACATCAGTATCAATAAGCACCGGAATCCGACCAAGGGAAAGTGCTTCAAGAAAGCGATTTGAATAGTTCCCATCTCCCTTTGGAGCAAGCACAAAGTCACTGTTGACGATGCTGTCTATGAATTCTGCTCGTGCTTCGGCAGGTGAAAGTTCTATGGTACGGACAGCTCCTGAGAAACTCCGACGAACAATGAAGTTCGTGCGAATACGCCCCGAACCTGCAAGCGCTCGCATGGACGCCCTACGCCAGTAAATACCAACTTTCCGTGCCCGGTAGTGAGGTATACAAAGCGCACGAACTTCCCACCATAGATTTCGAGCGCCATAGGTAACCCATTGTCGTGCTGTTTTAAATCCTGCATAACCACAGAAAGAAACCATGGGTAGTTCTTGTTTTTTCCTCGGCACAAATGGGATTTCTTCAAACCTGCGAGCGGTTGTCGGAACAATGATATCGGTGTCTCGCATTAAACTCTTGTAGCTCGACATACGGAATACTCGTACACGGGAGTCAAAGACAAGCCGATAGGAATAGTCGCTGAAAGAAAGCAGATAGACTGGGATACGGAAACGTTCACCCATATCTGCATACGTGCGTATGTATGTTCGCGCATCATCATCCAGTGAGGCGAAGTTGTTTGGAAGTATGATCGCGTCTGCAGTCTCGACCTCGTTCACGAGCGAGACCGTCTCAAAGAAGTTTTCAAAGGGTGGTTCGTTGAATACATTTGTTTTAAGGTCCACCGGCTGGAACCTGAAGTAAAACAGGTTATGAATCGGCATGGAGTCACACGGTTTAGGTAGGTAAAAGTGTGTACTCATAGCGCGTGCGTTGCTTGCATGGCCTCAAGTATCGATTCTGTCGATATATAGTAGAGACATCTGAACACTTCCCCGTCGGGAGTATCCTCTACACAGTCTCCCTGCTTGTTCCCCTTGCACCGACAGTGCTCACGATTAGCAAGAATAATCGTCTTTGGTGCATAGGTCGGCAGCCAATACGGATCAGAGAGGTTGGAAAGTGCAATGACTGGTTTCCCAAGATGTGAAGCAAGGTGCGTTACTCCCGAAGCAACACCGACCACAACGGTGGCGTTTTGTAAGTAACAAAGGAGTTCGGACGCAGATAACTCTGTTTCAATCCGAATATCGGGAATGCCTTTTGCCATAGCTTCAGCTCGCTCACGTTCGTCTGGTGTTGCGCTGAGAATAAACTCGTAGGTAGGAAACAGTGTGCGTGCGTGCTCAAGCACACTGCGTGCTTTATCAACGGGATAGCTACGACGATAACTAGCGGCAAAGAAATGAAAGAGGATATTCGGTTTCTCTGGAGTCTTGCACTTTGGTCTCGGTAGAAATGGCGTTAGTGCATCTCCCGGGTCTACTGCCCATGCACGAAGAGTTCGTGGCACATTAACCATAAAGAGATTGTCCTCGGGACCAACAATACTCGTCACTACCCGCGCACGTACGGCTCGTTCATGACCGATAAGCTGACTGTGTACTTCTTTACTGCCGGGGAGCACGGTCGCTACTCGTAAGATAAGTTTCCACCACCTCGGAACCGAAACATCGGTCGGCTCAAACACAAAAATAGACGAAGGTGTTATTGCAAGCAACATAAAAAACCACCATGTTCGGGGATCCTCTTTTATTAATTCCTGGTAGTGAACATACGGAAGTGTTTCTGCCAATTCACGAACAAATGGACTTCGACGTGTTGAGATAAGAATTAAATGTGACCCAGGTAGGCGCTCGTGAAGTGCACGCCCGAGGTGAAGACCGACTAAAGAATCCCCGATGGCTCCGCCGTAGAGGTACGCGTACTTCATACGCCGCGTTGTTTGGAAACATCAATAGTAAAGAAATGATGATATGGACTGTTGAACGGAATGAAATCTTTGGTACGTACGCCGATCGTGTGTAGCTTGGTGCGAATGAGGCTGAGTGGATATCCTCGCTTCCCAATTTCCCAATAATGCTGACCGTTGAATGCATGTGTGCGAGACACCGGGAGCTTCACTGCGCACTGAAGCTGAGGAATGAACGGAACCTTTAGAGAGAACGAGAGCATAGGACCAAAATGCGGAAGTGAAAGGATAACGGCGCGCTTGGCAACACGAGCAAGTTCAGAAAGTGCGACATCAAACTCCTCAAACGGAAGGTGTTCTAGGACTTCAAAGGCACACACCACATCAAACGAGTTGTCGGCAAATGGAAGTTTTGTCACACTTCCAAGCACGTCCGGATGGAGATCGGGAGCGATATCAACTGAGGTATAGCCCACACCTGTGTTGTTTCTAATAAAATCGCCGAACACGCGGTCCCCTACCCCAACTTCAAGAATGGTTCTTGGTTTCAGTGAAAGCACTTCGTGTAGCTGGTGAAAATAACTCACAAATCTGCCCTCAAATCCGTAGGAGCCGATAGCGTAATGCGATTTGTCTGTTTGTGGAGCGTCCATAGCTAGGTTTGTACTATAGCAAGTATGCGTGGAATGAGTTTTGCGACGTCATGCTGTTCCATAACATAGGCTCTTGAAGATGCCCGTATCTCCGTATCGTCCCAGAGGCGTGTGCCAATTGCTTTGCGGACCACACTCGTAAACGCCTCAGCATTTGGTGCGGCAAGGAGAATGCCCGGAAGTGAAAGTTCCGCAAGCTCTTCTGAAACCGTAATGACCGGTACACCCGCAAGTAGTGGTTCTAGTGATGCTTTATCAAGCGAGCCGGTAGCTGAGGCGTGGAGAAACAGGTGAGCGTCTTCAAACACGTAGCGTAGCTCGGAGCGCTCTACCGGCCCCATAAACCGAATGCGGACTGCAGAGCCAAGCGCCTCGGCTTGACCATGGAGCTCCTTGAGATACACCTCGTCGTCGTCCGTTACCGGTCCACCAATAAGGGTGAGTTCAGCTTCTATGCCTCCCTCAAGGAGTTGCGAGACGGTTTCAATAAGAATATGAAGGCGCTTGATGCGAGAAATACGACTCACCGAAACAAGGTGGAGTGGTGGATAGTTTGGTGGAGTAAGTTCAGGAATAGTGTCTGTATCAATACCATGGCCCATGACCCGTTTCTTACGCGTATCTAGGCGCATACTCTCCTTCGTTGCGGTAAACACGTCATGAGCAAAGAAGACACCGAGCCGAAGGCGCCACGAGACCTCCTTGTGCATATACCAGAGCGCCGTACGCTTGCCCGTGACTCTCCAGAAAGCACCGGCCAGAATGAGGTATTCAGGATTCATGTGCACAAACACCGTGTCATAGGTATCGCGTAGTCTGATGACACGCTGTAGAAAATCAAAACTATACAAGAGTAAAGAACGCTCTCCTTCTTCCTTACCGAGGGAATAGACCGTGACATTTTCTGGAAGCGAGTGGACTCCTTCAGAGAGACATATCACCGTGAGTGATTCCACCTGCTTAGCAAATTCAAGAAGCCACGTGTGAAAGAACCCGAGGATGGGGTCTTCGCGATCTACTTTCTGCGTGACAATAAGTAATCTCATGTTGAAGGTAGCTCTCCGAGTGACTGTACGATAGACCACCGCCCGTCCCCTTTCTCTCCATCTCTACGCATTTCGTACAAACGGAGTGTCGGACAGGTAGTTGCCAGTATCTCAAGCTCAAGAGGCTTATCGTCAACAAGCACCGGATCTCGGTAGGCATCAATCCGTGGAGCAAGGTATGCAGCCTTGCTGTTTTCACCTGTGTAAAACACACTGAGGCGCGGAATGCCGACAAGCGCACTTTTTACTTTTGCTGTTTGAAACGCGATATCCCCACGAGTGATAATAGTAGCTTCGTTCCCGAGTCCTCGTAAGAATTCTGCTGCGTCTGCATAGAGGTAGGGAGTAAGTTCTCCTTGCGTAAAGGTGAGATTTCCCTCCGCCAAAAGTTTCACGAGCGCCCGGTGAATAACTCCCGGTTCTTCCTCGGCAAGGGAAAGTTGCTCCGCGTAGTCCTTCTGGAAGCGGTCGGTATCAAAAAGGGTTCGGTCAAAGTCGACGAAGTAGGTCATGCTCTTGTAGAACCAGCAAGAAGCCTCGAAAGGTCGCTCGTGATTAAACTGGCTAGATTTTGATACGCGCTCAGATGAGACTGTACTGAGTTGCGAGCGTTCGCTCTACGTGTCTCTCGCTCTGTCAGGGGCCCTGTGAGGCCAGTAATGGCACTTGTAAGGCCCTTGATATCGCCAGGAGATACTGCCACAACATCCTTCTTTGGCGTAAGCACCTCCCCCACAATCCCGACGTCGGTGGTGATAATCGACACCCCGGAAAGTGCCGCCTCTACGAGCGTCATCCCATAGCCTTCATATACACTTGCTTGAATATAGGCATCCGCACTTTGCATAAGTCCCCAGGCGTTAGTCTGAGCACCCAGAAAGCTTACTCGGTCAGATATATGCAACTCACGGGTACGCCTAACAAGAGAAGCACGGAGTCTCCCCTCTCCAATAACAAAGAGACCGACGGAGGATGGTGTTTTTGAAAGTGCCCGCAAGATATCGTCTATATGCTTTTCTGCTTCAAGTCTACCGATGGTTACGAGGACGGTTTGAAACGAATGCGGTGGAAGTTCCGCACGTTCTGGAACCGTAGTGCTCACCGCAATCGGGAGTACGGTTACCGATTGAATACGATTAGCGTACCGAGTAGCGAGTGATGTCTTGATACGCTCGGAAACCACACGGATACCGTCTGCTTGCGGCAGTAATATGTCAGCAATCATTCTGCGCACGCGATTTTTGAATGACATACTCAGTGACCCTGTTCGTACAAACCAGGGTGAGAGGAAGTCGGTATGGAGTTGTAGATGGAGTTTTGCTTTCGTGCCACGAGTGATTGCGCGAGCAAGCCATCCGTTTTCAAATGGGTCCTGTGCTGAGACTATCTCTATCTCTGCATCCTGCACGAGGGCACGTCCACGCTTGAGACGCGAACGGTATGTAGTAACCGCGCTTCCACGAACACCATGAATGGTGAGATTCTCATCAGTTACTTCAAGATTCTCTTTTGCAGGAGTGAGCACATGCAACGTGCCGATTGTGCGGGCATACCCTTTCAGGCGAGTGCGAGCAGAACTCTCAGGAAGACAAAGGGAGGGGTCGTTTGAGATGAAGAGGACATTCATACGCCTCGCAGAAGGGTTTCCGTAGCCAAGAGCATCCGCTCCTGACTAAAGTCCTGCATTGATTTTTTTGCTTCCATCTTAAGCCTCCCGGCAAAGGCAGTGTCGGTAAGGAGACGAACACAGGCGCGAGCAAGACCTTCAGGGTCGCCAATAGAAATGAGGAGACCATTTTTCTCAGATTCAATCAGTTCTGGGTTTCCGCCAGCCTTTGTTGCCACTACGGCAGACCCCTGAGTTAGGGCCTCAATGAGGAGATGTGAGAGTCCTTCGTAGGTTGAATTAAGTACCACAACATCTGATGCGGCGATTGCTGCCAAGGTTTCGTCATGAGGAAGGGCTCCGGTAAACACCACACCTCCTGGAACACGCGCTTCAGCAAATCGTTCAAGCTGTTCCTGGTCAGGTCCTTCACCCACAATGATAAGCTCCGCGGTTGGAACGTGCGTTCGTATTTCAGGCATTGCACTAATGAGTCCGTGCATGCCTTTCCACGGAACAAGTCGCCCGACACTAATAATTCTTGGTGTTCCTGAGTCGGCGACCACACTTGGAACCGTACTCGGCTTCGTACTTGCAACGGCATTATGAATAACGCTGACTTTCTCTTGAGGAATACCCCAGAACTGTATGATGTGTTTCAGGTAGTTACTCGGGACAATCACCCGGAGGGCTCTGCGTGTCACAAACTCTTGCACCGTACGTCGTAGCAATACCTGCAAAGGAACTTCCTTGGTGCGGACAAATTCATCAAGCGGAAGCCAGATGCCGAACCGTTGACGTCCCTGTTCCCAGGCGTAGTCCCCCACCACTTTTACGACAAATTTCTTCCCTGCCAGCCGTGCCGCAAGGTACGCTGGCAGACCGACTGAGACTGGGTCAAGTGCGAGCACAACATCAACAGCGCGTGCGAGCTGAAGGGCTTTCCAAAAATAGAGCAGGTGTCGAAAAATTTTCGGCTGATGACGCACTTCGCTAAAGGCAAGGAGTGTAACGGCTATGTCACGGACAGGTAATCCTTCTTCAAGGATTTTTGAGTAGGTTGCTGGTCCACCAAGCTCGGGTGGATATAGGGGTGTGGCTATCAGAACCCGCATGATGGCTATTGTACCCTGTTCTCGCCTCCCATTGCGGAGACCTTTGTTAGGTTCTCTAAGAGTTCCTGGATAGAGCGTGCGACCGTGTTCCAGTCGTATTTCTCTGTCACAAGCGTTTGTGCGTTTTGAGTCACGGTACGAACTGTGTCAGGAGAAGCGAGTATGGCATTAACAATACGGGCAACATCATCAGGATCGTCGGTATTCACTGACCAGCCGGTCTGAGGTTGTTCCGGATGGTTCTTAGAATCAAAAAGAAAGTCAGGGATGCCACCTTCACGAGTTGCAATGACCGGCACACCTGTTGCCATAGCTTCTATAAAAGAATTGCCCATACCTTCTGAGCGTGATGGTCGAATAAAAATATCTGAAGCACTAAGCGCAAGCGGCATGTCCGCGTGCGAGATGTAACCCATGAACCGAACGCGCGATGTGACACCGATTTCTTCTACGAGCATTCGTAGCTTCTTCTCGTCAGGTCCGTTTCCATAAATAAGAAACGAGATGTGTTCTTGAAGTTTTGGAAGTGCTCGAATAACCGTATCGATGCCGTTTTTAAATACGAGTCGTGAGGTAGTCACGAGATAGATGTCCGTTTTTTTCTTACCAAGTGTGTTCTTATACGCGGTGAGTGCTGGTGTGTTTGGTTTTTGAGAAAACAGCTGTATATCAACCCCGTTTGGTATAACAACGGACTCCCCGGTTGGTCGTAGTCGCCTTCCCCACGCTTGAAGATAGATTGAGATGGATTGAATGAAGTCAGCGCTTCTCACTCCTCGGATGAACAGTGGCCACACAGTTCGCATCTGTTGTTCTATATACTCGGGGGGGTCTCCTTCCTGAAGGGTAAGGAGGTACGGGACACTCGGGTGAAGGCGTTTAAAAAGTCCTGCTGGAATAGCGCTCGAGTGAGCCATCATGGCCCAGATTGCGTCACAGGGGATCTTCCGGTGGAGGCGTAGCGCATGCCACGCTGCTGCGAACTGAAACCAGTATTTATTGAGTTTGAGTGGATACCGACCAAGGTCGTGTATGGTAGCGCCCCGTAGACTGAAACCGATACGATGTACGGACACATTCCCGATTTTTTCTTCCTTTGGAAGGTTTCTATTAAAACGAAGCGTTATGACGTGGAATTCAAATTCCTCCTGCGGCAGACGGTCGGTAATCTCCTTAATTGCTACCTCAGCACCCCCAACAAAGTCGGGATAGTAGTTTAACGAGAAGATGAGTATACGCTTCATATCAGTAGTTGTCTGTAGGATACGAGAGTACCAGAGGACGAGCAACAGGTGGCCCCTCCGCTCTAGTGGTTGCTAGAGCGGAGGGGCCAAGAGTGCATTCACCATATCATTCGGTGGTTATTCGTTCGTAATGTTCTGTACTTACTAGTACTCAAGAACCCTCAAAAAAGTTTCAAATCTAGAGTTCCTTTTTGAAAAGGTCGCGTAATACTTCTTCTGGAATCTCAAACACAGATTCCGCCTTAGGTTTTGATTCATGTGCACGCAGCGAAGGTGCCGGTGATACTTCTTTTTTCAGCTCGGGAGAATTTTGAACGACACCTGAAAGTGCGCTTTTGAGGGTTCCTGTTCTTTCTTCTCGTGTTATGTCTTTTGCTTTAGTACTCTTTTCAAGAGTGGCTCGTAAAATAGCTTTCAGGTCTTGTACGCTCTGTTGCGGAGGTTCAGAACGTTTTTCACGCTCAGGTCTACGAGCCTCTGGACGAGGTCGTTCAGGTGGTCGCTCTTCACGCCTCGGTTGTTCTAGTCTGGGTTCTCGATTTTCTACTCGCTTTGGTGGGTAGGTCTTTTTTGCAGGTGGTTCAGGCGGAAGAGCCTCACTCATAGCAAGCTCCTCGTAAATCAACCCCTCCACTGACTCACGTGCTCCGCTAAATTGTGCGCGCGATGCTTCAATCACTTCAGGACGATACGAGCGCTTCGGTGGCTCTATCGGAGGAATGGTAACTGCAGAAAAAGGCCGGGAGCCAATGCCATCAATCATGAGACTCAGGTAAATCTGCGCGAAACCGAGGTTGACGAGGTCCTCGGGGGTAAATTCTGGAGCAAACACCACTTCCAGTTTTTCCGCATCAAACGGTCCAACTCGGAACGCGACCGTCGTGCCCACGTTCCCGAAGACTGCTGCCGCGACCTCTTCTTCCATCTGTTCCACATATTGATGCGCAATAATAAGATTCAGACGATATTTACGAGCCTCAGACAAAATTTCCGCGAAGGTCTCGTTTGCGAAGTTCTGGAATTCATCTACGTAAAAATAAAAATTAGGTGCCTTCACGAGTTCGTGGGGAGGCAGGTTTGCACGACTCATAGCCCCAAGGAAGATGCGCGTGGTAATCATGGAACCAAGAAGCTTCATGTTCGTGTCTCCCACTAATCCCTTTGAAAGATTGATGATGAGAATCTTTCTTTTGTCCATCAACTCGCGAATATCAAACGAGGAGTGTGGCTGACCAATGATGTTACGAATGAGTGGATTGCTCGTGAACTGCCCAATTTTGTTTTGAATAGCCGGTGTCGCCTCCTGGGTGTACCGATCGGTGTACGTATTAAATTCTTTCACCCAGAAGTCTTTCACCACGGGGTCCTTCACGTTATCAATCACCTTCTTGCGGTACCCCTTGTCGGTGTACATGCGATTCACCCCGAGCAAGGTGGAGCCTGGGTACTCAAGAAGTGCCAGCAGTGTGTTTGAAAGAATGTACTCCATACGAGCAGACCACGCATCTACCCAGATCTTTTTAAACGTAGCCATGAGGCCCGACACCACGAGGTGTCGCTTGTCGTAGCCCACATCCTCCATCACGTTAAATGCTATCGGGCGTTCCAAATCAAACGGAGCGAAGTAGACAATATCATTCACACGGTTTGCAGGAATATAGTCAAGAAGTGTTTCCACTGCACTTCCGTGTGGGTCAATAAAGGCCATGCCTTCCCCATTACGGATATCTTGAATCGCCATATTTTCAAGCAGAGTTGATTTACCCATGCCGGTCTTTCCTATCACATACATGTGACGGGAACGGTCCTTCATTTTTATACCGAAGGGTTGTTTTCTTCCTCTGGCATCAGTCGCTGCAAAATAGGTGACGCGATCCTGATTTTCATCCATACACTACAGTATACGATACTGATGGTTTTGAGCTCACGTGAGAGCAGTGTGAGTGGCTACTTCGTACCAACAATGTGTTCTGGTTGAATCGGTCTCGATGTTGCTTCTATTCGAATGAGTCCCCCGAAAAACGCAACGATCGCTCCAAGAAGTGGGAGAAGGAATACCAAGATTGCTGAGGGGAGCCCAACAAAGGGAGTGAGTGCAATCAAAATACCAAGCATGATAAGTATCATTCCTCGAGACATACTCGTAGTAAAGCACGTATATCACACCTCAAACAAACTGTGGACTACTTAATACTCAACAAAGTTCGGAATGATGTTCACCACCGTACGTTTGAGTTCAACACCATCACACGTAATGATGTAGGTTGCTTGTGCAGAGAGATTGCCGGTGGAGAAAGAGCCTGAAGATGGATTGAGAGTACAGGCGTTTGCACTGATGGTGCCTGGAGCTCCTGGACCCATGATAGTACAGGAGGTGTTGATGCCACCAGTCACGTTGTAATTGATGCTGGTTCCAGTGCCCTTACGAACACGGTTGTTAACCGGAGTCAGGGTTGCGCTGGCAGGAACACCACAAGCCGCAGCACCCACTTGGATAGGATTCGGTGAGCATGGTACGGAGCCGGCGACCCCTGTAGCAGACACATTCATAGCGTACTGGCCTGCGATTGTGAAGGTACAGGAAATCGTGCTTGAGGTACTTGGTGTACAGGCAGACGGGAGTGATGGATTCCACGTGAATGGTGCTCCCGCCCCACCACTTGGGGTTGCCGTATACGTGACGGTTCCACCGACGGGAGGATTTGCGTTTGAAGGGGTGCAAGAAACCGCAGGCACTCCTGCAGCAGCAACCGTGATGGCGGTCCAGGGACCGCAGTTATTTCCTTCATTTGATTCGTTGATGGCGCCGCTGTCGCCAGCTGAAGCTTTATCGGCACAAGCACGCACATACCAGGTGCCTGCTGATGGGAAGGAGTAATTCATGGTTGCACTTGTATTTCCACTAGAGGCGAGTGCCGTATTCGCATAGGTACCAATGTCAGTCGCGTTACTACCAGAGGAGTCTGTGGCCCGCTGAAACAGGTCTGTGAAACCTACTCCAGTTCCTGCAACTCCAGAATTAGAAACAAGTGCTGAAAGTGTAACGAGCGTACCGGCTATTGCACTGGCAGGAGAAACCGCTGCAGCAGTTAGATCAGATTGAGCCGCGGTGACTGATACCGTTACCGAACTTGATGCAGGAGCACCAGAACCAGTGCAGTCTACTGTGTACATAGTGTCAGCTGAGGGACTTACGGAAATACTTCCCGAGACTGCTCCACCGGTATTGAAGTCAGGACTCGTACAGGATGTGGCATTTGTGGATGACCATGTAAGCGTTGAGGAGTTGCCTTGCGTAATGGAGATAGGATTTGCAGAAAGATTTGCTGTTGTTGCGGCGGCGGCAACGGTAACTGAGTTTACACAGGAACGGTTAATTGTCTGAGCTCCTGAGACTGGTGTTCCAAGTACTGCACCAAAGAAACGCGCTTGATTCCAAGTACCAAATCCGTTTTGATTCGGTACATACGGACCTTGATCGCTCGCTTGAGGGTCTCGTAGACCCGTTCCTTGGTGAATATCTATATCGAAACTCCAATTACAACCTTCCCAACCAGGAGGAGGATTACACCGTTGTGAGAGTTTTACATCTATACAGTAGTTCTGAGGATTTGCCTTAACTGTAGCATAGGTGGCACTGTATGATTGGTCATAGAAGATACCAATACCTCCACGAAAACCTCCTCTAGTAAAGGAGTACGCCTCATTTTGCATAGCCGACTGTGTTCCTCCGTCTTCTTGAAGTCCGGGCGTAATGTTTGATGCAATTACAGGTCCCGTACAAATTTTGTTGTCGTTATTGGTTAGACTGACACTTGTTCCATTAGATGTTGAGTCTGTTACCTGTATCGATCCTGTCTTTACACCTGAAGTTGAATAGGACACAGATGCACTGGATCCTGTGAGTCCTTCTATAATTTGTCCAATCCAAGAAAATGTATAAGGTGCGGTTCCATTCCATGCGCTGGCACTCCACGTAACCGTCTCTCCAATTTGTGCAGACGTTGGATTAACTGAACAACTAGCATCAAACACGGGAGCGGTGACGGTGACAGTGACAGTTTTTATACCCGTTGAACCGCCGGGACCCGTACAGGTAACGTCGTAGCTTGTCGTTTGTGTGGGCGATACCGCTATCGTGCCGCTCGTAGCATTACCAGTGGAGAAGCTGGTACTCGTACACGAGGTTGTATTTGCTGAGCTCCAGGAAACAGCACTGCTATTCCCACGCACAATAGAGGCCGGATTCGCAGTTATGCTTGCAGACGGTGCTCCGAAGGCGCATACAGGATCAGCAATACATCTTCCTGGCTGATCAATTAGATAGAAATCGCCGCTTCCCGCGGGACACTCTCGTAATTTAGTTGCAGGTATGCGATCTTGTCCTAATTGGTCAGGCGCACACGTCAAATAGTTTGAGCTACAGTCAAAAGCATTTATGCTCGATACTATTGTCGCACCACAAGAACCGGCTGTGTATGTTTGCGCGTATACAGCATGCGATGCAAACAACGATATACCTATCACCACAGCCGAAGTAAGTAAACCGAGTACGGGAAGTTGTGAAGTATTAGTCATGATAGATGGTCAGTCGTGAGTGTTCGTGTGCTGTAACACCTCCGAAGAAGACTGGTTTGTCTTTCCCAAGGGTAATAGAGATACCTTCCTCGGCTTGAATAAGACTTGCAAGCGTGTCTCCAGAAATTCCTAGAATACGTCTCTGGATAGCTACTCCTTCTTCTTTCTTAAACGTCGTAAAGCTTGCAGATGTCATGCCCTCAAGTGAGAAATACTGGAGAGTGCGTGTTGTCGGATCATACACAACTGCTCGCAGTCCTTCTCCGTCTACAGCATACGTGCCTCCCTCGGGAATAGTAAACAGGGTGTGTGTCTCTTTTGTGTGCACGTTTACTGAAAGGACTTCGTTACCTTTTTGATACGTTACAAAAAATCCTCCTTTCAGAAACTCTGGATTAGATCCCTCTCCCAGCAACTTCTCTGTTGTCGTGCCCTGCAGGAGAAGCGTTATTACGCCAGGTTCACTACCCTTTTTCGATACATACGCGACTGCGCCTGATTGCGGGTCATACGAGAGACTGAATTTGGTGGTGTGCGAGAACGTTCTCTGACTCAGGCCTGCTTGCGGGTTATGGGAATCTGAAGAATAAAGATTTGATTCAGTGAGTGATTGGTTTGCTATCAAGTAATAGTTTCTCTGTTTGTTTGGAGCCATATCAGTAACGACTGCGGTACCAAGGCCTTCTACCAAAATTGGCGAGGTCGTTTTTCCACCTAAATTGATGGTGAGAGCCTGAAACAAAGGCGCTTCCGACGGACTTAGCAGGATTGTTGGTTCGGAGAAGTGGAGGCGTCCTGATTTCCATTCAAGGAAAAACATCGTAAGTACTACAACAGTAGCTATCGCACCAAAGACGAGTGCCCATATCTTTTTATTCCAGTGTCTGGGGTGATTTGTAAAAGATGGGGTCGCTGGCATTCCCGGGATGCTTTGTATCGGAGGCATGCGTCTAGTATAGCCTTGATTCAGGCTGTCGTTTTTTTAATCCCCAATCCAGAGTAGATTTTTGTCTAGAACTCTTTGAAGTTCGGAATGATATTCACGATAGTGCGAGAGAGCTCGGTGCCGTCACACCTAATGATGTAGGTAGCTTGTGAATTCAGTGGTCCAGTTGAGAAGGAACCTGATGATGGATTCAGGGCACAGGCATTTGCGTTGATGGTGCCGGGAGCTCCGGGACCCGTGATAGTGCACGAGGTGTTGATGCCACCAGTGACGTTGTAACTAATGGTCGTGCCGGTTCCCTGTCGAACACGATTCATACTTGGCGTCAGTGTTGCATTCGCTGGCACCGCACACGATGGGGCACCAACTTGAATAGGATTTGGAGAACATGGTACTGAGCCTGCGACTCCTGTAGCAGACACATTCATAGCGTAGAGGCCTGCCGTCGTGAAGGTACACGAGATGGTACTTCCCGTACTTGCAGTACAAGCTGATGGAAGTGACGGATTCCACGTAAAGGGCGCTCCCGCTCCTCCACCGACTGTTGCGGTATAGATGACGGTTCCGCCAACTGGTGGGTTTGCATTTGAGGGGGTGCAGGAAACACTCGGTACTCCCGCAGAAGCAACCGTAACGGCTGTCCATGGGCCACAGTTGTTGGTTTCTGCGGTACCAAGGGCATTAGACTCAGAAATAACTCCGGGGCTTCCACTAGATGATTTGTCAGCACACGCACGAAGGTAGTAGGTTCCTGCCGTCGGGAAGGTATAGGAAAGGAGTGCGAGGTTACCAATGCTTGCAGGGAGTGCAATACTCGGATACGTACCGATATCGGTTGCGTTACTACCCGATGAGTCAGTGGCGCTTTGGAACAGGTCAGTAAAGACTACTCCAGTTGCCCCATTACCCGTGTTTGATACCGGCGCGGAAAGACTCGTGGACTGCCCTGCGGTTGCAGTGGTTGGTGAGATAGCTCCGGTAGTCAAGTCCGGCAGCGTTGGGAGAGGGATAACCGTTACGGTTGTAACGGCTGGAACACTTGCGCCATTTGCGTTTGTACAAACAAGGCTATAGGTGGTGGTAGAGCCTGGTGTCACCGGCACACTCCCTCCTGCCGCGGGAGTAACTGACCCGACACCATTATCAATGGTTGCTGAGGTGGCGCCATTACTACAGGTGTACGTAAGCAATGCACTACTTCCTGCTGTTACTGTTGGGGGTGTAGCGGAAAGCGAAGCACTGGGTACACTCGAAGGCATTCCTACATGATGATAAATATTGCACCTGTCGTAGAATGGAATTGAGTTAGGAGGGTTGAATCCAAGCGGCGGTATAAGACCACTAAATACTTCTGACCGGTCACAGACGTCTGGGTTGGTTGGGAGCGGATTCGGGAGTATGCCAAGACCTACATTGCTAAGCCACGTGGTCCAGAGAGCAGTAAGCTGTGCACTGATTGTTGCATAGGATGTCTGTGTCGGTGGATTTGTATACAATTTAACAAAGCCATTGTAAATGTTGATGGTTCCTACGCCCGGTGAGCATGCAGTGCCAAAACACGGTGTTCCGAAACTAGAACTACTCATTTGAGCATCGTAGACACAATAAAAGTCAGTGGTGTTCGTGTAGCCTTGCGCCGTGGCAAACGAGTCACACATAGCTTCATAGGTCGGATATGTCCCTAAAGGTCCTACCGGGTCAGCGAAAAAAGGAAACAAGCCCCATCCTGGGAAGGTTGGACCAAGGTAGTCTGGAGCATTGTTTGAAACGTAGGCGGGGTCCTGCCACAGTGTGTGTACTTGGGTGTAGGAAAACGCATACGCCTGCCCCGGCGCAGTAACGAGGAGAATAAAACTTATGAAAAAGAGTGGTCTTTTAATGTGATGCATATATGAGTCGCTGGGCTATAAGTCCTTGCGGACCAGTAATGTTCCATTCGGTACGGCTTACGCTATAGCGGGTTACCGTATACACGACTCCACGAGGAGACGGGGTTGATTCTACTGAGACTGGCTCTCCGTCACTGAAGCTGATATTGGAGGGTTGGTGCTCAGGCTTGCTCGAGTAAGCATAGGAAAGTGTCCCTGCCACCGTAACGTCAAATACATCTACTGCGCCTGTTTTGGTGTTGTAGGCAGCGACGTGTTCTCCCTCTGCGCTCACCGCATAGAGTGAATATACTTTGGAAGAAAGCACCGGGGTGGAACTCGCACTCTTGCGTGACTGATTCTCGGGGTGGTAGAGGACTACTCCATTCTTTTGACCGACCAAAAGAGCACCTGAGCGTATATATCGTGGTTGCACGCCACTTGTTATGTGCTCAACAGCACGCGTGTTTAAATCAAGTTGCTGTATATCCCACGAAGAAGTAGTAGATATCTCCAGGTCGTCTTTGGCAACCATTTCTTCGTAAATAATATGCGTCTCGGAAGGATCTGCTGAAATATTGAATTTCACTGTCGGGCTGTTTGTTAATTGTGTAACGGTACCTTCGATATCCACCCGGTAGATATTTAAAGACGGTACATCACTCTCTTCACGAAGAGAATAAAGTTTGGAGCCATCACTGAGTATAAGCATATCAAATGCTTTCTTCTCGACTCCACCGTAACTGACGAGCACTGGTGTTGTTGTCGCTTTGTTGACGATATACAACGGACTCACTCGAAAGTAACCGGCTGAGATAACAATGTTGTCACCTGGTAGTATCAGGCGTGACTTGAACTCGAAGAAAAACAGTGCAAGCACCACGAGTGTGGCGAGAGCCCCACACACAACCGCTATTTTCTGCTTTTTCCACAAACTTTCTTCCTGTTGTTCGTAGGCGGTATTTTCTTGTGGTTGTTCAGGAGGCATGTAGGTATTGTAGCGAGTGTCTACCGTGCGAACGTAGCTTATCCCCTATTCTACGTCCTGTGACTAGAACTCATTGACTGCTGGTATGACGTTTACTGTCTTACGCGCGACTTGAACACTATCACAAGTGATGACGTAGGTAGATTGTGCAGTAATGGTTTGTGGAGAGGAATTATCTTCATACACAGGAATTGGTCCTTCGCATGTTGCTTGAATTGGTATATCTACTGAAAGTCCTGGACCAGTCACGTGGCAGGCAACGCCAACTCCTCTATTCAGAGTCCACGCGATAACCGTACTACCACCAGGATTTACCCGACTTGGTGTTGCAGTAATCGTGCCTGAAGAAGGTTGGCTACAGGAGTTAGCTCCCACCGTTACCTGCGGACAGAATGCCTCGGGTGCATTCATTCCCTGCACACTCATGGCATAGATTCCTATCGCTTCCATGGTACGAAGTGCTTTATTTCCGGTTCCGTACGTTCCTCCATTTGAGTCATCCCAGGTGTAGGGACCAGCAGCACCACTCGAAGGAGTGACGGTATACGATATCAGCTCTCCGACTTCAGGATTTTGATTCGATACGGTACATGATAACGAACCCGGAGGAGCGACGGTCACAACAACAGAGTCTTCAGCTGAACCTGCTGCGTTTGTGCAGATAAGTTCATACGTTGTTGTCTGAGCAGGAGTTACTACCGTACTTCCACCTGTTGCAGGAACAACAGTGCCTACGCCATTATTGATGAATGCTGACGTTCCGCCGGAACAGGTATAGGTAAGCGTAGTTGAATTTCCTGGCGCAACAGTCTCGGGAGATGCAGTAATCAACGCTACTGGCAGAGCACTTTGATCTTCAACATGAATAGAGGTTGAGACCCATGCAGATTCTATGGAAGCTCCACGTATAGCACGCACTTTAAATACATAGTCTCCGGCAACAGCCCATTGGTGGTTTACGCTTTGTGGTGTTCCGCTTGGAACAGTTCCTGAAGCAGGAGCTAGTTCGTCGGTTGTTCCATCTCCATTCCAGTCAATGCCATACCATAGTGGGTCGCCATTTGGATCAGTTGAGGTAAACGTGAAAGGATATGAGGTATTTGTGTAGGTCGCCGTACCGGTAACTATAGGATCCGTAGGCGGGACACTTGCTGTTTTAGGTGCGGAACAAGATGCCGTCACTCCACCATTTATTCCAGTACAGTTCCATGTCCATGGTCCTGTTCCACTCACGGCACTTGCTGTTCCCACAAGACACAAATCAGTGCTTGGAGCTGATGATACTTCAACACCGTTTGCACTTCCACAGGCCCCGTCACTGACAATCTTTAAACAAAGTGAGGATTCGTTCGCTCCTGTGTGAACTGCGTGATTAAGATTGAATACGCTATTAATTCCGTCCATAATCACTGTCTCATCCGATTGGCAACCAGGTCCATCTGTGTTTGAACTATTCCAGACACGCCAAAGAGGCACTATGCTCGTCGAGCTGTCTCCAGTTGCTTTCAGACACCAGTGGTTATCATTACTGCCACTTGGCAAATAACTATTTTCGTTTGTGTCGTGAAGCGACGGTAGATCGCTCGATTGAGACGTGTCGCCAAGGTCATCATACAAATTCATGAATGAATAGTCAGTTGAACAGGTTGCGCCTGCATTCCATTCAGAAAAGAGAGTTATGCTTGCATCATCAGACTTGATGCAGAGCTGAACAATTGCGCCTTGTACAAAACCCTCGCCGAGATGATGATATGAATCAAAGTTATCATCGGTAATTCCCGTTGAAACCCAACCTGCTGGACAGGAACTCGCCCATTGGGTTTGAAGCATTGCCGCGTGCGCATCGTAGGACGGAAGCAACAAAATACATCCGAGAAAAACACTATAGATAAAGCGGTTCCTTGTCATTCGTTTCATAGTGAGGGGTCTTGAGCATTCCATGGTAGTTTAGCAATTTGTCGCTTCAGGTAGATTTTGCGGCCAAGATAGATACCAGCAACAAGAAGTGTGAGGAACAAGAACGGAAGAATAATCATGACGGTACGAACTAATTTAGAGTCGCATTTCGTGCCAAGTTCAGTGCAGGAGTACGGAATACGTACTGCATCAACAAGGGTACCCTTCTGATATACCTCGGCATGCACCAGATAATCAGCAGTGAGGTTTTTAAGCGGAGCGGTAATGGCATAGGTATTACCAGGTATTTCTCCCTTATACGTTGCATGGGCCGAGCGACTGAGATGGAGAAACTCGAGAAACCATGCATACCATACATTGGGAGTGACGCTGAGTCGTACCTCCACGTCCTTCGAGGGTGCACTACCAGTTGACTCAATACAGGCAACAGCAGTCGCTCCATCGAGAGTGACAAATCTCAAATGTGGTTCATTAATTCCTGCACGAACATACCGCAGTCCGATAATTGATTTTGTGCCTTTAGGCGAGGTAATCTCCCCTTCTACATAGTAGACTGCACTATCCATATCTCTCACGGTGTATGAAAGTGTAGTTGAAGCGTGCGGGTGCACTTTAAATTGCTGTTTCTCTGTTGAAAGAAGGTGTTCTTTGGAAAGCGGATCCTGGCGGTACACGGACCAGGTGACTTCACTCTTCACAGGTACGGCTGAGGTGTTGAAAATAGTTGCCGTAAGTGGCACCGAGGTGAACTCTTCAAGTACTTCGACCGGAAACTCGGCACGACTAAACGGTTGTCCGGCAACCCAAAGCGAATCTTTATCAAAACGAACTGCACCCTGATTCTCTCCCACGATGGAGAAGTCTACCGTGTGCCCGGTTACATCATCGGTATACGCAATGCCGGCATAAGAGAATCTATCGGAGGCAGAAACGAAGGTCGCGGCTTCGTATGTACCTGGTTCGGTGTCGGGTGGCACTTTCCAACTAAAGTCCACCGGCATCACCTCACCTGCCTTAAGGGTTACATGTTCAAGCACAGGGAATGAGTCAACCACATCCGGTCCACTTATGTTCTTACTCAATGAGCGTTTATGAAGTATCTTCACCCACACCGTCGCATCTACGACAGGATGCTTGTTTTGATTTGTAACCGTACCAGTGAATGCAATCGTCGCATTTTGAGCAACTTGTGAAAGTCCCGAAGTGAGGTCAACGGGGGTAGAACCGTAGTGATAGTAATCCGAGCACCGTGACAATCCTTGTGGAAGTTGAGTAGGTTCTGCTGAACCAACATCTTGAGCACGGGAAGATGGAGCCTGGAGGAAAAGGAGTCCAAAAAGCAAGAACGAGCTAAGTGCTCTTTTCATATCTTGATTATAGAGCCACGACCAGAGAAAGAAGCATAGTGCTGTGTATAGATACGGACTTAGCTAGGGGAAACAATGACGACGAACTCACCGCGAACAGACGTTGGATGCTTTGTGAAGTACTCCGCGACCTCACTCGCAGTTCCGGAAACAACCGATTCGTGAATCTTCGTAAGCTCACGAAGCACCACTACCCTACGCGTGGTCGAAAGTACTTTTTCAAGTGACGAGAGCGCTTTTAGAATACGGTGCGGAGACTCGTAAAAAGCGACGGTCTTTTGTTCACTCGCTATTTCCTTGAAGGTTGTTTCTCTTCCCTTCTTATGGGGAAGGAACCCTATGAATACAAACTCATGCGTCGGCACGCCAGCAATAGAAAGTGCTGCCGTGAGTGCGGAAGGTCCTGGTATTGCTTCAATGCGTACTTCGTCGGAAAGGCGTTCTTTGACCGCGTGCACAAGTGCGCTTCCCGGGTCACTAATGCCAGGGGTGCCAGCGTCTGTGACAAGCGCCACCCGCTTCCCTTCTGCAAGTAAGGTAAGGATACGGTCGGCAGCGAGTTTGCCACTACGAGCGTGATAAATAAGGAGTGGTTTCTGAATGTCGTACCGAGCCAGGAGTTTTGAGGTCACCCGCGTATCCTCACACGCAATAGCGTCTGATTGCTTCAAGGTGTCGAGCGCCCGGAGCGTAATGTCTCCGAGGTTTCCGATAGGTGTCGCGACAACAGAAAGAGTTCCCATGTAGCCACTTTCGCATGTAGCGAAAGCGACCGCAAACACTGCCTGGTTCGGTCTTCGTAAGCTCTTTGGTAGTATGGACAGATGCGTGTTCACTTAATAGGTCTTTGCGGTGTCGGTATGAGTGCCACTGCCCTACTCCTTAAGGAAAAGGGGTATGGGGTCACGGGCTCAGACGCTGAAGCCTACGGTCCACCCGTAGCAATTTTGGAAAAAGGAGGTATTAGACCCATCCTCGGCTACAGTCCTGACAACATTCCAGATGATGTTGATTGCTTCGTCATAGGCAGAAATGCAAAACTCTCTCCTGAAGACAATGCTGAGGTACGCGCTGCACACGAAACCGGCAAGCCCATTTACTCCTTCCCAGAAATGCTGGGCGAACTCACGCGTGACCGCACGAACGTCGTCGTTGCGGGCTCCTATGGAAAATCAACAACAACCTCGCTCATTGCACATATACTTCGTCATGCTGGCGTGCGGGCGGGTTATTTCATTGGGGCGGAACCAGTCTCACTTCCTGCTCCTGCAGAACTCGGCAGCGCTTCCCTCTTCGTGGTTGAAGGGGACGAATATCCCTCTGCGCATGACGATTCCAGAAGTAAGTTTATGCATCTACATCCACAGGATTTGGTGCTCACGGCGGTAGTACACGATCACGTAAACGTATTTCCTACTTTTGAGGATTACCAGAAACCATTCCGAGATTTACTGGCATTGCTTAGTAAAGAAAGCCGCGTCGTTGTCTGTTCTGACGAACCGAACGCACTCGCGCTTGCGAACGATTCAGGAGCATCTGTGGTTACCTATGGAATTGAGCATGGCGACTACCGTGCGATAGACATACGAATTGGCGAAACAACGCATTTCACCCTTATCGGTCCTGACTCGCTCTCGCTTGAGCTTTCAACAACACAGCTCGGTCGCCATAACATTGAAGATATCGTTGGTGCCTGCGCTTACATACTCAGCAGGAAACTGCTGAGTACGGATGCACTTCAGGCAGGTGTCGCAAGCTTCGGTGGAGTGAGGCGTAGACTCGACAACATTGCACCTACCTCAAAGGTCCCGGTCTTTGAAGGTTTTGGCTCGTCCTATGAAAAAGCACGCGCGGCAATAGAGGCCATTCAGCTCCACTTCCCCGACAAACGTCTCGTGCTGGTGTTTGAGCCACACACCTTTGGCTGGCGAAACCGAGCAAATCTTTCTTGGTATGACGACGTCTTTGCTGGAAGTCAGCTCGTATTTATTGCCCCACCAGAAACACAGGGTGCAGATACCCATGCACAACTTTCTCATGAAGAGATTATGGACCGCGTAAGCGCGACCGGAGTTTCAACCGTCACCTATGACGTAGAGAATCCGGGCCGGGTCGTTGATCAGCTTGCAGAGGGCGATGTGGTACTTATCCTTACGTCAGGTTCTCTGGAGGGAACCCTTGAACTGTTTGGTAGACAAGTAGCAGAGCGGTTTTCCTAATATGCGTATTTTTCATAAAGAGTTTGGCTACCGTTACGATTCGTACGAGTTTGGCTACACCACGTATGCAAAATTGGAGAAGAAAGACCAGTTGAAGGACGTATACGCTGCCGGCTTCCTTCCCCACTCCGCAGATCCAAAAATCCATGACCAGTTTTATATGGCTCGAAGTGTGCGCGTACCACTTCAACAATTCTCACTTACGAGCGAAAACCGTCGTATAGAGAAAAAATTTGTAGACCACTTCACAACGGAGATTCTTTCGTACGAGGAACTGAAGAAAGATGCGGAGTTCCTCCCGTGTTTTCTTTCGTATTTTGAAGCGCGCCACGGCGAGCGGGTTATGAGCAAAGAACGAGCGCTTGGTATTCTCGCAACCACACTCCCCTTACGTGCCATTAAATACCGAGACGGTGACGTGGTTGCCGGCTATGTGCTTGAGATTATTGGCGACGGGTTTTCGCACTACTGGTACTCCTGTTATCAACCCACCTATGCCGGGAGTTCCTTTGGTATGTGGATGATGCTAGACGCTCTTCATCGCGGAAAAAATGAGGGACGTGACTATGCGTACCTCGGTACCGCCTATGGTGATAAGGGCAAATATAAAACCAACTTCTCACCGCTCCAGTTCTGGGATGGGGATATTTGGAATAATGACCTTAGTGAACTCAAGAGACGTATTAAAACTGTATAAGGCGCTCTGGGACCGCTCGAGTATCAGTGGAGTTGAAGTCAGCAGTTTCTGTTTTGTGTGCACGCTTTAGGAACGCGAGTACGCTTTCTCCCGCGAGTCAGATTCTCGTCGTCACTCAAATCCGCTCTGGGCACCGCCTCGCGACCAGCTCTGCTGAGCTGGTACCCGTTCCGGCGTTCGAATCCTAGAGCGCACTACTAAAATGACAGGAGCCCGCGGCTTGCGCCGCTGGCTCCTTCATTTAGTGCACGCTCTAGGATTCGAACCTAGGACCGCTCGAGTATCAGTCGAGTGCTCTACCAACTGAGCTAAGCGTGCATTACGAACTCACGGATAGTACCAAAAAACCTCCGTTTCTTCCAGTTTTTTGCTTCGGAACGAAAAACAGCCAGTGATGAGTTTTACCAAGGTAAAACTCATCACTGGCTGTTTTTACGTACTAGTTCTATAAGGTAAGAAAATCCTCTCTTGTGTTCCGCCTATTCGTCCGTGAAGGCGTCAATTGAGCGCCTCCACACTGGACACCGGCAACGTTATCCGGCATTCGAACTATGTTTAGGGACAATAGTTATCTCCCTTTCTCCGAAGAGAAAATCGACCGGAGAGTGACATCTCTGTCATCTCATTCCGATTGGATATGTTCCACGACCAGCTTCCGCTAGCCGTGCCTTGTTACGACTTACTCCCTGTCATTGAGTTTACCGTAGTCCTCCACGAGGGAAGATTTTGGGTACCCCCAACTTCCTTGAGTTGACGGGCGGTGAGTACAAGACTCGAGAACGTATTCACCGTAGTGTTGCTGACCTACGATTACTAGCGATTCCGGCTTCACGAGGTCGGTTGCAGACCTCGATCCGTACTGGGGTCGGTTTTTGGGATTTGCTCCACCTTACGGTATTGCGTCCTTCTGTACCGACCATTGTATCACGTGTGCAGCCCAGGGCATCAAGGGACATGCTGATTTGGCGTCATCCTCACCTTCCTCCCCCGTGAGGGGGCAGTCTCGCCTGACATAAGTAACAGACAACGAGGGTTGCGTTCGTTACCCCACTGAAGGGAACAGCTCAAGCCACGAACTGACGACA
>JBBTSZ010000003.1:0-1080 GCA_038064495.1 Patescibacteria group bacterium | reverse complement strand
CTTACTCCGCAATAGTTATTTTCACTTGGCGCTACTCGAGACATCGGGTAGCGCTAAACTATTTTATACACAAAACACAATAGTTGACATTTTACATATTAATGGTAGTTTGTTAAATAGTAAACCGTAATAAACCCCCTGAACCCCACAGCACATCATGACCACAAACGACTTCAGTGATTTTCTTTCCTCTTTTCCAAACCTTCTTGCAGATGGTCATGTGCCCGATCGGGCCATACTTCCCTGCATCAATCGCATGGACACACTCAGTGCAGCGATTGAGGTTGGACTTCGCGCTTTCGCCCCAAACACACCCTCCCTCATCCCTCAGATGAGGGTACTCAAATCAAATCGTGTCGTCCGAAACGAGTCCCTCGGCAATTCGATCCGCCTCTGGATTTTTCTTTACAAACAAGGAGCAGTCACACATGGGCAAGAAGAAGCTCGAAACATCGTGGTTCAAATCGAGGCAATCCCGGCTACCCAAGATCATGTTTCAGATTGGCTCTTCGTCATTCTTTTCCGTCGTGACGTTTTCACGGAGACAATGATTGATGCTGCACAAAAGAAGCTTATCGAGTTCTACAGACATTTGACCCGAGATGCTTCACACACCGCCTAAACAAAAGGCCCCGACTAGTTCGGGGCCTTTCATTTTGAGGGAAATAATTAATTATTTATTGTCTTCCTTCTCAAGAGCGCTGAATGCACCTGCTACGTTTGCGTACTTGTTAGAGTTCACAACCGCGAGACTTGATCCAGTGATAGCTGCTCGGCATGCCTTCACAGTATCCTTGCATCCGATTTCAACGAAGATATTGTTTCCAACATCAGACTTCGCTGGAATCCATGTGGCGACTCCATCGTTAAGTGTCTTGTCGCTCACAGTTCGTACAAGCTCGTATCGATTAGGATTGCTTGAAACCTTCTTGATGACATTAACCTTAACATTATCAGAAGAATAATTAGAAGCTGTCCACTTCAATGCCTGCTTGTTTCCAACTTCAATCGTCTCGCCGCCCTTGTGGCTTGTGAGAGAAAGGAGTCCGTCAACTGAAGCTGCATTATTTACTGCTGCTC
>JBBTSZ010000002.1:447842-565823 GCA_038064495.1 Patescibacteria group bacterium | reverse complement strand
TCACATACACCGGGCTCAGTACCACCTCCCAACCATCTTCCTCACAACTCCTCGTGTCTAACGGTGGGGCAGGGGTGTATGGTGTTTCAACCACCACGCCAACCTTTGGTCTCGGACTCTCAGGTTCTAACTTCGTCACGCTTTCAAACGGAGGAGCCGCTTCACTCTCTATCAGTACCACCACCCTGTACTCAGGCTCTGCTAACCAGATTCCATACTTCACCGGTACCAACACCCTTGGTGCCACCTCAACCCTCACCGTGAACGTGGGTGGTACCGGCTCCACCACACCACTCGGTGGCATTCTCGTGGGAAATGGCTCTGGCCCCATCAACTCTCTCGTTATTGGTTCAAACCTTTCCTTTGATGGTACGACGCTCTCAGCAACCGGAGGCGGTGGTTCTTTCCCATTCACTTCAGACCTCTACAACGGCACCCTCGTTAATTCCACCAGCACCGCACTCTGGCTGAAGGGAACCTCACCCTTCTCCCTCATCGCTTCCTCCACCTTTGCGACGTATGCGTCGTCGTCACAGCTCACGAACTCGGGCAACACCTACCTCACCAGCCTTGCTGCCGGAAGCCTCTACCTCGGCTCGGGCTCGCTCGTGAACAGTGTCGCCACCTCTTCACTTGCTGTCAGTGGACCATTTACGACTGCAGGTACACTCGGTGCACTTCTCGGTGGTACCAACTCCACCATCACCTACACCGGCCTTGCTACCACCTCCCAACCATCTTCCTCACAACTCCTCGTGTCTAACGGTGGGGCAGGGGTGTATGGAGTTGCCACCTCAACCGCAACCATTAACAACGGCCTCACTGGTACTCTCACGACTCTTGGTACAAGCCAAACAATTGGTCTTGCAAATATTGCCGCAAATTCCGTCCTTGCGAACAACACAAGCTCTGCAGGCACCCCTTCAGCAATTGCTACCTCTACGCTCTATGGTACTGGTGTGGGCGGACATGTACTTCAATGGTCGAACACGACCGGTGGTTTAGTGCTTGCAGCAACCTCAACCTGCATTCAAATTACTGGCTCCGCAGCACTCTGTGATGGTGATGACGCGACATCGGCCGGTGCTGGAGTTTCGACAATACAAGAAAGTGACTCTACTGTTGATGGCGCTGCGACGACCATCGACTTCTTGAGTGGATTTGATATCACCTCGAGTCCCGCGGGCGAGGCGAACGTCGCACTCGATCTCACCGAATACAACGGCGCGGCATCAACTACTCTCTTCTCAAACTTCCGCACGGCCTATTTCGGCGGTACTGCAACCTCAACCTTTGATTCAGCAGGAGTCCTAACCCTCGCAAGTAGTATCGTGACTGGTGCGACGACGATTTCAGGTGCAGAGCTTGCGCTCCTTGATGCTAAAACAGGAACACTTATCGATGATACTGATCTCACTTCCGGTGATGGTGCCGGCAACACTTCAACTGGCTCGGGACTTGAAGCGGGAACTGGTGGTATCGGGTTACTTCAGGGTTGTGCGAACAACGAGGTCTTGAAGTGGAATGAGGCATCAAGTGTGTGGGCGTGTGGTTCCAGCTCCTATAGTAAGTTTACGAGCGCTGCGTATACTAACGTGCTGAACGACACAGGGAACACAGCTGATCAAGCTTCCGCGGATGTGGATGTAACATCACAAACAGCAGCCGACGCAACAGAAGTTCTGCTCGGGTACGACCTCGTCTTTACTGCCCAGACAACCGGTGACGCATGGCAGGCGCACGTGATGCCAAATGGTACCGCTCAAAGCGCAGATAACATCATCGGCATGATAGAAGACAACGACCAGACGGCAGCTCCGTTTCTCGACGACGGAGGTGTTGTGATTGTTGATTTGGACGCTAATCAAATCTTCGATTACTCTATCGACGAGCTTGTTGACGGTGGTACGGTTACGTTCCGACTTGGTGTTCTCGGGTATTGGTCGCCTGTTACAACAGGCGCTGACCTCGCAGAGTACTACTATGCCAGTGAGCCACTCCAGCCGGGTGATGTCGTGAGTCTCGACCCATCATATCCGGCGGGTATTAAAAAAAGTTCTGGCGCATACGATGAACACGTGCTTGGTGTTGTTTCGACTGCGCCAGGGATGGTGCTCGGAGACGTCCCGACACCGACGGGAGGTGTGCGCAAGCTCACGGATGAAGAAGCGGGCAATCTTGTGGAACGGACGCCATACCCACTTGCCCTCGCTGGCCGTATTCCCGTGAACGTCTCCACTGAAAACGGACCGATTGAGGCAGGGGACTATCTCACACCATCGTCAGTCCCTGGAGTTGCAATGAAGGCGACCAAGGCAGGACGCGTCATAGGGCAGGCACTCTTTGGACATGACAAGGTAGAAATTGGCGCGGTCATGATGTTTGTTAACAACACCTTCTCAAACGGCTCGCGCTCGGTGCTTACGATTACGGAGGGCACAGATGGTACTGTGGTGCCAGTTACCATGGATGCTCGACGCTTGCTTGAGCGACTCATGAATGATGCAAGTGTGATTGCGGAAAGTGATATTTCGGAAATCTTCACCGACCGCGTTGTTGCAGGACTTGAGGTAATCACACCACGCGTCGTCGCTGACACGGTGGAGACAAATCGCCTCATAAGCGTTAATGAAGACGGAAAAATCTACATCGGGGGCACGGCAACGTCGACTGACACCGGTTCGCCTATAGTCTTTGACAGCGCTGGTAACGCATTCTTTGCTGGTACTCTTACCGCCGCGAACATTGAAGCACAGAGTATTAAAGGACTTGAAATAACGGCCGGCAGATTTACCCAGCTTGAAGAGGTCTTTACTGGTCTCGCTTCTACCTCGGTGAGTATGCTGGGTAGTCTTGAGGAGTCTATTACGACAAACTCACTAAGTGTTTCCGGCGACGTCTCTATAGGTGGCGTGGCTTCGACGAGCGAACTCCGAGCCCTGAAGGTGATTGCTGGAGAAATTGATTCACCCCTCCTTGCGCTTCTTGTTGCAAGTACGACCGACCTCTCTTCGCGCATGCTTGCACTGGAAAGTGCACCAACATTTGGCGAATTACTTAATGCGCCCGAAGGTCTCTCTATGGGTGGTATGCTCACCATGCAAGGTGCGCTCACTGTTGATCGTATTGGCTCAAATACGGAGGTACTCTCATTCATGAATGATGTTGAGTTCTTTGGTCACCCGTACTTTACGACCGATACAGCAGGATTTGCGCTCGTAAAGAAAGGCGCGCGCGAAGTACACGTCGCGTTTGCGAAAGAGTATCTTGAAAAGCCGATTATAAACATTACGCAGGTTGCGCAGACAGGGGAGGGCGATACGCAAAGTGCTGCTGCGATTCAGGCGCTCTTTGACACACACACACGCTTCCTTGTCGCTCACGCGTCGACGTCTGGATTTACGATAGTGCTTGATAAACCAGCAGAGCAGGATACAACATTTAACTGGATGGCAATCGCGGTAAAGGGCGCAAGGACGGTGGAATCCGAAGAGGTGGGGCAGAGTGACATAGAGCCACTTCCGCCAGAGGTTACTCAAGACACTTCAGAGGCGGCGCCTCCGCTTCCGCCAGAAAGTGTGCCCGAACCGAGACCTGTAGAGCCAACCATACCAACAGCAATAGAGGAGCCGTCTATAGGCCCCGTAGTAGCAGAGACGCCGCCAGCACCATCCACGGAAACGACTATTGGGCCAGATCCGGCTCCACCGGCTCCTGAACCTACACCGGAACCGGTATCTACTCCCGAACCAGCACCGGAGTCGGTAGCGGACACCGCGCCGTAACACCATGAACAAATACAAGGTAATCACACTCTGCATCACCGCACTCGTCCTGATTTTTATCGGATGGAGCCTTGATTGGCCGATACTCTCAAAGATACAAAGAATTTCCTGTGAAAAGGACTATTCGTTAGTTAACAAGACAATTGCGTGCGGCGGTTCAGACGTAATTAAAAAAACAGGATACACAAAGACTCGACTCAACATGGTTGACTACGTTGAAAAGAGTAAGGCAGATGGCACAATTACTAACGCCTCAGTATACTTCCGTGATCTTGAGCACGGCCCTACCTTCGGTGTTAATGAGTACGAGGTGTTTGCTCCTGCAAGTCTCCTTAAACTTCCGCTCGCCATTATGTATATAAAAATCAACGAAGAGAAACCAGGTCTTCTCACACACTCTGTCGTATACACTATTCCACCGGAAGGAGTCGCACCACAACCCTTTTCTCCATCGAAAAACCTAGAGGTTGGAAAATCATATTCTCTCGAAACACTAATTTTTCACACGCTTGTGTACTCCGATAATCGTGCTGCTGAAATACTCATTTCTTTCATAGATAAGGTTGAACATGGATCGGAGATATTTGACCAAACTTTTCAGGAACTCGGCGTCGCAAGAGGTGGTGGCTACGGAGACGAGAGTGTTAGCGTGCGAGGGTACGCATCTCTTTTTTTGCTTCTCTACAATATTTCATATCTGAATCCAGAGTCATCTGAAAAAGTGCTTACACTGCTCACAAAAGTTGACGTAGACAAAGGACTAGTCAATGGAGTTCCTGCTGGAGTGCAGGTAGCGCATAAATTTGGTACGAGAGGTTTTTCTGACGACACCAAACAGTTCCATGACTGTGGGATAGTCTATTACCCTGGGAACCCCTACCTGCTCTGTGTAATGAGTCGTGGACATGATTGGGACCAGCTTGCGGGATTTGTTGCAGAAGTTTCCCGCATGATGTATGAAGAAGTCGACTCACGCCGTCTATGATAAAATTACCTAGTACAATTTAAATCATGAGAAACAGGACTCAAAGATATCTCATTTTAGGACTCGCTACGCTTCTAATCCTTGTAACAGGAGTGGCATATTATTTCTACACCCGTGCATCATCAGATACAGATACTAATTCAGCCGAAGAGACTACAGCGCTTATAGCAGAAGTAGGGAAGCTCATAGTGCTTCCACAAGGAGAGGTGCCAACGGTGGCAACGGTTAGTGATCCAGAACATCTGAAAAACCAACCCTTCTTTGCAAACGCGAAGATTGGCGACAAAGTTCTGCTCTACGCAACAGCACGCAAAGCCTATCTTTATGACCCTGTTGTAAAGAAACTAATAGAGGTGGCGCCTCTAAACGTTGGAGCGACCACAGAAACAGAAACAGGAACAAAGCCAGAGAACAGCAACTAACAGGTCGCCCGCACGGTTAGCGTTCAACAAAACAGAGGATTCCACACTGTGGGTATATCTAATATGGACTACCGCCGTTGAGGTCGCAAATCCTCAAGTATTGCCATCAAGTAAGGTCTTCCTCACCATGAGCGGCCTGGTTATCGGCTCTTGGTACGTTGCAAGCAAGCCCCTCGGCAAGTTTACGGTGGTATTCAGCCAACTACAGGCTACCGATACACCCTTTGGTTACTTCATCGTCCAAACTGAGTCTCAGTCAGGCTCTTCTACACCGCAAACGTCTCCCCCGAGCTCTCCAAGTGGCGGCGGAACTTCATCTGGTGGATACTAGAGCTCCAGTCATGGCGTTACAGGGAATAACTAACATATAGGGGCTACAATGCATTTAATATTGAGCACATAATAGGTCGCCACGGACATAAAAAAGCCCTGTTTCCAGCACAGAGAGTTGTACGAAGAAAACGATAACCATTGTCTGTATTTTCTAATTCAGCACACCTTGTATAGACGAGATATGCTTTAAATAAAGTATATATCGTTTAGACGAGATTAATAGAGTCGCTTATCATAGTCCTGCATCCTGCCTGCAGTAACAAGTATTTTTCGAACTACACCACTCCTGTGTCACACAGCCCTACCCATAGGTGTTGAAATCAAGAAGTCCCCTTCTCTAAAGACTTCCGCAGTGAGTGTTTAATGCTCAAAAATCGCCTCTGATGCCTAAGGTATGCATCCACACGCCTCGTACCACAAAGTACGACAGCCAACCACCTCTACTTTTTTGGTAGACGTGAAGGTCAGGAGTGGCTGAGTAGCTAATTCTCTGATTCTTCAGTATGAGATCTTGGTCTCATGCAGGAAAAGTTTCCCACGAAGCGTCAAACTTTGTTTCCAGGGTAAGGTTTCTAATGTCTCGTGCCCTCACGTGGTTAGTATGAATGTTTCTAGAAGCCGGAAATGCTTTGAGATGATAGATATTTATTCCACTACATCCTTATACACAGAGAGGGCTATGAATTATAAAAAAATCAAATAGAATATAGTTATTCCGCTTCAACTGCATGGACCAGCTCCTTAATCCTAATTACATTCTCATAAAGGAAGCGTCTCTTTCGTCGGGTTATAGTGTCGACTACATCAGTCGACTTTTGCGTTCGGGGAAGATACTTGGTTCTCACATCGGAAGAACATGGGTGGTGAGCAAGGATTCGTTGGACACATTTGTGAACTCTCAGTTTGAATACCGAAGGCAACTCTACGGAAAACTTTCAGAATCTCGTGTAGAAGAGTACCGGGTAGCTCGGACACATACGCCGTCCGTGGCTGTCGCACTTCCACAACTACAACCAGTTTCCTCGTTCCCGAATTACTGGACCGAGCCGGAGAAACTACGTAGTGCCTACATTTCAGGAGTTGCTCATACGTGGCTGGCCCGTACCCAAGCCCTCACCTTAAGCGTTTTTGTACTCATGCTTTCCATATACCTTGGTAATACGGCCTTTATTCCAAATATAGGAATTCGCTTTGCGGCCGCACTTACCGCCCTTGAAGCTGAAAATACCTATCCGATGGAGCACACCAGCACCGCTCTCTACCTCCTTGGAGACTCTCTATATGCCGGTGCCGGTATCATACTCACCTCGCTTCCGATCGTTCCGGGAAAACTAGCAACAACGCTCATCGCTACGCCGTACGACTACGCAGTAGAAGCAGAGCTCTCGCCGAGTATCCATCCTGCCTATGGCCCCACGCTTGCGCTTGCCACTTATCACACCATTGCCGGTTTTTTTGGAAATGCCACGAACGACCTGGCGGTTGCGTTCGGTATTCGCTCCACGGCAAGCGTGCTCCTTGCAGTTGAGACTCTTGAAACCCCGACGGGAGTCCAAACCCATCCAGTTCCAAGAACCGTGAATTCAACTTTTTATAACGGTAGTTCTGCACGCACCTTGTTTGTAGCTGCTTCAGCTCACACAAGCGATTCAGCAGTAGGGGCGTCCACGATCCTTTTTCCAGGAAATCTTGACCGTATAACCTGTGTGACTGACGGCGAAATAAAAGACCCTGATGTGATTGCCTGTCGTACAAGCACACCTGATGAGTCAGAACGACGTCTCAGTACCACACTTCCACGGACCTTGAAGAAGGAAACAAACACTATTGCGAACACCAAGACCACGGTATGGGTAGCTTCACTGGTAGAGAGCGAGCAATTCGTTACTGAAGACACGGCGTCAAAAACAACAACGGCCAGGCTCTCAACGCTCGGACTTTCTACAAGTAATATTCACGAAACGAGCCAAGCATATTATACGAGCCGCCCCCAGGACTCGTCGCTTGCCGGAACAACGACCGATACGCTTACGAAAGGAGTGATTACAAAATATGCTCTTGATTCTCGTGCGCGTTCGATACTTACCACAAACGCAACCGGTCTAACCTACGCAACAACCTCAAGCACACTGCTTCTCTCAGGAGGTAGGCACATCGTCCTCCCGTCCTCCACCTCACGTGAACGTGTCGTTGAATCACTCTCGCATAACTCACCTCAAACCACTGCGCTCATAGGTGTTCCGGACACGTATATAGAAGAATTGTCGGCGCCGCTTCCTGCATTTGTGCACTCCTCAAATGAAGGTCTGAGACAAACATCGAACGAACTACATACCAGGGGAAATGAATCGTACACGCTCCACCTCTATCCGGGTGACGCACGTATCGCGAGTTTCTTAGAAGAATTCATTACTTCTTCACGTAAGACAGCGAAAGAGTTGTCTGAGGAGGGTGCGCACGGACCTGCTCAGGTAGTAGGAACAACTGTATATAGGAGTGAAACACAAACGTCGCTTATTCGAGCGGGAACGGGAGTACGGTTACAGCTCGCCTCAAGCACGTTCCCTGTGCCAAGTCCTGGAGGCCTTTCAGACCCACAAACCATGCCGTTTGCGCCTATATATCTAGGTGCGCCATAATCAAGAATCTTCAAAGCAAGCCTACATACTGGTCTGCTACAATGACGCTATACCTTTTTAGTCACCTAGTTACACTCGGGATGAAACCACTACGCGTCGCCATTAATGGATTCGGGAGAATAGGACGAGCCTTTGTGCGTCAGGCATATGAACGCCCCGAACTGGAACTCGTTGCGGTGAATGACCTCGGCTCGCTTGAAGACCTTGCGTACCTGTTGAAGCACGACACGGTGTATGGACACGCGCCGTTTGAGGTGGAAGCGGTAGACGGCAAACTCATGGTGAATGGTAAACCGGTCGCGTTTCTTTCTGAGAAAGATCCGAGCGCACTTCCATGGAAAGAACATGAGATAGATGTGGTGATTGAATCAACGGGACTTTTTACCGATTATGAAAAAGCGAATGCGCACGTTATGGCTGGAGCTCGTCGCGTGGTCATCACCGGACCAGTGAAAGAAGATTCTCCGCTCGGTGCCACCATTCTTATGGGACTTGATGAAAGTAAAATGGGTACCTGCGCTATTACGAGTAATGCTTCGTGTACGACGAACTCCGCGAGTCCGGTAATTGCGATTCTTGATACTGCCATTGGTATTGAAAAAGCAGTACTCTCAACGACGCACGCCTACACGGCAAGTCAGTCCATCGTGGACGGACCCTCTAAGAAAGATATGAAGGAAGGACGTGCCGCTGCGCAAAACATTGTGCCAACGTCAACTGGTGCCGCGATTGCCGTCACAAAAGCATACCCAAGCCTCGCCGGAAGATTTGATGGCATCTCACTTCGCGTTCCGGTGCCAGCCGGTTCCATTGCGGATATTACGTTTATTGCAAAGCGTCCGACAACGGTAGAAGAAGTAAATCAGGCACTCACATCCGCATCAAAAGATCCGCGATGGAAAGGCATTTTCTCCGTCACAACTGAGGAGTTGGTTTCAAGCGACATCATAGGAGAGCACTTTGCCTCTATTGCGGATCTTGGTATGACACGTGTCGTAGATGGGAATCTCGTGAAAGTGCTTGCGTGGTACGACAACGAAGCAGGCTATACCCACACGCTTGTGGAGCATGTGATTAAAGCAGGGAACGTATAGCAATTCCATATGTGGAAGAAACTGCCCATGACACGAGGCTCTGATTTCAATAATCTCGCTAAAGCCATCGCAGGGACTTCAAAAATTGTATACACTGATATCACTAGGTAGTCATACAACTCATGAACGTATATCTCGCCGGTGATCACGCAGGGTTTCGCCTCAAAAAGGTTCTTTTTGAGCAGCTTAACCTACTTGGGTATCAGGTGAGTGACCTGGGTCCTGACGAACTTAATCCGGTAGACGACTACCCAGACTATGTGACTCCGCTTGCAAACCGTCTCGCCGACGAACCGAACGCCGTTGGCATCGTTCTAGCCGGAAGCGGGCAAGGAGAAGCGATGTGCGCGAATCGTATTCATGGAGTGCGAGCCGCGGTGTTTTACGGAAAGATGTCTGCGATGAGTGCGTTAGATGCCGAGGGTGGTCACTCCGAGGACGGATTTGACCCAGTACGCCTTGCTCGCCGCCATAACAATGCAAACCTCCTTTCTATTGGTGCGCGATTTGTTTCTCCTGAGGATGCAAATGAAGCGGTACGGATTTTTCTTGAGACTCCCTTTAGCGGAGATGAGCGTCATATACGTCGGCTCGGGAAGTTTTAATACGCACCCACACTACCTCGTGAAGCCTCGCATCAGCCTATACTAGAAGTATGGCAGTCATTATCCCAGCAATTCTACCGGCCTCTCGTGAAGACCTCCTTGAGAAACTTGCCCAGCTGAGCGGGGTAACAACGGAAGCACAAATAGATGTTGTTGATGGGAAGTTTGCTGGGCCAGCTACCTGGCCCTACCTTGAGCGCGGTACCGATCCAACCAACCTCGGAACTCTTCCAGAGATACAAAACCTTCATGTAGAGGTTGACCTGATGGTAGAGGAGCCCGAGCAGATGGCGAGCGCGTGGATAGGGCTCGGTGCCACACGAGTATTGCTTCATGTGGAGAGTACAAACTACCTCCCACTCATCTTGACCAACCTCAAAGTGAAGCATGGACACACAAAAGGCTTCACTCCAGGACTCCTTTCGTTTGGTCTTGCAGTGAACATCGCGACAGACTTTGCACGCCTTGAACCATATCTCGGCGACATTGATTACGTGCAGTTTATGGGAATTAAAAATATTGGAAAGCAGGGGCAACCGTTTGCAACTGAAGTGTTGAATCGAATTGCAGTTTTTCGTGCGCGACACCCCGAGGTACCGATTCAAGTGGATGGGGGAGTAAATAGTGAATCAGCGGTACTGCTCCTTCGGGCGGGCGTCTCGCGTCTTGTTGTGGGCTCAGCCTTGTGGAAGGCAGGAGATTTTAAATACGCCTACGATCAGTTTATGTCACTTACCGAGACACACGGCCTGTATGAGTAGCAGTGCGTTATACTTTTTGTATGGCGCTCACGGATAGCGAAGTACAAAAGTTAGAAGAGAAAGCAGAGGCGATTCGAGAAACCATCATCAACATGCTGGTGTCTGCTGGTTCCGGCCATACGGCAGGTCCGCTTGATATGACGGACGTTTTTACGGCGCTCTACTTCCATGTACTGAAACACGACCCTGAAAATCCGGAGTGGGAAGAACGCGACCGACTCATTTTAAGTAATGGACATATTGCGCCCGTGCGCTACGCCACCATGGCACACGCAGGTTATTTCCCGGTTGAAGAATGTCTCACACTCAGGAAATTTGGTACGCGTCTCCAAGGTCATCCGGAGCGCCTGAAACTTCCCGGTATGGAAACCACCTCAGGCCCGCTTGGTGAAGGTCTATCCCAAGGAAACGGCATGGCATACGCCTTTCGCATGAATAAGAAAAGTAACCGCGTCTATGTGGTTATGGGAGACGGAGAACAGGATGAGGGTATGGTGTGGGAAGCAGTCATGTGGGCAGGGAAAAATAAGCTCCACAATCTCACGGCCATTATTGACCGTAACAATATTCAAATAGACGGCATGACGGAAGACGTGATGCCACTGGACTCACTCCGTGCAAAGTACGAAGCCTTTAATTGGCATGTACTTGAAGTGGACGGTCACAACCTGCGTCAATTCATTGAAGCAGTGGACGAGGCAAAAGCAATTTATGAAAGACCGACCGTCATCATTGCACATACGATTGCAGGCAAGGGTGTGCCTGATATTGAGTTTGACTATCACTGGCACGGTAAGCCACCAACCAAAGAGGAAGGGAAGAGATTCCTCAAAGAAATCCGTAGCATGGGTGGAAAAGTGCCACACGAATATTCCTAAGTATGATTAGGCCCGACGCAAAACTAAAAGAGAATCTCTTTGAGAAAGACATCGAGAAGAAGCCAACGCGTGACGGTTTTGGTCTCGGTACCGTTGAGGCAGGGAAGGTAAATAAAAATGTCCTTGTGCTGTGCGCCGACCTTTCTGAAAGTACGCGTGCCGAGTGGTTCCAAAAAGAATTCCCGGATCGATTTGTACAAATGGGTATCGCGGAGCAGAACATGGCGTCTACTGCCGCCGGCTTTGCAGCGGTCGGGAAGATTCCTTTCATTGCGTCGTATGCTGCGTTTTCTCCTGGAAGAAATTATGAGCAAATTCGGACCACTATCGCGCTTAACGAGCAGCCCGTGAAGATTGGTGGTATGCACGCCGGTGTTTCGGTGGGTCCTGACGGTGCAACTCACCAGATGCTTGAAGACATCGGACTCATGCGTATGTTGCCGAATATGGTGGTCATTAACCCAGCGGACGCGGAAGAGGCGAGGAAGGCAGTCGCTGCCGCAGCGCTCACCCCGGACCCTACCTATATTAGGTTTGGGAGAGCGAGTACGGCACTCTTCACGACGTCCGAGACTCCATTTGAAATAGGGAAGGCACAGGTTCTCTGGGAATCAGAGAAGCCGTTGATCACCCTCATTGCGACTGGTTCCTTGGTCTATCAGGCGCTTCTTGCTGCGCGTGGACTTGAATCAGATGGCATTGGTTCTATTGTGGTCAATCTCCACACCATAAAGCCCCTAGATGAAGCAACGCTACTTACGGTCGCAAAACGTACCGGGCGTGTGGTGACAGTTGAAGAACACCAAGTGGCTGGCGGTATGGGAAGTGCGGTGGCTGAGTATCTTTCAGAACTTTACCCGGTGCCACTTCTCCGGCTAGGGATTAGAGACCAGTTCGGCCAGTCCGGTGAGCCAGACGAGTTGATAGAGCATTACGGCCTTTCAGCGCCTGCTATACTACATGCAACACGAGACTTCACCCATGCAAGGAAACCTGCGCACGAGAAACATAGCCATTAACTCCTACCTCGGTATTCTCATTACCACACTCGTGGGAGCATGTGCTGCACTCATTATCTTGCACGTCGCAAACGACGTTCCCTTTAAAGCATTCGCGTCAGCCGATACCTACACAATCGATTCTAGTTTGTAGCTCTCCGGAGCGTCTTTCAGGAATTGTTCCAAGGCTTCTCGAGAGAGAAGTCCTTTTTGTGCGCCGACTTGCTGTACCACCGCCATGGAGTTTATGGGTGCCCAGAGAAGAGCCTCTTCAAAACTCTTACCAAGCGCAAGTGCACTCGTAAACGTAGAAGCGAAAGCATCGCCTGCGCCGGTGCGCTCATACGCCTTTGGTTGGTCAGGATACATGGGTACGTGGTAGGTGTGTTCGCCGTTACTCGCCGTTGCCCCGTCGGTGTTGTCGGTGATGATGGCAATTGAGGGGCCAAGCGCGCGAAGGCTTTTCAAAAGAACAGCAATATCGTTTTCCTCCGTCTTCAGGATACGTCTCGCCTCCTCGCGGTTACACACAAATACTTCGCTGCGCTCATAGAGTCCTTTGAGTGCATCAATACCTAGTTTCATCTGAAAGGTTCCGGGCTGGAAGGCGAGCTTTGTTTCAGGATGTTGGCTAAGCCACGTAGCCCACGCCTGGTGGTACGCAAGTGATTGTTCGCCGAGTGATGAAAGATATATCCACTTCGGTTCTTCGTTCATCTCGGGAATGCTGTAGGAGAAGTCTTCGTGCTTTACGAGAATGGTGCGGTCGTTCTCGTACCACAGTACGTAGTGATAGTTCGTTTTCTTACCCTCCTCAGTCACCATGTAGTCGGTGAGCACTTTTTCTTCAGTGAGACGATTAATACACTGTGGGCCGTATTCGTCGTTACCCACATAGGCGCGAAGTGCAGACGTAAGGCCGAGACGACTTGCTGCAACGGCCGCGTTAGAAGCATTTCCAACTGCAACGGCAAGCTCGGCAAACTCATAGGGGATTTTATCGCCAAAACGCATACACAATTCCTGACTCCCAGTTTTTGGGTCGGTGTGTACGCTCGCCTCTTGTAGGCGAATAAACGGCTCAGTAACAATGTCGCCGACGGCGAGAAAATCGATGTGTGACATGAAGAAAATATACCACGGCCTCCATTTCGCTCGTGCTACACTTTTTCTCATGACTGACCTTTCAGATATCGCCCATTCACTCATGGCCCACGGAAAGGGGATTCTCGCTGCAGACGAGAGTACGACGACGGCTGATAAACGTCTTGCTGAATATGGTATCGAGGGCACGGAAGAATATCGTCGCCAGTTTCGCGACTTATTTCTGTCTGCACCCGGTATTGAGTCCTATTTGTCGGGAGTAATTCTCTATAGCGAGACCCTTTCACAAAAGGGAAGTGACAAGAAACTCTTCACCAAGTCACTCTCAGATCGGGGGATTATTCCCGGAATAAAAGTGGACGAAGGCACTGAGCCCTTTCCGGAGAGTCCTGACGAAGTGATTACCAAGGGGGTGCTTGGACTTTGCGATAGGCTTGCTGGTTTTCACGACACCTACCACACCGGTTTTACAAAGTGGCGCATGGTAGTACGCATTGATGGTGACCGATTGCCTTCAGCGCAAGCTCTTGTTGAAAACAGTAAGCGACTGGCAACCTACGCACGTGATGTGCAGGAGGTAAAAATGGTTCCGATTATTGAACCGGAGGTGCTCTATCAGGGAAGTCACAGTCGCGTTCGAGCGCGCCAGGTACTTGAGGCCACCCTCACCACCGTCTTTGACGCTATGCAGGACCATGCCATTGATATGCCCGGACTCATCCTCAAGACCTCTATGGTGTTGTCGGGAAGTGAAAGTGGGAAAACAGACACACCTGAGGAAGTGGCTGAAGAAACAGTGTCTGCACTCATGGCGCTCGTGCCAGCAAAGACTGCCGGCATCGTGTTTCTTTCTGGTGGTCAGACACCAGATCAGGCAATCCAGAATCTTGCGGCGATCACAAAACTCGCGAAAGAACGCGGAGCCCCGTGGCCTCTTACTTATTCCTTTGCTCGAGCGTTCCAAGAGGAAGCACTTGAAGTATGGGCAGGTAAAAATGAAAACCTTGAGAAGGCACGAGAGCTCTTTGTTGGGCGTCTTAAACAAGCATCAGAAGCTCTCGACTAATTGAGCCAGATTTAACTGCCCATCTGCGTTGTTGCTCACCTCGCTCAAGGCCTCACTGTACCAATGAGTACAGCTCGGCTTTTCGCTAAATTCCCTGAAACAGTTTCCCGAACTATTTCAGAGCGCCTAGCATCTGGGCATTTTTAATCAGCCTCAAGATAAGACAAGGTTGCGAAAAGTTATTTCATAGGGCATACTCGCCTGTAACCAATACCTATATGTTGACGCTACACGCCACACCTCGCACCGTAACCGGGAAATCAGCTCACGCCGCTCTGAAAGAAGAGGGCCTCATTCCTGCTGTTGTATACGGACCAAAACAGGAGACTGTTTCCATCTCGCTCCCACTCGCACACTTTAAGAAGATTCTTCGCGATGCGGGTGAATCATCCGTTCTTGAACTGACCGGTCTTGGGAAGTCGCTCCAGGTGCTTATTCACGACGTTGATGTTGACCCGGTCACGAGCACACCACGTCACGCTGACCTCTATGCAATTGAAAAGGGTGCAAAGGTTGAAGTGGAAGTACCGCTCGTATTTGTGGGTGAAGCTCCAGCGGTTAAGACAGGCGCAAGCCTTGTAAAGGTCATGCACGAACTTTCTATTGAAGCAGATGCAGCGAACCTTCCGCACGAGATTGAAGTAGACCTCTCATCACTTGTTGAAGAAGGAGATCAGATTCACGTTTCGGACCTCAAGATTCCGGCGGGTGTAACCGTGCTTGCAGAAGCTACCGAAGTGGTTGCGCTTACTCAGGCGGTTGAGGTTGAGAGCGAGGAGCCGGTAGCGACCCTTGATATGGATGCTATTGAGGTAGAGAAGAAGGGCAAGACCGAAGGCGAGACAGAAGAAAACGTCTAATACGTAGCATCTACTTTGTTATGGGGCCCGTTGCCTCACCCGTCGTACTGGCAGTACGCCTACTTCGGCAATTTCCCCATGCCTCGTATTTGCTACGTCTTCGACGTTTCTTACTATAGTCGGAATACGTTTTTGTTGAGATCAAAGGCCGGGATTCGTAAGAATCCCGGCCTTTGCCGTCTGCTATACTGTGACTACTATGCGTTTTCGGTTCTCGGCAGCACCTTTTGTGGTGGGCTTTTTGTTCCTCACGCTTCTTGCGGGAGCAATTGTGCCACAGGTACTCTATGCACAGACCCTTACCGACGAACGCCGAGCGGAGCTTCAACGAGAACTTCAAGCGCTTGAAAAAGAAATTGCCGATAATCAAGCAGTGGTAAACAATCTTGCCGCACAAGGAAAATCACTCTCCACGGAAGTGCAAACGCTAAACGCCCAGATAAAAAAAGCACAACTCCAAGTGCAAGCTACCCAAGTAGCTATCCGTCAACTCGATTCAAGTATCACCGTTCATCAGAAAACCATCACGAATCTAAATGACAAACTCTCAGCAGAAAAAAAGGCACTCGCACAAATTCTTCGAAAAACAGACGAAATAGATAACTTCTCTATAGTTGAGCTCGCCTTTTCTACTGGTGATCTTTCAAGTCTCCTCGGCGACCTCGATTCCTTTACGTTTGTGAAGCGCTCCCTCGGGACTTCGTACGAAACCATTACCGGTAACAAACTTCAGACCGAGTCAGAGAAGCAGGCCCTTGAACAAAAACGCTTAGCACAACAGCAACTTGCCTCACTCCAGTTGCAAGCAAAACAAAAGGTTGTTGATCAACAATCACAAAAACAACAACTGCTCGTGCAGACAAAAGGGCAGGAAAGTAAGTACCAACAAATTGTGCAAGCGAAACAAAAAACGGCTGCCCAAATTCGGTCCGAGCTCTTCGGACTCGCCGGTGGTGGTGGAGCCATCCCCTTTGGGGTAGCTTCTGATGACGCGAAAATAGCGTCTCGTATTACGGGGGTACGACCAGCCCTCATCCTCGCCATACTTTCGCAGGAGTCAGATCTTGGGAAAAATACGGGCCAATGTCTCGTGACCGACCTCACGACAGGTGACGGAAAAGGTAAGAATAGCGGAACACCATTCCTCGGAGTTATGAAAGCGCCACGTGATACCGCGGTCTTCCTCCGACTCATGGATGCGCTTGGTCGGAGCTGGTCCACGACTGCTGTTTCGTGCCCACAATCAGGTGGCTATGGTGGCGCCATGGGACCAACGCAATTCATTCCTTCAACGTGGGCAATCTATGAGTCAAGAATTAAGAGCGCGCTTGGGATAAGTGCCGCTGATCCATGGAATGCGCTCCATGCTATTACCGCTACAGGACTGTATCTTGCTGATGTCGGAGCTGCAGGAGGTAGTGCTCAGGCAGAGCATACGGCAGCTGCAAAATACTATGCTGGAGGTGGTTGGGCTACCTATGGTCAGGTGTACGCAGACAGTGTGATGGACAAGGCTGCTGCCTTCCAGAAAGACATAGACACCTTGAACGGCAAATAGGGTGCTGGTGGGCTCCATTGCTCTACTGAGTCTGATTTGGTATAGTCCTCCTACATGAAAAAGGATATACATCCAGCCGATTACCGAACCGTACTCTTTGAGGACATGTCCTCCGGAGAGCGTTTTTTGATTGGTTCAACCATTCGTACCACCGAAACCGGCACTCTGGACGGTAAGGAATACCCAAAGTTCGTGGTTGAAATCTCCAGCGCATCTCATCCGTTTTATACGGGAGAAGATAGGACGCTTGATAAGACGGGTAGGGTAGAACGCTTTAAGCAGCGCGCCTCTAAGGCAAAGAAATAACAGCACCCCATCTGCGTCGTTGCGGGCTCCCGCTCGACTCATCCGCCGTACGTTAGTACGTCTCCTTCGTCGAGCTGCCCGCGCCTTGCATCTGAGGCACTCTTATTACTTTGCTAGTGAGGCATCTGCTACTCTAAGAACATGGAATACTCTCCAGATTTAAAAAACAATCACGCGACCCGCTATCTTGCGGAGGAATTTGAACGTCTAGAACACGAACGTATCTCAAGTCGTGAAGCAGCAGGCGAAGACGCGCTCTTGCTTGAAATGGCAGAAGAGGATGACGCACGTATCAAGGGCCGCCAGGCAGAGATTCTGGAAGACATTGAACGCATCCTTGCTCGGGAAAAGGAAGAGGAAAGCAAACCAAAGGCTGTGGTGCTTGAGTTCCGTGCAGCGGCTGGTGGCGACGAAGCGTCCCTCTTTGCGACCGAGCTCCGCGATATGTACATGAAGTATGCCGAGGGGAAGAACTGGAAAATGCGTCGCGTTGACGACATGACCGTTGAAATTGATAACCCAGCTGCCTACGATGACCTTCGTTACGAAACGGGCGTGCACCGGGTGCAGCGTGTTCCGGTGACGGAAAAATCAGGACGCATCCACACCTCAACCGCCTCAGTTGCAGCGCTCCCCATACGCGTAAAGCCGGTTGTTGAGATTAATCCTACAGATATTGAAATGGAGTTCACACGCTCAGGTGGTGCGGGAGGACAGAACGTGAACAAAGTGGAAACTGCAGTACGCCTCATTCACAAACCATCCGGCATTGATGTGCGTTCTTCGAGCGAACGCTCACAACTTGCGAACCGCTTGAAGGCGATGGAAATTCTCGCTGCCAAACTGGAGGCACTTGCGATTGAGCAGGAAGCAAAGACCCATGCCGACCTCAGAAGTGGCCAGATTGGCACGGGGGACCGTTCTGAGAAGATTCGCACCTATAACTTCCTCCAGGATCGCGTCACCGACCATCGTCTTAAGGAGTCGTGGCACAATCTCCCGAAAGTCATGCTCGGGGGCATTGACGGCATTGTGGAGTCTCTTAAAACAGCGGCAGATAATGGGGGAGTGGGAGCTGCTGAAGACGACGATTAATATTGGGCTTCAAAACTAGTAGAGCATATAGAAATCTAGCTCAGAGTTCTTGCGTGCGAGGCACGGGAGAGCGATTTCTGCAGACGTATACGGTATACGGTGAAGGAAATTGCTGGGTCCCGTAACGAAGCAAGCGAGGATTTTGAAGTTTGAACTACAGAAAGGGCTGTGATAAGCTGTCTCTTACATGACTGATACAACAACAACCACGCAGAGTGGTGCTGGAATCGACCGCCTTTTTAAGGCGGGTGCGCATTTTGCCCAGGTAAAGAGCCGCCGCCATCCCTCCATGCGCGCGTTCGTGCTCGGTGCTAAGGGTTCTCTTGAAATCTTTGATCTAGCTAAGACTGACGAACAGCTTGCAAAGGCGAAGCAGACTATCGCTGCTTTTTCCCGAGACGGTAAAATCGTCCTCTTCGTAGGAGGTAAGCGCGAAGCATCTGATGCGGTACGTGAAATCGGTAAGCGTCTCGGACAGCCGTTTATTGCTGGCCGTTGGCTCGGTGGAACCCTTACCAATTTTACAGAAATCAAGAAGCGTATTGACCGTCTTGCTGACCTTACGGCAAAACGTGAGAGTGGTGAGTTGAGCAAAATCTACACCAAGCTTGAGCGCATTTACATTGACCGCGAGATTGCTCGTCTTGAGGAACGCCTTGAAGGCATCAAGACCCTTGCTCGCCGTCCTGATTTAATTGTTATCGTAGACACGAAACATGAGGCTCACGCTTCTCGTGAGGCGAAGCTCACGAAGATTCCGGTTATCGGTATCATGAGCTCAGACTGCGACGTGAAGGATGCAGCCTATCCTATCGTTACCAACGACGCTTCACGCGCAGCACTCTCACTTATCCTTGGGGAGCTTGGGGAAGCATTTGAATCAGGCTACAAAGCCTAGAGCGCACTAAAGATTCCAAATGCTTTGTTGCGGGTCCCAATCGTGTCGCTCCGTCGTATAGCACATACGCCTGCGCTCCTCGATTTCCCACGCCTCGCATTTGGAACCTTTCGTAGCACTCTAAAATTTAAAAACTATTCATTGTAAACTACGTATTCATGGACATTTCAATTGACATCGTTAAGGAACTACGCGACCGAACCGGTCTTTCTATCATGCAGTGCAAAAAAGCACTGGAAGAAGCTTCTGGCGATGTTGAAAAGGCCGAAGTGATTCTTCGTAAGCGTAGCTCTGAAGCTGCCGACAAGAAGTCGGACCGCGAGATAGGTGCTGGTGCCGTCGGTATGTACCTGCACGACAAGGCGATTGGTGCGATGGTACTGCTTTCTTCTGAAACGGACTTTGTGTCCAAGAACCCTGAGTTTGAAGCACTCGCACGTGAGCTTGCGATGCAGGTTGCAGCAACGAACCCGCTCTACCTCGCAGATAGTGAGATTGCAGATGAAGCCAAAGAGGCAGCCATGGCCGTCTTTAAAGAAGAGGTAAAAGACAAGCCGGCGGACATGCAGGAAAAGATTCTCACGGGCAAAATGGAGAGTTACTTCCGCGACTCAGTACTCCTGAACCAGTCCTACATTAAGGATGAATCAAAGACCATCAAACAACTCATTGATGAAGCATCCCAGAAGTTCGGTGAGCGTGTTGAGATTTCTAAGTTCTCTCGTTTTTCTGCTCGCGGATAATCCGCGAGCTCACCTATGAGCTACCTCATCGCCATACTCATCAGTCTCTTTCTCCTCACGGGATTTTTGTGTCTCGTATGGTATGAGAAAAAGAAAGAACGTCGGTTCTTCTTCCGAACTCGCCAAGTACTTGATCAAACCATTGGTCGTGCAGTGTATATCGCGCGTCATATAGACTGGGCCGGATTCTTTGCACATGTATTTAAGCTTTCTATTGAACGCATTGCGCACGATGCGGTGCACTCGGTACTCGTCTTTGTTCGAACGCTTGAGCGAACGCTCACCCGTGCTATCAAGAATCTGCGCGAGCGCGTCGCACGCCGCACTTCAGGAGAGGTTCCAGCGGAAGGCTCTCAACTCGTCGCAACCATTGTGAAGTTTCGTAAAAAGAGAGAAGTAAAAATCCCGGAGGAAACGAAATAAAAAAACCGCTCGTACGAGCGGTTTTTTCTATAGTGAGCCGCCTCCCGGGCTTTGCCTAGAACCTTCACTTTATTTTGCGTGAGCCGGGAGCGAGGCTTGAACTCGCGACCTACGGTTTACAAAACCGTTGCTCTACCAACTGAGCTATCCCGGCTCACGCAAAACAAAAGCTTAAAATATGTCCCACATATTTTAAGCTCCACCAACTGAGCTAAGGCGGCACATACTCACACTGCCATCTTCACTAAGGCGGCTTAGATACGACAATATACTATTTCTTTACTTTTGTCGTTGCGGTCGTCGTGGTGGCAAATAACGACTTAGGGAACTGCTTTTCAAGGTCCTCAAGCGTGGTAAAGCCATAGGAACGCTTGCCCTGGATGATAAAGGCCGGTAGCTGTGCGTCTACTTTCTCAACACTTACCAATGTGCGAAGCGCTCCTAAATCAAGGTCATAATCAAACGCGTACACACGGAGTTTTGGATACGTCTGACGCAGGTAGGAAAGGGCATAGCCTGCGCGATCACAGTCCGCACAACTACCGGGCGTATTGGAGTAGAAGTAGAGTGCAATCACCGGGTGTAGCCCGCAAGAGTTTGCAAGACGCTTCGTGAGCAAATAGTCACGAATCTCAAGCAAGGTGTACTGCTGTTTCAGGCGGAGTACCTCGGGATTGGTTGCGCCGAGTTTTTCTTCCGTGAACGCAAGCTTATCACCAAGGTCAGAGAGCTCATGGGTAAGTGCCGTACCCTCGGTGAGGTCTTCGCATGGCGCTTCTTCAAGCAAAGCGAACTGTGTATCTATAGAGAGCGTATCAGTCGCAAGACGATTCTGAATATCATTCAACTCCACAATACGCTGATGGTCTAAATAACTGACCGAATAAATAACGGTAGCAATAATAACGCCGGTGATGAAAAGCGCGATAACAACGTTACGAGTGAAAAGTGACATGAGTTAAATTAGCGCCAGCTCCGCTTGTGTCCGGTGGTTACGTCAGCAAAGGAGCGAAGGAGCCAGAACGGAGCGATGAACGGAAACAGAAAGAGGTAGGCAAGCATACCTTGTACGAGCGTGCCGGGCGTCTGCGATACTCGTTTACCAAGAACCATAAACATGAGGATACCACCTGTAACGACAAACGAGAGTATGAGCATGGTGGAAATAGGGAAGTAGAAAATCTCAAGTGAACGTGGAGAAAGGGTATAAGAAAGAGGGACTCCGCTCGTGACCAATATCGTGCTCAAGATTTGGCGCCCACTCATAAAGAGTCCAAGGAAGAACATAAGGATGCCACCAGCAACCGCAATAAAGCCAAGTGGCAGAATCATGATGCCAAGTGCTCCGTAGCGTACGTTCCCGACCATATCACGGTAGTCATAGGACACGTTACGAAGGAATCCACTGGTCCAGCGCGTGCGTTGTTTAATCAGCCCGCGAACGGTCTGAGGACTTTTTGCGAAGACGCGTGCACGTGGTGCGTTATCTATTTCGTAGCCATGGCGCTGTATGCGAAGTGCCATCTCCATATCCTCCGCCTGGTGGCCAAACCGGAAACCGCCAATCTCTTTGAGTACCGAAACGCGGTAGAGAGAAAACGGTCCTGGCGTTACGTAGAGACCGTTCACGGCTGCCACAATGTGACGAAGTGCAATACCGAAAATGAATTCGGCGTTTTGCATACGCTCAAGCAGGGTCTCGGGTTTGTACACACTCATCGCAGGGGTTGCAGCAGCAACACGCGGATTATCAAAGCAAGAAATGATTTCTCGAAGCGCATCCGGTGCGACGAATGAATCTGCATCAAGACACCCCACAAACTCTGCCTGCGGAGACATTTCAATACCGGCATTAATAGCAGAATGTTTTCCACCATTCTCTTTATGGAGAATCTGAATCTGTGGATTGCCAGCAAAGGTATCCATAATCTCTTTCGTGTTGTCGGTGGAGCCGTCGTTCACGAGCACGATACTGAGACGGTCCTTTGGATAGGTAAGTGCGAGAAGAGAATCCACCGTTCCCCTAATCGTAGTCTCCTCGTTGAAACAGGGAACGATCATTGCAATGTAGGGAGTCTTTGTGGAAGCTTTACGGTCACGCTGTGCACGTGCCGGACTTGAGAAGAAAGTCACCAGTAAAAACACCTCAAAAAAGAGGGATACAAAGATAAAGGGGTAGGCAAAGACTTCGAGATGCATGATGAGCGGGCTTGCGAAAAGCACCATATGCCTCGTTGCGGGTCCCGACTCCACGCTACGTCGTATACATGATACGCCTGCGCTCGTCGTCTTCCCGCGCCTTGCCTATGACGCTTTTCCCGGTGCCCTATGGGTAGAGTCTAGCAAAAAAAGCCTATTTTAAAAGCTGAAAGGAGGGGACGCATGGTTTTAACGAACTGTGGCGCTGTAGGTCTCAGCGGTCGCGGTTTCAAGCTTCTTGTGGAGGATATCTATCTCTTCGCTCGTGAGTGTACGATTTAAAGAGCGATAGGTAATGCGGTAGGCATAGCTGACCTTTCCAGCACCGAATTTCTCTACATTCTCGTAGCGGTCAATGAGTGCAACTTCCTCAACAAGGTCGCCCGCGATATCGCGCACGAGTTCAAAGTAATCGTTGGGAATAAAATCATCCGTAACGATAAAAGAAATGTCTCGAGTAATCGGCGGATATTTGCTCACTTGTGTAAACGCTTGACCGAGTACCAGTTGTCGCTTGATGCGCTCATCGTCAGACCAGAGAAGGCGAATGTCGGGGAGTGCCATGGAGATGATGGCGAGTCGTTCAATACCAAACCCAAATGCCCACCCATGGTAGCCACTACCACCGAGCGCTTCCATAACGGAGGCCTTCGGCATACCACTACCAAGAACCTCAAGCCAGTCACCACGTGCAGGGCCTTCTGCAGCGGTACCTTTGACGCTCACTTCTACCTCAAAGGACGGGTCGGTATATGGGAACGTGTCATCGTTTACTCGGTAGATCATCTCAGGACCAAAGACCGAGTGCACAATATCGCCGAGGACTTTTTTAAGGTCATCTGCAACGATAGGCTGGCTGGCTGGTGTTATGTACCACCCACCAAGCTGATGAAAGATATTCATATGGCGACTATCTATCTCGTCTTTTCGATACACCTTGCCGTAGCAGAGCGCACCCATAGATTCTCCTTTCGCGATGCGCTCCTTAATCGTAGGGTGATTGAGGTAATAGTACCAAAAGACCGTATCGTGTGTGCGAAGAATGTTGGTATCGTCAACATAATAGGTGTCAGAGTGACTGCGTGCAGGGTGGTCGGCGGGGAAGTCAAACAAATCAAATGAAACGTCAGCCGGAACAATTTCCGGTATTTCAATGACATCGAATCCAGCAAGCTCTGGAACGGCTTTAACACGATCCACAATCTCAGCAAGCGGACTGCCCGGCGTACGGGACAGGTCCGGCATAGCGAGGTAGCGCCTGATGCGTGCTGCCTCAAAGTCGGTACGTCCCTCAAGTTCGCTGCGTAGACGTAGCTCGTCTCCTTTATCAATTGATATGTCCATGTGTAGAGAGTGTAGTTAATAATGGGTGCTTATTCAAGCAAACGTAGTTCGCACCCCAATTGACCAGAATCATTGCATGCCGTAGTCTCGTACATTGTGGGCACTATCGCTCACGATATAAGGAGGTGTCACTTGACTCATAAGGTCAACAAAGGCCAAACAACCAGCAAGGCCCCTGGCAAGTCGAGCAACCAAATCCAGGCCAAGAAGGAACGACGGCGAATCCAGAGGGGAGGCGATCCGAGCCAGCATCGGGAGCATTCCCAGTACGCGTAAGCCAGGATTCGAATCCTTCTTCAGCAGGGCCTCACGAGCATTCGTGGGGCCCTTTTCATACAAAAAGAAGGAAGACGTGGGGTAGTAAATATGCTATACTCTAACTACGAAATATGGCCAAAAAGGAGGTTAAAACTGCTAAAAAAGCCGCTTCCAAGAGCGGCGATTACGATGCCTCAAGTATTACCGTTCTTGAGGGTCTTGAACCAGTCCGTAAGCGTCCGGGCATGTACATCGGGACCACCGGCCCCGACGGTCTGCACCACCTCATTTGGGAGATTTTTGATAACTCACGCGACGAGGCGATGGGTGGTTTTGCGAACGATATTGAAGTCGTACTTCTCCCAGACGGCTACGTGCGCGTCGTAGATAACGGTCGCGGTATTCCAGTCGGTATTCATCCAAAGACCAAAGTCTCAGCACTGGAGACCATCATGACCACGCTTCACGCCGGCGGTAAGTTCGGAGGTGAGGACTCAGGCTACAAAGTTTCCGGAGGTCTCCATGGTGTGGGAGCATCCGTGGTAAACGCACTTTCTGAACACACCAAAGTGCTCGTCCACAAAGACGGCAGCATTCACATGCAGGAGTACGAGATAGGAAAGGCAAAGGCAAAGGTCAAGGTAGTCGGAAAGACTTCTCATCAAGGTTCTGTTGTGATGTTCAAGCCAGACGCGACCATCTTCAAAGAAGGCATCAGTTGGAATTGGGAGAAGATTGTGGCGCACCTTCGTCAGCAGGCCTACCTCGTGAAGGGCACCCGTATTTGTGTTATAGACGCGCGCACCGCAGGCAAACTTGATACCGACAGCGTGTGGTATGTGCGCGAACTCGCTCTTGAAATGCCGTCCATGTCCTTTTTCTTTGAAGGAGGTCTCCGTTCACTCATTGGGTTCTATAACAAACATCAGACCGTTGCACACAAAAATATTTTCTATGTTGACCAGACCGAGAACGACGTTGCCGTTGAGGTCGCCTTTCAATACACCGACGACATCACGCCGCGCTTAATGGCGTTTGCAAACAATATCTACAACCCGGAGCAGGGAACCCACGTCACCGGTTTTAAGACGGCACTTACTCGAACCCTAAATACCTACGGACGCTCTGCTGGTATTTTGAAAGAGAGTGAAGAAAACTTTACGGGTGACGATGTGCTTGAGGGACTCACTGCGGTTATTTCCGTAAAAATGCCGGAGATTCAGTTTGAAGGACAAACCAAAGGCAAGCTCGGTTCCGTGGAGGCACAGGGCGCGGTTGCGACGGTGTTTGGTTCTGCGCTTGCAAGCTTCCTTGAGGAGAATCCTGACGACGGGCGTGCCATTGTGAACAAGGTACTGCTCGCCCTTAAAGCGCGTAAGGCTGCAAAGGCCGCCAAAGACTCGGTGCTTCGTAAGGGCGCTCTTGAGGGCATGACGCTTCCCGGTAAGCTTGCTGATTGTCAGAGTAAATCAGCTGAGGAGTCAGAACTCTTTATTGTGGAGGGAGACTCCGCCGGTGGTACCGCAAAAACCGGACGTGATCGCCGTACCCAGGCCATCCTCCCGCTTCGCGGAAAGATTTTGAATATTGAACGCGCACGCCTAGATAAGATGCTCGCCAGTGAGCAGATTAAGAATCTCGTGATTGCACTTGGTACCGCGATTGGCGACATCTTTGACCTTTCCAAACTTCGCTACCACAAGGTCATCATTGCGACGGATGCTGATGTGGACGGCGCTCACATTCGTACCCTTATTTTGACGTTGTTCTACCGCCACTTCCGCGCGGTGATTGATGGGGGATTCATCTATATTGCACAGCCACCACTCTACAAAATAAAGCGCGGTAAGGAGGTGTACTACGCGTACTCTGACGAAGAAAAGGAGAAGATTGTCGGCAAAGACGCGGAAGTGATTGAAGCCGTGCTTGATGAGGAAGGACCTGAACCAACCGAGGAAGAAGAAGTAGCGGCAATCGCAAAGAAGGCAACGAAGTTCACCATACAGCGCTACAAAGGTCTTGGAGAAATGAATGCGTCTGAGCTGTGGGAAACCACCATGGACCCGGAACGTCGTGTCCTGAAGCGGGTGACAGTGGACGATGCGTCTGAAGCGGATCGCATTTTTGACATCCTCATGGGTACTGATGTGCCAAGTCGAAAGTCATTTATTCAGTCCAATGCAAAGCTTGCAAACCTAGACGTGTAGAGCGCACTTCTCAACAAGAAAACCGCTCGGCATATGCCGAGCGGTTTTCTTGTTGAGGAAGTTTAGTAGCAGTAACTTGTTCCGTCGTTGTAGTAGTTTCCATACGTACAGTTTTGGTCTCGTGTGTACCACTGACTGCCAGAGGTGTTGCAATAGTAGCGACTACCCGAGTAGTACGTTCCGTAGGAGCAGAAATTTCCATTACTGTCGTACGAGGAATTATTCGTGGTATTTGAAGAGTCACAATAGTAGCGGCCATTTGAGTAGTACGTACCGTATCGGCAGTAGGTACCATTACTATCATAAGAATCAGTGCCAGAGTCTGACGTGTTGCAGTAGTAGCGATTGTTCGCATGATAGGTTCCGTATGGGCAATAACGACCATTACTGTCGTAACTATCGTTTGAAGAGTTATCGGAACCGTTCAAACGAATGCTGTCAGAATCGTCATTGTTGTTTTCGCGAGACTCATCTACATCGTCACGAGCATCAACGGTAATGCGAATGGTTGCTGTACCAGAACTGTTCGCATCAAACACACCGGTTCCGGTGACGCTACGGTTTGGTACGAGATTTGATCCACTCACGCTGTCGGTATCGTTTCCGCCGTTCGTAGAGACGCGAATCTCAACACGGTAGTTTCCAGACACATTGGTGCCTTCGTTGCGAACTGTGTAGCGAACAGCTCCCTGATAGCCACGAGGAACTGAGTTGGCTGATACAAACGAATCAATGCTGTTGGTACGAAGATATCCAACGTCCGTGATGGTGACCGAAAGGTCAGGCAAACCTGAATAATACGTTTGTGGAGCGGGTACACGTACAACGGTAGGTGTAGGTGCTGTGTAGACAGGAGTAACGTAGGTAGGCGTAGTCACAACGGGTGCTGCTGGCGCCGCTTGCGTAGGGGAGACCGGTACCGTTGGTTCTGGCGTCGTCGCGACGGTAGGAGTTGTTGGCGTAGTCGCTGTCGTGTCCGTTCCATCCGTTGCAGAAAGATTTGAAAGGTATACGTTCGCAGATGAGAATCGCGAAAGAGCCTTAGGAATAAAGCTTGCGGCGTAAATAGCCGTCAAAATACCAATGATAATAAGGGCTACGAACCCTACGACGGCAAGACCGTTCATTGGGCCCTTCTTGGACTGAATTGTAGTCGTTTCCATATAGCACCTGTTTACCACACTGTTTATTTTTTGTCAAACCTCTCCTTGGGAGGTGGCGGGTCGTAAGACTTGACAGTACGCAGTTTATGGTGTATTTGTTAGTAGGACGATATGCCAGGAAACAACCATAGTTTGAGCTCCCGTAAGGGCAGCTCACCAATTCTTGAGAGGAAGTGGAGCTTCCTCGGCCTTACCCTATTCGTTTTTTTGAGTTCGTTTATTGTGCTCGGTTTCTTTGACCTGGTCCCAAACAGCACGACGCTTACGGACACCGCCAGTGCAACAGGACCGATTGCAAGCGCAACGGCAAAAGTGCCCGGCGAGTTTCCAACAAAGATTCAGATTCCAAGCATCAACTTGGTTGCGAGCGTTGCAAATCCAACGACCGCAGATCCAGCGGTGCTTGATCAAAATCTGTTGGTTGGCGCGGTGCGCTATCCAACCTCAGGTCTTCTTGGTACGCCGGGAGCGAACGTGGTCATGTTTGGCCATTCAAGCTACTTGCCGGTCGTCCACAACCAGGCGTTCAAGACCTTTGACGGGATTCAGAACCTGAAGACCGGGGACCAAATCCTCGTCACGGGCAAGGACCGCGTCTATATCTACGCCGTGGAGACCGTCGCAAGTGCCTCTGCCAAGAAAGATGGCATCCCCTTGTCCGTCTCCGGTAATAAGCTCACGCTCGTGACCTGTGATTCGTTTGCGAGCAAGAGCGACCGGTTCGTGGTCATTGCAAAGCTTGTTGGGAGTTACCCTGTAACGAACTAGGTTCGTTTTCGGCTAACTCTTTGCAAACACAAAGAGAAAGAGAGTTGTTCCTTCAACCAAAGCCGTTCCATTTCGGAGCGGCGCTATAGGGGAGTTAAGAGAATGAGCAAAGTTTGGCTCGTCGCCCTCGCGCTGCTGATTACGGCAGTGGGAGGACATACAGCTTCGGCTGCATCACCAACCAAAACGGCGAAAGTACACCACCCGCACCTATCATTCAGCCTAGATAATCAGTCGCCTCGCGACTTGGCGGTCAAAGTTGAACGTGCACTTGCAGGTGGCAAGGGCGAAAGCTCGCTGCTAGAGCCGGAAAAATGCGCACGTTCGGACGCACGGAAACGTGCGTGCGGCACCCTTTCGGCGCTCTTCGGAGCATTGAAGATTGTCGACCCGAAAACGACGCACCTCAATTCGCTTGCCGACCTGCCCGCCTATCTGCGTTCCTTGGTTGCTGTTACGGCAACCGACAAAGAGGAATACTGGTCGGCATGTATGGTCCCGAGCGGTTCAACCTTCACCTTCATCATCCAGTGCGTGCACCGGACGCTGAAGAAAGGTGAGGCGAAGTGGATTAATCCCGAGACCGGTAAGTTCGTGATGTTCGCGCATTGCGCGAACCCGAGTCTCGGCAAATACCGTGCGCTCGCTGCACCTGTTCGTGCAGATTGCGACGAGATTCACTTCCAAGCGGATGTGAATCGTGGCGACCTTCGCGTGATGGTTGGTATATATCGCAACGGCACTGTGGATGTAGAGGATCGGTGTTGGGCCTACAAAGGTCCGAATGACACGATCTATCGCAACATGGATGCCTATTGTCCGCAGTATTGCGACATGAGGCGACTCGTGCCGTTTTACCGCAAGGACATCCAGGGTGCTGCGAGCATCCCAATTACGGAAACGGGCGAGTATATCGTTCGCGTTCCGCATGAGGCAGCTACACCTGCGCAGGAAATGATTGTAGCGTTCTGTCTTGAACGGACAGGTCGCCTACACTCTCGCAGCCAAGGTGTTACCTCGTGGGAGGATTACCGGGAGAACCGATCAGGAACTGAATGGAATAAGAGGGCAGATCTTCTGCCCTGGGACTTCCGACCGTTCCCGTAAGGTGCACTCACTTCTCAAAATCCTAAGCGGGTGTTCGCACCCGCTTAGGAACCTCCCCTTTTTCATACCCCACTCTGTGGCTGGGGCATTTTATTTGTTACTCATTACTTACAAGCGTTAGAAGAAATCACTATGAACAGCATCGAAACAATTTCAGAAACCAAGAACCGACCGGTATTGACCGGTGTATTCACCGTGGTGTCGGTGTTTGCAATCGGTGTGGGCATGGCCTTCGCTGGAGGATTCGTCACGCCACAGTCGGTGCATGCCATCATCGTTGGTCCGCCATGCTGCGTGGTACCTCCACCACCAATCATTCCGCCCGTACTCGTTCCACCCCCAGTCTGTTCTCTCTCTTCAAATCCAAGCTCGGTTACGCTTGGCGGTGCTTCTACGATTTCTTGGACCACGAATAATGCGACAAGTGCAACAATCAACCAAGGTATCGGTTCAGTCGGCACAGGTAGCGGTGCCCGTACCGTCGTTCCAACTCAAACGACAACGTACACTATGACCGTTACGGGTGTTGGAGGTAGTACGAATTGTTCAACAACCGTCACCGTCACGACACTTCCACCCCCGCCCCCGCCACCAAACGCACCAACGTGTACGCTCACGGTAAACCCACAGGTACTCGAGCGGGGAGGTAGTAGCACTCTTTCGTGGACCACCAGTAATGCAACGTCAGTTTCCATCAATAACGGAATTGGCGGTGTCGGGACCTCAGGTGTTCGCACCGTTTCACCAAACAACTCAACAACGTATACGCTCACGGCATTTGGCCCTGGGGGTACGGTTTATTGTTCTGCACCAATTACGGTAACGAATACACCACCACCTCCACCAAACGCACCAACGTGTACGCTTTCAGCGTCGCCAAACAGCATTTCAACTGGTGGAGTCAGTACGCTCGTTTGGAACACGAGTAACGCAACCAGTGTCAGCATTGACCGGGGTATTGGTGCAGTAGCGCAGGATGGTTCTCGTAGTGTGAGTCCATCTGTTTCTACGAATTACACCCTCACCGCCACAGGCGCTGGTGGAACAGTTACGTGTACAACAAGCGTATCGGTAGACACACCTTCCGTTGGTCCTACCTGCCGCATGAGTGTGAGCCCTTCAACTATTTATGACGGTGACGATGCTGAACTTACGTGGGGTAGCGAAAACGTTCGCCAGGTCTACATTAGTAACGGTGGTGGCTACACCGGCCAAACTGGTTCACGCACCGTGTCACCCGGGCGAGGCACCTATCGTTACGAAGGAACCTTCTACGGATACAATGGTCAAATCATTTCTTGTTCAGCAACACTTGAAGTGCGTGTCCGTCATGGAAGTACGAGCAACAACCCGCACGTGTCACTAACGCAGCTTCCAAGTCCACCAGATCAGCCACTCTCGTACGTCTATCTCTCAGATCTTCCATACACCGGTCTTGATCTTGGTCCGATCGGCACCGCCATCTACTGGCTCATGCTTATCCTCTGGAGCCTCGCTCTTGCCTATCTCATCCTCTTCGGAGCCCTTCCGGTTGCCTTTAAAAAGGTGACTGGCCAGAGTACGCACGTTGTAGAAAATACATCGGTACATCGTCCCGTAGCGCATACGGTTGCGCACACGACACCAATGGTGCATGCCGTGAGTGCTCCGGTCACGACGCGCACAACCCACAGTTCCTACGAAGGATTCAAATCATTCGCAGGTGAGGAACGCGCACTGTCTATTGAAGACATTGTGAAGGGACTCTCTCGTGAGGAAGAGCTACCCGTTATTCCTGTCGCTCCAGCTCCAGTCGCTGTATCAATTCACCAGGTACCTGTGGTTGAGCATGCACCGCATGTCGCAAAGGAAACTCCTTCAGACGTGCCGGCATTTCTCACCGCGCTCATGGCAGGCGAGAAGGAGACGGTCTTCAAGATGGTTCGCAGTATCAATCAGGCAGGTGGCGATGCTGAGGCGTTCCTTTCGCATGTCATTGTTGCGCTTGATGATGCCTACCGGGCAAAACTTGATGGCACCAAGGTCCATCCTGAAATTGCACGCATCTGTGTAGATTGCTCACCATCGTTTCTTGAGCGACTTATTGAGTCACTCTCAACGGCGGTTGATGCTCGCTACTCAGCAGGCGTTACCGGAGTAAAGCTCGCACTCACGCGTGCACTCCATACGATTGAAGGATAATTCCTCTACGGACGTTTAAGCAAAAGCCGAGACTATTCAGTCTCGGCTTTTGCTTTTGGTACACCCAAGTGACATACTCCAGCCTAGGACAACAGAGGAGGAACGTATGGGCAAGAATTGGAGAGATAAAAGTCCAAGTAGAAATACGGATGAGCTCACGCAACCGGGACGGGAACTGGGCTGGCCCGCGTACTGTCTTCGCCTCGTCGTTGTTGTTGCTCTGATATACGGCATTGTTTTGACGTTCGCGACCTATCAATAAGCTCTTTTGCCGATTCAAAAAGGCCCGGATGCATGCATCCGGGCCTTTGCTATTTGTAGAGTTACGCGCGCTCCTGAATCTCCTTAGTGATACGGTCAGCGAAGTCTTGAAGCGAAAGGGCACCCATCTTTTCTCCAGAACGCATTTCAACGGTGACGGTACTGTCAGCTATCTCCGTGTCACCTACAACGAGTAGGTAGGGAATCTTCTCTGTTTTCGCAGCACGGATTTTCTTACCAAGAGATTCGTTCGACATATCTGCATCAGCACGCACACCTGAAGTCTGTAAGGAAGTAGCTACCGAAGCCGCATACTCCGCTTGTTTATCTGAAACGGGAAGCACGCGCACTTGGACCGGTGAGAGCCATACGGGGAGATTTCCTGCAGTGTGTTCAATAAGGATGGAAAGGAAGCGTTCGATAGAACCCATAATGGCTGCGTGAATCATCACGATACGTTCCTTCTTACCTTCCTCATTAATACAGGTGAGGTCAAAGCGCTCAGGCTGATTCATATCAAGCTGAATGGTTGCTACCTGCCAGCTTCGGCCGAGTGAATCCTTGGCAATAAAATCAAGCTTCGGACCGTAAAAAGCCGCTTCACCAAGACCCGGAATTGCTTCAATCTGTTTCTCTTCAAGAACTTCTGCGAGCACTGCTTCAGCTGTATTCCATACCGATGGATCACCAAGATAGTTTTCTGGATGCTCGGGGTCATGGGTAGAAAAACGAACTTGTAGGTCAAATCCAAACGTTGGATAAAACGCATGAATAATATCCCAGACCTTAAGGAATTCTGTTTTTACATCCGCTACGCGACAGAACACGTGCGCGTCGTCTTGAGAGAATGCCCGAACACGAGATAGGCCGGAGAGTTCACCTGATTGTTCATCCCGATAACACGTCGTCGTATTGCTGTAACGCTGGGGAAGTTCACGGTAGCTCCACTGCTTACGAGCGTAGATTTGTGTATGGTGCGGACAGTTCATCGGCTTCATCGCAAATTCGTGTCCCTCACGAGTTGTGATACGGAACAGTTCGTCTTTAAATTTGTCCCAGTGACCTGACGTCTCATACAGGTCTTTTTTCGTGATGTGTGGAATCTCTACTTTTTCATAACCATACGGCTTACGGAGTTCCCATACAAATTCATCGAGCAGGTCTCTTACCATTGTTCCTTTTGGGGTGAAGAGGGGAAGTCCTGGACCTACGAGTTCTGAGAACACAAAGAGATCAAGTTCACGGCCAAGTTTCTTGTGGTCACGCTTCTTCGCTTCTTCCTGCTGTTCTTTATAGGCTTCCAGTTCCGCTTTCGTATCAAAGGCGAGTCCGTAGATGCGCGTGAGCATTGGTTTCGTCTCGTCGCCACGCCAATACGCACCCGCGATACGGTCAAGCGTGAAGGAGTCTGCCTTCACTTCGTGATTGGGATTCTCTGCGTGTCCACCACGACACAGGTCCGTGAAGTTGCCAGCGGTATAGAGCGTAATAGTCTCATTCGCGGCTACGATGCCATCAATAATCTCTCGCTTGTATTCGTTTGCATTAAAACGGTCTCGCGCATCTTTCTCAGACACCTCAGTGCCGGTCATTTCATTCCAGGAGGAAAGAAGTTCACGCATCACTTCTTCAAGGGAAGCCAAGTCAGCTTCTTTTGGAGCTTCGCCACCGGAGAAATCAAAGTCGTAGTAAAACCCGTTATCAACGGCTGGGCCAATCGTTGTTTTCGCGTTCGGGTAGCGCTCCAGCACCGCTGCGGCGAGCAGGTGGGCGAGCGTATGACGTTTCTCCTCGAGTGAGGCCATGTAGTAGTGAGTATACAGAGCAGACCGGATTTACGTAAGTGGGGTATGACATAGAAAACGGCGGCCCCAAAGGGCCGCCGTTTGGGTTCACTGTGTGGGCACAACGATCGTTCCCGGATTCACGTGCTTGGGACGACGGACGCGCCCGCATTTGATGTCCACCCGAAGCCTAGAGGCTTTCTGAATCATCTCATTTGCAATATGTGCGCGCCGGTGTGCGACCCACTTCTTTATCCGGTCTGGAAAAAGCCAGACAGCTATATCCACGAAGCTGGCCTGCCGGAGCAAATCGCGGAGGTTAAGTAATGCTCGTTCCTCAGCCGTGAATTCCTCATATTCTTGGTCAATCTCCTTCATCGATGTGGTGCTCGGCGCAAGATATACCCTGATGCAGGCGCCGATGAAGTTTTCGATACGCTCTTCTGTTGAACCAATGAACAACCCTTTTGGTACTGGTATTTCCTTCATGCCCGGAGGCACGCTTGTTCTCTTTGCCATCAACTCCTCCTTTTCTGAAGAAAGTACACCACACACGCCCTTTTTTGTCTATAGTGCCTTTACGTTCTCAAGAGCGAGTGTAAGTTCGCCATTACGGACGGAGGAGGTTGCCTTAATGAGGACGCATGCGCCGGGCGCAACGAGCGAACCTTTTTCCTTAAAGAGTTTCGGAAACATCACTCCCTCAATGCTCGTTGACTTGTCTTCAAAATTAATGAAGGCCATCTTTTCGCCCGACTTCGTGAGAATCGTGCGCACATCGCGCACGAGGACTGGAATAATAAAGGGAAGTCCGGGCTTGGGGTCGGCCTTCATGCCAGCAATAGTTACAAGCGCTTTTTCAGAAGTGGCGTGGTGACTATCAAGCGGATGACCAGATACATAGATACCAAGCAATTCTTTTTCCCACGCCAGTTTGTCCGAAAGGGAGGTTGGAGTTTTGTTTTCAGGGAGGGTGAGTTCGGGCTGTGCAAAATGTCCTGCACCAAAAAGAGAATCTTGCGGAGCCTCTACGGTCGCGTCTCGGTGAAACGCGAGAAGCTGTTCAATATGCACGAGCAGGTGGGTGCGCTCACCAAAACGATCAAGCGCACCTGCCTTAATGAGTGACTCAAGCGACTTACGATTCACGGAGCGTCCTTTTTGCCTGGAAAGGAAATCGGAAAGCGACGTGTAGGGACTGTGTGCTTTCCGTTCCTCAATCAAAGACTCCGCACTTCCCTCTCCAAAGTTTTTAATGGACGTAAGTCCAAAGCGGATGGTGTCGCCCGCATCTCCCGCAACCGTAAAGTCACTCCCACTCTCATTAATGTCTGGCGGAAGGACCGGAATCTTCATACGTTCACACTCAGCCACGAAGACTGAAATAGAATCGGTATCGCCGGCATCAGCCGTAAGGACCGCCGCCATGTACTCAACAGGGAAGTTCGCCTTCATATAGGCAGTCTGATATGCCACCTTCCCGTAACAGGCGGCATGCGCCTTGTTGAATCCGTACGCCGCAAAGGGTTCAATCAACTTCCACAGCTGGTTACTCTTTTCTTTTGAAATCTTTCCAAACTCTTGGAAGCCCCGGGTAAGCTTTTCTTTCTGTGCCTCCATTTCCTCCGGAATCTTCTTACCCATAGCTTTACGAAGCGTGTCCGCCTCAAGCCATGTGTAGCCGCCAAGGGTGATGGCAGTCAGAAGCACGTCATCTTGGTATACGAGAAGTCCGTAGGACGCATCAAGGTACTCCGCCATGCGGTCATCAATATAGCGGATGAGTTTTGGGTTCGCCTTACGCTCAATGTACTGGGGAATTGTTTCCATCGGACCTGGTCGGTAGAGCGCCACCATGGCGTTAATGTCATGAATTGTGTTCGGACGCAGTTCCTTCAGATAGCGGGTCATGCCGGAGCCGTTCAACTGAAAGGTGCCCTCCGTCTCACCACGAGCGAGCATGGCAAACGTGGTCGTGTCATCAAGGGGAATATTTTCAATATCAACTTCAATTCCCTTTGATTCGCGCACGCGAGTGATGGCGTCAGCAAGAATGGCGAGGTTTTTAATGCCAAGGAAATCAAACTTCAGAAGGCCGGCGTCCTCAACCGCATGCATGTCGTACTGCGTAATGAGTTTTCCGGTCTTCTGGTCCACTTGAAGCGGTGTCCACTCGGAAAGCGGTGTTGGTGCAATCACGACGCCAGCGGCGTGCACTCCCGTGTGGCGGACACAGCCCTCAATACGCCGGGCAAGGTCAATAATCTGACGCACATCATCGTCTTCCTCATAAAGCGATTTCAGCTCTGGCTCAAGTTCAAGTGCGTGTTCAATTGTCATCGGAAAACCCTGGCTACCAAGGGGAATCAGTTTTGCAATCTGGTCTCCGGTTCGGTACGCGTGCCCGAGTGCGCGTGATACGTCACGCACCGCCGCGCGCGCCATAAGGGTGCCGAACGTACCGATTTGAGCGACGTGGTCCTCACCGTATTTTTCTTTTGCATACGCAATCATTTCGTCACGCCGGTTATCGGCGAAGTCCATATCAATATCAGGGGCCTTGGGACGTTCCGGATTCAGGAAGCGTTCAAAGGGGAGTTTGTAGAACAAGGGGTCCACGTTTGTGATGCCGTTTAGATAGGACACGAGGGAGCCTGCCGCAGAACCACGGGTTGTTGTGAGGATTCCTTTTTCTTTTGCGTGTTGGAGGAGGTCAGACACGGCAAGAAAGTAGGGCGCAAATCCTTTTCCGATAATGACGCCAAGCTCGTACTCAATGCGTTCTTTCACTTCGTCCGTTTCCTCTAGGTTCCGTTCCTTGATACCTGCATACGTCTTTTCTCGCAGCGTTTCCTCATAGGTCTTGCCGGGTTCCCTTGGAACGGCAGGGAAGTTCCAGCTTCCGAGGTTGAGTGTGACATTGCAGCGTTCCGCGATAGCGCCGCTTTCATACACTGCTTCAGGTATATCGGTAAACCACGCAAGCATTTGTTTCTCGGTCACAAACGAAAAGTCTTCTTCTTCGTTCGCACTCCGCTCACCCCCGTGTTGAATGCGACGCATGACTTCAGTTGCTTCGCGGTCTTCTGGCTTCAAGTAGTACACATCGTGTTGTGCAACCACTTTCACGGTTGCTGCTTCTGCAATCTCACGAATCTGCTTCATGCGTTTCTCATGACCATCTACCTTTGGATGGTGGGTGAGTTCGAGGTATACGTTCTCTTTCCCAAAAATACTTACGTATTCTGCAAGCGCTGCCGAGGCACCATTCCGGTCTCCAGCTTTTAGTTGTTGAGCCACTTCGCCGGCAAACGACGGAAGAATGGCGATAAGCCCCTCCGCATGCTCGCGCAGGAGTTTCTTGTCCATGCGCGGTCGCTCCAGAAATCCTTCGGTGAAGGACTTGGTAATCAAGGCAAGAAGATTTTTGTAGCCCACATTGTCTTTAGCGAGAAGCACGAGACGAGCACGCTTACCTGCTGAGTCATTTTGTTCTTTATCAAAGCGAGAGCGTGGTGCAAGGTACGCGTCCACCCCGAGTATCGCCTTCACACCTGCCTTTTCTGCCTGCTTATAGAATTCTATGCCTGCATGGAGGTTACCTGCGTCCGTAATACCGAGCGCAGGCATGCCAGCTGCTTTCGCTGCCTTCACGAGTTCTGGCACTTTCGGGAGTGCCTGCAAGAAACTGTAATGGCTGTGCGTATGCAAATGTACGAATTTGCTCATAGTAGTGTGGAGGCTTGTCCCGTACAAAAACGAGTCTTACGAGTTTTTGGTGCGAGATGGACGAAACGTGACATAGCTACAGGATACCAAATCCTGCCGTGATAGGATTTGTCCATGGAATTCTGGCGTAAGAGAGTCTCACCAAAGCAGGAAGTAGTAGATGCAGCGAAAGAGCCCGAACAATTGCCCGAGCTGACACTTACGCCTGAAATGGAGTTCAAAGGAGATTTTGAGAAGATCTCGTCTCCGGAACAGTTTCTTGACGCTGTAGATTTTAAAACTCTGAACGAGATTTTTGATTCACTCGAAAAAAAGTCAGGTGGTTCAGGAGCAGTAAATAATAGTGGTCACAAAATAAAAAAGGACAGCATAACCTTTCATAAAGAATTACAAGTAAATGAACACAGCGAGTCAACCCTTACTGGAAGAGCAAATGTTGAAACGGGGGGAATCGATCTTCTTTGGGAACTTTCTGACGGTGAATCAGCTCCGCCCGAGAAGATGATTAATATATTGCGTACACTTACTCATGAATCCACGCATATACGAGGAGGGTATGCCTGTGAGGGATGGATAAACGCGAAAGAACGTTCTGAGGTAAGAACGTATCCTCTTAAATCTGTCATTAAGTCTGGTCTAAAGGAGACATTCATTACCACTAACCTTGATGGAACGGAAGTACTTAAACTCGGCACTGGTCTTAATGAAGCCATTACTGAGAATATTGGGCAGGAAGTGTTACGGGAATATCTGATACGAACGGGTAACAGTTCATATCTTAAAGACGATAATGTGTATACGGAAATTGGTGATGGCTCCTATTCATTAGAACGTCTTACGTTCTCTATTTTACTTGAAATGCTTGCATCACGTCTTGAAGTCCCTACGGAACAACTTTGGAATAGTTTTGTTCAGGCCTATATAAATGGAAACCAAGATTTGCATGGCTTGGTTGGTGAATGGGAAAAGGTATTAGCGACTGATCCTGAGTTGGTCACGCTAGCAGACCACCTCATTTACCTGGATGGAATAGGGAACCTCTCATTCGAAAATATTTTAGATGTTGTCGCGAATCCGGATAAAGAAGTGAAACCACGTGCTCGCATACAGGCATATGCAAAACGTATTCGGGCTCTTGAGTCAGTTGCCTTTAAAGCTAATACACTACGTGATGCACTCGGACTCCGGAAATAGATTTGTAGTAGGGGTAGACGAGGCAGGACGTGGACCACTTGCAGGTCCCGTTGCGGTCGGCATCGTCTGTGCGCCAGAGGGATACGATTTTCTCGCGGTTTTCCCTGGACTCAACGATTCCAAGAAACTTAGCGAGAAAAAGAGGGAAGCCTTGTTCGCGCTTCTGCAGGAAGAATTGAAAAAAGAAGCGCTTAGTGTGCGAGTGCAACTCGTCTCAGCTCGACTGATTGACGAGGGTGGAATCGCGCCTGCCGTACGGAACGCGGTGAGTCTGGGTGTGCGGAAATTACTCGAGAATCCCGAAAACGGAAAAGTATTTCTGGATGGTTCACTCAAGGCACCGCCTGAATATGAACAGGAGACCGTGATCGGGGGAGACGCTCTCGTACCTGCCATTATGCTCGCTTCCATAGCTGCGAAAGTGACGCGCGATAGGTATATGAAAAAGGTAGCATCAGAATTTCCGCAGTATGGGTTTGAAATACATAAGGGCTACGGCACGAAGGCACACTACGAGGCACTCCGTGAGCACGGGCTTTGTGCTCTTCACCGAACGACGTTCGTACATCTCTAGAAAATGGTTCGGGGGTCGCGCAAGCGCGACCCCCGATGTTTTACACGCAGAAGCGTGCAAAAGTGAGCAGAGACTTCGTGGTCCCTGGGTTGGGTTTGGAAGGCGGATATCCGCTACCCAGAATCATAAGGACGAATGAATCGTTTTCGTGACTCCTCCCTGAAATGAGCATTCCGTAGAGACCGTGGTGTGTACGTTTTCATGGGTCTTTCCCAGTGTGAGTAACAGTTTTGGGCTCTGGATGCTTGCACGAGGTCCCGCTCGTAGCTTCCTTCTCTATGGTGACACGCGAAGGAAAAACCACAAGAGCCCGTAGGTGCTTAAAAATACCCTATATAGGGACTTTTTAGCCGTGATAAAACGCTCCAGGAAGTATAGAAACAAGGCACGGGCGAATGAGGAGCGGAGACGTATTTCTATAGGGCGTAGCGAGGAAATTGGGACCCGTAACGCAGTATATAGACTTTCTGGAGCGTTTTATGGTAGGGTGGCAAGACTATGTCAGTACGAATGCGCCACACGAGTTCGCACACCAAGAACCGCCGAAGCCATCATGCGCTTTCGGGGACTAATTTGGTGACCGATAAAGAATCAGGCGCACTACGTCTTCCACACACGCTTGATGAATCCACCGGTATGTACCGCGGCAAGCAGATTGTTTCCAAGAAGGAGATAAAGAAGGTAGAGAAGAAGGACAAGGAAAAGGCGAAAGCCGAGAAGGTAGAGAAGGGAACCAACACCAGTCCAATTGGTGAGGAACGCGAAACAAAGTCCCAAGGACTTCTTGGACGCATGGTGACAGGGAAGGCGAAGAGTCGTTCTGGATTCGGCGGCGGCGTCTAGAGTTCGCTAAAATAATTTCATCTAAAGTGTTATGGGCCCCCCAGCGGGCCCTTCGTCGTATACCACATACGCCTCCAGTTCCGCTTTCCCCATGCCTCGTATCTAAAATCATTATTAGCGACTCTGAAGAATCTAATGAGGACTTTGGTAAACTTATTCTATGGAAAAGAGATTTATTCCAAAACCGGGACAGGTCGATTTTACAAATGTTCGCTGGGCACCAGTACTGAACTGCGTCCTGTTTTTTAATGGAAAGATTCTTTTAGTACAGAGGAGTAAGAACATGCGACTCTATCCAGGATACTGGAATGGAATATCAGGATTTCTTGACGACCATAAAAGTCTTGATCAAAAAGTATACGAAGAGCTCCGTGAGGAAGTTGGGTTTTCAAGAAGAAATATCAACTCAATCAAACTTGGAAGGATTTTGCTCCAAGAAGCACCGAAGTATAAGAAGACTTGGATTGTTCATCCGGTACTCGTCAAGGTGAACACTGATAAAATAATTTTAGATTGGGAAGCACAAAAGTATATGTGGTTAAAACCCAGCGAAGCATATAAAGTTAAACTGCTTCCGGGTTTTCGTGAGACTCTAAGAGAAGCACTCAAGTTAGGATAATAGTTTCAATAGAACGATATACACACGAGTCGTGGAAGCGACTCGTGTGTTTTCAATTCTGAGGTATTGTAGGTGTATAGCTCTTTCATATGGCGAATAGACACCTAGCCCGTTCGGTAGTTCTGCAAACTCTTTTTGAGTGGGATTCTACTGGTGCCGACGAAAAAGGTGCCGACGAAATGTTGAAGCGTAACGTCGAAGAATTCGGTGGAGACGATACCGATAAGCCATTCATGGAAGCCCTCCTCGCAGGGGTACTAGCAAAAAAGCCTGACCTCGACCTCGTGATTGAAAAAGCAGCACCCGATTGGCCACTCGATAAGATTGCACCCGTCGATAGAAATATTCTCCGCATCGGTCTCTACGAACTTCTCTTTGCCGATCGCGCACAGGTGCCAGCAAAGGTAGCTATTAACGAAGCAATTGAACTTGCCAAAGTGTTCGGCGGAGATTCCAGTGGTCGTTTTGTAAACGGCGTGCTCGGTGCCGTCTATAAAGAGCTTGGTGAGCCAGGTAAAGAAGAAACCGGAAAGAAAGAGCGTGTGAAGCGCGAAGACTTGCCACTTGAGAAGCTCGGTGGTGCCATCGTCTACGCCGAACATGACGGACAGTACTATCTTGCGCTCGTGCATGACGTGTTTGGACGCTGGACCTTGTCCAAGGGACATATTGAAAATGATGCAACTCCTGAAGTGGGCGTAAAGCGCGTAGTGGCTGAAGAACTGGGTCTCACTGATGTGCGAGTCGAAAGTCAGGTAGGAGAAAACGAGTATGTCGCGAGTCACCCTGAAAAAGGAAAGGTGCGTAAGCACGTGTACTTCTTCCTCGTGCATTCACCGTTTGAGACACTTGAGCTCAAAAAGAGTGGGGGGTTAGACGACGCAAAATGGTTCCGCCTCCCAGACATTCTCGACCTCAACTTCTATGACGATATGTTGCCGATTGTGACGGCAGCGGTGCAGAAGCTTTTGGACAAATCAAGAAAATAATGTTTTAGTACATAAAGCTCTTTGAAAAAATAGAGAATTTCGCCCCAGCAGAAAGTGCCTCATTCGGGCCGTTTCCTGCTGTGGCGAAACCACAGCTGCGTCAAGCTGTTTGCAAGGTGCAAATGGTCAAGCGCTCACTCCATAGGAGAACATGTCATGGGTAAAGCCGTAACACGCGGTCAAGCTCTCACACTTGTAGGCCAATTCAGCCAGGAAATAAGGTGGGATGAACTTACGTCCGAAGAAGTGCAGACCATCATCGACCTCGCACCAAAGGAACGTATGGTGCGTTACACTACGTGGCTCAAAAGTCTTGCTGAGAGTCTCAAGAGTCCGGCTAGTGTGCCGGCCCAAAAAGTCGCTTCCCGGAAAGTACCACCACTGTTTACGGATGCGATGGTGACTGCGCTCGCAGACGGAAGCTTTATTACGGTGTTAAGTCCAGTGCGAGATGCTAAATTCGTAGAGTGGCTCTCCTCTGTGCTCGGTGTGCCGGTGCACACTCCGTATAAAGCGATAGTCAAACTTCTTAAAGAGCGCGGCTATCTTGTTGGCTCAGCTCATATTGAGGAGATGACGGACCTTACTGACCGAGGCAAAATGACGGGGATGTGCACTAACGGCTACTCCAACTTCTACCCTTCTCGGGATAAATACGGTTCGGTCTTTATTGGTCGTGTGTATCCTGGAATGTATCATTGGATGGAGGGGCGTGATGAGTGGTCTGACCGCCTTTTTCAAGGCACACAGTGTCGTCTTCTGGTCCGCAATCTGGACCCTGTGACACTTGGACTCTAGACACTAGCATTTGAATGTTCCTCAAGCCCCTCCCACGTCCGCGTGGGAGGGGTACACTTTTATACGTCACTGGCATTCTTGGCGTTTTACGATAGTCTTTCGTGTATGAACCAAAGTGCCACGCATGAAGAAGTCCTCGGACTTTCGTTCAAGAATAAGGACCTCCTTGTGGAGGCTCTCACGCATCGCTCCTATCTGAATGAGAACAAGGCCGCAGGTCCTCATAATGAACGTCTTGAGTTTCTTGGCGACGCCGTACTGGAACTTGCTACCACCCACTTTCTTTTTACGAAGTTTCCAAGTAATCCTGAAGGAGATCTTACGGCGTACCGCGCCTCGCTCGTAAACACCGTATCGCTTGCGGAGAGTGCGAAGATGATGGGACTGAACGACATGCTCTTTCTATCAAAGGGTGAGGCAAAGGACACTGGGCGAGCGCGCGACATCATTCTTGCAAACGCATTTGAAGCGGTGCTTGGCGCACTCTATCTCGACCAAGGGTATGACGCGGCTGAAGCATTCGTTGCAAAACATCTCTATCCAAAGATTGATGCCATCATCGCGAACAAGGCATACCAAGACGCAAAGTCACGTCTACAGGAAGCCGCACAGGAAAAGAAGAATATTACGCCTACCTACAAGACCTTGTCTGAAGAAGGTCCTGATCACGATAAGAAATTCATTGTGGGCGTGTTCCTTGGCGAGAAAGAACTCGCACGAGGTGATGGAAAGAGCAAGCAAGAGGCAGAGCAATCAGCCGCAGAACGAGCACTCGATGTTAACGGTTGGAAATAGTACTCTAGAGATATGGAAGGACTCCCCGGGAGGATAAAGGCAGAAACGAAAGAGGGTGTACATAAGAATATTGAAGAGCGAGCACAGGAGCATGCTCTTGAATTGGTTCGCGCCCGCTTTGAGACCGGTCCGGAGGAAAATCGTCTTGCGTACCACAACAGTAGTCATACGGAAGGGGTGATTCGTCGTGCGCTTAAAATTGCCGAAGCACTCGAACTCTCGGAAGAACAGAAACGGCTCGTGGTAATTGCCGCATCATTCCATGACGTCGTACAGGAATGGGAACCGCAAGACAAAGGCGAAGGAGTGGTATTTCGTAAGCGGAAGATAGGCGACAACGAACGCGCAGCAGCTGAGGAAGCGGTAGCGTGGATGAAGGAACAGGAGGACGGAGACTTTACCGAGGCAGACTACGAGTTGGTACGTTCTGCGATTCAAATAACTGAACCGGATTGGGATATAGATAATAAGACAGTTATGCAGAAGGGGTTAAACGAGACGACGGACCCAACCATTCGGGCGGCAGTGCTCGCCGACCTTTCGTCAGGTGCGATGGAGCCTGAGACCTTTAAAGAAGAAGGAAGACAGCTTTTCATTGAAGAGCAACTCGATATTATTGAGGCGCTCAAACGGGCAGAGTCTCCGAGCGACATCCCCGAAGCGGTGCAGCAGGCGTATCAGACACGCTACCGTACGTGGCTTTCGGTACAGGAAGGATTCGTCCGGGGAAGAGAAGCTCGTTTCAAAACAGAACTCGCTGGGATTGATGAAAAAAAGATAGAACGCGTGCACCAGCTCTTCTCAAGATTTGATGAGTCTATACAAATTGCGAACGATAACGTCGCTGAAGCCAACCAGCAGGACTTCATAACCTTCGCTCGCACGCTTGTGCCAGGAGCCTTTCGACTCGCTGCATAACTGAAGTGAGCATCGTGCGGTATACTTTTTGTAATGCTGAAACGGCTCGAGATAGTCGGCTTTAAATCGTTCGCGAAGAAAACGGTACTTGATTTCTCAAGTGCCGCTACTGCCATCGTTGGTCCAAACGGTTCGGGTAAATCAAACGTTGCGGAAGGATTCCGCTTTGCGCTTGGCGAGCAGTCCATGAAAAGCATGCGCGGAAAGCGTAGTGAGGACCTGATTTGGGCTGGTTCACACGCAACTGCTCGAAGCAATCGCGCTTCAGTTGCGATTGTGTTTGATAACCGAAAGCGCATCTTCCCGAAACTTGATTTTGAGGAGGTAAGTGTGGAGCGTGTCGTATTTCGTGACGGCTCGTCTGAATACCTGATTAACGGCTCTAAAGTGCGGCTTCGTGATGTGCAGGAACTCCTTGCGTCTGCAAACATTGGCGAGACGGGCCACCATATTATTTCCCAAGGCGAAGCAGATCGTATCTTGCTTGCACACCCTCGTGAGCGACGCGCCATGCTTGAGGACGCGCTTGGCCTCAAGTTCTATGAATTCAAAAAACAGGAAGCTGAGCGCAAGCTTGAGCGCGCTGAAGAAAATGTGCGAGAAGTAGAAGCGCTTCGTCGTGAGATTGCTCCACACCTCCGGTTTCTTCAGAAACAAGTAGAGAAAGTAGAGCGTGCAGAAGAAATTGCACGCGAGCTCGCACGTCTTGCTCGTGAGTATTTTGCCCGCGAAGAGCGCTACATTGTTGACGAGCGTGCCACCGCTACCGAGCGGAAGAGTGTCGCAAGCGAGCGACTCCTCACGGCAACGAACGAACTCGCTGCATTTGATGAACGCGCCACAACCGACAGCGAGGGCATGAAGCGTACCGAAGCCATTCGTCAGGCAGAGCGCGAAGTGGACCGACTTGGTAGTGAACGAAGTGGTCTCGCTCGTGAAATTGGTCGCGTTGAGGGAGGACTCCACGAAGCAAAGAAACGCTCCGTTGCGGTTGCACGCGATCCGTACGTAAAAGTCACTCGCGAAGACCTCTCCATGCTCCGCGATATTGTGGAGGGTGAAGCGAACATCAGTGAGCACGCAGAGCCTGGCGCGGTGCGTGCGGCGCTTGGTGCACTTCGGGGTGCGGTCGTCGCATTCTTTGAGCGCTATGCCGCGCCAAACGACGATTATCTGAAGGAGGAAGAGAACACGGTCTACGAACTTGATCGTGAACGCGAAACCCTGCTAAAGAAGGATGCTGAACTTGAAGGACATATAGAAAAAGCGAGGAGTCAGCTCATGAAGGCGCGCGAGGCTGCACTTGCTCACGAAGAGACCGGACGCGAAGAGAAGCGTCGCATTCTCGGCCTCGCGGAAAGTAAGGCACGCGAGGAGGGAAGTGTGGTGCGTGAAGAAGCCAGGCTTCGTGAGCTCCAGATGCTAGCGGATGAGCTCGAGCGGGACCGAGCAGAGGTGCTCGCGCTTGCCGGAGCAAGCGCATTTTCCTACGAGGAGATGGAACTTTCGCATGAGGAGCGCCGTGCGCAGGAAGACAGAAAGCGAACTCTCGAGCGCCTCAAGATTCGTGTAGAGGAAGCGGGAGGAACTGGTGAAGATGTGCGTAAGGAATACACGGACGCAACCGACCGCGAAGCATTTCTCGCACGTGAGCTTGCGGACCTCGCGCAATCAGCCGAGGGGCTCCGTGCTCTTATTCTTGAATTGGATACGGAACTCAGCAAGTCTTTTGCGGAAGGCCTCGCCTCCGTCAACCGTTCCTTCGGTGAATATTTTGCGATTATGTTCGGTGGGGGTGGAGCGAAGCTCGTACTGGAAGAATTTGATGTTGCCGAGGAAGAGGACGAAGATTTGTACGAGGAGGAAGACGCACCAAAGAAAAAGAAACAAGGAAAGCCGGGTATTGAAATCTCCGTGCATCTGCCAAAGAAGAAAGTGCAGTCACTCATGCAACTCTCCGGAGGTGAGCGTGCACTCACGTCTATCGCCCTTATCTTTGCAATGAGCCAGGTGAACCCACCGCCATTTTTGATACTAGACGAGACCGATGCGGCGCTTGATGAGGCAAACTCACGCCGTTATGGCGACATGATTGAAGAGCTCGCAAAGCGTTCTCAGCTTATCGTCATCACCCACAATCGCGAGACGATGAGTCGTGCGGGCATTCTCTACGGCGTTACGATGGGCGGTGATGGCATCAGCAAACTCCTTTCCGTGAAGTTTGATGAAGCAACAGCGGTTGCGAAGTAATCATTCCAGATATTGACTTTCTACAATAAACAGGTATCATCTGTTTAGATAGTAGTTATGAAAGGATATTAAAGATTGATTGGCCCATCGCACCTCTCCAAACAAGAAAGGATTGCTTCTCATGGAAGAAAAGACAGAGTCTATTAAATGTCGCTTCTGCAAATGTCGGATTCAGAAAATACTTCGATCTGATAAGAGAAATGAGGTTACTTGGACTGAAAGAATGAATCGTCATGTTGAGTTTTCTCATCCTAAGGAGTACGAGAAAATTCAAGAATATCTCTCACGTACCTGCACAGAAGTCGAATAAGCTACGTTCGTGCATTTCGGCCAAACAATAGTCGTTGTTCTGTGTATTTTAAGTTGAGCGTATCTATGTCCCTTTTGAAACCGTAGTTAACACTTCACTTCACTCCGTGAATGAAGCAAGCACCTTGTCTAATGATATGGTGCTTTTATTTATCCCCTTGGACACGCCCTCGGGCAGGCGTATGCTTTCATCTACAATGGCAGCTTTTGATTACTTTAAGACAAACGTGGACCGAGCAGCCGACCTGCTCGCACTCACGAAGGAGGAACGAGAGAAGTTTGAGATTCCAAATCATATTCGGAGAGCTGAGCTCACGATTCCCATGGATGCCGGGGGTACGGCAAGCTTTCCAGCGTATCGCGTCCAATTTAATGACGCACGCGGTCCCTACAAGGGCGGAATTCGTTTTCATCCGGACGCTGACGAGGATGAAGTGAAAGCCCTTGCGGCGATGATGGCTATCAAGTGTGCGGTGGTGGATATTCCGTTTGGGGGAGCGAAAGGGGGTGTGTCCGTTGACCCGAAGAAACTCACGAAGAAAGAACTCGAAGAATTGTCGCGCGCGTATGTGCGAGCGTTTGCAGAATATATGGGTCCCGAGGTGGACGTGCCGGCGCCCGATGTCTACACGAACGCAGAAATCATGGCACTCATGCTTGATGAATATGAAAAACTTGTGGGGCACTCGGCTCCAGCATTTATTACCGGCAAGCCTCTCGATAAGGGAGGAATCGTTGGACGAGACACCGCAACAGCAGATGGTGCTATCGCCGTGCTTACGGCGCTTCTCGCTGACCAGCATCGGGATATCTCAAAGCTCACTGTTGCGGTGCAGGGAGTAGGGAATGCAGGAGCGCGGGCCGCACAACTTCTATCAAATGATGGAGCGTCCGTACAAGCACTGGCGGACAGTCACGGCACACTTGCTTCACCAAACTCGCTTGATGTGGCGTCCGTGCTACGCGCGAAAGAGGAAAAGGGCTCGGTCAGTGGTATGTACTGCGAAGGCTCGGTGTGTGACGCCGCGCGTATGGAAGAAGACGCGGTAGAACTGCGCGACCCTGAGGCGGTTTTGAGTGCACCAGTTGATGTGCTTGTCCCGGCAGCTCTAGAAGAGCAAATACGAAAAGACAATGTAGAGCTGGTGAAAGCGGGCATCATTCTTGAAATCGCGAATGGTCCCATCACACCTGAAGCAGATGTCATCCTAGCGGCAAATGGCGTGGCCATCATCCCGGACGTGCTAGCGAACGCGGGAGGCGTTACGGTCTCCTATTTTGAATGGCTTCAGAATCGTTCAGACATTCTCTGGACAGCCTCAGATGTGCAAGAGCGTTTGAATGAAACCATGCGAGACGCGTATCGTGACGTGGCAGACTTTGCACTTACACGCGGGGTGACGCTGCGCGAAGCGGCGTATGCGCTGGCACTCACTCGAATTCTAGAAGCCTAAACCCCCTGAAAAGAAAACCGCGCCATTTCTGGCGCGGTTTGATTTTTGAATATGGTTTTCACCATCAGGATTTAAAGACAACACCAACAAAAGTGGCATCGAGAAGGCCTAAGATGAGTGTGCGGTTTTTCTCGTAGGCATCCGTATACAGTTCAGCGAAGTGCCATTGAATAAGCAGTGCCACAGCTTTATTTATACGAAAGACGTCGTGTTCGATACCAGCTTCAAAAAGCCCTGAAGATCGTTCCCACTGTCGATAAAGTCGTCTTTCGTTCGTCAGTTTTCCCTTCTCAATGAATTCAACGAACAATCTTCCTGCGCGGTTCATTTCCGTGGATTCAACATGACCCAACTCAATCCAGCGATCGGAAATGAAATAGATTTTGTCGACCTTGATATCGTCTTCGCGAATAGGATTCGGAACACCCATTTGATCACAAAGAAGATTGACGTTATCACGATATGCCATGTTCACCTCCTAGAATGTACGTTCTTAAATACTATATCGTAGATATAGTATTTGTCAAACAAACTGCCTTTACGTTATGCGGGCTTCACGAGGGCGAAGTCGAGTTCACGCTCTTGTAGTCGTGCAGCAATAAGTTTTACGGTCACCGGGTCTCCAAGCGCGTATTGCACCTTCGTGCGCTCGCCAATAATGCGATAGCGTTTCTCGTCGTAGACGAAGTAGTCGCCCGCTCCGTCGCGAGACGAGTCGCCGAGATCACGAATCTTAATCATGCCTTCTGCACGGGTTTCATTCAGTTCCACATAGAGTCCGCGGTCTGAGACACCGGAAATAACGGCAGCAAATTCCTGCCCGACCTTATCTTCCATAAACTCAACGAGTTTCATCTTGATGGAATCACGCTCAGCCTCTACGGCTCCGGCCTCGCGCTCACTTGAATGCGTCGCAAGGTTCTGAAGCTCTGCGACTTGGCTCGTGGTAAATGGTTCGCCGTTAGTGTTGTGCTTCACGAGGCGGTGAATGAGAAGGTCAGGATAGCGACGAATAGGAGACGTGAAATGCGTATAGAACTCAAAGGCAAGACCGAAGTGGCCGACGTTCTTCGTAGTGTAGACCGCTTTTGCCATGGAGCGTAGGGTAGCGGTCTTTATCAAATATTCTTCCGGCTTGCCTTCCACTTGCTTAAGTAGGGCATTAATGTCGGAACCTTTCACGCGACCGGCATGCGTTTCAAGCTCATAACCCATCACCTTCAAGAATTGCGAAAGGTTTTCAATACGCTCAGCGTCGGGCAGGTCGTGGATGCGGTAGATAACCGAATTCGTGAGCCCTGCTTTCTGCGCTTTTTCTGACAACATTTCTGCAACGTTCTCGTTTGCAAGAAGCATGAAGTCTTCAATCAGCAGGTTCGTATCGCGACGCTCCTTCAGTGTGACGGAAATGGGTTTCCCGGTCTCATCCAGCTTTATCTTTACTTCGGGGGTATCAAAGGCAATGGCGCCACTCTTAGTACGACGGTCACGAATCTTGAACGCCAGCGTCTTGAGCGTGTTCAATTCTGTAAGAAAATCTCCCGACTGACTATCAAGCACCTCCTGCGCATCTTCATAGGTGAAGCGCCTATCAGAGTGAATGACGGTTTCACCGAACCACTTGGAAACCACTTCCGCGTTCGCGTTCAGTTCAAACACCGCCGAGACCGAGAGACGGTCTTCGTTCGGATTCAGCGAACAAAGGTTTGTGGAGAGTACCTCCGGAAGCATGGGGATGGTGCGGTCCACGAGATACACCGAAGTGGCGCGCTGACGTGCTTCGTCATCTATCGCAGTTCCGGGGCTTACAAAATAGGAGACGTCGGCAATGTGTACGCCCACTTCGGTGTTGCCATTCTCGAGCACGCGAACTGAAAGAGCATCATCAAAGTCTTTTGCATCAAACGGGTCAATCGTGAAGGTAGTTACTTCACGGAAATCTTTTCGCCGTCCGGCGGCAATACCTTCCTCAGCATCCTTTGCGATGAGTCCTTTGCCGGTTTCTTCAAGAACACGTGCCTCGCCGACAACGCCAGGAGGGAAGTCACTACGGAACCCTTGTGAGAGCGCGAGTGCGCGCATCTCAGTCTCGTGGTCACCTGCGGGACCGATAATTTCCTCAAGTGTGCCCCATGGGTAGGGCTGATTCGCTGCCCATCCCTGGAAGCGAATCAGCACTTTCTGACCAATCGGGAGGTTCTCACCTTTCACCACAAACGGCACGTACATTTTCTTCCAGTCAGGAAGCATCATGACGAGATTCGGAGCGTCTGCCGGAAGGTCTTCACGACTACTCGTGAGCGTGCCCACAAACGTCTCGCGATTACGCGAGACGACCTCAACCACCTTGCCGATAGGCTTCAGCTGTTTGGTCTTTGGGTCGGCTTCCATGCCGGCCGTGGTCACCTTCACAATGTCGCCCGGAAAGGCGCCACCCAGATTCTCGCCCGGAACGAAGAGATCATCCTTTTCAGGGTCATATGAAAAAAACCCCTTACCGGTTTTGATAATGGTTATTGGCCCCTCGTATATAGGAGATTCAGCGTCGGTCATTTCAGCTACTGTAGCAGATTCCGAGGATTTGTTCTTGCGACGATTTCGGAATCGTTTTGACATCGTGCGCGGTCAGGGTAGACTTGCGGTCGGTGATTCAGGCAAACGCTTGAGGTCCTGCTGTTCCTTGTTGGTGAGGGTAAAGAGGGTTCGACTCCTTAACAGCCGATGTTCCGATGGTGTCGGAATGTCCGGAGGTTCGATTCCTCTGGGGCGGATCGTTAGCTTATCTGGCATCGCGTACCTCTGCGCATTCAATTGTGCGCATACTAGGTGGGAGACGGAAGTCGCCAATGAAACACCACCCGTGCTGGAGACAAGACTCTGAATCCTGCGGGAAAAAGGAGTCGCCGTAGGTTGCCTGAATCACCACTTTCCGCCCCATATGATGGGGCGGTTTTTCTTTTTACATACCCAAGTTAACTGACGTTCTGGAAAAAGATTGGAACCTTTTTGCAACCTATGGTAGGTTCTGTCTAGATTTTTAAGGAGATTAGAAGATGGGCATTGCTTCAGAGGAGTTTTCGCTTCGCGTGAGTATTGGTGAATGCCTCCGGATTAAGGAAGCCATACTTATGGCTAAGTTAGCAGCCGTTCGTGAGGCAAAAGAGTCACTTGAACAAAGACCACAAGATCTGCTCTACACCGTCTCTTTGTTTTCGTTGTGGTCTGTGGAGGGTGAGCACGCGGTTGGTTGTGAAAGTAAAGGTCCGCTACGGCCTACTATTCGGCGCGCTGAGCGTCAGTTCAGAAAAGTAAACAACCGATCAGATGTGCAAGCTAATTATAAAGTTCTTGCATTGGTTGGTACTAGAAGGAGATGGTACGGAGTCGAACTTCCTGAAAAGGCTTTTGAATCTCTCAAGAAGCCGAAGTAGGTGAACGAGGCGGCTGAATTATCAGCCGCCTTTTTGCTTACAAATCATGAGGCTGGAACAAACTAGCCTCATTTCCATAGCTGATTGACCCAACTCGCTCAATCTGTTACGCTACGCCCCACTATATGTTGATGATTCGTTTCCAGAGGATTGGCCGTAAAAACGACGCGGCTTTTCGTATTGCCGTCCTAGACAAGGCAGCTGGCCCAAAGGCTGGTAAGTATGTTGATCTTGTCGGTACCTATAACCCAAAGACCAAGGCCACGACCCTCAAGCCGGAGAGCATTACCGCGTGGATGGCAAAGGGTGCTCAGGTATCTCCATCCGTACACAACCTCCTCGTCAAGGAAGGTGTCGTTACCGGAGTAAAGACTGCAAAGGTGGTTACCAAGAAGAACCTCGAGAAGAACATTCTTAAGAAGAAGGCTGAAGACGAGGCAGCAGCCGCAAAAGCAGCCGCTGACGCAAAGGCCGCTGAAGAGGTCGCTGCAAAAGCCGCTGAGGCAGAAGCAGTAGCAGAGGAAGTTGCGCCAGCTGAAGAGGTTGCTCCTGAAGCAGTTGTTGAAGAAGCTCCGGTAGTGGAGGCACCTGTAGAAGTGGTAGCGGCAGAGGAAGCTGCTCCTGCTGAAGAAGTAGCTACCGAAGAGGCTCCTGCAACCTAAGTGTTCTCGTCGCAATCTTGCGACAACCCCGCTCGCCCGTTTATCCGATTACGCTGAAACGATATGGAACCGAACGCACCCTATTACGATTTTCTTGAATACTTGGTGAAGAGCCTTGTTGATCATCCTGAGGATGTAAAAATTGTGCAGACCGTGGATAACCTCGGCGTACTCCTCACCCTTACCGTACACCCTGATGATATGGGGAAGGTGATTGGTCGCGGTGGCCGTATTGCTACGCTCGCTATTCGACCGCTCCTTACGGCAGTTGGTTTGAAGCATAACGCGCGTGTCTCGCTTAAGATTCCTGAGCCTATTGGTGGACGCCGTGAACCGGAAGTGAAGTCAGTAGACGAAGTCATTGACTCCCTCTAGGTGCACGAAAGGATAGGCCCCATTTGCGTTGTTGCGGGTCCCGTCTCCTCGTTCCGTCGTATAGCACATACGTCTGCACTCGGAGCCAACCCGCGCCTAGCATCTGGAACCTCTCTTTCGCACACAAGGACCAAGTTACACTTTTACTATGCTCAGATTTCATCTCATAACACTTTTTCCAGAAGCCTGTGATGCGTATTTGAATGCATCCATCCTTGGGCGCGCTCGCGCTGGCAAGAAGATTAGCGTGGACTACCAAACGCCACGCGACTACGTGGACAATAAATGGGGCAAAGTAGACGAGCGTCCGTATGGAGGCGGGCCCGGTATGGTGATGACCGCACTTCCGGTGGTGCGTGCCGTGAAAAAGAGTTTATCCCGCCGTGGCGGGAAGAAGATTGCGCTCGTGTGGTTTTCACCGAGCGCGAGCGCGTTCACGAACAAAGAAGCTGACAAGCTCGCGAAATTTGATGACGTTGTTTTGGTCTGTGGTCGCTACGAGGGCATTGATGACCGCGCACTTTCTATACTGAAAACCTTCGGCACCGTAAAAAAATATGCAGTAGGGGAGGCAACGCTCACGGGAGCAGAAGTTCCTGCCATGGCGATTGTGGACGCGGTCACACGTAGACTTCCGGGCGTGCTCGGAAAAGACGAATCCGTTGAGGAGCGCCGCACCGCCTCTCCTGCCGTTTATACCCGTCCTGAGTCTATTACCTGGGAAGGCAAGCGGTATAAAGCGCCTGCTGTCTTACTAACAGGAAACCATGCGGATATAGACTCATGGAAAAAGAATAAGACCAACAAGAAAGGAGTGCCGTCCCATACCAAAAAAGCGTAATCGCGAGTTTGGTGTGGGGGGAAGAAACACAGGGTTCCGGCAGTACTTCGAACCGGTAGTCACACACTCATAGAAGCCTGGAAACAAAAGGCTAAAACAAAGAAAAAGGCCTAAGTATTGACTTTACGTGTCGGAAGTGATATAGTAATACCTAGAAGCCTCATAAGCGTTTATGAGGTAGGAGTTCATACTATGAGCAGAATTTCTGGATTGACCTTCGTGTCAATCTTCAACATCCTTATGGTGCTGTTTTTCGGCACTATAGCTGCGTATGTCCTTGGCATCACGTACATTATTGCTGCAATTATCAGTATGCGGGAATCGAATCGCATCGCCAAAAGCGGTTACGACTACGGTGGCTCGCACGAAATGACCGACGTCGGTGCAGTTTTCTTAGCCGCAGGAATGGCAATGGTGCCGTTTGGCTGGATGGTGTCGGCAGTCAGCATGCTCATCTTCACTGGTGTTGCAGCATGGGCTGCTGTCAACGAAGTCCGAAAGACCAAGATGAATTTCGTTCGGTTGTGGATCAGCACCGTGCTTCCACTTTCGGGTATGGTCGTCGCTGACTATCTCATTGACCTCAATCGTCAATATCTAGTGGCCGTCATTGCCACCCTTGCAGCGGCGTTCATTGCAGCAATCTTTGTCCAGATTTCTCCGATTCAACGGAAAAACGAAACGAGGGTTGTGAAGCGCGCGAACTTCTCGCGCTCTCAGAGCTCAGACGTTATGAACGGTTGCTAGTCAGCCAACATGCGCCATGAACTCCAACAACACGGGCGGAACCATCAGGTTCCGCCCGTTTTTCTATATAGAATCTGTCCACAATACGCCTTGACGCCCCTTTGACCGAGGAATATACTAGTGGAACAAAGATTGCGTAGCGGGGGAAAGGGGCTTTCACACACATCCAAATTAACCAGCGTCTCGGAGATAACGAGGGACGTGGCTCGTGGCGTATGCACGAGCCCTATTGGCGTTTCTACCTACGGATGGGATAGAAACGCGAACGGGGCTCCCATACGCTTCGAGGCCGCGCCATCCGAGCGGTAATTACACTGCACTATGCCTAAAACCAAAGCGCTTGAACAAAAAACGTTCAGTGCCTATCGGGCTCCACGTGTTGAGTTTCCTGACCTTGTCGGGCACCAGCGCGAAAGCTTCGAGTGGCTTTTAAAAGATGGGTTGATGGAACTGTTTAAGGAGTTTTCTCCGATTCCAGACTACTCGGGGAAAAAATTTGAACTCCGGTTTGATGGGTTTGAAATAGGTGAGCCAAAAGGAACCGAAGAGGAAGCGCGTGAAAACATGCGCACCTTTGAAGCACCCGTAAAGGCAACCGTTACCTTGCTCAACAAGACCATGGGCTCCGAGAAGACGCAGGACATCTTCCTTGCAGACATTCCGATGATGACGCCCCACGGCTCATTCATCGTGTCTGGCGTTGAGCGCGCCATCGTGCCTCAGCTCGCTCGTTCCTTCGGCGCCTTCTTCATCAGTGAAGAAGTTAAAGGAAAGCAGATGTTTGGTGCAAAGATTATCCCAGCGCGTGGTGTGTGGATTGAAATTGAATCAGAAGCAGACGGTGCTATCTACGTGAAGATTGACCGTAAGCGCAAGTTCCCGGTCACCAATCTTCTCACCATCATGGGTGCAGGTTCTCGCGAGGACATTTTGAAGAAGTTCCTCGGAAACGAAATCGCAACGAACGCCATCACCACCACTCTGTCGCACGACACCGCGACCAGTGTGGATGATTCCTTTGTTGAGATTCACCGCCGCATGCGCGACGGCGACCTCGCGACCCCAGACAACGCAAAGAGCTACGTGAACGCCCTCTTCACGCCTGAGCGCTACGACCTCTCAAAGGTAGGACGTCACCGCTTGAATGCTCGCTTTAGTCTGCCAACCGACACCAAGTCGCTTAATCAGCGTGCCCTTACACTCGATGACCTCATCCGCATCGTTGGAGAAATTGCTCGCTTGAACACCGACCCGAATGCACGCCCAGATGATATTGATCACCTCGGTTTCCGTCGTGTTCGTTTCGTTGGTGAGCTCCTGCAGGCTCGTATGCGTGTCGGCATGAGCCGCATGAAGCGCAACATCCAGGACCGCATGAGTACCATTGAAAGCGAAACCTCGCTTCCAATGGCCTTCGTGAACCCACGTCCGTTCCAGGCTTCCGTCCGCGAGTTCTACACCGCAAACCAGCTCTCGCAGTTCATGGACCAACAGAACATTCTTGCTGAACTTGAGAACATGCGCACGCTGTCAGCGCTTGGACCGGGAGGTTTGACCCGTGAGCGCGCAGGTTTTGAAGTTCGCGACGTGCATCCAAGCCACTACGGACGCCTCTGCCCAATTCACACTCCAGAAGGTCAGAACATTGGTCTCATCCTTCGTCTCGCACTCCATGCTCGCACGAACGAATTCGGTGTGATTGAAACACCGTACGCAGTTGTAAAGAAGGGTGTGGTTACCGACGAAGTTCGTTACTTGAACGCACTTGAAGAAGAAACCGAAACAATTGCACACGCAGCTACGCCAGTAGATGCAAAGGGCAAGATTGTGCCGGATTCTATTGAAGTACGTAAGGGAGGTGAACCAGCCGTTGTGGAGCGCGATGAAATCACGCTCATGGACGCGTCTACCTACCAGATGTTCTCCGCAGCAACCGCCATGATTCCATTCGTGGATCATGATGATGCCAACCGTGCACTCATGGGTTCCAACATGCAGAAGCAGGCAACCCCAGTCCTCATCCCTGAGGCACCACTCGTTGCGACCGGTATTGAGGGCCACGCGGCTAAAAACACGGGACGTCTCGTCATGGCGCTTGAAGCAGGTGAAGTCACCTATGCTGATGCGCAGAAGATTATCGTTACGAACAAGGACGGCAAGGCAAAGGAGTACAAGCTCCAGGGCCTCACCCAGACCAACCAAAACTCAGCCTTTAACCAGCGTCCGTCCGTTCACACGGGAGACAAGGTAAAGAAGGGTGATGTACTCGCTGACGCATCCAGTTCCGACCACGGCCAGATGGCACTCGGACAGAACGTTCGTGTTGCCTTCATGAGCTGGAACGGCGCAAACTACGAGGACGCCATCATCGTGTCTGAGCGTTTGGTAGAGCAGTCTAAGTTCACCACGGTTCACATTGAAGACTTTGAGTGTGCCGTTCGCGACACCAAGCTTGGACCGGAAGTCACCACGCACGACATTCCAAACGTGGGAGAACTTCGCTTGAAGAACTTGGACGAGGAAGGAGTGGTACGCATCGGCGCTGAAGTGCGACCCGGCGACATTCTCGTTGGTAAAGTCACCCCAAAGGGTGAGACCCAGCTCACGCCTGAAGAGCGTCTCCTCCGCTCCATCTTCGGAGACAAGGCAAAAGACGTGAAGGACACCTCACTTCGCATGGAAGGAGGGAAACGCGGTCGTGTTATCGGTGTTCGCGTCTTCTCTCGTGAGAAGGGCGACCAGCTTGAGACCGGCATCATCAAGAAGATTGTCGTGACGGTTGCACAGGTACGTAACGTCTCAGTCGGAGACAAGCTCGCGGGACGTCACGGTAACAAAGGAGTTATCTCTCGCGTACTTCCTGCCGCAGACATGCCGTACGACAAGGACGGAAACCCGATTGACCTCATTCTCACTCCACTCGGTGTGCCAAGCCGTATGAACCTCGGACAGATTCTTGAGTTGCACCTCGGACTTGCGGCAAACACTTTGAACTATCAGGCCATCGTGCCGCCGTTTGCAGGAGCTACCGCTGACGAAATCCGTAACGAGCTTGAGCTTGCCGGGTTTGATCGTTCTGGAAAGATGCAGCTCTACGACGGTCTCACAGGTGAAGCATTCGCTCAGCCCGTATCCGTTGGGTACATGTACATCTTGAAACTCCATCACATGGTGGAAGACAAGATTCACATGCGCTCCATTGGACCGTACTCACTCATCACCCAGCAGCCGCTTGGCGGAAAGGCACAGAATGGTGGTCAGCGTTTCGGAGAAATGGAAGTGTGGGCGCTCCTTGGATATGGCTCTGCCTACACCCTTCGGGAAATGCTCACTATTAAGTCTGACGACATCCAGGGCCGCTCGGCGACCTTTGATGCCATCGTGAAGGGAGAACCGGTATCTCACGCCGGTACACCAGCATCCTTCTCGGTGCTTACTAACCAGATCCGCGGTCTTGCGCTTGATATCGAGCCTATGGACATGGAGATCGACGCTGACATCTAATTTCTTCTTCTTATGTCTACACCAAACACCTACGGAAAGAAGTCGATGCCAAGTATGGCAGCACACCGCAACGCCCCGCGCCAAGACTGGAATGCACTTCGTCTTTCACTCGCGTCTCCTGAGCGTATTCTCAGTTGGAGTCGTGGTGAAATCACCAAGCCGGAAACCATCAACTACCGCACTCAGCGCTCTGAAAAGCATGGACTCTTTGATGAAAAGATCTTTGGTCCTGAGCGCGACTACGAGTGTTACTGCGGTAAGTACAAAGGTATCCGCTACAAGGGCATCACCTGTGACAAATGTGGCGTGGAAATCACGCGCTCCATCGTTCGTCGTGAGCGCATGGGCCACATTGAGCTCGTCTCACCGGTAGCACACATCTGGTTCCTTCGCTCTATGCCGAGCCGTATGGCACTCCTCCTTGGAGTTCCAGCTGCTGACCTTGAGAAAGTTATTTACTTCGCGGGCTACATTGTCACGAAAGTACAGGAAGACACCAAGAAGCGTCTCCTCAACGAACTTGAAACGGAGTACAAGACCAAGCACAAGGCACTGAATGACGACAAGGAACGTGATGCACTCAAGGAGCGCATGACGGTCGCAAAGCAGGAGATTGATTCTGTGGTTGTTGGTCGCGTGTTTGACGAGGTTGCGTACCATCGCTTCAGCGTTCGTTTCGGAACTCTCTTTGAGGCAAAGATAGGCGCAGAAGCTATTTACGACATCTTCCGCAAGATGGACCTTCCAGAATTGAAGGCAAAGTGTGAAGAGCGTTATCCAAACGCTCCTGCAGCAGAGCGTGAGAAGCTCGCCAAGCGCATCGCACTCATCTCAAACATGATTGCCGCAAAGACGCGTCCTGAATGGATGTTCATGACGAAGATTCCGGTTATCCCGCCAGCACTTCGCCCGATGGTTGCCCTTGAAGGTGGCAGGCATGCAACCAGCGACGTGAACGACCTCTATCGTCGTGTGATTAACCGCAACAACCGCCTGAAGAAGCTTCTCGATATTCATGCTCCAGAAGTTATTCTTCGCAACGAGAAACGTATTCTCCAGGAAGCGGTTGACGCACTCCTTGATAACTCCATTAGAAAGTCAGGTGCGAACGCAGGAGCACTCACACCCGCACAACGTCGTCCTTTGAAGAGTCTCGCTGACTACCTAAAGGGTAAGCAGGGTTACTTCCGCCAGAACCTCCTCGGTAAGCGCGTGGACTATTCCGGTCGCTCGGTGATTGTGGTGGGTCCTGATCTTGAACTCGACGAGTGTGGTCTTCCAAAGCATATGGCGCTTGAGCTCTTCCGCCCATTCGTTATTGCAGGCCTCCTTGAGCGCGAGCTCGCCTTCAACATCCGCGGCGCAGGTCGCTTGATTGAAGACGGGGTACCTGAAGTATGGGAAATCCTTGAAGAGGCGATTGATGGTAAGTACGTTCTCTTGAACCGCGCACCAACGCTTCACCGTCAGGGTATCCAGGCCTTCCGCCCTCGCCTTATTGAAGGAGACGCGATTCAGCTCCACCCACTCGTTTGCCCAGCGTTCAACGCAGACTTCGATGGAGACCAGATGGCTATTCACGTACCACTTTCTGACGAAGCACAGTGGGAGGCAAAGAACGTGATGAGTGCCAACAAGAACATCTTAAAGCCAGGTTCAGGAGAAATGATTGTCATGATCCAGAAGCCACTTGATATCGTTCTTGGTACGTACTGGCTCACGAAGGAAGTGCCAGGAGCGCTTGGCGAAGGAAAGTACTTCCAGTCACCAAACGCAGCCATCCTCGCGTACGAGTATCGTGCCGTAGACCTCCGCGCAAAGATTCATGTCATGCCAACGGCTGACAAGGAGAAGTACGCACAGTTTGACGGCAAAATCTTTGAGACCACGGTTGGTCGTCTCTTGTTCAACACAGTCCTTCCGTCTGATTACCCGTACGTGAACGATGCCATTTCTAAGAAGGTGCTCTCCGCTATCATGAGCGACAGCACCATCAAGTATGGCCTTGATGCGATTCCGGGAATTGTAAACAAGATTAAGCGCTTCGGCTTTGAGTATGCGACCAAGTCCGGTGTTTCATGGAGTTTGGACGATGTATCCGTTCCAGAAGGAAAGGATAAAATCATCACGGCTGCTCGCGAAAAGGTGCACAAGATTGAAAGTGATTACCGTGACGGACTTCTCTCCGCAGATGAGAAACGCCGCATGGTGATTGAAATCTGGCACGGCACGAAGACCGAGGTGGAAACACTCGTGGAAAAAGCGCTTGACCCGATGGGTTCAGTCGCCGACATGGTGCGCTCGGGTGCTCGCGGTTCCATCGGAAACTTGACGCAGATGGCCGGTATGAAGGGACTCATTCAGAACACTGCCGGTGAGACGATTGAAGTGCCGATTGTGTCTTCCATGACAGAAGGTTTGAACCCGGTTGAATACTTCATGAGTACTCACGGTGCTCGTAAGGGTCTCACGGACACCGCGCTCGGTACCGCGCGCGCTGGATATCTCACGCGTCGTCTGTTTGACACTGCACAGGACTCCATCATCACGCAGCATGACTGTGCGACGAAGCGTGGCATCTCAATCAATCGCATCAGTGCTTCTGGTATCAAGATTGATTTTGCTGAAGCCATTCGTGGACGCACGCTTTCAGCTGACGTCGTGGCAGGAGGCAAGACCTTCAAGAAGAACCATTACATGATCGCTGACGACGCTCGCGCGATTGCAGCTGAGGAAAGCATCCAGAGTATCCAGGTTCGCTCACCAATGTCCTGCGAAACGCGCTACGGAATCTGTGCGGCGTGTTACGGCATGGACCTCACGTCACAGGAAGTGGTAGACCTCGGCGAGGCAGTCGGTACGATTGCAGCTCAGGCTATCGGTGAGCCAGGTACGCAGCTCACGATGCGTACCTTCCACGCAGGAGGAACCGCATCCGTCGGTGGAGACATTACCTCAGGTCTTCCTCGTGTTGAGGAAGTGCTTGAGAAGCGCTCACCAAAGAATCCAGCAGTGGTCTCCAAGTTTGACGGTCTTGTTACCGACATTCGCGAGGAAGCTCGTGAGAAGGTGCTCGTCGTCACACCTGAAGCAGGGCAGGGCAAGAAGGATGGTTCCGCAACGGAATACACTGCGCCCTTCCCTCGTATGGCACTCGTAAAGGTGGGCGACAAGGTCGTAAAGGGCCAGCTTCTCACGGACGGTTCTGCCGACCTCGATGAGCTCTTCGAGCACGCCGGTCGCGCCATGGTGCAGGAATACATCATTGCTGAGACTTCTAAGATTTACGAACTCCAGGGTGCATCCGTATCTCGTAAGCACCTTGAAGTTATCGTGAAGCAGATGTTCAGTCGCGCGAAAGTCACGGACACTGGAGACTCTGAGTGGTCAGTGGGTGACGTGGTTGAACACTGGGAGTTTGAGGAAGAGAAGAAGCTCATGGAAGAGGACGGCAAGATTGCACCGAAGGTACGCGAGATGGTTCTCGGTATTAAGGAATCAGCACTCTCACGTCGCTCATTCCTTTCTGCGGCGTCCTTCGAGCAGACAACAAAGATTCTCATTAACGCAGCTCTTAAGGGCTCCGTGGACACCCTTCGTGGTCTGAAGGAGAACGTTATTCTTGGACGCCTCATCCCTGCTGGTACTGGCTTTGCCGACAGTAAGAAGCACATTGCGATTACGGAACTGCAGAAGAATCGTAGCGCGCGCATCTCTGCTGAGAACGATGCTGCAGATTTGGCAGCGGAACGTGCTCTAGAAGAAGCAAAAGCGTAGGTTCGTGGACTAAAGACCTCACTCACAGATTCAAAGAACAAAGAAAACACTCACCACCCGGTGAGTGTTTTCTTTGTAAGAGTTTTGAGTTTAACTCGTCTTATAGAGTATGGAGGCTCCGCTTCCGCAAGAAGCAACAAATCCCGCGCTAAGGCGTGGGATTTTGTTTTGCATATAAAACGGCCCGCCAATGGTGGCGGGCCGTGCTGATTCATCTGTTCATTTGAGCCACAATCGTGATAATGAAACAAAGAATGAAGGGAATAAGTGCAAGATCGGCGGAACGCCGCAAGGTCCTTTTCTCAGCGACTTCCACAAGGAAGACGACGATGAAAACTGCGAACGATATGACAAGCGAGATGCGAGCCATCTCTAGTGCTTCATGCACCGTGAGAATTGATTGATGTGTAACTACCATTAGATACCCCTTGTGGTGATGAATTCGTACTCAAATCATGATGAAAAGATCTAAGCTAGTATCATAATAAACTATTTTCCACGAAAGTCAAATCAGCCCAATATAAAAACCGCCCGAAGGAAGGGAGAGAAATATCTCCGGGGGTTCCTTCGGACGGTCAAGCTATTGCGGCTTCTCCGCAGATGCATCAGCAAGTTTGCCGAGATGTATCGAAAGCGGAAGTGCGACTGCAGCGAGGACGGTAAGTCCGATACCGATTATTGTGTAGTCCGTCGTGGACATGTCAGTGTATAAGTCATTGGAACTGTCCAGAAGCCCAAAGAATTCCAGGATGAGCATGAGGTCAATAACGAGACCAAAGCATCCACTGACAAGAGCAACGATTCCTAGACCCACACTCAAATCTTCATACTCTACTTTCTCCATAGAACTATCCTCAATGGCAGGAATTGCCTATTTATAATAATACACCATTAAGAGTATTTGTCAAGTCTACGGTAAGTGCGAGTAAAGAAGTAAACTGAAGGGAAATGGCGACCGACACCGTAGAGAAAGTAAAAGGAAAACTCTCCATCTTGGACGTGGTATCGCCTTACGTGAAGCTCACCAAAAGTGGCAAATACTGGCGTGGCCTCTCACCCTTCACCAAGGAAAAGACCCCGTCATTCTTTGTGAACGTGGACCGTGGCAGTTACTACTGCTTTAGTACCTCACAAGGTGGAGATATTTTCACGTTCATTGAAAAGATGGAGGGCGTGGATTTTAAGGGAGCTCTCAAGGTGCTTGCGGAGAAAGCTGGAGTAGAGATTGTCTACGATGGGAGAGGTTCAGAGAATAAAGGGAAATTAGACCGCATCCGTGAAGCCATGAGTCGTGCTGAAGCCTTTTACGTTCGTAATCTCACCGAGCATTCTCCGGCATACGAATACGCGCTTTCCCGTGGTCTCACACCGCAAACCATTCACGACTGGGGGATTGGCTATGCTCCCGACAATTGGCGCGAACTCCTTGAAACACTCACCAAGGACGGCTTCACTCAGCGGGAGCTGCTTGATGCAGGTCTTATCAAAGAAGCAGACGGGAAGGCGGGCACCTGGTACGACCGATTCCGTAACCGCCTCATGTTCCCGATTCGGGATTCCGCAGGCCGCACGGTTGCGTTCACCGGGCGTGCACTTGATCCAAACGACCAAGCAAAATATCTGAACAGTCCTGAAACCGAGCTCTACAAAAAGCACGAAGTCTTGTTTGGTATGGATAAGGCAAAGGATGCTGTGCGTACCCGTGGATTCACGGTTCTCGTGGAAGGGCAGATGGACTTGTTGCTGTTGCATCAGATTGGCTTCAACAACACCGTGGCACTCTCCGGTACCGCGCTCTCCAAGGAACATCTCGGACTCATGAAGCGCTACGCGGACAATCTCATGCTCGCACTTGATAGTGACCGCGCCGGTCTCGCTGCAAGTCAGAAGAGTGCCATCGTTGCCCTCCAGTCTGGGATGAAAGTGAAGGCGGTGAAAATGCCCGCTGGAAAAGACCCAGCAGATATTGCTAAAGAAGACCCGAAAGCACTCACCAAGTTGATTGCTGACGCGGAGTCCATTGTGGAATTCTTCCTAGCCGTGCTTACGCGCGCTGGGCTCGACCAGCACAAGCTCGTGCTTTCGACTGAGAAAATCGTTCTACCACTCGTGGCTGCCGTTCAAAGCCCGATGGAGCGCGAGCACTTTGTGGGTATTGTGGCGCGTGCGCTTGGCTCCACCGCCGACGCCATCCGTGCCAGTATCCCGAAAGCCGGAAGGGAAACACCGGCGTCTGCACCAGCTCAGGGCCGGCCTTCCGTTGCTTCAAGCGCACTCAATTCCAAGGATCGCCAATCAGCACTTTTACACGCTGTCTGGGCCTCCTACCCGTCGACAGACCTTGCTAAACGCATAGAAATTGAGTATATTCGTATTAACGGCACACCGTTCCCGGAAACAGCACCGGAAGAACGCTGGCTATTTGAGGCGGGACTTTCCTACGGGGAGACGCCTCCGGAAGGGGCAGCAGACGATTCATTACGAGCATTTGAAAAAATAGTGTTAAGCGACAAGTTGAACGAGGCAACCCATCGCCTCCGACTTGCCGAAGCTTCAGGCAACAGTGACCTCAGTAAAGAGGTTGCAACAGAATGTCAGGAACTTTCCCGCAAACTCGCAACGCTCGGATAACTCACAGGGCGCGTTCTCTATTTTCATTTAGTAAACATACGTATGGCAACAAAAAAGAAGGCTAAAAAGGTGGTCAAAGCATCTGGGTCCCTGACGAGGGGGAAGAAGACCGCCGGTAAGAGTGCGAAGAAGAAAACAGCGCCGAAGAAAGCGGTGAAGAAGAGTGCGCCTAAGAAAGCGAAAAAGGCAGTAAAGAAAACGGTTAAGAAGACACCGAAGAAGGCGGCCAAGAAAGCAAAGAAGGTGAAGAAGGTTGCGAAGAAGGTTGCGAAGAAGACTGCGAAGAAGGCGGTTAAAAAGGCGTCCGTCTCTACTCGCGCAAAGGCCGTTGTTCGTGCCGCTGTCTCAGGAGCAAAAGCAAAGGCAGCTGCAGGCAAGGCTGACAAAGCAGAGCTTCTTATCCAAAAGGGTAAGACACGTGGCTACGTTACCTACAGCGAGATTTTGAAAGAGTTCCCACACGTTGAAGACGACGTGCAGTTTTTGGACGAACTCTATGAACGCTTTACGGTTGCCGGCATCGACATCCTTGAGGGCGGCATGCTTGAAGACAATGCTGACCAGTACCTAGCAACCCGTAACATCAAGGGTCGTGATTCTTCCAGCTACGACTCCATTCAGATTTATCTTCGTGAAATTGGTCAGTATCCACTCCTAACTGCATCAGAAGAGCGCGAGCTTGCAAAGCGCATTGATGCTGGTGACGATGAAGCACGCAACATTCTTGCCCGTTCCAACCTCCGCCTCGTGGTATCTATCGCAAAGAAGTATGTGGGTCGCTCTCCGGACCTTACGCTTTTGGACCTTATTCAGGAAGGAAATCTCGGTCTCTTCAAGGCCGTGGACAAGTTCGACTGGAAGAAAGGGTACAAGTTCTCAACCTATGCGACCTGGTGGATTCGCCAGGCCATCACTCGTGCGCTCGCAGACCAGTCCCGCACCATTCGTATCCCCGTGCACATGGTGGAAACCATTGCAAAATATAAGCAGGTGAGTCGTCGTCTTGCTCAGGCCCTTGGACGTGATCCTCAGCCAGAGGAGATTGCGGTTGAAATGGGTGTTGAAGTAGATAAGATTTACCAGATTGAGAAAATCAATCAGGATACACTCTCGCTTGAGAACCCTATCGGTAGTGATGATGATGAGAAGTCCACGCTTGGTGACTTTATTGCAGACGACAAAATTCCGTCGCCAGTGCAGGAGTCTTCAGAGCGCATTCTTGGTGAGCAGGTTCGGGACATTCTTGATGACCTTTCACCAAAGGAGCGTAAGATTCTAGAAATGCGCCACGGCCTTTTGGACGGTGTGTACCATACGCTTGAGGAGGTAGGGAAAGAGTTTGGGGTGACGAGGGAACGTATTCGCCAAATCGAGGCAAAGGCGCTTGAGAAGATTCGAACTCATGATAAGTCCCGACGTTTGAAGAGTTATTAATAAAGGATTTCAATGGAGACCACAACTCTGCTTCAGGGTATTCCTTGGACGGCAATCGCCACTATCATTCTTGGCTCAAGTCTTTTGTCTGCATTATTCTCTGGAGTTATTAGCTGGCGCCTATCAGATCGCACCAGAGAGGATATGCGTTATGAAAAGCTCTATGGCCCACTCAAGTTCCATCTCCTAGTGATGAAGTTGTTAGTAGAAAATCGAGAAGAAGTTTCAAAGGATATCGAAGAATGGAGGAATGTTGAAGTAAGGATTGATCTAATGCAAAAGCATATGTCACCTCTTACCATTAAGTGGATAGAGCATCGCGACAATATCAGATCTTTATTTGAGCAATTTCCTGGATTCATTAAAGAACAAGACTTCAGACTCTTCACTGACTTCATGGATGGATGCATTAAGAGAGAGGTTATCGAAGAAGGGAAAAACATTATGGCCCTGAACGAAAATCGAACCAACAAACTGCTTGATGCAATCGGCAGTTTTCAGGACAAATTGCTATAGCGACGACCAAAAAATACCCTCCCAGGGTGTTTTTTGCTTTAACCGGCGTTAGCACGCCTAAGTTCTTTTGGTTTGCGTTTCGGGAGACAGCCTCGGCATTCCAGGGCGACACGAAGGCTATGGCCGCTCCGAATCAAGTAATACTGCCACTCGGCAGCATCGGTCAGCTATTACTCTCAGTCGCTCCCTAGCCTTCGGCTGCTTCCAGTTTAGTCTCCCGAAACGCAAACCCCGAGCCTTCTTCAGATCTAGTAGTGGGTAGGAAATAGTGACTGGAATAGGTCACTGATATACTGAACTAATGCCGGTTGGGAATCCATCAAAAATACTCTCTAGTTTTGAGACAAAACCCTATTTCCTGAAGGATAATTTCGCTCTATATCAGGGTGATTCTATTAAATTGCTAGAGCAGCTTCCCGAGAATTCTATAGACATGATATTTGCTGATCCTCCTTACAACCTCTCAAATGGGGGCTTTAGTGTTCAGGCAGGAAAGCGGGTGAGCGTAAACAAAGGTAATTGGGATGTGAGCAGTGGTTTTGCCGACGACTATAATTTCCACTATCGCTGGATGGAGGCATGTCACCGTGTCCTAAAACCTCAAGGCACTCTTTGGGTATCAGGAACTTACCACTCTATCTATCAGTGTGGCCATGCCATGCAATCACTCGGATATCACATACTCAACGATATTGCATGGTTTAAGCCGAACGCTTCACCAAACCTGAGTGGACGTTTCTTTACCGCCAGTCACGAGACACTTATATGGGCGCGTAAGGATAAAAAGGCAAAACATATCTTCAACTACAAACACATGAAGGAAGGCCATTGGCCTGAGGATGCGCTAAAGAAGCCAGGTCTTCAGATGCGTTCTGTCTGGTCTATGGGTACTCCAAAGCCCTACGAAAAGAAGCATGGCAAGCATCCAACGCAGAAGCCTCTCGATTTACTGCGCAGAATTGTACTTGCGAGCACGAATCTTGGAGATATAGTTCTCGATCCCTTCACGGGCAGCTCAACTACAGGCTTAGCAGCTGCTGAGCATGGACGAAAGTTCATCGGAATAGACTTGGAAAGAGAATACTTGGATTTATCGAAGAAACGCTATGGCGATCTCGATTCACAGCTCAAAGTTTAATTATGGAAGAAGAAATCGAGGATGTTGAAGTCGAAGCAGAAATTGGGCTGTGTCTACTTGATAATCCGACCGTAATAAAATGGTGTCATGAGCCGCTTACTGAAGATTCATTGAAAACCACGTCGAATCAAAAAAAGCTCAAGGAAGCAAATAAAATAGAAACACAATGGGCAAATGAGGTAATTCGACATGAAGAAGGAACACAATGGACAACAAAACTTTGTCAGGACTTGGCGATGGAAGCTCTGGTTGCTATAGGGCGTAAGAATGTCCGAAATACTATCGGGATTCAGAGTTCTGTCAGAAATAAGAAATACAAACCTGATCTCGAATGCGATGATTTCGTATACGAAGTTAAGGGTCGGAGTTGGACTACGCCAGGTACCGCCGGAGAAAAAATACTCGGTGTGCCGCTCAAGTATGGTGAACTACCAAGACTTTACGGCAAACCATTGAGAATAATCTTGATTGGCTATCAGGAATATGAGGCCAGAGAGATGTTTGCGTTCGGAGATTTACTTGACTCGAGTAACCAGACTCAAGAACTGAAGGACACGCTGGCTTATTTTAAAGAACACGATATTGAATATGTGGCTTTTACAGATCTTCTTAAGAAGATCAAAGAAGAAAAATATTCATAAGTACAAGTTAGCTTCCTTCGCTCCAATGACTTGCTAAGGGGATAGCGGGGTGCGGCTGCAGGCGGCATGGTATAAAGCGGACAGGCACCACACTTTCAGGGAGGTAGACATGCAAGAAGCACACTATGGTGGTTTCATTCGGACCACTCATGCACTCACTCCTGATCAGATGGTAGTTCTTCTGAAACTGGGAGCCTTGTATCTCAAGAAACCACACGCGAAGCGTAAAGGATGGATTGAATTTTCCCACACCCTGATCGATGGGAAACTGCGGTTCAAGTGTACTGCACTCGATAACCCTCACTTCATTGACGTTTTTACGGCGGAGCTGTGGCTGACCCGAGAAGAGACGTGCCTCGTGGAATTCTTCATTCCGCATGGCACCGAAGACCGTCTGCTCGACAACAGGCTGACCGTACGTTTCTATAAAAATCGGGGTGAGACGGGCACGTATGAGAGTAGCGACCCAGCAGTCACTCACGCAACGATTGACTCGCTTAACTTGCTACCATCAGTGAACTGGGTTACTCCCGAAAAATAGTTTTTGTCCAAAATGGCCGGCGCTTGCGCCGGCCTTCTCCATTGTCATGTTTTCCGGGTCTACACGTCTATAGTAGGTACTATTCTCTATCTTTATGACACTTATACTCTTCCTTTTGGGCTTTATTCTCGGTGCTGGTGCCATTATCTTCGCCGTTCAGAACACAGAAGTTGTGGCGCTTACCTTCATGCACTGGCAGTTTGAGACTTCTCTTGCTCTGCTTATTATCGCTGCCATTGCGGTCGGGATGATTATCAGCCTTCTTGCACTACTTCCTTCAGTAATTAGCGAGAGCTTCAGAATGAGGAATCTGCAGAACCAAAACAAGAAGCTGGTGCAGGAACTCGAGGAACGTGAACAGGCCCTACTTCTCGCACGCTCTGGAACAACCTCTCCACCTCAGGCCACCGAGCCTCGCTAAGTGCTCACACCACTGCTGTCACAACTCTTCCGCCGGAACGTCTCCAGTAAGTAACTCTCTACTATATGAAAAACGCACTTGTCGGAATCGGCGTATTACTTGTGTTTGCTGCCGGTATCTTCGGCTATTTGGCTATTACGAACACCGCGATGGCGCCAACGGCGACTGCCTGTACTGCTGAGGCAAAGGTATGTCCGGACGGAAGCAGTGTCGGCCGTTCAGGTCCAAACTGTGACTTTGCGGAGTGTCCCGTAGCTGCAACCACTACTCCAGAGGTAGAAGGCACGGTCGCGGTTCTCAATCAGCGGATATTGACCCACGGGGTGCACCTCACACCTCTTGAAGTGGTGCAGGACAGCCGTTGTCCAATTGATGTGCAGTGTATCCAAGCTGGAACCGTCACCGTACGTACGCTCATCCAGGTAGGCACCAACGCGGAAACCGTAACGCTCACGCTTAATAAACCAATCACCTTTGTGGGGAAGCAGGTCACACTCGTAAGCGTGACGCCAGCGAAGTCTTCAAAACAGACCATTCTTCCTGCTGACTACCGGTTTGAATTTATGGTCGCCGACGTTGCACGTGAATCTCTCGGTACCCTCACGGGCACTATGACTATTGGTCCGGTCTGTCCTGTTGAGAGAGTGGACAATCCGTGTAAACCAACGCCGGAAATGTTTGCTGCCCGCAAGATCTCCGTGTATACAGCTGACCGAAAGACACTCATCACCACCATCACACCGGGAAGTGATGGCACCTTCTCTGTCTCGCTTCCTGTCGGTACGTACTATATTGCTATGGAAAAATCCGCAGGTGTCGGAAGTGTGAAAGGTCTTCCAGCAACGGTTACTATCAAGGCCGGGGCTTCTCTCCACCTCACGGTTGATGTAGACACTGGAATTCGTTAGAGACCTACATCCATAGGTGTACTAAGAAGAAGCCCCGGCGTGATGCCGGGGCTTTTTGAAGCTATTCTGCTGTGCAGATTAGTAACCATGCTGAGGACTGACGATTTTAAGCAGTGGTCGCTTTGGTTTGAAGAACTTCATGTGGTCGCACAGGTGCACAACCGGAAGGGGAGTTCGTCTGCCGTCTGCGAAAAAGGGTGTAATGACCTCGGGCCGGGTGCAGTCAAAGACAATGCCGATGAAATCAGTGCCATCTTCCGTAAAGGCACGGAACTTGTCTTGGTTGCGTCCGAGGCACTTCCAGATACCACGCACCGTGAGCCGGCCAAGGAGGCTACTCGCTTCGGTAACTCGCGCATGAAGCACGAGCTCGCCGCGGGTGGAACTGTCTTCAAACGGATCAAACCGATAAAAACGCATCCGCAGGACATTGTGATAACTGTAATCGCCGACAAAATTGAAATTGATGAAACTGCCGTCGAGATAATCGTCGATACTTGGCGCGGGCGGGTCAATTTTGACCAAATGAACGGGCTGACTATCCGGAACAGCTGAAAGATCAGTCATCACTCTCTCCTTTGTTGGGTGTGGTGAACGAGCACTATACAACGGAGACCTACATGGGTCAATGCGTGAGGTCGCATAGCTATGCAGGCAGGGGGCTTTCCGCCAGTAGACGGGTGCTACACTAAAAGGGACAGATATTCATTATTTATACGTATGGAAGAAACAGCACAGTATACCGCTCTCATTACAGAGATTATTAAGAAGCAATCAGTGATTCTCGGTCCTGAAATCGCTATATTAAAAGCTCGTAGCGTGTCTGGCCTCCAGGTAGACAACGATGGAAAGGTAACGAGTGTTGGCGACAACCCAAAAGAGACCCTGCAGAACCTCGTTGACCAGTATGTGGAGCTTTCAGGACAAATCGTGAAGAACGCCCTCGGTTCTATCTTCGCGAAGTATCCGAATATCGAAATTAACAAATAGCGTATGAGTCTCGATTCTATTATCTCAATTGGGTTCTACCTCTCTTCGCTCGGATTCCTCATTGCAACCGTCATTACGCTTATGGCGCGCAGTAAGGTAGGCGCATCCGGTCTTGGTTCCGTGCTCTCGTACCTCTTCATTGGTACCGGTACGTTCTTTGTCATTACCATTTTCCAGGGTCTCGGGGGCGACTTCTTCGGTATTTCTGACGAGTCCATGGATATTTGGTGGCACATTATGTTCTACCTCGCCATGTTCTCCTACTACTTCGGCTTCAAGGCTCTTACGAAGCTCGGAAGCGACGAAGCTGACCTCATGGGTAGCAAAGCGAAGTCGTGGGGTATCTTCTCCATCATCGTGCTTGTCGTGGTCTTCCTCATTCCTGGTATGGCTGACAGTGTCGTTGAAATGTACAGCACATCTATACTTGCAGGCCTTGGTCTCCATCACTTCCTCGCGTTTGCACTTGCTGGAACCGTCGGTTCCTACCTCATGAGCGCAAAAAAGAACCTCGGCCAAATTGGTCAGGCGATTGCAAACCCAATGATTATCGCCGTGTTAGCTCTCTCGATTCAGCACTTCTGGGAACTCTTGTTTGAGAGCTGGAAAATAGTTGTGGTGACGAGCGAAGTGGGCGAGGGAATTGAAAAAATCTTCCTCATTACTGCTGCTACGTGCGTCACGGTTGCTGCACTTCGTTTGAAATCACTCGCAAAGGCCAGTTAGTACGGGAGGTCACCTCTCGGGACGCATATCATGATTCTTCTCGAGGTAGTTACCGCAATCTCACTGATACTCGCCGTCGGCGGACTGACGGCGAGTATCTATTTCTACGTCAAAGATAGAACCGCAAAGCGTGTCCTCATTAAGCGTGAACAGGACGTTTCTCGTCGCATGTTCGAGCTCGCGATTCTGAAGGAGCTCGGCGACCGCATTGGTTACTCACTCGATGTCCAACAGATTGTGGACGTTATTACGGGTTCACTCCACCAGTTCATTGACTACTCGGCCGTGTCCTACATGTTGCTTGGCCCCGAGAAGGTGATTTTCAAAATGCACCTGGAGCGCTCCGTTCACCAGCGTTTCGTGAACGATATTAAGGACCGTATGCTCGGCTCGCTTTCTGCGCTTCTTGACCGTGAAATCACCAAGAAGGACGTGAAAGACGTTATTTCGGGCGCCATCATTGTGGAAGAGCTGGATGAGCCCGTGCGTTCCTTCTTCAACATTCCACTCGTTATTGATGAAAAAGTGGTGGGCGTGCTCACGGTAGCTGATACCAAGAGTGGGCTCTATAAAGAGGAGGAAATGACCATCCTCTACAAGATTATTCAACAGGCTTCTAAAGCCGTAACGAGTCTGCAGGGTGTAGTGAAGGCAGAGCAGGCGAAGGTGAACGCCATGGTGGAGTCCATGGCCGACGGTGTCGTGATGACCGACACCGACTACCGTATCCTCGTCGCAAACCCTTCGGTTCACGCCATCATCGGCAAGACAAACAAAACGGACCTCACCATATTTGACTTCATTGATAACCTTGAAGGAAAGTTTGATATTCGTGGAAAGTTGGAGGAATCCGTAAAGCTCAACAAGCCCTTCAAGTCTGAAGAGGTGTTGATTCGCGACAGTTTCTACAAAATCTTTGTGTTCCCCGTAAACGCAAATACGGGTGAGGGTGAGGAGAAAAATGTGGTGGGTGGTGTGGTTATCTTCCACGACGTGACGGCGGAGCGTTCTATTGAACAAATTCGGGAACAGTTTACCTCCATGATTGTGCACGAACTTCGCACGCCACTTTCCGGCATTAACAAAATCAGCGAACTGCTTCGCGCGGGTGCCGAGAAAATCGCAAAGAAAGACTACGACGAATATGTCCACATGATTAGTGCAGACAGTTCGAGCATGCTCGAGCTCGTGAACGACATTCTGGACGTTGCAAAACTTGAGGCAGGGAAGTTTGATGTGCGAAAAGAGCCTAATGATGTTCGGGCGCTTGTGCAGAATCGGTATGACTTCTTCAAACCAAGCGCTGACGACGCAAAGCTCATGTTCCATGCCGTGTACGACAAACAACTCCCGAAGGAGGTCTCCCTTGATCAAGCAGCTATCAAACAGGTGATGAATAACCTGATTTCGAACGCCATCAAATTTACGAAGGCAGACGGCACCGTTGAGATTATTGTGGCGAAGCACGTGAAGGGCGCACGAGTAGCAGACGAGTTCGCGACCATTCCCGCAAAGGCAAGTATTCCACTCCCTGAGGATGCCTTCGTTGACGCCCCTGATTCGCTTCTCGTCGCGGTGTCTGACACGGGTCCTGGCATTAGTACCGCCGGCATTAAGGAGTTGTTCACCAAGTTTAAGCAGCTTGATACCAAGTCTGAAACAGGCCTAAAGGGCACGGGCCTCGGGCTTGCTATCGTAAAAGGCGTTATTGAAGAGCATGGGGGCACGATTGGGGTGGTCTCAGAAATAGGCGTCGGAAGCGTGTTTTACTTCGTGATACCATTGGAGAAAGCATCCGTAACCAGCGCACCATGAAAAAAGTACTCATTATTGACGACGACGTAACTTTCCAGCTCACGATGGCAAACAAGCTGAAGGAGGGAGGCTACGCCACGGTCGCCGCACTTGATGGCGAAGCCGGTCTTGAACAGGTCAAAGCAGAGAAACCCGACCTGATTCTCCTTGATGTGAACATGCCAAAGCTGGACGGCATTGGTTTTCTGAAAAAGCTTCAGGAAGCGTATGCTGGCGAGAAACAAATCCCCGTCTACATCACCTCAAACCTTTCTGCGATTGATAAAATCAGCGAGGGCGTGTCGCTTGGTATCAAGGGCTACATTTTGAAATCAGATGAGTCGCTCGATACTATTCTTTCTGGGGTGGATTCTACACTCAATCCCAGACCAACTGAGTACGAACTGCCGGAGGCCCCAGCCGCATAAGAAACCTATGAGTAAGGGACGACTCGAGGCTTTCACCGACGGAGTCATCGCCATCATCATTACGGTGATGGTGCTCGAGTTTAAAGTGCCGGCAACTGCCGACCCCGGGAATCTCATACCACTCATTCCGATTTTCTTCAGCTATATTATTAGTTTCATCACGGTCGCTATCTACTGGAACAATCATCACCATATGTTCCAGGCAGTGGAGAAAATTCACGGGCGCACTCTTTGGGCGAACTCTCACCTCTTGTTCTAGCTTTCGCTCATTCCATTTGCCACCACCTGGATGGGCGAAACCAGCTTTGCTCCGTACCCGGTTGCCATGTACGCCGTCATTGGTTTCGGAGCTTCATTTGCGTACTATCTCCTCACCAAGGATTTGCTTTCACTTCACGAAAACACGACTTCACTCTCGCAGGCACTCGGCAAGGATATTAAGGGCAAAACCTCCATTCTCTTCAACGCACTAGCGATTGTCTTTGCTCCCTATAACCCTGCAGTCTCCATCACCTTCTTTATGCTTACGGGTCTTATGTGGTTTGTTCCAGACCGTCGGATTGAGCGAATCTTGAACGCCTAACTACCAAGCTTGAGTATTTCAGCGTACTCATGTGCACTCACCGGAGTTACTGAAAGCCGACAACGTGGCTCAAGTATTTTCATACCTTTTAGTTTTGTGTTTTTACGAATGTCTGAGAGTGGCACGGGAGTCTTGAGTATAGAAACGTAGCTAATATCTACGAGGTCCCAGAGGGCCTTTTCCTTTTTTGACTTCGCATCAAAGTAGTGACTCTTCGCATCAAATTGTGTCGGATCCGGGTAGGGAAGCGAAGCGACCTTCGCAATGCCATACACGCCGGGAACGGCACAGCTGGAATGGTAAAACAGCACGAGGTCACCGGGCGCCATCGCTCGCATATAGTTACGCGCAAGATAATTCCGCACACCATTCCATGGTGTCTTTTTGTCCTTCTTCAGGTGTGTGATGCCATAGGACTCCGGCTCGGATTTCATGAGCCAATAGTGCACCTCCTTCATACGCTAGTGCGCCGCAACGCTTTTTGCATACACCGTATAGACCGAGTACAGGAAGCTAATGGTAAGTGGACCAAGGAAGACACCGACGGGGCCATAGAGTGCAATACCACCAAGCACCGAAAGGAGAATGGCGAGCGGGTGAAGCGCCGCGCCGGTACCGATAAGTTTTGGTGCAAGAAAGTTATCTATAGCCCCGACCAGGAGCATGCCCCACAGCAGAAGACCAATACCACTTCCAATGTGACCAACCGCAAAAAGGTAAATGATTGCAGGAATAAGAGTGAGTGCCGTGCCCACGCCCGGGATAAGCGCAGAGATAGCAGTGCTCACACCCCAGAGCGCTGGATTCGGAAGACCGAAGATGAGGTAACCAACGCCAGCAAGCGCTCCTTGAATGCACGCAATCGCGAGCGAACCCTTTACCACGGAGGTGATGGTGCGTGCGAGTTGGTCCATAATCGCACTCCCTTCTTCGTTCAGGAGGGGACTGCGCTCAATAAGGAGTTTTTCCAGCTGCTTTCCTTCCTTGAGGAAGTAATACAGGGCCATGAGCATAATCAAGAGGCGAAGGAAGACGGCAAGCAGGCTCGTGAAAGCGACTCCGATGCGCGAGATGAGCCACTGCAGGCCCTGCTCCGCGTACGTACTTATTTCAAGCGAGATGGAGTTCGCATATTCAGTTGCGCCGGGAACATACGGTTCAAGCCAGGAGCCCACATTGTGAGCAATCACTTCAGCAGTTGCGAGACTGTCACCACTCACGAGCTCGGTGTAGGCGGTTCGCGACTGGTTAATGACGAGCGTTCCAATGAGTGAAAGCGGAACAATCACGAGAAGGAGTCCTACAATGACCGTTGCCAACGCTGAGAGTCCAGGATAGTTCGGAATCCTATGATGAATCCGTTCATACAAGGGATGAAGTATGACCGCAAATATACCTGCAAGCGCAATCGTGGTGAGGAATGGTTGTAGCACGAGAAATGCGACAATCACCGAGCCCACGAGAAGTGCGAGTAAGAAATAGGCACGGCCCTTGTCTGTATTCATATACACAGTATACGACCCCACTTCCAGAATAAAAATGTCCCCCCACGATTGGGGGGGACTTGTGAAAGCGTTAGTGAGTCTGTAGATGTCTATGGATTTAACTAGTGTACCGGGGACACGCTGTGTACGTAGGTGCTACGTCTTGGCCAAGCGATAAGGTCGCACCGTCCCAGCCATTTTCGCTGTTCCGTGATAATGCGCTAAACGGAACACCAGTAAGGGAGGCTTTTAATTCCCTTACGGAGGGACACAATGAACATCTCTCACTCCCCGTCTCGTTGGTCTAGTTTTCAGTATGTCCTACGGACCATCCGGGGGTGCTTAAAGCATAGCACTTGTATAAAACAAAACCGGGACGCCTAGGCGTCCCGGGGAAGTGGGTCAGGGATGACTCACGAGATTCGTTTCGGAGCTTTCGCTGGTATGTTCGCTGGCGGTGGCTCGCTAAATGATTTAAGAAAACTGCCAATGCGGGCAAGCAGTCCAACATGTTCAGAATGCGCATCCACCTGCATGCTTGAACGAAGCTGATGTGCGCCGAACGCCGCTCGCGCAATACTTAGAATATGTGGTCGCTGTGAAGCGTTGCCAACGAAGATGACCTTTCGAATGTTTTGAGGCTCCTCCTTGAGATACCGAATTGCAGTCTGAACTTCTCCAAACATCCCAGAATACATGAGTGGCCGTGTGATTACAGAATGTGGCGGTACATGCATCTCTACATATTCCATCGCACCTTGAAATCGCTTTGAGGCCACTTTCCCGGAACGTTCTGAAAGAAAGATAGTGCAGTTGTTATGCAAGAACTTCATGTGAAGATTCATTGCATGGTCGAGCTTGGCGATATCTCTATCGGCAGGCGACGATATTCCGAGCAGGTTCCAGTAGGGGCCTTCCTCAAGAACCGGAACAAGCAATATTGGCTCATATCTGTCCATAACCCATCTCCCTCTGTTTTGTTCAATCTGTGTTGAAAATACTACACAAACCACCGCGGAGGAAGGCGTTATGAGACATTGACAAATACAAGATATGGGTGTATTATAATAAGCACCGCGCACTAGGCCGGTAGCCCTTTTTGGAGATTCACATGAGCAAGTTCAAAGATCTTTTCCGCTCGGCTAAGGAATCGGTTACGCCGATTGAAATTGGCCTCATTGCAGCGCTTATCAGTGTTGCAGCCATTGCGGCTATCCAAGCCAACAATCCGCCGAAGGTGATTGCGACCGACATCAGCGTCAACAACCGGTAGTTCGCTTTCGCGAACGCCCTCAGTCAGGAGAACATTCATGTTCAAAAGGTTTTGGAAGGCAACAAATGGCGCGACTGCAATTGAATACGGTCTCATCGCTGCCTTGATCGCGGTCGCTGCCATCGCGGCGTGGAATTCGCTCAACACCAAGCTGCATAACACCAGCACGATTGGCCCGGAAACGCGCTCGACCGGCAACTGATTGCTCTTTCCCCAGCCCCTCGCTTGGCAACAAGCGAGGGGTTTTCATATATATAGAGCACTGAGTGCGGAAAATGCAGAAACAATGACTCGGGGTAGAATGAGTGCATGGCAGACCCGACCGCATTCACCAAGGCATACAGAGAACTCAACGCTGCCCAAAAGAAAGCGGTGGACACGGTAGAAGGGCCAGTCCTCGTCATAGCAGGACCCGGTACCGGCAAGACGCACATTCTCACGCTACGCATTGCGAACATTCTTCAGAAGACGCAGGCAACTCCGGGGAATATTCTCGTCCTTACCTTCACGGATTCCGCGGCTCGCACAGTACGCAGCCGCCTTGGGGAACTCGTAGGTGAAGCTGTCGCGCGGGAAGTTTTCATCACCACTTTTCACGGATTTGCCGAGCACCTGCTTTCTACCTATAGCGACTCCTTCCCGGAAGCGCGTGGTAAGCGCCTTGCTGCGGAAGTGGAGACCACACTGCTCTGGCGAGAAGTGCTTGAGCAGGAAGACCTGCAAGCACTCCGCACCACAAAGTCACCCTATTTTTATCTGCGCGACCTCGCACGACTTCGTGACGACTTCGTGCGCGAGCGCATTACGCTAGCAGACTACCGTGTGTGGTTAGAAGGCGAAGCGAAGCGCATTCGTGCGGACGAGTCGCTCTACTACCTGCGTGACAGCAAGTACGGCAAGAAAGGTGACTTCAAACCAGAAGGTGAAAAGAAACTAGAGCGCCTTGAAAAAGGTGAGGAAGCCGCGAGGCTCATTTCCGCATACGAGGCACTCAAAGAGAAGAACGATGTGTATGATTTTGCTGATGTGCTGCGCATTGCGGTTGATGGGCTCAAAGCGGACGCAGACCTCATGGCGAGCGTGCGGGAGCAGTACCAGTATCTTCTTGCTGACGAGCACCAGGATGCCAACGAGCTCCAACACGCGCTTCTGGATACGTTTGCACTTGATGACCACCCGAACCTTTTTGTGGTGGGGGATGAAAAGCAAGCCATTTATCGCTTTCAGGGAGCAGACTCTACGCACTTCAAGAGATTCACCGAGCTCTATCCACGAACCGAACTTGTCTACCTCACGGACAGCTTTCGTGCGCTCCAAGGTCTGCTTGATACGTCACACACACTCATACAAAGTGTTCCTGCTGCAACAGGTAAACATCAGGAACTCACAAGTACTCGAACCGGCAGTGCACGTATGGAACTACTCGTTGCAGGAGATCCGCTCGCGGAGCGCGATGCGGTCGCAGTCATGGTTGAAGAAACTCTTGCCAAAGGTGTCGCACCTGAAGAGGTGGCGATTATCGCAAACCGGAACGCAACCGCAGACCTCTTCGCTGAGCATTTGAGAGGCAAAGGCATTCCGGTACTGCGCGCGGGTGATGTAAAACTATCCAGTCGACCACTGATGCGCTCTATTCTTGCGCTCATGCGTACCATTTCCGACCCGCTTGATATCTCAGCCCTTCGTGAGACGCTGCTCGCCCCCTGGTGGGACCTGCCGCTTCCGGAGCGCGCGGGACTCCTCCTCAAAAACCGCGACCGCGAGCTTTTTACGACGCTTATCACGGAGTACCGCGACATTGCGAAGATTCTCAGTAAGCTACAAAAAGACGCACTTTCTGAGGCACCGCTTCCGCTTCTGTCGCGTGCCATTACCGAATCTGGCGCACGTGCGTATATGCTCGCTCGCGCAGAGCACCTTGAAGATGTGCAACTCATGCGACGTATTTTCATGCACATTGAAGAAATCGTGGTGCGTGACCCGGGACGCACGTTTGCAAACGTCGTTTCGGCTTTCACGAAAGCCCATGAGCACGGTCTTGAAAGCGTGAAGACCTCAATTACAAAAAAAGAGGGTATGGTCACAGTCATCACTGCGCACAAGGCGAAGGGTATGGAGTTCAACACCGTCTTCATGGTTGAACTCACGGCGCGCGCCTGGGAGAGGGGTGGTATGTCTGCGAAGATTCCATCACCGGTGGACCAGTCCCGTTCGCTTGAAGACGTGACCAAGCTCTTCTATGTCGCGATGACGCGCGCAAAAGACAACCTCATTCTTTCGTACAGTAGTGAAAATGGTGATGGTAGAGAAACAGCGCCCTCGGCGCTCATTCCGGAAGGTCTCACCACGGTCACTAGGGAAGCAGACCCACTTCCACTCCTCCATCACAATGTAGCGTCTGCACAGGTGGTGACTGACCTGGTGCGTACCTACCTCACGCAGGAAGGACTCTCGCCATCAGCGTTGAATGAATATCTTGAATCACCTCCAGTCTTTTTCGCACGCCGTGTACTTCGGCTCCATGAGCCAGAAACACCCGCGACCGCTATCGGCACCGCAGTGCATGCGGGCATTGCGGAGTACCTTAAATCGGGAAGTGAGGACAAAGCATACAGCGTGCTTGAAGGAACGCTGAAGCGCTCCCTACTTCCGCGAAACGCGGCCTACGAGCGTGTGGTGGAGAATTCCCGTGCGCGCCTCGAGACCTATCTACGGGAAGGAAAGAAAGAAGAAACCGTTGCAATAGAAAAAGCATTCTCGGTTAAGAAATTATTTTCGGGTGTGGATGTGCTTTTGTACGGGATGATTGATGCAGTGTTTAAGGAGAAAGGAGGTGAGTGCATTGTAGACTTCAAGACCTCAAGCAAGATTGATAAAAAAGACGAGGCCTATCCCCGCCAGCTTGCCTTCTATGACTTGCTGCTTCGTGAGAATGGCCACCACCCGACCATGGCACTCATTATCCAGGTGTCTCCTGAGGACGTGACGAATTACCTAGTGCCGCTCACCGACGAGTCGCGCAAAGACCTGCTCACTACCCTTGAGGAGGTTGTAGGTGAGCTTATGGGCGGGGCATGGCGAAAAGGGGAGCGAAAGCGAGACGACAGTGACGCCTACGATGACCTCCTTGCGCTGTTTGACTAGAATGAGGCTCGTTGTAGAATATTCCTACAACAACTAACCATCACTGACATGAGTTTTATAGAGAAATTTACGGGCCCGAAGTTGCAAAATACTGATCCTGATGCGTTCGGTCTCCTCCAGACGAAAATGCAAGAGGTTGCATCGAAGTCGAGCACTGAGGGAACAACATTTACTGATAAAGACATTAAACAAGCAGCTTTTCATATTGCGCTCAAGGCTGAGCGGGCTGGAACTCCCTACACAACCGAATCACTGCAAGCTATGAGTGACGAGGATATGTCTGGATTTGCTGAAGCACTTGGTTTGCGCATGCAAAGCGTTCCTGGAAGCGAAAACGTGGTACACATCAGTGATCAATCGGGAGAAGTGATAGGAACTGCAACTTCCAAAAAGGAAGTGATGGATATTACGGAAGGACAGCGCGAATCGGCGTAAGGAATCGTAGATAGATAATGAAGTGGGCGCGCGCGATTATCGCGAGCGCCCGTTTTGTTAATGCACGACCCGGTGTTTGGGTCTGCACTGGAGTTCAGATTGCTCGAACCTTTTCATGAGTCCAAGGACTCTGACCATTCCTTCAGGAGAATTCTGGCTGCGGAGACTCTCCAAGACATCATCACCAGGATAATACTCGGACAGAATCGCAGCCATTTGCTCCCGTGCCGGTTGATTCGTCATATGACGTCGCTTACGGCCTTCACGGAGAACGGTTCGTGTAAGCATGGCACCTCCTTTCTGCCTAAAATCACAATACCACAAACACTAGTAAAAAGCAAGATTATTGCGGAAGTTTTTTGATAGCCTCCTCGATAACCTTCTTCATAGAGGTATAGGGGAGTGCGCCATTAATGGGAGCGGGCGTATTGTCAGGGGTAATCAGCACCACAAACGGAGAACCGATAGCACCGGAGGCAAGCGCGTTGTCATAGTCGTCGTGGATTTTCTTCTCAAAGGCTGCGTCCGTCATACATTTCTTAAAGGCCGTTTGATCAATACCAAACTGTGCGACAAGTGTTGGGTAGCCAACCGGATTGTACTGGTTTTGGTTTGGTGCAGCTGCCTGCATGGCATCTATAAAGCGGAAGAATGTAGTGGGCACGGAAAGCGAAGCGGCGCACTCAGCAGCAAGTGCGTGCTGACCCGCGTTTGGATGTTGAAGTGAAAGCGGGAAGTGACGGAAGACCCAGGCGACTTTTCCACCGTCGGCGTACTCGGTCATGAGCTGTTCCATCGTGAGTTGAAGACTCTTTGAGTAGCTACTATCAATATCCGCGTATTCAATAATGACAATCGGTGCCGTTGGGTTTCCAATGATGTGATCACTCGGCGAAACAGGCCTGACGGCCTCCGGCGTACCACTTCCATGCGTCACCTGGTGTTTTATGCGAACGACGTAGACTGCAGACGCAATTAACAAACCGGCAATCAAAATGGCAATCGGAATGAGAAGCTCTGCAGGCTTTAGTACCTTACGTGTTGGTAGGGGTGCCTGCGGCACTTCAGATTGCGGCGTATCCATATAAAAAGGATAGCATGCGCAGTTTCACTAGAGTCCTAAGGTGTGAGTGAAGGCGGAAGACTCGTGCGCATCATCCCAGGCACTCGTATCAATTTTAATATCTTTGTTTTGGCGCAAGTCTTTGTATTTCAGCTTGCCGTGCTTTCGTGCGTAGTCGTAGAGCTCACGGGTGACTTTCACGTCTTGCAGACAGTACTCGCGTACTTTGTCGTGGAGCCCCTGTTGCCACCACTCTACCGCTTTCACGCCGTCTGCAGATTTACCGTGTCCGAGTGTTGCCTCGGCGAGTGATTGTAGGCGGATACGACGACCAAGTGATTTGTACACTTCAGAAAGTAAATCAAGTGAACGAATCTTCGTGAGGTCGCCGGGGTAATAATGATTCAAAAGTGGAATATCAAAGGAATCCGAGTTAAAGCCGATGAGGACATCGGCTTTCTCAATAATCGGCCAGAGCTGTGAGAGTTCTTCTTGAGCATAGCTCGTATACAAATCAGTTTCAGAATCGTGGATGCCGACGATGGCCAAGTCCAAACGAGTCATGTCCCCACGCGCAAAGGCGGGGATTAGGTTTCTTGTCTCTATGTCAAACGTGATTTCACGCATAAAGGTCGCAGCTACTTTGTTGTGGGTCCCAACAATTTCTTCCGCCGTATAGCACATACGTCTCCAGAAATATGTTTGCCCACGCCTTGTATCCCTCGCCCTTTCTGCGTGAAATATGAGAACCACGCATGTTATTTCGGAAGATGTGAAAGAATATCCAGCACCTCACCTGCCGCCATTTCCTTTTCAGAAACTTCATCCAGTTTTTTCAGCTTCATCATCCCGCTTGAAAGTTCTTCAGCACCATACGCAATGAAATACGGGATGGAGCGCTTGTTTGCTTCACGGATTTGGTCGCCGAGTGATTTCCCGGTGATGTTCACGAGCACCGAGATACCAGCCTCTTCACGTAGCGTGGTGGCAAACTCCTGTGCCGCTCCAATATCTCCCTCTGATGGAGTGCCAAGAAAGAGCGTGGGAGCTGAGGAAGCTTTTGGCGCGTAGTCGTGCGTGGTGAGGAAATCAAGGAGGGTAACGTCTCCCATACCAAAACCAACCGCTGGCACAGACTCACCACCAAAGAGTGAGACGAGGTTGTCATAGCGGCCACCACCAAACATAGAGCGAGTGTTTTCAGGGTTGGTGTCGTACACCTCAAATACCATACCGGTGTAGTAATCAAAACCACGGACGATGGAAGGATCGTAGAGTACGTTCTGCATTCCGCGCGCGCTGAAGGCCGCGATAAGACCATCCAGTTTTTCTTTCTCAGCTGCCACGTTAGTATTCGTGCCAGCAAGAATCAACTCAAGCGCGTCCACACCCTCTTTGCGGAACACTTCTCGTGCCGTTTCAAACTCCTCAGCTGAAATCTTTGCTTTTTTATCAAGGAGCTGGAGATACTTCTTTGATTCTTCCGGTGTATATGCAAGAGCGTCTGCCGCTGCGTTCATCAGTGAACGAGAATTAATGCGGATAGTGAAGTCACCATCATACGCACCAAATGCTTTCAGAAGAGAAGAAGCGATAACGATAATCTCACCATCTGCTTTTGCGTCAGGAATGCCAAGGAGGTCAACGTTCAGCTGATAGTGCTCACGCAGGCGTCCGCGCTGAGGACGCTCATAGCGAAACAGGTTTGGTAAAGAAAACCAGCGAAGTGGGAAGGTGAGTTCACGGCGCTTGCCAGCCACCATGCGTGCGAGTGTCGGAGTCATTTCCGGACGAAGCGTGACGCGCCGCTCGCCACGGTCGGTAAATGTAAACGTCTGCTCGCTTACGATTTCCTCACTCGTCTTGCTTTCGTAGAGCTCAGCCGGTTCAAGCGGGGAAGCGTTGTATTCCTCAAACCCGTGCATGCGAAGCGTCGTTCGGAGGGTTTCAAATACCGCCTGAAGCTGGGCCCAGTCATTTGGATAGAAATCCCGGACTCCTTTGTAGGGTTCGGTTGAAAGTCGCTCCTTGTCGGTCATAACTCCAGTGTAGCAGATTGGGATTTGGTTCTAAAACCAACTTAGTCAGCAATAAACGAAGAGCCGCCCGCGAGCGAGTGGCTCAACGGGCGGGCGAATGATCAATGACTACTACGCACATCCTTTGGAAAGAAACGTTCGGCTTGGTTCAACGTAACGCTGCCGTCGTCGATCTTGGCGAATAGCACGTCGTAGAATTCGCTGAGACCTATCTGGAAGTCGAGTGCTTCCTCACTGGCCCGACGCGCCTCGCGGTTTGCCGCGATAACATCCCATTCTTCGGGCATCTCATCGCCTACGTTCAAGCCGGGGCAGTTGGGAGTCGTAACGAAGACATAGCGTCGGCTTTCGGCATTCCACCGGACGAGACCGCCACCTTGTGTTCCCCAAACAGCGAAATCATATCCTTCAACCATTTCAAATCTCCCTTAATCCTGATGTTATATTAGCATTATATATTCAGATTGTCAATAACAGCCTAGTTTCAACCTCGTCCGCGCTTCCTTGCAGTGCTAGTATGTTGCTATGAAAACTCACACAGGAGGATGCCACTGCGGACGCTTTCGGTACGAGGTTGATACCGACCTTGAAAAGGTTATTGAATGTAACTGCTCACACTGCCAGGCGAAGGGGCTCTTGCTCGCCTTTGTACCACCAGAGCAATTTCGTCTTACGAAGGGAGGTATGGAAGAACTCACGGACTATCTGTTTAATAAGAAGACCATCCACCATCTCTTTTGTCCGACTTGTGGGGTGCAGTCTTTCACCTGGGCGACGTTCCCAAAAGACGGAGTTGAAACGACGATGTATTCCATAAACGTACGTTGTTTGGATGATATAGACCTCTCAACAATTGTCCGAACTCCTGTAAATGGTAAGGATTATTGAGGTTACTGAAAAGTGGTCAGATGCTAGGCGCCCGCGAGCGAAAAGGCGAGGCGTACAGGTGGTACGGTGAGGCTTTGAGCGAGGCGAGCAACAACGCAGATGCGTATTTTTCAACAAGCTCAACTAGCGGAGGAAGGCGTAAAGGACCGTAATAAGAATAAACAGATTCAAATAACTCGTCGCAGCCATCCCGGGCGCGCGCAGCAACGGATCTTTCCGATAGCCATACCAAAAGGCAAGGCGTGCAAGGACAAAGGTAATGGAGAGCGCGAGAAGTAGTTTCATCTGCGGGAAGGGAAGTTGCACGGAAAGTGCAAGAAGCCCGACCACAAACACAAAGTTCTGTTGGAGGGTATTGTCTACGACGCGCCCATCTATTTCCATCGCCTTATTTTCCGCATGAGCGAGTGGGTTAATCGCCCCACTCATAAATCGCTTGTTTCCAACGGTCGCAATCATAATAAAAAGAGGAACAACAGAAAGTGCCATACAACCGTAGATAAAGGCGGGAATATTTCCCTCTACTTGTGGCAGAAGTTCGTAGAGCACAGTCACGGAGACCATCATGAGAAGCACTCCCGCGAGAGCGCCTCGGGCAACTATCTTTTGAGCAGTTTTCATAGGTTTGTTACGGAAACACCCCCGACAACGGCGCCACCCGTGCCATGGAGTGCGGTTATTTCTCGCATAATAAGGTCGCGTAGTCCTGCAGGGTCAGGGGCATCCTCCATAATGAAATGCTCCTCCGTACCAGCACTTTGTACTTCAAGCTGTCCGTAGCCAAGGAGTGTGCCAAACAAACCGTCTACGTTCGTATTCACATCTTGAATACGAATGAGAAGCAGACTTGAAACTTCTCTACTGAAGTAGCCGTACTGATGTATTTCAATAATACGGTTGGTCGTGATAATCCATTCGTTTAAGTACCACCGAGTGAGCGTGTTGAAAGCAGCACTCCACAGCATGACGAGCCAGAGCCCGTATACCATACGACCAAGCGGACTAAAGGCGAGTGAAAGGGCGGCCACTTGGTCCGCGTGCTGAATGGCTTTCGTAACGAACAAGAGGAACGGGACAAAGAGGGTAGGAAGCCAGGCAAGGACGATGAGTGGAAGAAGCTCAATAAGAAGCACAAACCAGTGCTTGCGAACTGCTTTCGTTACTTTCTCTCCCGGCTCAAGTTCCACCTCTCCCATATTAGTTCATAGCACTTACGGCATAGAGGGCGAGCGTGGACGACACGAACAGATGCATGGCCATGGCGGTAGCCGCCACGATGAAGTTATTTGCGTAGCGGAACCAATGGTACGCGGCGACAATCGTGTAAATCGTCCAGACGACAAACACGAGCGTGAAGAAGACAGGAATAATTTGTCCGATAGGGAGCGCGGAAAAACTAAACGTGGAAAGCGGTATACCGCTTGCGGTCGTTGTTCCCATTACCAAAATGCTACCACGATACGCTTCCTACCGTAGAGGTCTGTGCGGATATCAGTGCGCAGCGCACCACCAGCGGAAAGGAGTGTTTCCGCTTCGTGAATATTTTCAACATCAGCCTCAAGCCACACTTCAGCACCTGGCTTTAGATATTGCTTCACTTCATTAGAAAAAGTGTGAATCAAGTCGAGTCCATCTCCTCCGGAGAAAAGTGCATTGGCTGGCTCGTAGAGAGCGACGCTACCTGGAAGTTCACGACCGGAAGGAATGTAGGGCGGATTTATGGCAATGCAATCAAAGGTCGCGCCTGGAAGGGATGCGAACAAATCGCCCTGTATAAGTGTCGCGCGACTTTCATTGAGACCATTCCCTTGAATACTTTTTTGTATCGTCTCCAGGTGTGTAGCTTCTAATTCTGAAAACGTTACATGAGCACTCGGACATGCCTTGAGTACCGATAGACCAATCGCGCCTGAACCAGCGCACATATCAAGGAAGGTAAACGGTTGGTCACCGAAGCGCTCGGTAAGGTGAGCAACAAGGAGTTCGGTCCACCATTCGGTCTCAGGACGGGGAATGAGCGGATGTGAATCTAAATAAATGCGTAAACCAAGAAAGGGAATCCAGCCGATCACGTAGGCCAGTGGTTCACCCGAGGTAAGTCGCTTGCGGTCGGTTTCTGTCACGAGACGAGCGTCGCCATCATATTTGTCCCGAATAAGGAGTTCTGGGTCGTTCATGGTTCTACCCTACCTCTACGCGCGCCCGCGCGCTACACTTATGCCTATAATTCCTTATATCTAAGACCGCACACATGTATAAACCTCACCATTACTTTTGGAGTCTCGTGTTCTCGCTTTTCTTTGCGTTCCTTCTCGTGAGCGGCATTTCGTATCTTGTTTCAGTTAACGCCTTTGGGCGAAGTGTGAGCATGCCGGACTTCTTCCTCATGGCACTTGCGGTATGGCGCCTCACTCGGCTGGTGACGTACGACGCCATTATGAAGTTCTTCCGTGAGATGTTTGAAGGCGCTCAACCGGGCTCTTTCCGAGGCACACTCCATGCACTTATCAACTGTCCGTGGTGCACAGGGCTTTGGTTCGGATTCTTCGTCGTGTTCTTCTACTTCGCGACACCCTACGCCTGGCCGGTCCTTCTTATTCTTGCGGTATCAGCCGTCGGTTCTTTCTTTCAGGTACTCTCTAACCTCGTTGGCTGGAGTGCTGAAGCGAAAAAGCGGGAAGTGCTCGGACACGACAACTCAGCATCCACCTGCGGATAGAAAAAGACCCGGAAAAATCCGGGTCTTTTTCTACGAGCGAGTCCTCTTAATAGCCGCCGCCGTAGCCTCCGCGGTCATTGCCGCCGAAACCACCACGATTGCCGCCGAAGCCGCCGCCTCCGCCACCACGCTGTGGGCGATCACCTGCTGGGCGATCTCCTTGCGGGCGAGCGAAAGAAACAGAGAGCATACGCCCGTCCATTTCCTTGCCATCCCAACGATCGATAGCAGCCTGAGCCATAGCCTCGTCTGCCATCTCCACGAATCCGAAACCGCGTGAGCGGCCCGTCATGCGGTCGCTGATAATGCTAGCGGACGTGACCGTACCAGCTTCTTCAAAAGCGGTGCGGAGCTCGTCCTCAGTTGTGCGATATGGAATACCGCCAACGTAGAGTTTGTTTGTTGCCATGTGGCTGTGTGAACTTATAACCTCGCCTCTGCCGAACTTTAGGATATTGCGCCGGGGAGCTGGTGAACCGCGAGTTAGTAGCAATATGCTACACATTCTGCTTTTTCGCAAGGTTCTTCGGCGTGATGGGTGGATAAGTGGAAGCTCGATGACATTCATTTTGGAGTACATGTCGTCTCGGCCAGCGCCTCGACGCATTCACTCTCGCCGTAGCAAATCCCGGCGCAGACTCCTTTCGGCGCCAGGATTACCATGCTGCTACGGCTCTGAGAGCCTCCAAAATGAATATCATCTCGCGTTGTCCGCTGCTTCCAGTTTAGTCTCCTATTTTCATACCCCTCGTTAGGGGAGTTGCAACTGATTTTTATGTGTGTTGTTTTGCGTGCTAGGCTTTTATAATCATGGACGTTCTCACCGTCTCGCGCATTCAGTTTGGGAGTACTGCTGCCTTCCATATTTTGTGGCCACTCATGTCGATTGGTCTCTCCTTATTTATGGTCGTCATGGAGGCCATGTGGTTGAAGACCAAAGACATCAAATACTTCCACCAACTCAAGTTCTGGACCAAGATTTTCATTCTCACGTTTGCGATTGGCACCGCCTCCGGTATTCCACTAGAGTTTGAGTTCGGCACGAACTGGGCAAAGTTCTCCAGTGCCGCCGGAGACTTCTTCGGGAATATTCTCGGATTTGAGTCAACGGTCGCGTTCGCCCTTGAGGCTGCGTTCCTCGGCATCTTTGTGTTTGGCTGGGAGAAGGTGAGTGCACGCGTGCACTTCTTTGCGAACCTCATGATTTTTGTCGGCGCCACGCTCTCAGCGTTCTGGATTATGGCGGCGAACTCATGGATGCAGGTACCGATTGGGGTCACGGTTGAAAACGGGAAACTGATTGTGACGGATTACCTCGTTGCCATATTTAATCCCGATACGATGGTGTCGTTTCTGCATATGTGGGTGGCTTGCATAGAATCCACGCTCTTTATGATGATGGGCATTTGTGCGCTCGTGCTGTTGTCCCGAAAAGCGTCGCACGAGGTAAAGGACTTCTTCATCCAAACCTTCAAATACTGTCTTATCATCGCAATTGTCGTCACACCCCTTCAGATTGGTCTTGGAGACCTTTCAGGCACTACCATTGCGAAATATCAGCCTGCGAAACTTGCTGCGACCGAGCTCCACTGGGAAACGAATGCACCAGGCACTGGAGCAGATTGGGCCCTGGTCGCGTGGCCAAACGCGACGAACGACGGCAACTCGTTTGAGATTAAGATTCCAAAAGTGCTCTCGGTCCTCACCACGCACAGTCTTACTGGACGGGTCCCTGGCTTGAACGAATTTCATCCCGACGATCGGCCGAGTCTGATTAATGACATTATTGTGTTCTATTCCTTCCGCATCATGGTTGCCATCGGATTCATTCTCTTCCTCCTGATGATTCTCGGCTGCTGGTACTGGAAGAAGGGACTCCTTACGATTGAACGTACGGCACACGATCGACTCTTTTGGTGGCTCTTTGTGCTCGGTACGCCGCTAGGCTTCATTGCCACCGAAGCGGGCTGGATGGTGCGTGAAATTGGCAGGCAGCCCTGGGTGGTATACCACCTACTGCGCACGAAGAACGGACTCTCGTCTGGGCTTGATGCAAACACGGTCATTGCTACTACCGGCATCTTTGCCATCATTTATCTGGCGTTCAGTATTCTCTTTGTGTATTTCGTATGGAAGATTGTCGCGAAGGGTCCTGACTTCAATGCGCGCCCCCCTGTCGTATGATGAACTTCCTTTCAGACCCGATACTCGCACTCCTGTGGTTCGGAGCTGTTGGTTTATCTGTCGCGCTCTACATTTTGCTTGATGGGGCAGACTTGGGGCTTGGTATCTTGTCACTTTTTCCGCGCAAGGAGTCTGAGCGTGCACTCATGATGCACACGATGGGTCCGATATGGGACGCAAACGAAACCTGGCTCGTCATCGCAGGCGGCATGCTCTTTGGCGCGTTCCCAACCGCCTACGGCATTATTCTTTCGGCGCTCTATATTCCGGTGATGACTATGCTCTTTGGACTTATTTTGCGGGCTGCCTCGTTTGAATTCCATGCATTCTCGGTGAAGAAACGTTTCTGGAGTTTCCTCTTCGGTTTTGGTTCACTCCTTGCCGGAGTAGGGCAGGGGCTTGCGGTTGGTGGCTTGCTTTCGGGCATCACGATTGTAAACGGGGAGTTTGCGGGAAGCGCCTTTGATTTTTTCACACCGCTGACGGTTCTGTTAACCATTGGTGTCCTCATGAGTTATGTGTTCGTGGGATATGCCTATCTGATTAAAAAGACCGGAGCAGAAACAAGCCCCGGTACCTATTTGCGGATTCTTATTACGGGAGCCGTAACGGGGGTGGCGCTCCTTGGCGCAACACTGTTACTCCCAACGAGAAGTTATCTCTTCTTTACGCGCTGGACGGAGTATCCATCAAACTATCTTTTATATTGCATTACTGCGCTTATGGGAGCACTTTCGCTCTGGCTCATTCTCCTTGTGTTCAAACGTCACACCGGCCCAGCACTTCACAATCTTTGCCTCGGTATCTTCATCTGCGCCATGCTCGGTATGCTCGTGGGCGTGTTTCCGTATCTCATTCCACCCTCGATGACGATTTTTGAGGCAGCTTCAAGCAGACAGACGCTCCTGTTCATGCTTGTTGGTCTTGGTCCGCTGTTTCCGATTGTGCTTGCCTATAACTTCTATCTTCACAAAGTCTTCTCACGAGATGAGGGGGAGCATAAGTCACGTGCTCAGATTTATGGAGAATAAGGTTAGGGGATAAGTCGGGTAGTAGGGAACGTGCATGCTTAACTTAGCCTAGACATAGAGCTAGCCCCGGGTCGCAAACCACGTAGGTGGGCTGGAAAGAGTCGGATTCTTCGGGATCCGACTCTTATATTTTTGTAATCATGTCAGCCTCAATGTCGGCAAAGGTGCCACCGACTTTCTTGCCGGGATTAAAGATATTCTGCGGGTCAAAGATCTTCTTGGTTTCTGCAAAGAGCTCAACCATTTTGTCTCCGAAGAGCATGGGGAGGTAGGGAGTTCGTATAATGCCATCATTGTGTTCACCAGTGGTGCTTCCACCATATTTAATAACGAGTTCATACACCTTTGGAGCAAGTTCTAGAATCACTTCGCGTACTTCTGGCTTCGTCATATCCATGAGCGGAATAATGTGGAAGTTTCCGTTTCCTATATGGCCGGCAATCGTGTAGATAAACTTATCTTTGTACTCGTCTAAAAGGGTATTCAATTGGGGAAGAAACTCAGGATAGGTATCAGGTGGCACCACAAAGTCATCAATAAACGGAGCGGCATAGAGGCCGTGCACGTTTTTACGAAGAAGCGCAAAACTTTCACGACGTACAATCCAGTACTTTTCTGCGGAGCGTTCGTTCTTCTTGATACTTGTCGGTAACCCGAGGTCTTTGAGTGCATCGCTCGCCTCCGTGGCTTTTTTAAGTGCTTCTTCATGCGTATCTTCAGAAAACTCCGCCATCAACACGAGCTTCGGTACACCACCCTCTAGTACCATGGTTACCTCAGGGAGAAACGATACGCCGAGACGTGCGGCACGAACGAGCCCCATCTGGGAGAGCATCTGTGGCATGAACTTCACCGCAAGTTTAAAGGTTTGATCGTCGTAGCTCTCAAAACTCTCCGGGTTAAAGGGAAGGACTCGGTGCACAATTTCCGGAAGCACCGCAATGTCTTTCAAAAACACCACGAGCATAGCTCTAAAGCCTTGTTGCTTCACGAGACGTAGCTTCATATTCGTCGTGAGCGCGAGCGTGCCTTGTGCGCCACAGATAAGCTTTGCGAGGTTAAAGGTGCCTTCTTCGGTATCAAACACGTTCCAGAGTGCGTACCCAGCTGAGTTTTTTGAAACATGTGGCTCTGCCGCTTCTATCAGCTCACGGTTCGTAAGAATAAGGGCGCTCATCTTTCGGTAAATATCACCTTCAAGGGTGTTGAGCTTTTTCCTTTCTTCCAGCTCGTCAGGCCCGAGTGCTTTGAATGTGGCAACACTTCCATCAGACAAGACCACCTCTACTTCTTCTATGTAACGCTCCGTTTTTCCGTATTCAAGCGTGCGCTCACCACCTGAATTGTTGTTCACGATGCCACCCATGGCACAAATAGAACGGCTGGCAGGATACGACGGCAGTATAAGTTCGTGGTGCGCGAGCGTTTGCTTTTCAAAATCACGGTAGTATACGCCCGGCTCCGTCACGGCGTAGCCTCCCGTACCTTCTTCAACGACTTCGCTCACATGGTTCATGTACTTCGTGAAGACCGCGAGTACTGAGGTGGTGAGTGGCCCGCCACTCATGTCGGTACCGCCTGAGCGTGCGGTGACCGACACCGGTTCACCCTTTCCGCGCGCTTCCGCGACAACCTTCACGAGAGCAGACACGTCCGCCGTGTCTTTTGGAAACACAATCACTTCAGGGGTACGCGTGAAGATACTCGTGTCTCTGCTGTAGGTTTTTTGTGTAGCAGCATCGGTCGCCACGTCACCCTTCACGGCGTTTTTAATCGTGGGTATCAGGTTACTCATGTATCTACAGTATAAACACCATTGGTAAGTAGAATCTTTAGAAAATCCTCGGTTGCTTTTGGATTTGCCACTTTCTTCGTGCGAATACCCGTTTCCTTTACGACTTCATCATTTCCACCTGGGAAAAGTGCGTCCCCCACGTAAAGCATTTCTCGAATGGAAATAGAAAGGTACTCAGAGAGGCGCTTCAGGCCATACGCTTTATCAATGCCACGCTTAGTTACGTCAAAGGTGGTAAGACCTCCAAGCCTAACTTCATACGCTGGCAGGAGGGGAGTCAAAGTAGCCTGTAGTTGTAGGCGCTTGGAGCGGTCTGGATCCCATGCCTCTTTTTCTGCAATGGGTGCTTGCTGGCCAAGCGCTGAAAGAGAAATTTGCGAACCACGATTCTCAATACGTTCACCATAGGATGGTGTCGCAAAATCAATAATCCCGGCCTCCGTTGCAGCACTCTTCAAGACTGCGCTAATGTGCTCGGCTTCGTCCGGTGACAGAAGTTCTTCATAGATAGGATGCCATCCTCCATCAACTTGGAGATACATAGCTGCGCCGGAGGTAGGGAGCGCATAGAGGTTTTCCATATTGGTGCCCTTTGGAAGTCGCTCCACAATTTGCGTTGTGATTTGTTCCAACTTTCCTCCGGTCACAAGCGTGACGAGTGTGTTGTCTAAAAGGCGCGACAAGAGGTTTGCCATGTCATGGCTTACCGGCTGCTTACTCTCGGTAAGAGTTCCGTCTATATCAAAGGCAACGAGGCGCGGAATAGGCATAACTTAGGTAAGGGCCTTCAGTATATGGCTCAGACTTCCAAGAGCAACTCCGACCACCGTGTCGGCACCACCGTAGTACAGCAGTACCTCGTCACCGCGTACGACCGCGCCACAGGAGAACACGACATTGTTCACGTCACCAACAAGCTCATAGGGTTCTTTGGGTTCAAAGATGGGGTCGGCACTGCGAGCGAGCAGAATGGTGCCGGACGGGTCAAGGAGTGCTGCGCCAAGGCGGTACCGACTCCGGTGTGACACGCCGTGATAAATAAGCAGCCAGCCACCGTCAACTTTAATAGGAGGGCCCGCAAGCCCAACTTTCGTGGAATCCCACATGCCTTCGCGTGGCGCGAGAATTTCAATACAACGCGAGACTCGTTTTTCAAAACTGAGATCCGTGATGATGTCGCAGCATACTCTTCCACTAATGCGGTGATAGAGCACGTACTGTCCGTCCACTGCCTCAGGCAGGAGTGCCACGTCTTTGTCGTCCACTTCGTCCGGGGTAACGAGCATGGGCATCGTCCATGTATCAAACTTTCCTGCAAGGAATTCCTCCGTACTGATGGAAGTAATGGCTCCTCGTGGAGCGTGCACACCATCGTAGGCGGTGTAGGTCATGTAGATTCTGCCATCAATAATGACGGTGCGCGGGTCCTCACAGCCGGAGTTGCCGTTTGGTGAACCATGCTTCAATTCAAAATCTGCACGCGGCACGTACACCGGCCTGTCCAAGCGCTCATCAATCTTGATACCGTCCTTACTTTTGGCGTAGCCCATCACCGAGGTGCGGTCTGCCCCCATAGCGCGGTAGAGAATATGCACGAAACCGTCGAGTTCAAAGGCAGCTGGGTTAAAGACACAGAGGGATTCAAAGGCATTTTCCTTGATGGGGGAGAGGATTGGATTACTGTGTGCGCGCTCAAAGGTGCGTGCAGGGCCAGACGGGTCAAGTGCGCGAAGCAAATCAGGAAGTTTGATGGTCGCTTTCGCGCAGGTCGTGTCTGCAGCACCGTAGTACAGATCTATCGTGCTGTCTTTTTCGTTCAAGACTGCACACGTGGGGAACACGATGTCTGGCTCTATGCCATAGCGTTCGTAGATTTCCTCTGGAACAAGCAGAGGGTACGTACGCGAAATAATCTTTTCTGGGTCTTCAAGATCAAGGAGCGCTGCCTCTACGGTGAACACACGCGTGCCACCACCAAAATAATTCTCAATGTAGGAATAAAACATGAGCCACCCGTCCTTGGTTTTAATGGGTACCGAACCTACCTCCACATGGTCTTGCTCACTTCGCTTGAGTTTGAGTGCGTGCGTGTTCCAGCCTTTGTGCCACTCATTCCAAAACTCTGGAGACCAGAAATCTTCTATCCGCTTTGCGCGTGCAATACAGAGTTCCGCTGGCGGCATGTCGGTGTGAACCGTAAGCAAGGCAACATAGTCGTCTCCAACTTTTTCCGGAAAGAGAGAAAATGCTTTTGCATTAAAGGGTGTTGCAAGGTGACGTTCATCAAAATTGACCCCGTCACGGGACACCGCTATAGCAACCTTGATGTTGTCTGCCCCAAACGGATAGCCACCGAGCGCGGTGTAGGAGAGGTACGTGACGCTATCAATAATGGTTGCGCGTGGATCCTCGCATCCATAGCCTTCCCATTCATGCATCGGCACGATGACCTGCTCGCGTGAGTGGAAATGCACCCCATCTATGGACTCGGCCATGCCGATGGTGGATTCGCCTACACTGATGCCTGAAAGCGTGTCCGGATTTGCAATCGCCCGATAGTACATGCGGAGTCCCTCACCATGCGGAACGACGGATGGATTAAAGGTGGCGAGTGCCTCCCACGTATGTTCACGGCGTGGCGCAAGAAGGGGATTATGCTGACTTCGCTTAACGGTAAACATGATGCTAGGTAGTGATAGGTACGAGTATTGGAGACCGTGTATCAACGAGCTTCCGGAGGAAATCAGCAAGGGGTGCTGCGGCAGCACAGATGTAGTTATCGGCAGCACCGTAGTAGAGCGTGAGTACACCGTCACGCACCACTGCGCCACAGCTGTAGACGATGCCGGGCTTTGCACCATTTTCCTCGTAGTGCGCAGAGGGTTCTAGTATGGGTTGCTTAGAACGAGCAATCACCTTGCGCGGGTCGGCAAGGTCAAGAAGCATCGCGCCAATTTTATACTTATGCGGTTCGCGATCATCCGTTGCATGATAAAAGGTAAGCCAGCCTTTGGATGTTTTGAGTGGAGGAGGTCCTGCACCACGAAGTGCTGAATCCCACACGCCTTTGGTGCGCAGTGGTTGATACGGACTGCGTATAAACTGACGCGGTTGGGTGGCGACTGAATCAAGGTATTCAATTAATACTTCATTACGAGATGCGCCATGCAAGCTATGAAGCACGGCGATTTGTCCGTTAATTGCTTCCGGGAAGAGCACCCAGTTTTTATGAACCTCATTCGGTGCCGAAAGAAAGACGGGGTCCGTCCAGTTCCATTCCCGATTACGAAAATCTTGAAGTGAGATGGAAGAAACACCCATACGCACGGAATCCCAACCAGCAAAGGCAGAAAAGGAAAGATAGAGTCGGTCACCAATGATGACCGCGCGCGGGTCCTCCGCGCCAGCCCAACTACCGCCGGAAGCAACGAGTCCCGGATGACGACGCAAGCGATGACGACGAGTCAAACCAACCAGAGCTTCGTCAAGACTAAATACCGGGAAGGCACTTCGCTCATCAAAGTGAACACCGTCAGAAGAGGATGCGTAGCCAATACGAGAAGCACCGTCAGTGCCAAGTGCTCGGTAAAAAAGATGTACACGCCCCTTGTCTTCTACTGCGCCCGGGTTCATGACCGCACCGCCCTCCCACCCCTCCTTCTCCCTGAGGACTGGATTATCGTGCGCACGCCCAAGGGAAAGGTGCTGTTCTGGATTCTTAAAGTGCGATCCGATTTTCTTTTCTCGGTACTTGCGATGTGCGCTCTTGTTGAGCTCGTGGAGTAACAGCGCGATTAAGCTCGCAAGCACGAGTAGGACAAAAAAACTGAGGAAAAGAGTAACTATCATGGGCCAGTGCGGCCGTAGTCGTCTTCCAGCCGTTCAATATCGTTTTCATCAAACTCACCCGTTGAAATTTCAAGCACACGGATGCCTTTGTCTCCACCGGTAAGCCGGTGGAGCATTCCTTGTGGGATTTCTACCTCATCACCGATAGCCACTGATCGTTCGTTCTCCCCAAGGCGAAGGATTCCGTCTCCCTCAATCACTTTCCAGTATTCTGTACGTTTTTGGTGACGTTGGAGAGAAAAGCGCTCGCCCGCCGAAACCCATAACATCTTCACGGTGCAGGGCGTATTCATAACGAGCGTATCGAACGCTCCCCATGGTCGCTCTTCGTGAAGATGTGTTGCTAGCATGGCTGTACGTACCTATAAGAATACCCGAAGTATGGCCAAAATTGTGGGGATATCACCACTTTTCTTATGATGAAATACTCCCCGTACGAGCAAAAAACAGAAAATGCTATACTGCCAAAATCACTCTCTATGAAACAAGCATCAGCAATCAATATTGAAGGCGTTACGAAGGTCTACAGCTCCGGTACCGAGGCACTCAAGGGCGTTACGCTTGCGATTGAGCAAGGTGAATTCTTTGGTCTTCTTGGACCAAATGGCGCAGGGAAATCTACCCTTATCAGCATTGCGTCCGGCCTCACGCTTAAAACGGCGGGTACGGTTTCTATTGCTGGTATTTCTATTGACGAGGACCCCGATAAGGCAAAATCGTTCATTGGACTCGTGCCGCAGGAGTTCAATTTCAATATTTTTGAAAAGGTAGAGAATATTGTCGTGGATCAGGCCGGCTACTACGGTATTCCTCGTGCGGAGGCAAAAGTACGAGCTGAAAAAGTATTGACGCAGCTCGGTCTTTGGGAAAAGAGGAACGACACGGCGCAAGCCCTTTCCGGAGGAATGAAGCGCCGGCTGCTTATCGCACGTGCACTTATTCACGACCCAAAGATTTTACTTCTCGATGAACCAACCGCAGGTGTGGACGTAGAACTCAGGCGTGGCATGTGGGACTTCCTTCGGGAACTAAACGCAAACGGCACGACTATTGTCCTCACTACGCACTATTTGGAAGAGGTTGAGATTCTCTGTCGTCGGGTTGCCATCATCAATAAAGGCGAAATTATTGAAGAGGGAGGTGTGAAGCAACTCATTTCTAAACTGAACTACGTCACGCTTCTCTTGGATACCGCAGAGCCGGTACTCGACGCGACGATGGTCGTGCTTCGCGAGCTTAAAATAATCAAGACAGATGAGCATACGCTTGAGCTCACCCTTAATCCGGGGGAGACGGTGAATGACGCCATGCGAAAGATTTCTGCAGCAGGCATACAGATTTCAAATATCCGTAACTCAGGAAGTCGACTTGAGGAGGTATTCATCAATTTGATTCAAAAATAATATGAAACGCTCACCTATACTCGTCGGCTATTACACCATGGTCCGTAAGGACTTCGTTCGCATCATTCGTATTTGGTCACAGACGCTTCTTCCACCGGTCATCACCACCTCGCTCTACTTCATTATCTTTGGAGGTTTTATTGGAAGTCAGGTACAGGCAATACAAGGGTTTTCCTATATGCAGTTCATCATTCCCGGTATCGTCATGATGTCTATCATCACGAGCGCGTATATGAATACGGTTTCCACCTTCTACTTTTCAAAGTGGCAGCGCACGCTTGATGAACAGTTGGTCTCCCCAATGCCCATGTGGACCATCATTGCTGGGTTTGTGACGGGAGGGTTAGTGCGTGCTGGGCTTGTGGGAATTCTTGTGGTTGCTACTTCTCTTTTCTTCACGCATCTCGTCATACATAATGCACTCATCATATTTGGCGCAGCGTTCCTTACGGCGCTCCTGTTTGCACTAGCAGGTCTCGTAAACGGTATCTTTGCAAAGTCATTTGATGCCATCTCTATTGTGCCAACCTTCGTACTCACTCCACTGACCTACCTTGGAGGAGTCTTCTACTCAGTCAATCAACTTCCACCATTCTTCAAGAGTCTGTCGCTTTTCAATCCAATTCTCTACATGGTGAATGCCTTCCGCTACGGTTTCCTTGGCATCACGGACGTATCTATTGCTACCTGCTTCACGGTGATGGGCGGACTTACGATATTCTTCTTCGTACTTACGCTCTTCTTGTTTATTCGCGGAGCCGGCTTGAAGCAATAGGGAGCGGGGACTCATCATGATTACTACGGTACAAGCGATTCTTCTTGGAGCACTCCAAGGTTTTACGGAACTCTTCCCGATTTCCTCACTCGGCCACACGGTACTCCTGCCGCCGCTTCTTGGCTGGTCAGTTGATCAAGATGCACAATTCTTCATCATCTTCTTAGTTGCTACGCACTTTGCAACTGCACTCGTGCTTCTTGGATTCTTTTTTGATGACTGGATGAAGATTGCTCGTGGCTTTTTTCGCTCAATTACTCCCAAGCGCCGTATCCTGAGTGACACGTATGCACGGCTCTCGTGGCTCATCATCGTCGGCACCATTCCAGCAGGACTTCTCGGGCTCCTATTCCAGAAGAAATTTGAACATCTCTTTGCGGCACCGGTACTCGTCTCACTCTTCCTTATTGGTAACGGATTTTTACTCTACGGCGCCGAACTCCTTCGCCGAAAGGGTCGCCACACCTTCTTTTCGCCTGACGCTGACCACGCGATTGCAACACTTTCATATCCTCAAGCACTTTTCGTTGGTAGCATGCAAGCACTCGCACTCTTCCCAGGCTTTTCTCGCACGGGAGCAGCACTCGCTGGTGGTTTGTTGTGTAAGCTTGACCATGAGAGTGCAGCACGATTCTCCTTTTTACTTGCGACGCCGCTTATTTTTGCCGCAGCGGCACTCAAACTTCCGCTCTTGCTAGAGGCAGGGAAGTATCCGCTCGACATCGTCTTCATTGGCTTCATCGTGTCAGGTATCACTGCCTACTTTTCTATTCGTTTTCTTACCAAATACTTCAAAACAAAGACACTTACCCCATTTGCGCTCTACTGTGTTTTTGCAGGTCTCGTAAGCCTCATTATTCTTCACTAAGGAGCTTGTAGAAGAGCCTAGATACTGGTCGGAACAGCGACTCTTGAAAGAGTACAGAAATGGGTTATTGCGCACTATCCCCACATGGTTTTGAGTGGAGGAGCGCGTTAAAATGAAGGGGTTCGACCGCAGTCAGGAGATAGGTTGAGAAAGACCGGGAAAGGTGTTTCCGGAACACGCGCGACCCCGCATACTTTTCTTTCTCATGCCGAAAGCCTCTCGCTTTCCTACCTCCCGCGACTGTATTATCACGTGCAGATAACGGCATTCAAAAAACTATGAAGCAGGTCAAAAAGCGCAACGGGCAGGTCGTTGATTTTGAAGTGGGCAAGATAACGGAAGCGATGCGAAAAGCATTTGAATCTGAGTACGTGCCTATTTCAAAGGAAAAACTTGAAGAAATGACCAGTGCGGTTGCGGATGAGCTCTCTGCTCGCTTCAATGAGCAGACACCATCGGTAGAAAACGTACAGGACCTTGTGGAATTCACCCTCATGCGCGAGGGATACCTCTCCATTGCGAAGCACTACATCGTGTATCGTTACGAACACGCAAAGATTCGCGCAGAAAAGAAACAAGAAGTCATCCAGAAGGTAGAGGAGAAGCGTCTCACGATCAAAACAGCCTCCGGTAGGGAAGAAGCCTTTGATGAAGAAAAGGTTCGTGCCAACCTCATGAAGTTTGTGAAGGGCTACGAAGACGCGATTGATGTGGACGGTGTGATGACGCAGGTGAAGTATGAACTCTTTGAAGGGATGACGACGGACGAAGTCCGGCGTGCACTCATCATGGTGGTGCGTTCTATGATTGAGCGCGACCCTGCGTACTCAAAGGTTGCCGCAAAACTCCACTTGCACCGCCTGTACGGCGAAGTTTTCGGACACACCTTCAAGGAGTCAGAACTTTTGGACGAGCACGCTCGTTTGTTTGCAAAAAACATCAAGATGGCCGTTGAGAATCAGAATCTTGACCCACGCATGATGGAATTTGATCTTGATAAGATGGCGCGTGCCATGAAGCTCGAGAATGACTCACTCTTTGAGTACATGGGTCTTGAAATCATGAGTTCTCGCTACTGTATGGAGGATCCGAAGACCAAGAAACCACTTGAGACACCGCAAATGCTCTGGATGCGTATCGCCATGGGTCTCTCACTGAACGAACTACCCGCAGACCGTGAGCGTGTTGCGATGGAATTCTATGACTTGCTTTCAAACTTCTACTACACCCCGGGTGGTCGCACCCTCTTTCAGTCAGGTGCACTCAAGGCCCAGCTCTCTAACTGCTTCCTCAACACCGTTCCGGACTCACTTGATGCCATCTTTAAATCCTTTAGCGACAACGCACAGTACCTGAAGTGGTCAGGAGGTACAGGTACCGATTGGACCCCGGTCCGTTCTACTGGCTCCTTCATTAAGGGCACGGGCGTCGGCTCGCAGGGCATTGTCCCATTCTTGAAGATTGCCAACGACGTGAATATCGCCATTAACCGCTCAGGTAAGCGCCGTGGCGCTGGCTGCGTGTATCTTGAAACCTGGCACTTGGACATTGAAGACTTCCTTGAACTCCGTAAGAACACCGGAGATGAGCGTCGTCGCACCCACGACATAAACACCGCAAACTGGATTCCAGACCTCTTCATGAAGCGTGTGCGTGATGGGGGAGACTGGACACTCTTTTCTCCGCATGATGTGCCAGAACTCCATGATCTCTACGGTGCTGCCTTTGAAAAACGCTACCAGGAGTACGAGGCAATGGTGGATTCCGGTGTCATCACCCTTTACAAGCGCATTTCTGCTTCTGATCTCTGGAAGAAGATGCTCGCCATGCTCTTTGAGACGGGACACCCGTGGATTACCTGGAAGGACCCTTCCAACGTTCGTTCACCACAGGACCATGTGGGCGTCGTCCACAACTCAAACCTCTGCACGGAGATTACGCTTAACACGTCTGCTGACGAAACAGCCGTCTGTACTATCGGCTCACTCAACTTCGCGAAGTTTGTAAACAAGGGGCCTGATGGAGAGATGCGTTTTGACCACGAGCTCGTAGCAAGCGTAACGCGTACTGCTATTCGCATGCTCGATAACGTGATTGATCTCAACTTCTATCCAACTGAGGATGCTCGACGTGGAAACATGCGTCATCGTCCGGTCGGGCTTGGCGTGCGCGGGTACCATGATGCGCTCTATGACCTGGGTATTAACTTTGATACCCCAGAAGCGGTTGCTTTTGCTGACGAGAGTATGGAAGTGATGGCGTACTACACGATTCTTGCTTCAAGCCAGCTTGCCAAGGAGCGCGGCACGTACGAGACCTACAAGGGCTCAAAGTGGGACCGCAATATCTTCCCGCAGGACACCATTGATTTGCTTCAGGCTGAACGCGGAGAAGAAATCAAACTCAAGCGCGGTGGCAAACTTGATTGGACTCCGGTGCGTGAACACGTGAAGCAGTATGGTATGAGGAATAGTAATACCATGGCGATTGCACCAACCGCCTCAACGGCAAACCTCGTGGGTTGTATTCCGTGCGTGGAGCCTATCTACAAAAATATTTACGTTAAATCAAACAAAGAAGGGGACTTTGTCGTCGTGAACAAGTACCTCGTGCAGGATTTGAAGAAAATCAATATGTGGGACGCGGGTATGTTGAATCGCTTGAAGTATGCCGACGGCTCCGTGCAGAACATTCAGGAGATTCCACTTGCACTACGTGAGAAATACAAGGAAGTCTTTGAGATTGAGCCACGTTGGTTGATTGAAGCTGCAGCACGTCGCGGTAAGTGGATTGACCAATCACAATCCTTGAACATCTTCTACAACGGTACCTCCGGACGTGAACTCTCTGAGGCATACTTCCTCGCCTGGGAAATGGGTCTGAAGACCACCTACTACCTCCGCACCCTTGGTGCGTCTCAGGTAGAGAAATCAACAGTTTCAACCTCTGAGTACGGTTCTACCCACACCCGTGGCGCAGCGGCCCTTGCTGGCGCTGTTATGTCCTCAGTGTCTGTTGGGGAAGCTGTTCCCGTCTCAAGTATGCTGGCCGCGGTTTCTGCGAGTGCTGAGAGCCACGCTGAAGCGGTGATGGCAGCTATCTCAGACCCGCAAATGCGTACGGCAGTTATGGAAACCGTTACGGTAGCGGAGTCCACGATGCCCTCTGGTTTTTCAAATGAAGAGTGGAAGGCAAAATTGGCGAGGGTAGCGGAGGGGCTGGAGTCGGGTGTGTGCGAATCCTGCGAAAGTTAGCTCGTAAAAAGGTTTGGTATTACAAACAGAAAGCGGCGCCGAGGCGCCGCTTTTGCGTTAGAGTACCGAGTACAAATCGCCAATACCCATAAGGATTGGGACGAGTGAGTAGATGAAATAGACCGGGACGTAATCAGTCTCACGCGTTCCGTTATGTTTCGGTATATGCCAGAAATAAATCATCCAGGCTACACCGACGTCGAGATAGCAAAGACCCGAGAGTACCAATCCCGAAACTCCAAAGACACCTGTGAGATTTTCCACCAGCTCATGGTGCCGGAACAGTAACGCGAAGGTTAAAAGGGCTAGAAACATATCACGCAATACTTCGAGTGGCCCGTTCGGGCTGGCTCGCTTCTGAATAGTTCGCATGTCAAATACTCCCCATCAATCTAGGCTCGATACTAGCGTGCCCTATAAAAAAAGCCACCCTCCGCTTGGGGAGGGTGGAGTGCGGTTTAATGACGCAGTAAGGGAATTGCGTCAGCCAACGAGTGAACAATAACGGGTGAAGGACCGCGCGTGGAATTAAGTTCCCCGCACAATTCTGTTTCCGAGTGATAGCCAGTCGGAATTCCGATGGCAGTAATACCAGCGCCGCGCGCCGCACAGATGTCATAGCGGGAATCGCAGACATATACCGCACGGTTTGCCGGAACCCCACCAAGGACTCCTTTTAGGGCAGTTATCTTTTCGTGCGCATCACCGACGAAATCCTTGATGAGGCCGTGTACGCCAAACAGTTTGGCTTCATCCTCCAGATACTTCTGCGGATGACTGCTCGCGACCACGACAACTGTTCCCGGAAGGTTCAATTTAATGTGCGACAGGAAATCCTGCACATCCGGAAACACTTCGGGTCGCAAACCCTCAAAAGACACGAGGTTAAACGTCTCCTCGTATTCGTCGGCGAGCTCTTCAAAGGTACCAAAGACCTTCAGTTCGCTCATACTGGTAAGGAACTTGCGAGGCGAGACCCGAGCGGTCTGTTCCCAGTCTGTATAGCTCATGCGCGCGATTCCACGCTTCGCGAGCATACGCATAAGGGCCTCGTGAACGGTTCGGCGGTCATCACTAATGACCCCGCTCCAGTCACTGATGACCAGATCAATATGTGGAAGCATTGGACTATCCTTTCAAATTTCCACCATTATAATACGCCATATAATTTCAATAGTCAAGTTTTGGCTGTATCGGTACTTTTCACCCGGAAAAACTTGCTGTGAAGGGCCCTAGGGTGGAAAATGGTATGACCTTCCGAGGAACTATCCTCGAATTATCGGTAACCACTAACCCATCATGCCAATCAACAAAGGAGCTTCAGCCGTCGACGTTAATAAGCGAAGAATTATTAACGGTGGCGATGCGGACGTGATGCAGCTCTATCCGATGCGTCACCACTTTGCCTGGGAGGCGTACATGGCAGGGAACAGTAACCACTGGTTACCGACAGAAATCTCCATGCAGCGGGACATTGAGCAGTGGAAGAGCATGGACGCTTTGACTGCGGACGAGCGAAAAGCATTTGAGACCGTGCTCGGCTTCTTCACCACCGCAGACTCTATCGCGGCGAACAACGTGGTGCTCGCACTCTATCGTCACATCACGAGCCCTGAGTGCCGCATGTACTTGCTTCGTCAGGGATACGAGGAAGCCATTCATACGCATGCCTACCAGTACATTGTGGAGTCGCTCGGCATGGACGAGTCCCGTATTTTCAATATGTATCGAGAAGTAGAGTCTATCTACAACAAGGACAACATGGTGCTTGCTTTGAACGAAGGCATTTTTGACCCAGCATTCAAGACCGGTACCTTTGAGAACGATCAAAAGTTCCTTGAGAACTTGATTGTATTCTCGCTTATCATGGAGGGTATCTTCTTCTACTCTTCCTTTGCTGTTATGTTCGGCTTCCAGCGTCAGAACAAGCTCACCGGTTCGGCTGAACAGATTCAGTACATCATGCGTGACGAGTCACAGCACCTGAACTTTGGGGTGAACATGATTAACACCATTAAAGAAGAACAGCCAGAACTCTGGACTCCTGAGTTCCAGAAGCACATCATTGAGCTGGTGAAGCGAGCGGTGGTGCTTGAGTACACTTTCGCACAGGAAGTGTTCCCGAAGGGCATCTTTGGCATGAACGCAGACGGTTTCAAGCAGTACATTGAGCACATTGCCGACCGTCGTCTCGCAACGATTGCGCTTCCTGCCCAGTACAATGTCCAAAACCCATTCCCGTGGATGAGCGAGGCGGTGGACTTGAATAAGGAGAAGAATTTCTTTGAGACCCGTGTCACAGAATACAAGACTGGCGGTCAGCTCTCCTGGTAGCCGTCTAAAAGGCCCAATTGCTTTGTTGTGGGTCCCAACGAGCTCATCTGCCGTACTCTAAGTACGTCTACTTCGCTCGTCTCCCACGCCTCGCACTTGAGACTTTTAGACTAGGCTACAAATAAGAAAAGCCCCGCATGTGCGGGGCTTTTACTTATACTTTTCTAGACTGCTGGGAGTTTGGTACGACGTTGGAACCTTTTTGTTGGGAAATAAGTCTTAAACGAAAAACCCCAAATTAGTCAACTGTTCTACTGTCTCTTTAAAGAACTCTAGATCGTTTCTCTCAACGAAAACTTGCGCAGGCAAGCCTGGCTCCTTTTTATCAGAGTTATTTATCATAATCGATCGAGCAGGATTTCCTACGCTTGGCGGTCCATCAGTAGCCATGCTTAAAACAGGGTTATAATGCCACTTGTGAGCGTAGTTCCGCATCTTCTTTACCTTCTGAAAGACTGCATTGCTTTGAATTTGACGTAGCACATTGAGATGCGCGTAGTTCGAATGCTCTAATTCGATCTTTGAGAGGAAGTCGCCGGTATTATCGCCCTTCACGAGGTGCGGTTTCCACTTCAGTGTCGACGCATTTGCGTGCTGGAGTAGATAGTCCCACACACAATAGAGTTCCCAGAAGTATGCGCGCACGTGAAAGAATACACGTTCATATTCTCGATCGTCAACTATTAACGACAACGCCATGTTTAAGTGGTATTCGGCTGCTCTTAAGGTGAGTTGAACTTGTTGAACGATGTTCATGTTTTCCAAGTAGTCATGATTGCCAATCTAGATTTGTTACTTCTAATAAATTGCTGACCGTCTGGGACGGTATTCGAACAAATTTTACTTAGCTTGTATAAGTTCGACTACCTTCTTCGCCACCTCCTCGGGAGATATGAAAGAAGTATCAATCACCTGGCAACCTGCGGCACTACATTCTTCCCGCATCTTTTTCGCATACCAAACATTTCCTGCAATAAACTCATTTACTGGTTTGCCAGTTACCTTCTGGTTCTCGTCAAATACACCATCCTTGGTATAGCGATTGGTGAGCCTTTGTCTGACAGTTTCTTCGTCTGCATCTAGAACAATAATTTCCACGTCTGAATCTGTATCAAAATCTTCTGGTTTGGCAAAGCCACAAATAATTGTTTCCCTGCTTTCTTCGGCAGCTCTAGCACTTTCTTCAAGCCAATACTGTATCTCCGATTTACGCCAATTATGGTCTGCTCCATCGGGAACTCCACGAGCGTCAAAGTCATGCACGATGTATTTATCAGCCGGAAGCATTTCTCGCAGGTGTGGGATAAGTGTGGATTTTCCAACTCCATTAACGCCACTAACAAAATAGGTTTTCATGTCTGTATTAGAACACAGAAATAGCGAGCTGGGTTTCTAGGACTCGAACTCAGCCGGCCTTCCTAGTCAAAAATAGACACGAGAAATGAGTCAATTTCGCGCTGGGGGAGGTCATAGAAATGGAGCTCATCCTCATGGAGTTTGGTGGCAAGGGCGACTCCGACAAAGCGCCAGTGCCAGGGCTCATACTGGTAATACTTATTTCCCGGCGGGTAAGAGAGAATGAAACCGTACTGGTAGGCATGCTCGGTAAGCCATGTGTACGCCTTCGTCTTTGAGAAGCTATTGAAGTTTGCACCGGAGGCATCCGTCGTGAGGTCTACTGTGGTACCAAGCTGGTGTTCGGAGTAGCCTTGGTCTGCAGAAAACGTATTACTCCCGGAACCATAGGTCACACGATAACTCGTTTTGAGGACTGCCTGTGCAGTAAACGAGCGGTAGCCAGAAACCACCAACAACGGAACACCTGTATTTTCAGCATCGTTCAGCATATCTCCCAAGTAGGGAAGTACTTTCTCATGGACCTGTAGCTTTTTCTTTGCGTCGTACAAATATTCAGGGTCAATATTCGCAAGATCTTTCGGAATATAGTTTTCATTAAGAAAATACACTCGAGAGTACTTTTGGAGGAGCTCACGGTCGGTCTGCGTGAGTTTGGTGAGGGTGTCCACCGTACTTGTGTAGTCATTCACTTTTGAAGCCAGTTCTCCATTATGGATTTGTTCGCGTTCAAGAGCTTCAGAGAGGGCGACTCGGTCGGTTTGCGCTTCAGACAACGCCTCGGTGGTTGAAGCGAGTTCAGTACGTGCTTCTTGCTTACTTATTTCTAACCACGTGGTGTAGATATACAGCCTATACCCGGCATACGAGCCCACAAGAACAAGAACTCCGCACAGCACAAGACCGAGAGTCGTGGTGCGGTTGAGGTGAGACATCCGGAGAGTGTACCACTACCGTTAGGTGCGCGGGTGAGATTCCTTCCACTCGGTGAGCTCACCTGCTTTACGTTCCAGTGCATCCGCGTTCCGAATGTATTCCTCGTTGCCTTCAGGAATAACGGGGAAGTGGGGTGCGTCTTGGAGTGCGTACCCGATGTCCCATAAATCGTTTTCGCTCGTTATCCACTTTGTACCAAACGGTCGGAGTGAAAAAGGTCGCGTGTAGAACCGAAAAGTCTTTCTCCCCGTCTCGTTCAAGAAATACTCGTGGAAGTAGGAGGTAGCCAGCTCCCGAATGGTCTTGTAGATAGGATCTCTGAATCTAAGACTTGCATGGTTCGTCTTTGAAACCGCGCCCCAGTAGCCATTTCGCTTGTAGAGGGTAACGGCGTGGTGTTGGTCACCTCGTGTCGTTTTACACTCCATCAGATATCCAGGCTCGCCCTGAAGGCGAAAGGCAATCGAAGCAAGAAGTGCCGCCTCAAGGCAATGTGCTTTCTTTTCTCGTAGCACTCGACGGGGAGACATAATGGTCTCACCCTCCTTTTCGTAGTTGATAGCGAGCGTATCAAGAAAGTCTTGAATCTTTATTGCTGAGGTTAACTTACTGAACACTTTAAGCTCTTCGTCAGTGAGACCAAACGTACCCTTCATAGGTACATCATACCTGGTCGGCAGACACGGGAAGAAAATTACTGGAGTGGAACAACTCGATTCTCGAGCAACTCGAGAAATTCAGGTGTTCGGTCTATCATACCGATTTCACGCATGTGGAGTATGGGATGACACTCAGGCGTGTATTCGTAGTGTGCACGAACTTCGCCATCTTCAAAGATACGGATATGGTGCTGATATTTAAAATTATCTACTTTGCGCATGCTCACAATCTCTCCGGTGTCGCGCCATGCAATAAAGTGAATCCCATAACCCTGCCCAATCAGGTGTCCAATGAGCTCCTGAAGTGATTGACCCTCCCGAACATGTCCAATGAGAAAGTCTTGTCTAAAGTTGTGTCGAAGAAGTCCGAGTGCCGTGAGTCCGTCCCTGAAGTACGGATGAAAAGGGGTAATGATGCCCCAGAAGAAATAACGAAGGCGCTCCGAAAAGACAGTCGGGTAGACCATTTGTGCGGTGGGGAGGTCCCGCATCCATCGCTTCAGTGACTCCGATGTCTCAATAGTTGTCATGCCGGGTGTGATCATCCTACCAAATCATTGATTATTTGGACAATTCTGGTACAATGTAACGACCAAGCTTCACATACAATCTTTGTGCATGCCTAAACTCCTTATTGTTACTGACGCGTGGACACCGCAAGTAAACGGCGTGGTGACGGGTATTACGAACATTACCCAAGAACTCCAGAAGCAGGGTGTTGAAGTAACGGTTATTCATACCGGCCTCTTCAAACGAGTACTGCCGTTCTTTGCCTATCCTGAAATCGGGATTGCCTATTTCCCAGGAGCTCGTATGCGTGAACTCTTCAAACAGGAACAACCTGATTATGTGCACATAGCAACCGAAGGCTCGCTTGGGCAGGCCGCACGCAGGGTCTGCATCAACAGACGTATTCCATTTACCACGTTTTTTCATACAAATTTTCCGCTCTACATTTCCCACTATTTCAAAGTGGGAAGTACACCGTCTCGTGAACTCGCCACCCTCTGGCTCCGCCGGTTCCATAGCAAGGCGCGAGCCGTGTTTGTGAGCACACCCTCTATGAAGGAGGAGCTTGAGCGACAAGGGCATACGAACGTGGTGGTGTCACCAAATGGTGCTGACATCTCACTCTTCGTGCGTGATGAAGACCGGGTACCGGACGAAGCTCGTGTACTTCGTCAGCCCCTCTTTGTCTATTTTGGTCGCGTAGCAAAAGAGAAGAACATTGAAGAATTCCTTCGGCTTGAGCTGGCTGGTACAAAACTCGTGATTGGGGACGGCCCGCATCTTGAAGAATTGCGGAAGAAGTATCGTCACACGGCCACCTTTGTTGGGTATAAAAAAGGCCAAGATTTAGTGGACTGGCTTTCTGCTTGTGATGTTTCGGTATTTCCCTCACGTACCGATACCTTCGGACTCGTGGTTGTGGAAGCACTTGCGTGTGGGCTCCCCGTTGCAGCACATGACGTGGTTGGTCCCCGCGACATTATCACGTCCGGTGTCGACGGCTATTTGAGCGAAAATCTGAAAGAGGCCGCCGAGAAGTCACTTGGTCTTTCACGTGCGAGGTGCAGACAGACCGCTCTCACGTACTCATGGGAAGCTGCAGCAGAAACCTTCTGGAAGAACGTGCAAACATACGTTTAGTTTTCCCCTTGTCAAAATAGGTGAATGCGATAGGGTTAGCGGAATTGTCTCCCACGCGCAGCATGTCAAAAAGTAAATTCATTCCAGGTGACTATCACCTTATTCCACGGCGCTCAAAGGCCGGTATCGGTCTTTTTACCAACGACGACATTCCAAAAGGGAAGTGCGTGATTGAGTATGTGGGACGGACCATCAGCAAGGCGGAAGAATATTCCAGTAAGAGTAAGTACCTTTTTGAGATAACGAAAAGCAAGACGATTGATGGAAAGCCAAGTATGAATAAAGCTGGTTACATTAATCACTCTTGTGCACCAAACTGTGAACCTGAAATCCGCGGCGGGCGCGTGTTTATCTTTTCAATCAAGAACATCAAGAAGGGCGATGAACTTTGTTACGACTATGGGAAAGAATACTGTGTAGACCATTGTCTTCCATGCAGGTGTCCTGCGAAGAAGCATCGCTACACAAAAGCCAAGAAATAGTTTTTGACAGAAGTATCCTCGCGTGGCACTGTGTATTCGGTACTACAGAAAGGGGAACGGAATGCAACGCTCTTTGTCGTTCACGCACTTCGGTGCCGACCGCTCGGTTGACGAATTTATTGAATACCTGCGAACGCTTCTTCGGGAGCCAACTCATTTGTTTGGCCTCACCTTGTTTCAGTTGGCGCATGAGGCGAACCTTCTTCCAAAAACGGTTGAAAGTTTCGCACACGGTGTGACGGTGCATCCGCACTTCCGCACCATCTACCAACTGGCAAGCGTGATGAATCGCAGATACCATCCGCCACTAACGTCGCAGGAACAGCTACACCAAAAACCGAATAAGGAGAGGCACGGAGCACGTGCAAGTCGCATGAAGCGACCCATTCGGAAAAACATACGGGTAAGCAGGAGGATGTCCCGCGCTCGCTGATACAGGTGGTTGGAGGTCTCGGCCGCAGGAGTAAACTCCTGCGGCCTTTTTGTTTATACGAGACGCATATAAGAAAACACCCCGCCGATGGCGGGGTGTTTTCAAGTTCGATTTAGATACGAGATACCTTAGCGGCGTTTGGTCCTTTCGGGCCATCAGCAACTTCAAAAGATACCTTATCTCCCTCACGAAGGTCATCGAAGGCAACGCCGACGAGGTCCTTTGAATGGAAGAAGAGATCCTTATCTTTGCCCTCAATAGAGATGAAGCCGAAGCCGCGATCTGTAAGACGAGCGATAGTTCCTTCCTGCATAGCAATAAGAATGTTGTGGTCGATAAAATGCATCAAGTGCAGTCAGCTGGAGAAAAAGCTCGATCCCACTTCTCTGGATCAGCGCTGTTTGATTAAAATAAGAATATCATAGAGTGATTATTTTGTCAACTCTTTCTCAGGAGACGCGATATACTTTCGCCATGGAACGAGCGTGGCGCATTGCAACTGTCGGACTCATACTCTACGCCCTCCTTGGCATAGGCCATCTTATCTTTATCCATCCACACCGTTCAGCGGAACCCATTCAGCTTGAGGCAACCACGACGCTACCGTAAGACCTACAGCAGTTCGCGTTCAATCGTTGAAATCTGTTGTTTGTAGGTCTGTATTTCGCGGGTGAGTGCTTCAGCACTTCTTGCGTGTTCCGCCTTGCGGGTTTTAGCACTACGAGCAAGCTCCTCCTTCCGATCTTCAGTGTGCTGCACTTGACCACCCTCACGCTTCGCGGTTTCAAGATTCTGTTCTTCTGTACGAAGTTCTCTACTCAGCTCTGCTTCCTCTCGCTTCATACCCTCGAGTGCTCGCTCCGCATCACGTTCTTTTTGCTCGAGACCGCGCAGACGGCTAAGGGTATCGCGTATCGTACGCTCTAAGCCTGAGATTTTCCGTGTGGCTGAATCACTGCTGCTTGCGCGTGTACCTTCTCGGATAACATGTTCCAGGTGCGCACCCTCTAATTTGAGAGCCGCAAGGTCACGCTCAGCCTTTTGTAGTTTGTCTTGAAATCCACGCAGTTGTGTCTTCAGTGCGCTGTCATGCTGGCGCTTCCGCTCTTCTTGTTGCAGACGCTGGCGCTCAAGCGCTTTTTCATTCTCGCGGCCTGCCTCTTTGCGGAGCTCTCGCTTTCTCTCTTCGTCCTCACGTAGTGAGCCATACATACTAGGCAGTATGACCTAATTCCAAACTTCTGAGAAATTAGTGATGGTAGAGGACTTTTAGTTTTTCCATGCCTCGATGCACCTGCACAGCCATCGCGTTTTTAGTCTGGCCCGTTACCTCTGACATTTCTGAGAGTGAGAGGCTTTGTATATAGCGCATGTGCATAATGATTTGATACTTCGGCGGAAGGCGCGCAATCAGAAGGAGCGCCGCCTTTCCATCAAGTGCGTTCACGAGACGTTCGGTATCAGAGGTTCCGGGTTCAAAGCCTTTATCGATAAGTACATCAAGAGAGGATGATTTCTTTTTCCGATACTCGTCAATGATGAGACAGTTGAGCGTGTGATACAAAAAAGCTCGCATGAGCTCTATTTTTCCGCCCTTGAGTAAATACGCCCAGGTTTTCATATAGGTGTCCTGCACGAGGTCCTCACCAAGCTCGTGGTTATGGACTTTGAAGTAGGAGTGGCGGTTTAAGGCCTTTTCGTAGTCATTATAGGCACCCGTCATAGTGTCTTCGAGATCCTTGGCCTTCTGGTCCTTGGAGTTCATATGGTTGATGACGTGCCGTACTCTGTAATATTACAAACAGATTACAGACGAGCGTGGAGAACTGGTCGTTGAGGCTCTAGTGTAGCACTCGTACGCACGACCGGACACAAACGCACCATTCATGCAACAGGAGAAATAAACGCTTCAGAAATTGAATAGATTGTAATTTTGTAATACTCCGGGACATGATTCGTCTTCATGTATGGGTGCAAAGGCAAACAGCCTATCTACTACATTACTTACTCACTATAAACGCACCCGCACGTATGACTACTACAACCCAGTTCGCACTCACAACCACTCAGATTCTTGTCGGTGCAGTTCTTGCCATCTCTAGCATTCTCGCTTTCGCTCTACCAAGCCAAGCACACGCAGCTACCTATGCGTTTGTGAATACTTCCGGAGATGTAAGCATTGTCTCAGCAAACGATCCGGTATCAGCAATGGCAACCGCATTTAATATCGCTCTCCACAGTGGTGTTATGTTGCTCCAGAGCCAGACTGATGCATTTGTTGGCTTTCACGTAAATCTGTAGAGCACAAGACGCTCTACGACACTCGTGAACACGAAAAAGAACACTACTACAGTGTTCTTTTTCGGTATCACAAAACCAACATTGTTTCTCACTACACGCTATACTTCACTCCACCATGGTTTTTACCTCACTTTCAGATTTCTTTTCTCATGTACTCACGTTGTTCATCGTGTTTGGTATGTCGGTTCTGCATTTCTTCGTCCCGCTTCCACCGTCCTGCGCCCTTGATGTCATCTCGCCTAAAGGAGAACAACATATAACCAGTACGGGAACGATGATGCTCCAGGAAGGCCAGCAGATACAGATTACGTGGTCAGGCATGAACGCAAAGAAGGCGACGGTAAACGGCGTCGATGAAAGTCCACTTACGGGTACGGAGTCTTTTACGCCTACCGCAACCACCACGTACACGTACAGCTTTGAGAGCGGTTCACACAAGGCCCTCTGTAGTGTTGAAGTACGTGTAGAGCGCAAGCCGCAGGCAGTTGCAACGAGCACCCCTGTTGTTGCCGTACAACCAAAACCTCCCGTGGTGGTACCGGTACCACCGCCCGTGACGCCACCGATTGTGGTTGTTCCACCACCAGTTACGCCACCAACGGTGCCGTCAGTACCGCTCGGACCCACCACGCTCGTCGTGTGGTACATACCGCTGTTAAGTGGAGGAACTGTTCGCGCAGGCCAAACGGTTCCGGTGATGTATCTCCAAATTACGAATGTCGGTAGTGCATCCACAATTATTACAGGATTCTGGCTTACTCAGAAAGGCTCTGCTTCGCCAGAGAGTGTCGTCGGACTTTCAACCATTGATGATAAGGGTGGCTCTCGCGGCGCAAGCGAAGGGGACTCGCTCTTTACCGACTACGTTGCACTTGCCCCAACCGATGCGCATTTTGAGCCAGGCCAATTACGACTCTTCACCATAAAAGCAAAAGTCGCTTCTGATGTTACATCTAATATCGGAGAGGGAATTACGCTCGTCGTTTCTGACGTAGAAACTTCAGCCACCGTAGAAGGAAAATTTCCGATACAAGGAACCACGTGGACCATTGCTCCGTAGTCAGTACGCACAGCTCATTCGTGTAATAAGGACTTTAGACGATCGTCTTCATAGGTATATTCGCTGTAATACATTTGGACACGTATGGACTCATTTAACTCGCCCAGCACTAAGCCCCTGTATCGGGGAACACAGATAGTCTGGTACATCCTTGGATTCATAGAAATCCTGCTCGCGTTCCGTTTTGCACTTAAGCTCCTTGGTGCAAATCCAGGCGCAGGCTTCACGAGCTTCATCTACAACCTCACCTATGTGTTCGCTGCACCATTCTTGAATGTGTTTCGTGTCACACAGGTGGTTGCGGGTTCCATCTTTGAGTGGACCACAATTCTAGCTATGTTCGTCTACTGGGTAATTGCGTTTGGCATTATCCACCTGTTCTTGATGGGGAAGACCGTTTCAACTCCTGAAGCGGCGGTGAAATTACAAAATCAGGAAGCTAACTAATATGTATATGGGTATCCTACTTTGGATTGTGTTCGGTGCACTTGTCGGATGGATTGCTTCACTTGTGATGAAGAGTGATGGTGGCCTCGTTTGGGACATTGTCGTTGGTATCGTCGGCGCAGTTGTAGGAGGTTTCATCATGAGTCTTCTTGGTGAAGGAGGAGTCGGTGGATTCACGCTCTACAGCTTCTTCGTTGCCATTCTCGGTGCCTGCGTGTTCATCGCAATTCTTCGAGCAATACGAAGATAACAGAACACGTAACAAAGCAGACCTTCAAACGTCTTCATATATCTAGGCTACAGAGTCTTGTTAGTACTAAATTGCCTAAAAACATTCATATGAAACAACTACTCGTAAAAATAAGCGCGCTTGCGTTTCTACTCTCACCACTTGCGGTCGCTGTTCCGGCCTATGCCGCAGCCGCACCGAACTGGAATACCTCTAATAATTATGTTGTTGCCTTTGATTACCAAGGTACGGCGTATGCGCATGATCTTGCACTCGTGCAGGATGTTGGTGGCAACCTCACCGGAAACGGTGGTTATCCAGTAGGCGGAGCCCACTCCTATACGTGGGTTCTGACGGGAGGCACGGTCAGTGGTGACACCATTGATATCACCGCTAACTACACTGCACCAAGCGACGCAACCACACCTCTTACGGTCATGCATATGACCGGTACGGTTGCAAGCGACGGCAGCATGTCCGGTACGTGGAACGACAATTATCAGGGCGGGGTACGTTCAGGAACCTGGACGACCACCTCCGGCCACGCCGTACGTATACAACGTCTCCATGCTGAAGACTTCGGTGTTGTCAGTTATGACACTGGACTCGGTATGCTGCGCGGATATTCCGCAGGCTTTGGCTTGGATGGCGCGAACTTTCTTGGTGCGCAGTCTGTGGTTGTGAAGCTCTATTCAGGAGCGACACTACTTCAGACCAATACCGCAACAGCGAAAGTAGGAACGGACATCACCGGCAATCAAATTTCCTCTCCATTTGATGTGTCTGGAACCTTTAACTATCTAACGGATGGCTATTGGGTAAACCTACGAGAAGCTCAGTATGGTCAGAGCGTTCCCGCAACCCGTGTTGTCGCAACGGTCACGCTTGCTAATGGCACCGTCGTCACCGCAGAAAACACGGTCCTTGCTGGCGACCCTACCACCATCTATCCAATTGTCGTGGTACCTCCTCCAGTCACCACCCCAACAGATAAGGACGTGTGTAAGAAGGGAGGATGGAAGATCTTTACCAACCCTACCTTCAAGAATCAGGGACAGTGTGTCAGCTTTGTAGAACATGCAAAGAAGGACAAGCATGAAAACAAGGAGGATAAGAATCATTCCGATTCAGACAAGCACGAGAACAAAGGACACGATAACGATTAATTCGTTGCAGCTGTTCTAACGCAAAAGAGCTCCGTCACGGAGCTCTTTTGCTGTATCCATGAATGTAGACGCTACACGGGACGCGAGCTCAACCAATCCATCACCTTCTTGCGGTGTAGGTCCAGAGACCACACTTCGCCTCCCTTGAACGCGTCTGCATGGGTATCTTTAAACTCCACGAGGAGTGGTGCTGAAGCGCGCTTAAAGGTAAGCGGGAGGTTGGCGTTATACAACTGTAGGAAGTCAGTGAGGGAGCGTTCTTTCTCGCTGTAGAGTCTATCTACGTCAGGAAGTTTCATAGGAGTTCAGTCTACCTTAGAAAGGTCGCGACGTCTGTTTTGAGGAATGCAACAAAGAACGCTCCCCGAGGGGAGCGTTCTTTGTTTAGGTATGTTCAGCGAGCGTCTTTTCGTGCCTGCTTTGCCGCGAGGCGCTTTTTTGTCTTTGGTGGATGTTTACGTGGTTTCTTCGGACTGACGCCGTGCTTGTTTGCTCCCATAATTGTGAGTGAATATTAGTTTGTAGCGAATTCTGTAAGATTACACTCAGTCTATCAGGTTTACTTCAAAAAGTAGAGTTATAGGAGCGTGCTACGATGAGCGTAGTTAGTTGGGGCTTTTACTTTGTGCACGTAACGCGAATACGTATGAAAACAATGACTTGTAGAGAGTTGGGAGGTATGTGCGATACCGGACTGACTGCGGAGACCTCAGACGAGATGATGATGAAGGGCATGGCTCACCTTGAAGAAGCTCATCCTGAGATGGCTGAAAGTATCAAGGCCATGCCAAAAGATGACCCCGCTATGCTTGAGTGGAGTCAGAAATTCATGGCTGACTGGGCAAGCGCGCCCGAGATGTCGTAAGACAAATAGCTAAAGAAAAAACACTCGTAAGAGTGTTTTTTCTTTTGGCACTATTCCATTATTCCATCCCAGGAAGGGGATTGATGGCGCAGACTTGTATGGTTGCCTTCGGGATACCGAAGTGAGGATGGCCCACAAATGCCTGTGCGACTTCATCTTGAGACTCTCCCTTCACGATGGAGTACAGCATAATGTCGTTATGACTGTCCGTTACAGCATCAGCAGTAACGAGCTTGGTTGCTCCCACGCCTGCGGTCATGCCGTCAAACATATCGGCATGTTCGCGCATCCAGGTTTTCCACTCACTCTGCATTTTCTCTTCTTGTGCCTTCCGCTCTGCTTCGGGTGTTTGCATCCACTCCTTAAGCACGGAGGAAGGTGCGAGATACATCACGATGAATTTTTTCATGTTCGTATATATTTTACGAGTAAATATGCTTTTGTGATTATAGCAAACATGGAAAGGGCCGCCCTTGCGGACGGCCCTCATTATATCTGGTCCATTGGCCAATCAATTCCTTTCGGAGGACCTTCGTCACTCAGGAAAGCAAGAATGAACGCAACGACCGACTGGAGGTCTTCTTTCGGAACATTCGCGTCAACCAGTCGTGCGTCTGCCTTTCCGACAAAATAGGTCATGGTCTGCGGAAAGGGAAGAACATCAAGCGGCATATGAATTGCATCGACCCGGAGAAAATCATGGGAAGAATGATAGGGGTGATTCATCACGAGTGTCCAACCCACCATCTCGCTTCTGACAATCTGCAAGATACTGATGATTGGTACAATCGTACCTTCCGCGCCGACAATGGATATTCCACCAACCGCAACCGTCTCGTTCCGTTTCAACAGCTCGACATATATATCCTCATACTGGTGCATGGTGATCAAACCATGCGGTTCAAGCGTCGCGGGACGAGGAGGGATGCTGGTGGCGTAGTCGTCAAGTATCTCCTGTAAAAAGTCCGACATATGATAAGCGTCCTTTGGCGCAAAAAAGAGAACATACGAAGCGTACGCTCGTTCTGCACCATGAATACTAGGGAAGGAGGGAGGTGTCAATCTATACAAGAAAACCGCCCCGGAGTGAAACGAAAAACGGTTTTCGTTTCGCCCGGGGGCGGTTGTGTTACGGACGGCGGTCGCGAATGTCGCGGTAGTCCAGCTCGAACGCGTGCGCGATGTCATAGAGCTTGTGCACCGGCACCTCGGTGAGCGCTTCAACCGGATCACCATCCTTGAAGGCGTGAAAATGGTTGTACCAGAAGTGGCGGGCCCATTCGCGTGCGATGGTTTCTTCGGAAGCGCTTTCCGGAAGCGAAAAGTGGAGGAAACTCCTCACCCCTTTCTGCTCAAATTCAGTGAGAATCGGGCGAGTCGTTATTACGTTCATGTTCAAGTCTCCTTGGTTGAATTCTGGATGTATTGTATACCAAATCTATGTAAATGTCAAGTTATATATACAAAAAGTGGC
>JBBTSZ010000002.1:0-447832 GCA_038064495.1 Patescibacteria group bacterium | reverse complement strand
CACCCCCCCCCCCACTTCATTACTTCCCATCAGAATAATCCACAAAGACGAGGCGTCCGTTTGGAATAAAGCGTTGGTTTGCAATCGTTGGATCTGCACCAACTTGCCGACCATATTTGTCTTCACCATATTCCGGTCGTTCGGGGTTTACCGTCGCCCACTTTCTACTACATTCAGTACACAGGATGTAGTAATCTCCTGAGCTAAATTGAAGCTCTTTATGTTGGCATGACATGGATTGCTCTCCCTTCTTGATCAGGTTCTGGAGTGAGTATACAACAGGGAGCCCTAGTGAGAATTGCTAGTAGGGAAACGTAAAAATCGCCCGAAGGCGACTTTTACGTTGACGTTGATTTCAGCCCGAGAGGGTACCGTAGATCCTCTTTGCGTGAACCGAGGTCCGTGCATCTCGAACGCATATGTGATGACTTGTCGGATTTCCTGCAGTCGTGACCGCTTCCCAAGGGAAGAGAAATGACGCACACAAGCCGCACACACATTCAAAGGACTGACTCAAGAGTCTCACAAGAGGATGGTGTTATTTGCATAACAGTTCTTTCTTGTGTGCCCCAACAGAGTTTGACCTCTGCCGGTAGGTATAGGGTAGCAACGAGTTTCAGGGACGCAATTGTGGACACTGTTTACAAACTGTGAATAAAAGTGGGGATAATTAAACACCAGTTATTATTTCAGTGCGAGTTTTGATACCGTTTCCGGACGAATTACGATGTAACGTTTCTTCCATGCCTTTTGAAAGTCAGTAACTGAAATAGTTTTCCCTCCGTTCTTTGCTGCAGGATCGTTGTAATAGACGACACCATCTTTAATTTTATTTATCACTACCAGATGAGGAACAGTACTCTTTGGGTCAAATTTATAATGTACTGACGCAATAACAGGACCGCCATCAAGTTTCTTACTGAACTGTGCGTATGCCGACTTCATGTCGGAGGAGCTTAAGTCATAGGCGATACCCTGCATTCCATGTTTCTTAGATGTCGCTATAAGTCCCGCGTATGTCCAGCCAGCATTAGAATATGCACCAAGCCCTACTGCTTCAGTTAACAACGTGTTTACCGGAACCGCCGGTTTGTAGTAGTCAATAACCATTGCGAGGCTTGCGATACCGCAACCGACCTTCTGCCATTTTGTAGAAGTTATATCTTTAAATTGCGAGTAGAACGGAACCGATACAGTACTTGGAACTGGTGTAGGAGGTATCACGGCAGCTTGTGCTGAAGGAGGAACACCTGAGAATACAGAGAATAATAGGCCCAAGAACAATTTCATCGGGTAATCATCTCGTATATATACAGTGAGCGCAAGCTTTTTGTATTGTGCTAATTTACGACGGTAACGGTAATTCCGAGTTCAGCCCACTCGTAGAGACGTTTCGCATTTTTTGGCGATAAGTTGACGCAGCCGTGAGACCAGGACTGACCGAAATGGTCATGCCAATATGCCCCGTGAATCACGGCGCCATCTTGTGTGAAGTAAAGATTCCAGGGTACTCCAGGTAAATCATAGGCTTGGGCGGAGACGCCAGGGAGCGGTCCTTGCATATAGCGACTTGGAGTCATTGCGTACACCGTAAAGGTACCGCGTGGAGTTGGTGTAAAGTCGAGTCCGGTTGAAATGGGCTCCTGCATATACAGAATGTCACCATTGTATGCATAGAGGACTTCTTGTGAGAGATCTACGACAATGCGCTTCGTTGTCGTGAATGCATCACCCTTCTTAATGCGATGATCGCCGTCATCATTAAACTCGGTGACTGCATCTGCTTGCACGTACCACTTGCTTGAAATGCGTTCCGGATAACGAATGGAGGAATCCTGCGCTATCTCGTACCACTGTTTGCCATCAGTACCCTGTACGGTCCCTGCAATCTTCAAAACCATACCGGTGCGTAGACGTTCTACCACTCCATACTCAATTCCAGGACCTGAGCGCATGTTCACACACGTGCCCTGATAATACGGACCGCATCCATCAACCACCTCAAGGTATTGAAAGAGAAAGGGTTGTGCTTCTGGAATGGTTGGAAGTGTTGAAGTCGCGCTATCAGAATGTACTACTGCTGCGGGTTGAGTAGCAGAGAGGAAGAATGGAAATTGGTCCCAGAACACAAAGCCGCTGAATATCAGGAAAGCGGCGAGAAGGAGAACAAACAATGGAGCGCGCTTCACGTGAGGCAACTATACTGAAAATAGTAGTTATGTCTAGTTCCGCGGGTAAGAGCGCGAGTACGCTTTCGGTACTTACAGGACCTGTACACGTTGTGGATTTTGCTTTGCTAAATGCTCGCAACATCTTCGAATCCTACTCGTGAGCATGCGGTGCTCACTCCGGGAGCTCGTAACGCAAAATCGCCCCAAAGGGCGATTTTCCTAACAAGCTCCGCGGGTAGGATTCGAACCTACGACCAAGTCGTTACATATGGTCTTTCGTTACCGAAAGTATGGACTATATCATCACCCGTTCATCGCTTGATGAGTGTGGGTGCGAGGCGCTTCCCAGATCTTGCGACCAAGTACTCCCTTACGGGATAGTCTCTACACCTTCCTGTGCTTTCGCACAGGCTTGGCTCGGGATTGCCCGCGCTTTCGCGTGAGGGTTTCCCCGAATTCACCTCGTTTTTCAACCAACGTTTCCGTTGGAAGCTGCGCAATGCCTGCATGTACTTCTCTGTGACAGTTGGCGCATATCAAGACGCACTTATCCAATTCAGCCTTCATCTTTTCCCAAGAGCGAGTCAGTCCATTTGCAGACAAACCAAACTCTTTTGCTTTGGAATCGATGTGGTGAAAATCAAGTGCAGCTGAACAACGCTTATAGCCACAAATCATGCACTTTCCGCCTCCGTACTCGCAAGCCTTTTCTCGAAGGAATTTTCGCCGCTTCTTAACAGCCTCTTTCAAGTACTCTCGGCGGTCGGCATAGGTTCTTGTCTCTGGCATACACACTTGAGTATACCAGGAACCTTCTCCACAGCGACCTGCTCTACCACTGAGCTACCGCGGAATGTCTAATAACTTTGCAATTTCACGTCTACCAGCACCAGTCTTGAAGAACTTCTCACGGATTCGAGCCAAAAACATAGTGTCGAATTCTTCTGTATGAATCAACTCCCATGGTTTATAGCGTTTGCTATAGGTGCTTTGTCCCGAGTTATGTTCTCTCAACCTCCTCTCTAAATTTGCTGTAATACCAACATACGTTTTTGGAAACGAAACGCTTTTAAGAATATACAGCTTCATTATATGAGCTACCCGCTTCGCCAAGCCTCAGCGAGGCGAGCCGCGGAATGACTTCTTGCTTTAATCTGCACAATGCGCCACCAAAAGTGGCGCAGGGCTTATTCTAGCTGAAAACGAGTATTCGGCAACGGTTATACTACGGGGATATGATAACCCTCTACATCAACCCGAACTGTGCGTACTGCGCGAAAACGGTAGAGGTCGCGAAGGAAGTAGAGGCTCCACTTATCTTGAAAGACATCCATGACCCCGTCTTTGCCGCAGAACTCCTGGAGCTTGGCGGGAAGAGACAGATGCCATTTATGGTGGATGACGAGACGAGCACCATGCTTTACGAATCCGATGACATTATGAAATATCTCCATAAGCAATTCGGCTCATAATTGAGAATGTACCTACGTATCACAGCAACACCGGACGCGAAGAAAGAAACCCTCGTTCAAGTAACCGAGACTCATTGGCGCATCTCGGTGAAAGAGGAAGCCATACAAAATCGCGCCAACGACCGTATTATCGTCCTCATTGCACGCGAGCTTGGTGTCCCAACTAATGCAGTACGCATCCTGACAGGACATCATAGTCGGTCTAAAATGATAAGTGTCGCTACGGATTAAGAATTAATCGAAACATCCTATGCAGATCCAATTTAAGGCTACGAATTACGAACTGGGTCCCGAAATGACGGACCTTGCAACAAAGAAACTCCTCAGCCTTAGAAAATATTTAGGAAAAAATGATCGGCCAGTCTACATCTATGCTGACCTTGGAAAAACGAGTGAGGCGCACCAAAACGGGGAAGTCTGGTTTACCGAACTTAATTTGGATATGGAAGGAACGCGGTACAACGTTCGAGCAACTGCGGAAAGCCTCCGAAGTGCCATCGACAAGGCAAGCGGCGAGCTCGGTGAGAAATTGAAGACAGAAAAAAATAAGCGTGAAAGCACGCTCAAGAAAAGCGGGGCACGCATCAAAGACTTTTTCCGGTTCGGTCGTGACGCGTAACTATACGAGGCTCGCGTAGTCCGTCTCTGATTTTCCTTCCGGCACAACGCGGAGCGGGCTAAAGTGCGTACCGTCAAACGAAGCAGTTTTAATCTTCACACGGATAGCTTTTCCAACCTTTTGCATAAAGAAGTACGTACCAGGTGACTCGGCATACGCGCGGTACTTGTTCCAATTCGTCCTCGCATCGCCGGTAAGGGTAAGTTCACCATCTTCCTTTCTAATCTTTCCTGAGCGTGCTGCTTCCGCCTCGTTTTGTGGGGTGAAGGATGTCATCTCTTCCTCAAATGCAGGCAGTACCTCAAGGAGAAGTTCAGCACCAAGGCGCACGAGGCGCGGACGAAGCTCCCTGGTGGTTTCGGTCGGGTCTATTGCCGTTTCTTTCTGTGCAAGAATGTCTCCCGCATCCATTTTCAGGACCATCTTTTGTATGCTGACTCCGGTACGGGTTTCTCCATGGAAAAGTGCACTTTCAACCGGCGAAGCACCGCGATACTTAGGCAAAAGGGAATAGTGAATATTCAAGACCCCAAGCGGGAACACATCTATGAGTTCTTGTGGAAAGAGTTTTCCATAGGCGACGACGAGTGCGTAGTCCGTGCCATATACTTTGAGTTCTGCTATCACCTCACTCGTGAGCTTTTCAGGAGTGATAACCGGAATACCAAGCTGACTCGCAAGTACGTTTGTTTCGGTTGGGGTAAGTGTCATACCACGACCCTTCGGAGCGTCTGGTGATGTCACGACGAGCGCTGGGATGTAGCCAGCCTCATAGAGAAGCGCAAGTGTATCTTTCGCCACATACGGTGTTCCGAAATAAATAAACTTACGCAGTTTCTTCATGGGTGCTCGGGAGGTGACTCTCATGCATATCAATCGCGTGGTCTATGAACAAAATACCCTCTAAGTGATCAGTTTCATGTTGAAAGGCTTGAGCGAGGATGCCGCCAGCCCCACGTTCAAAGCGTGTGCCATCGACAGTTCGAGCTTCTATCAGTGCTCGCTCGTAGCGGATGGTTGTGCCGTACACATTCTTAACCGAAAGACAGCCTTCAGGCACTTCCACTCGCTTACGTGAGGTTTTTATAAACTTCGGGTTAATGAATACGCCAAGTATGGGTTCACTATCCTGGCCAACTTCATGTGTCTCAGACATCCGGTCATGGCGGACAATGAAGATGCGGTAGGGAAGACCAACCTGGGGCGCCGCAAGCGCCACACCATCAGGTTCATGATGTAAGGTTTCTGCCATATCTTCAACCATCTGGGTCAGTTCTTGGGTACCAAAAAGTTCCTCAGGTACGCTGACCGAGGGAGTGCGAAGTAGGGCGTCGCCTGATTGAAGTACGGGAAGCATGATGCGTGAATAAACTATAACAAAAAACCACCTTGGGAGGTGGCGTAAGAGCAATTGTGGGATGGTGCCGTCGGCACCGATGCTTTGGAATCAAATGGCCGTCGCCACCTGACTATGTTCCAGCGCTTGGTGCCGACGACTCCGATCAATCCTTTGGGCGGGGAAGCCGCAGAATGACCAGGTCTTCGCGTGCAGCTCTTTATGAACACGCTCAACCTATCGTAATAATGAACCAAAACTGCCTATACGTCAAGTATCTAAAAGGGTTTGTTCGCTGTTTCGTGACGTTCTGGGTCAAGTTCCCACCAGAACTTCTTACTGAAATTCTTTGAACGACTACAGACTGATTTTAAATAGTACAAGTCATCCGTTGGAATGCCTTCTAGAATCTTTCCCATACGACTCATGGTGAGGAGGGGAAGACCGTCGTGGGCACGTGAGTAGTTCAAATGTCGCTGAAAAAAACGCATAAGCTCACCGCGCTGGGTCTTTTTAGACTTTTTTTGTGTTGCGAGGTCTTTGGGTAAGTAGTCGCCTATGGGCCTCATGCGCACATTGTAGCGTATGTGAGTGTGGGACTGGATACCGCCATTGGTCGAGTACACCTTTATTTCTGGTCGTCTGGGTCGATGTTAGGACTTTGGTATATAAAAAGTCGGAGGATTTCTCCCCCGACTATATTCCGAATCTCAGCTCTGACCTAAGAGAACAGGTCTAGAAACCGTTGTAGCCACGATTTCGGCCTCAGTTCATTGTAGACCGCCATCAACTCTGCTCGTGTTTCGGGACTCATTGCCATTACACAACCGTGCTCTTGGCAGAAAGGGCTGTCACATTCACACATATTGTGTCTCCTCACTAACCTCAAAAAGACTACACCTCGGAAATCTATTTGACCATATGCCTACAACCACGTGCCGCTCTGGAACTATATTGGAATCTTTCTAAACTTGACAAGCACAGTTATATTAGGTATTATAGTATTTGGGTACTTTTGCCCTTTAACAAGGAGGTCCTCCAGTGGAGACCGCACCAAATTGGAATCAAATTCCGTTTCCCGTGCAGGCTGAGATCATGATCCAGTTGTCTGATCTGAGTCTTTCGTCAGGTTTCTTCCGAAGGCTCACAAAGCGCTTGAGGGAGATCATTGATTCAAGCGAGCAGTGGCGCGACTCACCCGAACACGGCGGTGACTGGTACGCCCTTCCCCCTGATGTACGAGGGTATTCCGCCCAGTACAAGCTGATGATACCCTTTCGGGACATCAAGCCGAGTCAACTTCGGGCTTTCTGCTCGTACGTGAACAGGCTCGCTCAACGACTGGCTGAGGACAACGACGCCAGCATCGACGCAGTCTACGCGAAGGTGGGCTTCCAAGTTTGCAGTACGCTTTTCGAAAGCGGCAAGTAACCGTTGATTTTCGTGCGCCCTGTCTCTTTTGAGGCGGGGCGCATTTATTTATTGCTGGAAACCTGGGCTTAGAACCTATTAGACCTGTTCAATATGAGCGCCAAGTGATTGGAGTCTCGTGACCAATTTCTCGTAACCTCGGTTCACGATGTACACATTTCGAAGTACAGAGGTTCCTTCCGCCGCGAGCATAGCGACCAGAAGAATGGTGGCAGGCCGTAGTGCTGGAGGCGCGACAATGTCAGCGGCTTTGAGTTGCTTCGGTCCCGAGATTTGGATACGGTGCGGGTCAAGCAGGAGGGTGGTTGCGCCAAGCGCTTCAAGCTCAGTGTAATAGATGGCACGTTTTTCAAAGACCCAGTCGTTAATGAGGGTGTCGCCTTTCGCCTGCGTTGCGATGACGGCGAAGAAAGGGAGGTTATCAATGTTAAGTCCAGGATACGGACGTGGATGAATGCGCTCTGGAAACGCGATAAGTTCTGACGCGGTGATGTGGATGTCCGCGAGTTTTGTAATACCATTTTCAGAAATGCCGGCGTCCGTGACCGTAAACTGCAACCCCATCTTTTCAAGGATGGCCAACTCAATTTCAAGGAATTCAATTGGGGCACGACGTACGGTTAGGGAGGAGTGTGTCGTTGCAGCTGCGGCAATAAAGAACATTGCGTCAGTAGGGTCTTCTGCAACCGTGTATTCCACATCAGTATTGATGCTTGAAAGTCCCGTGACGGTGAGTGTTGTAGAACCCACCCCCTCAATCTTCACACCAAGTGCTTGCAGGAATCCGCACACTTCCTGCACCTGGTAGTTTGCCGAGGCGTATTTAATAACGCTTGTTCCGGGAATACCTGCCGCAGCAAACAGTGCGTTCTCGGTTGCGGTGTCGCTTGATTCTTGGAGTACGACGGTTGCAGGGGAGAGACCATCATGCGAAATAGAAAACCGGTCGGTGTGTGCTTCTATCGCAACACCAAATCGCTCCAGCGCCCACAGATGCGGGCGTACGCTTCTGGTACCGAAGTCACACCCACCCGACTGTGGCAAATCAAACGAAGGGAAGTGGTGGAGGAGCGGACCGATGAACATCAAAATACTTCGGGTGCGCACCGCAGCTTCCTTGTTAATTGTTTCAAGTGAAATCCGTTCGGGAGGAGTGAGTGTGATGGTGTGGTCGCTCCGTTCAACCTTCATACCAATAGACTCAAGGACCTCCACAAGTCTGTTTACCTCTTCAATCTCGGGTACTTTCTTAAGCGTCGTCGTACCGTTGTTTAACAGGGACGCAGCGAGGAGTGCTACGGCGCCATTTTTTGAGCGATTCGTTTCAATAGAGCCAGAAAGAGGGTGTCCGCCCTCTACTTTGAAATTGATAACGTCGCTCGCCATACGCCGATTATACCGAGCGCTCTCGAAAACACCTATGTATTTGGCGTGCTTCCGTAGTACGCGGTATGATACGGCAACTATGTCCATGTTTTCACCGAAATTGGGTATCGATCTTGGCACCACGAACGTCCTGGTGTTCCTTCCTGAGAAAGGAGTAGTCTTGAATGAGCCATCAGTCGTTGCCGTTTCAACAGAAAACAACAAAGTGCTCGCCATCGGTGCTGAAGCAAAAAAGATGATTGGCCGCACTCCGGACTCCATTACCGCGTACCGGCCGATGAAAGATGGCGTTATTGCGGATTACCGTGTCACGGAGGCCATGCTTCGCTACTTTATGCGTAAGGCGCTTGGAAAATGGAATTTGTTTAAACCAACTGTTCTTATTTCAGTACCAGCAGGTGTGACCTCTACCGAAAAGCGTGCAGTGATAGAAGCCGCCGTGAAGGCAGGAGCGAAAGACGCGTACGTGGTGAAGGAACCAATCCTTGCAGCGATAGGAGCGGGCATTCCGATTCAAGAAGCACTCGGTCGCATGGTCGCTGACCTTGGTGGTGGAACCATTGATGTTGCCGTGATTTCGCTCGGCGGCATTGTAGCTTCAACTTCAGTGAAGTGCGCGGGCAATAAACTTGACCGTGCCATCATTGACCACGTCAAAAAACAATACAACCTCGCGATTGGCGACAAGACGGCTGAAGAAGTCAAAATTAATATTGGCGCTGCTGTGCCACTTTCTGTTGAACTTACCATGGCGGTAAAAGGACGCGACCTGGTCACCGGTCTTCCGCGCACGGTAGAACTCAAGACAAATGAAATTGTGCAGGCCATGAACAGGGAACTGCGCGAGATGATGGGAGCCGTACGAAAAGTACTTCAAGAGACTCCACCGGAACTTGCTTCAGATATCATTGATAACGGCATCATCCTTACGGGTGGCACGTCACAACTTCGGCATCTTCCTGAGCTCGTACTTAGGCGTACCGGGGTGCGCGCTGAGCTTGCTGATGATGCGTACTACTGTGTAGCTCGCGGAACGGGTGTGGCTCTTGCTCACCTTGGAACGTATAAGAAATCAATTGTTTCCAAACGATAAGCACTTGTGGATAGAAAAGGACTCCCTGCATTAAAGCGAGGGAGCCCACGGTGAGACATCAGAGTCACTAATATCGAGAACGAGGAGCTGCAGACTTTGGCCGTAACAGAATGAACAAAAACATAAAGCCGTTCATCACAAGGCCGAAGATGGGATAGAGCACATGTGCAAGATCCCACGTTGGTGCGCCCATCAACGATAAGGTGCAGCTAGTGAGGAACAGAAACCACGTCCAAGATTGTTGATCTCCCGGTCGGTGGTAGGTATCGATGAGTTGCGGCACACCGCCGACGAACATTGCAGTGACGCCGAGTACTAGCGCCTGGGTTGGACCAAAGTAGAACCAGCACACCATCGCCACAAGGGCAATAATGGAACAGATTGTCTCGATTTTCCCCCATGACCAATTTCCGCGCCGAAGCGAAAGGAGAAGGGTCACAATCGAACCAATCATAAAGGTGATGTTCATCCACGGATGAGAAAACCCACTTTTAATGATAGCGGCCGTGACAACCGTATTCACGATTGACCAGACCAACCATGTGGCAATATTCATGCGCGTCTGCCCACGAAGGATGCCAGTGAAGATCACGATATAGGCGAAAGCAGCGGCAATCCCAGCACCCATCAGTAAATCAATTTGCATCTCAAGCCCTTTCTAGGCTATTCGTGAAAGGGAAGTCCTAACACTTTCTAAATTCATTATATAAACTATATGTAGATTGTCAAATACACTATTTGCACTGTATTCTGCAAAGATGGCACACCACGCGTACTACCTCACCGGAGACAGAGAAGAGGCGATAGAGACAGCGCGGGCGTATGGAGCGGGCGAGCTGAATCTCTCAGGGGAGAACAACGCCGACCTCATCGTTGAGCGCTACGGACTTCTCTCAGTTGATGACGCTCGCCGTATCATTCGTCTCGCACTCCAGGCACCGCTTGTGGGCGAGCAAAAACTTCTCGTCATTTGCGTTGAACGTTTTTTCCATGAAGCACAGAATGCGCTTCTAAAGATTTTTGAAGAACCACCCGAGAGCACAACCCTCATCCTCGTGATTCCTTCTGAAGGAGACCTGCTTCCAACGCTCCGCTCACGCCTTTTGAGATTGAGTGAGCGAGGAGCGTCTGAACTTTCGCCTGAAGTAGCAACCTTCATCAAGGCGAGTGCGAGTGAGCGCGAGAAACTCATCACGAAACTCCTTGACCGAATTAAGTCAGACAAGGAGGAGGAAAAACAGGCGGCACGTGGTGAAGCCCTCCGGCTTGTCGAGGGCTGCATGACACAGGTGCACGGAAAATTTGCGACAGCAAGGAATGCTTCAGAGACCCGGGCATTTCTAAGTGATATGAATCGCTTTCTGCCCATTCTCCACGAGCGAAGCGCTCCGTATAAGCTGATTTTTGAACACCTTCAGCTCACGATGCCAAAACTCTAAAGAGTGGTATAACGAATCCTAGCTACTGTTCATTTCGGACAGGCACAACAGGGAGGAATGATGATGCGTACCATTGCATATCTGCTAAGCACTCTAGGTGCTTGTAGTATGAGCACGTCGGCCTTTCCCGATGCTCCAAAATCTCTTGAAAATGATAGGACTCCTCCTGACGAGAGGGCTGAGCATGCACGGGTGGTCTTTGATGCCTGCACAGAAGTCATTAACGAGGTAATTCAAAAAGCCGAAGCTGCGGCTGTTCAAAACAAGGTGACAGCCCGATTTCTTGCACGTGACGCTGAAGGAATTGTGAAAGAAATCAGTCGTGATGAATTTCTCAGGCAAAGTATTGCGGACTGTGTTGTTGCAGTTGCCCCGTACGACCCGGTGCTCGCACCGGCTATGGTGGGCAAAGACCCGCATACGATTTGATTCCATACGCGCCCCGACCTGTGTCGGGGCGCGCTTTATTTGCTACACTATGCTGATATGGCATATACCTTCGGTGCGCTTACCAAACATATTCAAGAAACAGAGGAGTGGCTTCAAAAAGAATTTACCGGCATTCGCACGGGACGAGCCACGCCACAGCTCCTGGATAACGTGAAGCCAGAAGTCTACGGTGTGTTAACGCCGATTCAGCAAGTTGCGTCCGTGACTATTGAAGACGCACGCACGCTTCGCATCATCCCGTGGGACAAGAGCATCACAAAAAATATTGAAAAAGCGATTACCGACGCAGACCTCGGTGTGGGTGTCGGTTCAGACGACCAAGGGGTACGCGTAAGCTTTCCAGAACTGACCGCAGAGCGTCGCACCATGCTCACCAAACTTTCCAAAGACCGTTTGGAACAGGCACGCGTCACGCTTCGTGGCCATCGCACCGACGCGATGAAGGAACTGGAAGCTGCAGAGAAAGAGGGAGGCATGAGTCAGGATGATTTAAAGCGCTACAAGGACGAGCTTCAGAAGTTGATTGATAAAGGAAATGAATCTCTAGAAACGCTCGGGAAAAAGAAGGAGACGGAGATTGCGAATTAGGTCATGAGTGTCATTCTCTTCATTCTTGTTCTCCTTGCACTTATCGTGGTGCACGAGTTCGGACATTTTGTCGTTGCGAAATGGTCAGGCATGCGCGTGGACGAGTTTGGTGTTGGATATCCACCACGCGCACGGGCATGGAAGTATGGGGAAACGGAATACAGTGTTAATTGGCTGCCGTTCGGTGGCTTCGTACGTATTTACGGCGAAGATGAGCAGGACCGTGTAGAGGGTACAGGTGACGTATCTCGTGCTTTTGGTTCTCGTCCGCGCGTGCTTCAGGCACTCACGCTCTTCGCTGGCATCGCTATGAATCTACTCTTTGCATGGGTTCTCATCTCCGGCATTCTTGCCATTGGTACCGTGCGTGCTCTTACGCCGGAAGAAGTACCGTACGCGAAAGATGCGGCGCTCATGGTTTCAAATGTACTTGCCGGCTCACCAGGGGCAGAAGCAGGTCTTAAGGCAGGCGACGCGATTAAAAAAGTAGTGCTTGGCGACCACGAGTTTACCGGAGTTGTGCCAACCGACTTCACGTCATTTATTGCAAGCGATTCTACACAGATTCCACTCACTATTACAGTACTGCGGGGTGGCACAGAAATGATTCTCACCGCAACACCGAAAGCAGGTGTCATTGCAAACGACCCAACACGTCCAGCGCTTGGTCTTGCGGTTGCAACTGCAGGCACGGTACCGGTCACCTGGTGGAAAGCTCCGATAGAAGGTGCGAAGTTAACGGCAGAGATTACGAAAGAGACCGCGATAGGTTTGTGGCAATTCTTTTCAAGTATCGCGCTCCTGAACGCAGACCTTACGCAGGTCTCAGGACCCATCGGTATTGCTGGCGCAGTGGGTACTGCATCCAGTCATGGACTTGTAGCTCTGCTTACACTAACCGCTATCATTTCCATAAATCTAGCGCTTATTAATCTTCTCCCAATACCAGCACTTGATGGCGGACGTCTCCTGTTTGTTGCCATTGAGGCAGTCATTCGCAGGCCGCTCCCAGTGGTTGCTGCGCGGGCGGTAAACACGGTTGGTTTTGCGTTCCTCATACTACTCATGGTGGTGGTGTCTTTTCACGACGTTCTGAAATTTTTCACCTAGAGGTAGGTGAAAAACACCCATCTGCGGTTGTTGCGAGCTCCGGTGCTCCCTCACCGTACCAGCACGTACGACTCGGTACGCTCCTCGCTCGCGCCTCGCATCTAGGCGCTTTTCACCGACCTCCCCTTTTTCTTGGTAATTTGCCCTCAAGAGCTAAAGACTTATACTGTCAGTACATATGCGGCACAGTCAGCTTTTCACAAAAACACGGCGCGATGCACCTTCTGACGAGGAGGCAAAAAATGCCCAGCTCCTGATTCGTGCGGGCTATGTCCACAAAGAAATGGCAGGGGTGTACTCCTACTTGCCACTTGGTCTGCGCACTTTGAACAACATCGTAGAAGTCATCCGCCAGGAGATGAATGCGGTTGGCGGACAAGAACTCGTTATGTCGGCACTGCAAGACCGTGCACTCTGGAGTCGTACTGACAGATGGGATGACAACAAAGTAGATAATTGGTTCAAGACTGAATTTAAGTCGGGGGGAGAGACCGGACTTGCAATTACGCACGAGGAACCACTCACGCGTATCATGACTGACCACATTTCTTCGTACCGTGACCTGCCCGTAAGCGCGTATCAATTCCAAAACAAATTTCGTAACGAAATGCGCGCCAAATCTGGAATCATGCGCGGTAAGGAGTTTTTAATGAAAGACCTCTACTCGTTCTCAAAGGACGATGAAGAGCATACGCAGGTGTACACAGGTATTCGCGAAGCATATATCAAAGTCTTTGAGCGTCTTGGACTCGGCGAACTCACGTACCCGACCTTCGCCTCAGGCGGCATTTTCAGCCCGTTTTCAGAAGAGTTCCAGACAATCTCGGAGGCAGGAGAGGACACTATTTACGTACACGAGGGAAAGCGTATTGCGGTGAATAAAGAAGTGTATGGCGATGAAAATCTTGCGAAGCTTGGTCTCACGAAGGAGGAACTCGTTGAGAAGAAAGCGATTGAGGTCGGTAACATCTTCAATCTCGGTACACGTTTCTCTGAACCGCTTAACCTTATGTACACCGCAGAAGACGGAAGTAAGAAACCGGTGGTTATGGGTTCCTACGGCATCGGTCCATCTCGTGTTATGGGAACAATTGTCGAAACACTTTCTGATGAAAAAGGAATTGTCTGGCCTGAAGCCGTTGCGCCGTTCCGTTTCCACTTAATTTCACTTGATGGTGGCGACACGACAATAGCAAGCTACGCACAGGACTTGTATCGGGAGCTTCCCATGAACTCAGTGCTCTTTGACGATAGAGACGTACGCGCAGGCGAGAAATTCGCAGATAGTGATTTGATGGGTATTCCGTGGCGCCTCATTGTGGGCAAGGACACGCTTGCAAGTGGCACGGTTGAGCTCGTGAACCGAGCGACCGGTGAAGTGCAAAAACTCACGAAGGAAGAAATTCTCGTATTCTAATATGGCTCGCTTGAAATTCTCACGGAACTCGCTCTTCTCAAGCGATATTGGTATAGACCTCGGTACCGCAAACACGCTCGTGTATGTGCGCGGGCGCGGCATTGTGATTAACGAGCCATCGGTGGTGACGTTGAACGAAAAAACTGGGCAGGTGGTAGCTGTTGGGAAAGAGGCCAAAGTGATGCTCGGCAAAACGCCACCGCACATCCGTGCCGTACGTCCACTTTCTCACGGCGTGATTTCTGATTTTGAAGTCACCGAGGAGTTGCTTGCGTACCTGATTAACAAAGCGCAGGGCGGACGCTCACGCCTCCTTGGTCCACGCGTGGTGATTGGGGTACCGACCGGCGTGACGAACGTAGAGAGTCGCGCGGTTCGTGATGCAGCGCTCACGGCAGGTGCTCGCGAAGTGTTTATTATGGAAGAACCGATGGCAGGAGCTATTGGCGCAAAGCTTCCCATCACCGAACCGATTGGCACCATGGTGCTTGATATCGGGGGAGGTACCACGGACATTGCAGTGCTCGCGCTTGGCGGCACAGTTGCCAGTAAGTCGTCGCACGTTGCCGGTGACCGTTTCAACGACAACATTATAGATTTTGTACGGAGTGAGTTTCAGCTTGCTATTGGTGAAAAAACCGCTGAAGACACGAAGATTGCGATTGGGGCGGTGCTTCCGCTTGACGAACAACTCGAGCGTGCGGTTCGCGGTCGCGATCTTGCCACCGGGCTTCCACGAGAAATTATGCTTACCGATTCGCACGTTCGTGAAGCACTCGCGCCGTCACTGGATACTCTCATGGAAGCCATGAAAGAGGTAATTGAGGCAACACCACCCGAACTCCTTTCCGATGTGCTTGAGCGGGGCGTCACGGTGTTTGGTGGTGGAGCACAACTGCGCGGTCTTCCCGAGCTCCTCGCAAAGATGCTTGGCGTGCCGATACACGTAACACCAGACCCACTTACCGCTGTGGTGCGTGGTACCGGTATTGTCACCGAAGATCCTCGTCCGTGGGCAGAAGCATTCATGCATGAAGAAGCAATCTTGGCACAAGCGTAATACCCTCATGCCTTCGGGCGTGTACATGGCCGGATTTTTCCTTGTACTTGTTGGGGTCATTATTCTTGGGCTCCGTTTTTTTGCACCAAGCGCGCTCACGTACCTCGTTACGCCGGTGTGGCAGTTTGGGAACGCAATCACGAACGGTCTCCATACCTATGGCAGTGCACTCGCTGATAAGGAAGACTTGGTACGTGAGCGAGACATGCTCATTGCTGAAAATCAGGCACTTGAAGAATCTAATCGTGGTTTATCGTCACAAGTACAAGATCTCTCACACTTGGTTGGTTCGCGTAGTGTGAGCGCGGTTCGGATTCTTGCCGGAGTGCTTGCCCGACCGCCGACCGTGCCCTACGACACGTTCATCGTTGACCGAGGAACGGACGGTGGGGTAGTTCCCGGTGCGTTTGTATTTGCGCCGGGCGGCGTGCCGATTGGCACCGTGGAAAGCGCCGAACGAACAACCGCGCGCATCGCTCTCTTTTCAGCGCCAGGAAAAATAAGCGAAGGGTGGGTGGGGGAGAAGCGCATTCCGATAACACTCACCGGACTTGGTACTGGTGCGTTTTCCGCGTCGCTGCCACGCGAAAGTTCGGTCGCGGTCGGCGACATTGTGTATCTTCCGGGACCAGGTGCACTTCCGGTAGGTACGATTGTCCGCGTTGATACCGACCCTTCATCACCACGCGCTCTGGTACATGTCGCTCCCTACATCAATCTCTTCAGCCTCACCTGGCTTGAGATTGCTCCCTAGGTATGGTCGTTCGGATTATTGCGACTGTAGGAGCCTTTCTTTCCGTACTGTTGTTCCCGTGGCAACTCGCTCTTTTTATTGTTGCCGGCGTTTCCGCACTCTTGCCACCTGTTGCGCTTGTCGTTGGAGTCTTTACGGACGCGCTTTATTGGTCCCAAGGTCCACTTCCATACGCTACGTTATGTGGTCTTGCTATTACCCTTATCGCGTTTGTTGTTGAGCGATTCGTGAGAACCCGTATCATGGCTACATGAGAGGTTTTTTAGGCTTCAAAAGACGTCGTAGACGGGACGCAGAACTTGCTCCGGATGAGATTTTTTTGGACGCCTCAAACATTCCCGACTTTGACCGAGGTCGCCTTGAGGGTCGCCTTGAGCGACCAATTTCACAAAATGCATTTCTCGGTCTTTCGCTCACCCTTATCGTTGCGCTCATCGCACTCGTTGCTCAAGCAGCAAACCTGGAGATTATTCATGGTGACGTCTACGCCTCCCAAAGTGAAAAGAATCGTCTTCGACCTGGTATTTTGTTTGCCCAGCGTGGAGCCATACTGGACCGAAACGGTACGGTACTCGTAAGTAATGAAGCAACCGAGGACGGTGGGGTGAAGCGTGTCTATCAATCACCGGGTTTTGCGCACCTCCTTGGGTACGTGTCCTACCCACGAAAGGACTCCTCTGGTCATTACTACGATACGGACATCACGGGACTGGCGGGTATTGAGGGAGCCTTTAACGACAGTCTTGCGGGGAAGAACGGCACGCTCCTCGTAGAAGAAGATGCGCACGGCACCACACGTTCCGAGGGTATGGTGGCACCTCCCGTGAACGGTCAGAATCTTTCACTTGCCATTGATGCGCGTGCACAGAAAGCATTCTATGACGCTATTTCAGAACTTGCAGACAAGATTCCGTTCCAGGGCGGATCTGGAATTTTGATGGATGTTGAAACCGGTGAGATACATGCGCTGGTATCGTATCCGGAATACAACCCGAACATTTTGTCCGCTGGTGGACCCTCTGACGTGATTGCCGGCTACTCAAAGGATTCGCGTCAACCGTACCTTGATAGGGCTGTCTCTGGTCTCTATACTCCCGGCTCCATTGTGAAGCCTCTTGAGGCAGCTGGAGCCCTCACAGACGGTGTTATTACCCCTGAGACCAGCGTGTATTCCAGTGGTTTTATCTCTATTCCAAATCCGTACGACCCGAAGCACCCTTCAATTTTCCGAGACTGGAAAGCGCTTGGATTGATGGATACCCGTCATGCCATCGCCTGGTCGTCTGACGTGTTCTTCTATTCTGTCGGTGGTGGGTTCGGTGCCGTAAAGGGCCTCGGTATTGAACGACTGAAATATTGGTTTGAAGCATTCGGCTTTGCAAAGCCAACTGGCATTGAGCTCTCGCGCGAAGCAACCGGATTTATTCCAGACCCCGCATGGAAAAAGAAAACACTGAACGAGCCCTGGCGCATTGGTGACACCTACCACACCGCCATTGGTCAGTACGCGATGCAGATTACACCCATAGAAGCAGCGCGAGCCATTGCAGCAGTTGCTAACGGCGGCAAGCTTATGAAGCCAACGATTCTTTCCGGACGGGCACCAATTGGAGAATCCATTGCGGTCTCACCAAGTGCGCTCCAAGTGGTGCGGGAAGGGATGCGCCTTGGTGCAACCGAAGGAACCTCAATTGGCCTTTCTGATTTGTCGTTCGTGCACGTGGCAGGGAAGACGGGAACCGCCCAGCTTGGTTTTCATAATGAGTATTATAATTCCTGGGCTGTGGGCTTCTTCCCCTATGAGCATCCGAAATATGTCTACGTGATTGTGATGGAACACGGACCGTCAGGGAACTCTATTGGTGGCATTTACGCAATTCACCATGCACTTTCGGCGTTGCATGCGACAGCCCCCGAATATTTTAAATAGGACGACTGCTGAAAAGTATCCATCTGTGTTGTTTCTCGCTCTGGTGCTTATTCACCGTACCAGCACGTACAGCTCATTTCGCTCCTCACTCGTGCCTAGCATCTGAAGACTTTTCAGCAGTCGTCAGAGCAACCTGATTATTGACATATACACTATTTGTGATGTATAACGTTAGATAGTTCTTTGATACGTTGAACTCGTTTGCCATAGCAGAAAGCGGCTTATTTATGGGCCATTCTCTGCTATGGCAAATCCTCACGACGAGGGAGCCCGCTGGCACGCGACGCCGTTTCGAGAGAAACATTGTCGCAAACATAGAGGATACAACTATGAGCAGTATGGATATGCTCGACGTTGGACAAGCCAACGAACTCAAACTGGCCTGTCGCCGTGAAGGGTTCTCGCCTGAAGACCTGAAGTGGTTGTGTGAGGGAAGCACCCTCTCGCAGTTGCGAAAGGTCCGTCTCGGCCACGCCTCAATCGAAGTCATCGCGCACGTCATCGACTGCGACGCTGACCCGTTCGTTCCCGACGGCTGGTCCGTCGAAGAACACCAGAAGAGCGGCTCATTTGAATGGGACGCCTCGAAGGTCGAGCTCTGGCTCGCGAACGGCCAAAAGAACGGCAAGATACTCGAAGGCAACAAGCTCCGCAAGGAGATGGCGAAGAAGGTCCCCTTCAATGCCTGCGTCCTCGACTATCTGCTCGCCAATCCGCACCTCATCCCCCAGGAGTGGAAAGGCAAGTACGTCTTCTTCTGGGGTACGGTGTACCGCGACTCGCGAGGCAACCTTTTCGTCCGTTACCTCTACTGGAGCGGCGACGGGTGGCTCTGGGGCGACCGCTGGCTCGACGACGGCTGGCGCGGCTCCTACCTCGCGGCGTTGCGTGCAAGTTGAACTTGGAACATTGAACCTCGGACCTTCGGTCCTTGATACTCTGGTCCTTTGGGCCCCGCGCTGTTATCAGCGCGGGGTTTTATTTGATACTCCAGACGGGCGATTAGTTGACGCATTGCTGTAAGCCCGTAAAATAGCGACAACCCATAACAATAAATCATGAGCGTAGAGGATACTGTAGTCAGCCAAGAGAAGTTCGATGAGATGCTTCACGAGCTTGAGAATCTTAAGACCGTTCGCAGAACAGAAATTGCGAAGAATCTTGAGTATGCTCGTTCACTCGGAGACCTTTCAGAGAACGCCGAGTACCAGGAAGCACGAGAACTACAGGCCGCAACCGAAGAGCGTATCCGTAAGCTTGAGGAGCTCGTGAAGCGTGCCCATATTCTTACCGACGGTAAGAAAAAAGATATTGTCGGATTCGGTTCATCCGTCGTTATTAAGAAAGAGGGAAGTGACGAGAAGCATGAGTACACCATTGTCGGCTCGGAAGAAGCTGATATGCGCGCTCACAAACTCTCACACGTCTCACCCCTTGGTGCTGCCATCATGGGAAAGAAGAAGGGAGAGCAGTTTACGTTTGAGACGCCGAACGGCAAACAATCCTATTCAATAGAGAAGGTAGCTTAGCGATTTTACAGATTCGTAGGGGACTCGTCCCCACACAAAAACCGCCCTTCCGGGCGGTTTTTGTGTGGGGATAACAGGGGTCCTGGTGGGATGAAGTGTCATATAATTCAATACTAGTGGGATGAAGTGGGAGCTGCCACTTCGCTTCATTTCGCTTCCTATATTTCTTATGTTTATCGGCGAATACCGTCATACGTTTGATAGCAAGAATCGAATCTCGCTTCCTGCTAAGTTCCGTAAGGAGCTCGGTGGTTCTGTCGTGGTTACGCGAGGATTTGATAAGTGTTTGTTCGTGTACCCGAAGGCTGCGTGGAAAAAGCAGTCTGAGCGTATCGCGAGTCATTCCATGGGTAACGCTGCCGGGCGCGGTCTCGCCCGTCTCTTGCTCGCGGGAGCGGTTGAAGCGGATGTTGATTCTGCCGGCCGCATTTTGATACCTGATTATCTAAAGTCATTTGCCGCACTCAAAGAGAAGAGTGTCGTTGCGGGTGTGAACGACCGCGTTGAAGTGTGGGATGAAAAGTCTTGGACTACCTACACTAAAGCCATTGAACGCGATGCGGATATGTACGCAGAAAGTCTCGGCACAGGCGTGCCGCTATAACAGCTATGGAACCACGCCACGACACCGTACTCCTTCATGAATCCGTCGAGGCGCTTTCTATTACGCCGGGGATGGTCATTGTGGACGCGACGCTTGGCGCTGCAGGGCACTTCCGTGAAATCGCTATTGCACTTGGTACTTCTGGCACCCTGATTGGTATTGATGCTGATGAGGCGGCAATTGCCCGTGCGCAGGCAGTCGTGGACGAACTTGGCGACAAAGGTCCCACCGTACACCTGGTGAAGGATAATTTCCGTAATCTTGAGCAGATTTTAAAAAACCTGAACTTGAGCTGTATTGATGGTGCCCTTTTTGACCTTGGCTGGAGCGGTTTCCAACTTGCGAGCGGTCGTGGCTTTTCGTTCCGTACTGACGAACCACTTTTGATGACCTACGGCGAGCCTGAAGAAGGAAAGACCGCCGCTGACCTCGTGAACTCACTTCCCGAGGACGAGCTCGCCGATCTCATTTACCAGTACGGAGAGGAGCGTTTTTCCCGTGGTATTGCAAGCTCTATTGTGGAGACTCGTAAACAGCATCGTATCCTCACCACGCTCGCACTTGCTGAAGCAGTCTCGCGCGGTACCCCTTCCTGGTACCAGCACCGTCGTCTGCACCCAGCGACCAAGACATTTCAGGCGCTTCGTATTGCCACGAATGATGAGCTTGGTGCACTCCGCGCGGGCGTGAGCGCTGCGCTTGCCCACCTCACCGAAGGAGGGCGTGTTGCGGTCATCACCTTCCACAGCATTGAAGACCGCATCGTGAAAGGCCTCTTGAAAGATGCTGCCTACGCAGGCACGGGTACGAACATCACCCGGAAACCGACGGTACCGTCCACCGCTGAACTAACGGCGAACCCACGTGCCAGAAGCGCCAAGCTCCGGGTGTTTGAGCGTTGCAGTGGGGAAGGGGTGTGTCTTATGAACGATGTCAACGAAAAAGTATATGCGTAAATCCACTCACACCACCCGACGCCGAAGTCAGGGAGCCATCACCCTGCCTGCGATGCCGGACTCTACCATTACAACCCTTTCGTACTTGGCAGGCGTACTCGCGGTGCTCTATGTAGGACTCATGATTACGACTGTTGTGGAAGCAACCCTACAGACCTCACTTCGGGCGAGCGTACACGAGACCGAAGGAACCATTGCGACTCTTGAAACAACCTACTATTCTTCCGTTGCTAAATTGAACGCCATGGACCCGCATGCAACGGGCCTTGTATACCCAACCGCGGTTACCTACACCGAGGCTCGTCCATCCATTGGACTTAGTCTAGCGAACTAATATGCGAAGGGAGGTCAGGCTGCGACTCCGCGTCCTTACCACCATTATTCTAGGAGTCGCGCTTCTCCTCATAGCACAGCTCTACTTGCTCCAGATTGTGCACGGGCGAGATTACTCGCTTCGTGCCGACCGTCAGTACATAAGCTCAAGCCAGGAACTGTATGACCGAGGTAGCATCTTCTTCACACGTAAGGACGGCACGCTCATTTCTGCTGCAACACTCTCCACAGGCTTTACGGTTTCCATACAACCCGCAAAGATTACTGACCCAGAACGAGAATACGAGAAATTGAACGGACGATTTCCGATAGAAAAGGAGGCGTTTCTCGCTTCGGTAGCAAAGAAAGAGGACCCGTACGAGGTGGTAGCACGTAGAGTGCCGGAGGACATCGGTCGCGCCATAGATGCTGACAAACTCGCTGGTGTGTCCGTGACGCGCGAACGCTGGCGGAGCTATCCGGCCGGCCGGCAGGCTGCTCAGTCGGTCGGGTTTGTTGCGTTTGATAACGACAATACGCTTGAGGGCAGAATTGGACTTGAACGCTATTACAATGATGTCTTAGACCGGAGTGCGGTCGGACTCTTTGGGAATTTCTTCGCAGAACTCTTTGCGAACCTTGATAACGTGGTCGTGGATGCGCGGGCCTCCCGTGAAGGCGATCTCATCACCTCCATAGACCCGGTGGTGCAGGAGAAATTAGACCAGGTACTCGCACGGGTAAACGCGCACTATGGTAGTCGGGAGACCGGAGGCATCATCATGATTCCTGCAACAGGAGAAATTATCGCGCTTGATACTGCACCGTCTTTTGACGCGAATGACTTTGCGCATGAGGACCCGAATCATTTCGGTAATCCACTCGTGGAGCACCAGTATGAATTCGGTTCAATTATGAAACCGCTCACGATGGCGGCTGGTCTTGATGCGGGTGTCATCACGCCACAGTCTACCTATAACGATACGGGGTGTGCGACGGTGAACACACAGACCTTCTGTAACTACGACTTGAAGCCACGTGGACCAGGAACGCCGATGCAGCAGATTTTGTCGCAATCACTCAACATTGGTGCGGCTTATATCGCAACGCGCTTGGGGCATGAACGCTTCCGGACGTATTTTGAAAAGCTTGGCTTTGGAACGGAAACGGGAACTGACTTACCAAACGAAGTGGCAGGAGACATCAGAAACATTCAAACCAGTCCACGTGATATTGAGTACGACACAGCTTCCTTCGGTCAGGGTATGGCAGAAAGTCCGATGCAGATGGTAAAAGCACTCGGCGCGCTCGCAAATCATGGCTCGGTGGTGACGCCACACCTGGTTCGGGCAAAGCGTCTTGAAAATGGTATTGTAAAACCGCTTTCCTGGGGTAAGGAAGAGCGTGTGTTCTCTGAGGTCGCTACTGAGCAAACCACTCGTATGCTCGTTGAGGTGGTGGATAAGAAGCTCGCAAACGGTATGGTGAAGATTCCAGAAATGAGCGTCGCCGCAAAAACCGGTACCGCTCAGATAGCAGGCCCGGGTGGGAAGTACGCCAAGGGGCTCTATTTCCACTCGTTCTTTGGCTACTTCCCAGCGTATGACGCGAAGTACATTATTCTTTTGTACACCAAACAGCCACAGGGCGTGCAGTATGCGTCAGAAACCCTCACTGAACCATTTATGGAAATGACGCATTTCCTCATCAATTACTACGCCATTCCGCCTGACCGAGCACCTGCATCTTAACCAATGAAACACTATTCTCGCAGCTTCGTCGCATCGCTTCTTGCTCGCTTCGCACGAGCCGTTTTACATACCTACAAGCCAACCATTGTGATGGTCACCGGCAGTGTCGGAAAGACAAGCACGAAAGATGCGGTTGCCGCAGCGCTTTCCTCAGAGAAGAAAGTCCGTGCAAGTGAGAAAAGTTTTAATAGTGAGTTTGGGGTACCACTCACCATCATTGGTGCAAAAAACCCTTGGAATAATGGTATTGCGTGGGTAAAAGTCTTTTATAAGGCACTAAGCTTGCTTCTTGTACGCCAGGAGTATCCGCGTATTCTCGTGCTTGAAGTGGGAGCGGACCGTCCGGGTGATTTGACGAAGATACTGCAAATCGGAACACCTGACGCGGTTGTGGTTACCCGTCTTCCACGAGTACCCGTGCATGTGGAAGCGTATGCCAGTACGGACGCCGTTCGTGCCGAAGAGTTTCTTCCAGCGTTTTCACTTCCACCGGGAGCTCCCTTGATTCTCGCGTCCAATAACGAATACGCACTTTCCATGGGTAAAAAGACGCTCGCTTCCATGACTACCTTTGGATTTGCGGAGAACGCTGACGTCCATATTTCAAATCCAGAAATTATGCTTGAGGGTATGCGCACGGTAGGTATGAAAGCGATCGTACGGGTAGGGAAGGAATCTAAGGAATTAAAAGTCAGAGGAGCACTTGGCCGTCACCAACTCCTTGCACCAGCAGCCGCACTCGCGACCGCACTTCGTCTCGGCAGCACCTTCTCACGAGCGCTTACCGGACTTTCACACTACGTACCACCGTCTGGTCGCTCACGACTCCTGCATGGTATGAAGGAAACAACGCTCATTGATGATAGTTACAATTCATCCCCGGCAGCAGCTGAAGAAGCGCTCGCTTCACTTGATACCCTACCAACCAAGGGTCGCAAGATTGCCGCACTCGGGGATATGCTTGAGCTCGGTCGTTATTCCATTGCTGAACATGAAAAGATAGGCGCTCTTGCCGCCAAGCATGCAGATATTCTTGTGACGGTCGGAATACGCTCGCGTGCAACTGCGGAAGCAGCACGTCAAAATGGTCTCGCCGAAGCTCTCGTACACAGTTTTGACAGTGCAGTGGAGGCTGCAGCTTTTCTTCATGAATTCCTTGAAGAAGGGGATGTCGTACTGATAAAGGGTTCACAAGGCATGCGTATGGAGCGCGTTACCGAGGTACTGTTACATGATAAAAAAGATACGCACAAGCTCGTTCGTCAGGAAAAAGAGTGGAAGAAGCGTCGGTAATCTGTTATAAAGCACGGACGGCCCTATCGTCTATCGGTTAGGACACATCCTTCTCAAGGATGGAAGCGGGGTTCGACTCCCCGTAGGGTCACAAAGGTGCCAGGCGTGAAGGATAAGCTTCACGGCCGCTGCAGTTTGTAGTCCCTACGGGGAGTCGAATGCCTTATGGGTGACCGATGCGAGAGCGAAGCGAACCTTCCCGTAGGGTCACGACGATCTATTCGCCGCGACGTGCAGCCTCTATGGCGGCGATATCAATTTTCTTCATCGTCATCATTGCCTCAAAGGCACGCTTTGCCTCTGCGCCTCCTGCAGCCATAGCATCGGTTAGGGCGCGTGGTGTGATTTGCCAGGAGAGCCCCCAGCGGTCCTTGCACCAGCCGCATTGGCTTTCTTGACCGCCGTTCCCGACGATTGCATTCCAGTAACGATCCGTTTCTTCCTGAGTATCCGTTGCAATCACAAATGAAAATGCCTCACTCTGCTTGAAGGCTGGACCACCGTTTATAGCGACACACGGAATTCCTAAAACGATGAATTCTACGGTCAGTACATCACCCTCCTTACCATCTGGAAAATCAGAAGGGGCTCTCTGCATACCAGTTACCTCACTATCAGGAAACGTAGCGGCATAAAATTCCGCTGCAGATTGCGCGTCCTTTTCATACCAAAGGCAAATAGTGTTTTTTGCTTGCTTGTTCATATATCAGATTATAGTACTAGACTCAGAAATGCATAATTCTTTTCGTTTGAGTGCTGCACATCCAGTATAAGAAAAACGCCGGGACTAAAAGTCCCGGCGCTGCCGTTAGGCGTAGTGTATTTCGTTATTACGCGAACTGAGCAATGTGCTGACGACCGTTCCTGCGGAGTGCGATGCCGGCAAAGCCGAAGCCGAAGAGCATGAGCGCCCAGGTGGCAGGTTCCGGAACTGCCGCAGTCGCGCCAGCGCCGAGCTGTGCAAAAGCATCAAACGACCTGGTGCCACCAGCGAGCCCACCCACCGTCAAGTTGACCTGGTAGGTGCTGTCGACAAGCGCATTAAAGCCGATTGGAGCCCAGTTCAGCCGGAAGCTGTTCTGTGCGAACGAGCCACCGGACCCAACCCCGGTTGCGTTGTCGTTGCCGACCGCGAATGGGTTGTAGCTGAAGCTCGAGCCGGTGCCGATGTTGGTGAGTGTCAACAGTGCAGTCAGGGTCGATACATCGTTCATGACCGGGGACGAAATGCCCCAATCAAAGCTGATCGGAGTTGTTCCGAGCGCAAAGCTGTACAGATTGCCGACCGAGGCCGGCGCGACCTGGAACGTTTGGTGCATGCGCAAAGCGATTTCGCTGCCGTCTGTAGTTGTCAGCACAGCAGTGTTGGACGGCGCATAGTTGTTGCCGGAGCCGTAGTTCCAGCCGGCTGCTGGAGCGGAATTGTAGGTCACGACATCCGCTGCCGCTGCCGGTGCTGCAAATGCGACAGACGAAAGTGCTGCCGCAACAAGCAAGATTTTATGAGAAATCTTCATGTCTTCTTCCCTTATGGCATACGCTCCAGCAAAGTGCCGGTTTATCGTAGCCAGAAACCCTCATTTCCTAAGGCCTTTTGGCTACGATAAACCGTTTTAGCTCGCAAAGAACAAGAAGGTGACCATACCACAGATATATAAAAAGTGAAATAGGGGCCAAAAGTAAAGGGCCGGTCGCATTGACCGGCCCCCTTTTTGCCTCACATCACGTGAGAAGAACAATTTTTTTCCTCCGTATTCGGTGCGGTATGTATATCTACCACTGCCGAAGGTGCTACACGTAGTACCATTGCCGTTATCCGCTCTTTCGCACTTTCGTTTGCCAGAGCAAGGATATCGCTTTTACACGCAGCTACCAAAAGCTGTGCGCGAGCTTGCGCCCTCGCTTGCTCCTGAAAGTGCATATCGCTCCAGATGCTGTCGTACGCCACCACATGAAGTTTATCTTCAAGTGATAGGATAGCCGGTGCATCGAGACGGAGTGAGACACGGTTAGCAGAGAGCTGTTCCAGATGGATTGCTCCCTCTGGAAATCCTGCGTGTGCCACACCCGTTGCGATAAACGTTGCGGATTCCATATCTACGCCGCCAAACCAGAATTGTCGTGTCCGAGTGCTCTCTACCGTTTCCGTCAGATTGACATGTACGGTTTCAAGACGAATCTCTTTCAGAACGGCACTGATGACAGCGGGTGATACTTGTACCAGTGTTTGCGTTGTTTGAGTCTGTCGGGGGGCATGAAGCCACCAGACAGTGAACGCACTACTAAGTGCAAGCAGGATAATGAGATACGATTTCTTCATGGGAAGTCTCCTTGTAGGGTGCCTCCCTCCCGAGTGGCATTACCCACGGAGCGCTTTATGCAGCGCCTTCTTGTTTTCCTTCGTTTTCTTGGCATAGAGCCGAAGCTCCGGACCAAGATAGGATGCGAGCGACTTTTTGCCATGTCCCTCAACCCAGTTTCGTGCTTTCGCAATAGCTGGTGTGGGGAGATGATGAGCAATCGCCATGAACTGCGTGACCTCGCCCATGTGAGTGGGAAAAAGACGACGGAGCTCAGTGCGCTCACTCGCGCTTGATACCTGTATCCACCGTGCAATGTTATAAATTGCAAAGTAGTACGCAGCACGATGATGGTCATTGCCGATAAGGCTTACAACAGATCCGGGGATCTGATATTTGCTTGGGACAAACTGACTCACCACATTGGCTCCTTCTACGCGCTCACCGTCATGCCGGACGGCATACGAGGTGAACTGGTAGAAGCCACAAGACATTCTGGTATCGCCAAGAGCTGGCAGACTGTTCAGATACGCCGAACCCGCGGACGGGAGGAGCACCTTGAGCAATTTGACGTTGCTTTTGCCATCCTGAAACGGCAACAGCTCGGTCATACCATAGGCAACGAGGTCTTCACCGGTGATTGCAAAGGAAATGTCACGGAGGAGTTCACACCCATCCTGTGAGATCTCTTTCTTCGCACACAATTTACCGAAGTTAATCGTGTACTTCACCCGAGTAATTTCCTGGTCTACCGTACCCACAAATGCAGGTAGGGTAGTACGGCCTTTGTTGCCGGTCTCGTAGCGAGCAATAATTTTCGTATACGACTTTTGGGTCGCAGGCGAAACTCCATCAATCGCAAGTTTGAGCTTCCAGGCATGGAGCAGATTTTCCGTGTAGTCAATCTGCGCATAGTCCGGAGCTTCTCCGCGAACACCCATATAGAGTGCCGACAGTTTGCCAAGCTTCATTCCGTCCAAAGGACGGAGATCCGTTATCGGCGAAACCATTGGAATCGCGGCAGGAAGCGTAATCGTAACGGTACTATGTGGTTTTTCAATGAACGCTGACTGCTGTGGAGCCATAAGCCCCAGGGCAGTCAAGATCTTTACGAATGAAATACTCATTTCAAGTCTCCAATTGAATTGAAGCTTTACTCCCGGCAGATTCTTAGACCTGCTCAACTAACAATAATACACCTAAATAGTGTATTTGTCAAGTATTTCGCGCGGTATCTTGTGTAGCCATATAAAAAAGCCGGCGCAAGTGCGCCGGCTTTGGGGGTGCCGGAATCGGCGGGTTATGCGTGGGGCTGAACGCCAACAGGTTTCTGTTCATGCCGAAGTGCCAGAATGGACCTGGCGTCCTTTTGGATCTGCATGCGATCCAACCACGCGAAGAGCTTCTTTAGCATTTCCTTCTCCTGCTTGTGTCTAACACTACGGTAAAGTAGATTAATGCAACTGTCAATACCCTCTGTATTTACAGAGGGTATGTGGCAAAATAATAAGCATGGATTTAACACACCGCGTTACTTCTTTACTCAATAGTGCGGGGATAGCTGTGAATGGTAGCAATCCATGGGACATACAAATCCACGATAAGCGTCTCTACACTCGCGTGGCGCGTGGCGGCACGCTCGGACTGGGCGAAGGCTACATGGACGGTTGGTGGGATGTGCCCGCTATAGACCAATTCTTTGACAAAGTTCTGGTAAGCGGCGTGTATCAGAAAGTGCTTCCGAAGTGGCAGGAGGTTTCCATGAGTCTCTTGCATTCATTTTATAATCATCAGTCAAAAGCACGGGCACAGATTGTGGGCGAGCGTCACTACGACATCGGGAACGACTTGTACGAGCGGATGCTCGACAAACGCATGGTCTACACCTGTGGGTACTGGAAGAATGCAGCAACCCTTGACGAAGCACAGGAAGCCAAGCTTGAACTTGTGTGCCGAAAGCTCAACCTCCAAAAAGGACAAAAAGTACTTGACATTGGTTGTGGGTGGGGAAGCTTCGCCAAGTTTGCCGCGGAGCGCTACGGCGTTTCCGTCGTTGGTATCACCATTTCAAAAGAACAGGCCATACTCGCTCGCGAACTCTGCAAGGGACTTCCGGTTGAGATTAAAGTAGAAGATTATCGCTCGTTAACCGATGAGTTTGATCACATTGTCTCGCTCGGTATGTTTGAGCATGTGGGCTACAAGAATTATCGTACGTATATGGAGGTGGTACGCCGGTGTCTGAAACCAGATGGGCTGTTTCTTCTCCACACGATTGGTGGAAATTTTTCTACAAAGATTACGGACGCGTGGATAGACCGCTATATCTTTCCAAATGGCATGTTGCCGTCGGTAACTCAGGTAGGTGCATCCATTGAAAATCTCTTTGTCATGGAAGATTGGCACAGTTTTGGTACCGACTACGACAAAACGCTGATGGCGTGGCATGCAAATTTCACACGAGCGTGGCCGGAGCTAGAACAGCACTACAGCCCCCGCTTCAAACGTATGTGGGACTACTATCTTTTGTCCTGTGCGGGTTCGTTTCGTTCCCGCTTAAATCAGTTGTGGCAGGTGGTGCTCTCGCCGAGCGGCGTGCGCGGGGGCTATCACAGCATTAGGTAAGACCTACCCTCGTGCGGTGTATGGAAAGCGCGAGTGCGCGCGTATCAAGTTGTTCACCAATACGGCTAGCGAGTGAGCGCATGTAGGTTCCAGAACCACATGATACGGTGAGAGCTAGCACTACGTAGGCACGTGATGGTGCTGAAAAAACCTCGTTCCAGCTTTCTTTCACTGCATCAATACGAAAGTTTGCACCAAGCTTTTTTGAGGGTTCCTCAGACGTAGGTACTTTTTTAAGTAGTCCTTCTACTTGTTTCCGCAGGTGTTCGCTTGAGACTTCCGCTGTCGAGCGGAGTTTGATGCTATAGATAGTTTCCTCATGTGTGGGAATAGTAATGGTATTGAGTGTACCTTCAAGGGCGTACAAAAAAAGTGGCTTACCGGCGACCGTCTTTGACGAGTAGACAGGGTAGGGAACGATGCTTGTTCCAACTTCGCGCTTGAGCACTCCTGTTATTTGCTCGTCAGTTGGTGTGGTTATTACACCAGCCTCCACTGTCAGTCCGAGGATATCTCCGGTATCACTTCCCACATCAAGCAGTACTTCAATTTCGTATTCTTTATCAAGACCCGTGTACTCTTTCTGTTTCCTGCATTCGTCCCCAAGTAAAATGAGAAGTGCGCCAGACGCCATGGGGTCAAGCCGGCCAGCATAGCTGGCCGGAATGTCTTGATATTCAGGATTAGCAGTTTTCCACGCGGTGAGTGCCTCAAGCGGAGTTTCACCAAGCCGTTTCTCTAGCAATACGGTTCTTAGCATGGGAAGAGCATACCCCATAAAACAAATCTGCCCCATCGCTTACGCGAGGGGCAGTAGGTTTTTTGATAACGTCTGCTCACGTTCCTTGAGGTGCTCCCGCCGCTTCCGAAGCCGCTCCGCTTTAAATTGCGAGAGTAGCGTGTAATAGCGCATAAGCACGAGCTCGTAGCCATAGCGCTTTTCAACTTCAGCAAACGGGAGACGATCGCAATACCACTTTACGAGTTCACGCAGGTCGTACGACTTCTTCTGCTTGTCGAGTTTGTCGCGACCTTTGTTTACATTGGCAAGCACTATCATTGCAGCGTCCGGCGTAATGCCATCTTCGCCGTGTGGTACTGCTTTCTCACCGCGTTCAGGGTCGTTTCGCACAAGGTCCATTGCCCGATGCATTAAATCTCGGCGAGGCCGATATGCACGCATATGCTCCTCCTATGAATAAGACCAATCGACTCTCATAAAACCACTTCTGCGTGCAGTAGTCAAAAAGGGGTTCCGTCATAACGACGGAACCCCCTTTACGTTCTCGCAGATCCCTACCGAGTAGCCGATACGCATTCGCGAACTCGCCAAGCGTATTCACTATCCTCGATGTGACAGCGTATTGCGTCAAGATAGCTTTCTGACCATACAGGAAGAGGTCGTGAAAACCACAAGATACCGTTTCCACGTTCGCGCCACGCAGTACCTCTGAAGATATTGTTATCTTCTGCCAAAGGTGTCACCAAACCAAGTGAGTCGTCGCAAATTGCTTCGACTTCTTGGATGATACTCAGCGCTGTACGCTTCGGTGCATATCCAGCCGGTCGGATAACAACGGTCAGAAAGCAATAGAGTTGATGACCCTTGTGCTCGAGATAGATCACAATATGGTCATCCCTCACCGCGACTTGATTCAAGTTCGAAGATTTCCAAATCTTTTGATTCATTGCATCCCCCTGTTGTTACATACGGTTTCTACGCTTAAGCGCGGAACGTTTCCGCAATTCAGCGACGACTTCACCAGAAAGACGATTGACGTCAGGAGTGAAGGTAATGCCAATACCGCGCACTGCGTTTTTTGCAGCGACGGGAAGTCCCCATCCGGGATGAGTTTGCTTCAAGCGCAGTGCGCTATCAGCAAGAGCTTGAATGTCAGCCATATGATGCCCTCCAAGGTTCGAAATCTAAGAAATAGTATAGTACTATTTCAATAAGATGTCAACTATGGGGTGTGTATAGCTTAGGAGAGTAGGGAATCAATCACTGATTTCACTTCATTCCCATCAGCTCGTCCGGCGAATTCTTTCATGATAAGACCCATAAATTTACCAGCTCCTGACTTGTCAGTGACACCATGCTCAGCGAGCTTTGCTTGTACGATAGCTTCAATCTCGTCATGCGTCATTTGAGCAGGGAGAAGTGCTTCAATTACGGAAAGCTCCGCTTGCTCCGGCTCTGCAAGTTCAGCGCGTCCACCCTTGGTGAATTGCTCAATGGAATCTTTGCGTTGATTTGCAGAGCGCTTAAGTACGGCCTGTGCCTCCTCATCCGTAAGAAATTCGTCTGGCTTTCGCTTCTTCGCGACGACTTCGTTGGTCATTGCGGTAACGAGGGAGCGATAGGTGCGGAGTTTCACCTCGTCGCGAGCTTTGAGGGCTTCTGCGATGCCGACTTTGATTGTCTCGTGGATTGTCATGGTCCGAGTGTAGCATGAAGGACCTGCCTCAAAACAGGTGCGGTATACTGGCGATATGAGCATAGTCACCATCGCGATACTTATCGGTGCGCTTCTCTTGGTCCAAGGAATTGGACTCTATCTCCTTCTCAAGAAGCGTGAAGAGAATAAGCCGACGGAAGATACCGGAGGCATGATGCTTTTACAGAAACAGATGGAGAGCCTAGAACGCTCCCTTGATAGTCGTATGTCGGAGTCTTCCAAACAGATGCACGAGACGGTGAAGAGCCAGCTTGGAGAGTCATCACGACTCATCAAGGAGATAACGACGGAGATTACCTCGGTAAAAGAGATTGGTCGACAGACACAAACCTACGCAGAGCAACTGCAATCACTCCAGGATCTTCTGAAGAACCCAAAACAGCGCGGCATCCTCGGTGAATACTATCTTGAAACGGTATTGAAGAACGTTTTGCCACCTGGCATGTATAAGATGCAGCACCCGTTCAAAAATGGAGAAATCGTAGACGCCGCAGTGTATGTGAACGAGAAGATTGTGCCGATAGACTCAAAGTTTTCTCTTGATAACTACAACCGTTTTGTGAGTGCACCCATAGGGAGCGTGGAGCGCGACACGGCGGAGAAAGCCTTCGTGAGTGACCTCAAAATGCGCATCACGGAAACGGCAAAGTATATTCGTCCAGAAGAGGGAACGATGGACTTTGCGTTCATGTTCATACCGTCTGAGGGTATCTATTACGACCTTCTTACGAACCAAGTGGGAGTGGGTGAAGAAGAAAATCTCATCCAGCGAGCGGCAAGCAAGTACAAAGTCATTATTGTCTCGCCAACGTCGTTCCTCGCGTACCTGCAAACCGTGATGCAGGGACTGAAAGCCATGCAAATTGAGCAACGTGCGGAAGAAATCCAAAAAAGGGTAGGAGAGCTTGGTAAGCACATTGGGAGTTACGAGGAATACTATAAAAAGCTCGGTACGGCTCTTGGTACCGCAGTTTCCCACTACAACAGTGGTTACAAGGAGCTTGGGAAGGTAGATAAGGATGTGTACCGTATCGCTGAGACGAAAATTGGGATTGAGACGACCATACTCGAAAAACCCTCTACCTTGGAGCTGGATTAGCCTTGCTTTTTAGGGCCTAAACCCGTAGTATGTGGGGAATATGAATTTCGCAGTAATAAAGACGGGCGGAAAGCAGTACGTAGTTGCCCCAGGCGACCTCGTTACTATTGAGAAGCTTGGACGTGGCGCAGCCACCCTTGACCTCAAGAAAGGCGACCCCGTTACCTTTGAGGAGGTGCTTCTGACCGACAACGGTAAGGTAACGACCGTTGGCACTCCTATGATTTCAGGCGCGAAGGTAACTGCCTCCGTGTACTCCATTGGACGCGCAAAGAAGGTAGAAGTAGTGAAGTACAAGGCAAAGAGTCGTTACTTGAAGCGTCGTGGGCATAGACAGCCTTTTGTGAAGATTAAGATCGACAAGATTGCCTAGAGCACATTAAAAATACTCCAGCTGCGTTGTTGCGAGTTCGTTTGTGCTCGTCAACGTACTATGAGTACGTCTCCTCACCCAAACTCCTCGCGCCTAGCATCTAAAGTATTTTTAACGCACTCGCAAAACCGCCCTTTCGGGCGATTTTGCGTTTTGATTGGTCTCAGGTAGAGTCGTACCAGACAGCGAGATTCAAGGGAGAAAAGACATGTTTGCATGGTTATTCAATTGGATACTGAGTTACAAAGTTCGCGTATTTCTTACCTGTGTTTCCAGCGAACACTCAGCGTTCAAGGGCGAAGTGTGGGACGTGTCCAAGGACATTCGTGTTCGCTCAGTTCCGCAGCTCGCCACATATCTTCAGTTCAGTGAGCCTTTTTTGACAAATGGTCACATCGTCAAAAGAGTGGAGCACATTCTGTACGGTCATTCAAAACGGGTTATTCGAATCCATGTGTACTTGGAGGGAACCATCAACCCTCACACAGCAGGCGAACTCACAAAACGCTTTGGATGGTTCCGCGAACCCTATGCACGCTAACCTAAAGACCGCCCCGAAGGGCGGTCTTTTCACCTTTCCAACGTCCCCATATACAGACGACCGTCCAATTACGGAGATACCAAAATCAGATTTCTGTAATCAGGTCTCTTTACGATTCTGCAGTGCGGAGGAAAGGGTTTGCGGGTCGGAGTATTCAAGCTCTGAACCAGTCGCAAGGCCACGCCCCAGCTCGGTGATTTTGAGCGAACTCCGCAGTGGCTGGAGAAGCGCACGCACACGGTCTGCAGTGTGCTCACCTTCGTTGGTGGCGGAAAGCGCAAGGACAATTTCTGATAGGCCTTGCTTTGCACGAGCCTCTACCACACGCACCAGGTCGCGCTCACGAATGGAACCTTTACCAGTAAGAGTGATGATGCCGCCAAGCACAAAGTAACGACCGCGGTACGCGTTTGCGCGCTCAACTGCGGTAAGGTCCTGGTCCTTCTCCACTATCATGAGAAGGGTGTTGTCGCGCGACACATCTTCGCAGTAGCCACACAAGCTTGCACTATTGGTGGGCGCGAAGCGCATGCACATCGTGCACTGGTGAATGTCACTACCGAGCTTGGTAATTAAATTAGAAAGGCGAGAGCGGTCACTCGGTGTTGCTCCAAGCAAGTGATACACAAAGCGCTTGGCCTGACGCGGACCAATGCCGGGGAAGCGCTCAAACGCACGTGCTAGTTCGTCAATTCTGTCTCCCATAACGTACATAATCTCACAGACTAAAAGGGAATGATAATACAGAACATATTCTTGTCCCCACAGCAGGAATCTAGCCCTTTTAAAGGGGTACTATGTAACCATAACCACATAATTTTGCTCGACCATGGGTATTGAAAGTTTCTTTAGAAAAAAATCTGTTCCGGAAAAGTCTGCGGCTCAAGCCGAACACGATAAGAAGACAACGCGCGAGGCAGGCATGATTGGGATCGCTGCGGTTGCTGCTGCAGCTGGCGCTGGTGCTACGTATGAGAATATCCCGAACCTAGAGTCTGATCCTCATGGTGTCGGTAAGACCGTCGAAGCTCCTGCAAGAGCGAACGACTCGTTAATGGGTGGCGTGACTATTGAGAAAACTACAGATGGAAAAACCATCATCAATGTTCCAGCAGAAAAGGGTCCTGCCGAACAGAAGCGCATTGCCGTCGAGATGAATGAACAGCCGGTGCACATAAAACTTGAGGAGCAGCAGGTGCACGTAGACAATATCGAACACTAATTAGCTCGTTCAATGTTGATGTAGGAGCTAAAACTCTCCGGCCAATTCGCCATAACCGGCAGTGTCCACTGCGACGAAGGAGGTGCGCTTTTCATCAAAGTAGAGGTCGCACTTACCGACGGGGCCATTACGGTGCTTTTCAATGAGGATTTCTGCAATGTTTGGGCGATCACTGTCCGGATTACGTTTATCATCACGGTGGATGAACATCACCACGTCAGCGTCTTGCTCAATAGAGCCGGAATCACGAAGGTCAGACAGGCGAGGCTTACCACCACGCTGCTCCACGGCACGAGAAAGCTGGGAGAGGGCAAGCACGGGTACTTCAAGCTCGCGCGCGAGCTGCTTCAGCGAGCGCGAAATCTCAGTGACTTGCTGCACCATGGAATCAGATGCTTTGGTATTGGTTGGTGCCATGAGCTGGAGATAGTCCACGACAATGAGCCCAATGCCGTGTTCACGCTTGAGGCGGCGCGCCACTGCGCGCATGGAGAGAATGTTTTGTGAGGGTTTGTCATCTATGTAAATCGGAGCCTTAGAAAGACTCTCAAGTGCGTCGCGGATTTTATCAAAGTCTTCCTCTGCGTGAATTGCTCCCGTGCGCATTTTCCAGGAGTTCACGAAAGACTCCGCTGAAAGCATGCGGTCCACCAACTGCTCGGAACTCATTTCAAGAGAGAAGATTCCGACGGGGACGTTGTGGCGTACGGCAGCGTTACGTGCGATATCAAGTGCGAGCGAAGTCTTACCCATGGACGGACGAGCCGCAAGAATGATGAGGTCCGAAGGATGAAGACCCGAGAGCAGAGCATCAAGGTCCGGGTAGCCGGTCGGCACGCCACGAATTGCCCCTTTATTCTTAGAAAGGTTTTCAATACGCTCCCAGGCACCTTCTACCTTTTCGCTAATCGGAATGAATTTGTGCGAGGCAGAGGCGTTTCCAATCGCCATGATTTTCTTTTCTGCATCGTCCAGCGTGTGCACGACGTCCTCCGCTTCGTCATATGCCGCTTCAGTAATTTCATACGCCGCTTCAATCAAGTTGCGCATGATGGACTTACGACTCACGAGGTCAGCATAGTGGGCGAAGTTCCCTGGAGCGGGAGCGGAGCCTGCGAGTTCTGCAATGTAGGCACGTCCACCAATGCGCTCAAGCGTGCCGCTGTTCGTGAGGCGCTCCGAAAGGGAAAGAATATCAATCGGCTCACTACGTTCAGAAAGCTCGCGCATCGCTTCAAAAATAATGCGATGCTTTTCCGCATAAAAAGAATCCGGCTTTATGGAATCTGAGACGTCGTGAATAGCGTCCGGCTTCAAGAGAAGCGCACCCAAAAGAGCGCGTTCAGAATCAAGACTTTGCGGTGGAACGCGATCTATCGGGTCTGCCATTCCTGCAATTGTAGCCTTAACGGGTAGGTGTGACTACCGTCCCATTTGGGCCGTCATCAACACGATATCCACTGTTTTGGATGTTGATACGGAGTTCGTCGGAAGCGGCAAAATCGCCAGCAGAACGAGCCTCATCACGCTTCAGTATAAGTTCCTGGATGTCACTTGGCAGATCTCTCGTGGCAACGGGAGCAAGCTCGGCAGGGGGAGAAAGGAGGTCAAGGCCAAGGACTGCGTCTGCAACCCTGAGCACGGAAAGCTTCACTTCAGGTTCAATATCCTCGTCTTTGAGCGTATCCCAGAGAAGGGCAAGCGCGGCAGGTGTGGCGAGGTCGTCCCTGAGGATGGATACCATTTGCCGGGCCGCTTCGGATGGTGCTGTCTTACCCTTGGCGTCGCTCGCCACTTCACGCGAAAGTCTCCACAATCGCTTTAGTGCTTCGTGTGCACCCTCAAGGGCTTCATACGAAAACATAATAGGTGAACGATAATGGGCCTGTAAATAAAAGTAGCGAAGCGCAAGCGGATGAATGCCTCGCTCGGTAATGTTGTGCAGCAACACCTCATGACCTTTTGATTTTGAAATCTTTTCACCGTCTAGGGTGACGAAAGCTTCATGCAACCAGTAGCGGGCAAGCGGTTTTCCATGCGCAGCTTCAGACTGCGCAATTTCGTTGTTGTGATGCACCGGGATGTGGTCCATACCACCGGAATGGATATCTATGGTAACTCCGAGGAGTGCACGAATCATGGATGAGCACTCAATGTGCCAGCCAGGATTTCCTGGACCCCACGGACTTGGCCACTGCTGGAGGTCGTTCGGTTTCGCTTTCCGCCAGAGGGCGAAGTCGTGGAGATTTCGCTTTCCGCCTTCCATCTTTACTCGAGCACCACCCATGAGACGTACTTCAGCAACACCCCCTAGTTTTCCGTAGTTCGGGAACTTACTCGTATCAAAATAAACGCCATCGTCCGTCGCGTACGCAAAACCTTTCTCCTGTAGCGCTTTCACGAGAGCGACTTGCTGGTCTATGTACTCGGTCGCGCGCGGAAAGAGGATGTGTTCAGTATCAAGATTGAGTGCACGAATATCCTCCAGATATTGCTTGGTGTACCTATCTGCAACTTCCGCGGGCGTTGTGTGTTCGCGGGCAGCACCCACAGCCATCTTATCTTCACCCTCGTCAGCGTCGCTCACGAGGTGCCCGACGTCGGTAATGTTAATGACCCGCCGTACGTGGAAACCGGACTGTGTCAGTACACGCGCAATAAGATCGGCAAAGAGGGCTGCACGCAGATTCCCAATATGTTGTGGGCCATAGACGGTTGGTCCGCAGGAGTAGAGCGTGGCAACACCCGCTTTCTGAGGAGCGAATACTTCTTTCTTACCCGATAGGGTATTGGTGAAAAAGACGGGCGTGCTATTGAGCACCTCGGGTTTCTTAGTGAACGGCCACATAGCTATACCGTAGCATGATTGAAATGCGTTGTGGTAGACTCGTCTCGGGACGAACAAAAAGGAGAATGTCCATGCTTACGAATGATGCAGCGAACCGAGTGCTAAGGCAGCAAAGTGCCTTCGGCGAAGGCAAACACGTATTTGGGAAGGAAGACTCCGACCCGATGATTCCTATTCCGCGGGATAAGGACGGAAAACCAAAAGACGCTAAGGAAGGCGAGAAATAGCAAAAGGGGTCAGGCATGAAGCCTGACCCCTTTTACATAGAGCTCAGCGAAAAGCACTCATCTGCGTTGTTGCTGGCGTCGGAAAATTCTTTCACCGTATACCACATACGCCTGCAGAATTTTCCTAGCAGCGCCTAGCATCTCAGCATTTTTCACTAAGCTCTTAAATCCACTTGTTCATGCGGAATATAGCAAACGAAATCAAGCTACCGATAATACCCATACCAATAATTATCCAAAAGCCGTTCGGGTCGTGGGTAAAGGGAACGGCAACCAAGCTCATACTAAAGACGGAGGCGAGCACCGTGATAGGGGAGACGAGAAAGGCGACCACCGTAAGACGCTTCATGATGCCGTTCTGGGATGCATTCAAGAGTGAATCGTTCGTGGCTCGTAGTTCGGTCGCGGCTGCACGGTAGGAACGCACGAGGTCTGCTACGTGGTCACGCTCGCCTTCAATGTGCGCGACGTGTTCATGAAATTTCACACCGAAGAAATTGGGTGCAGTGAGACCCTTCAAGAACAGTGAGAGTGGCTCCTCGTGGCGCGCAAGTGTCGTTTGGAAACGAAGCAGCACGCGACCGATGTCTGAAATGGCATGTACGGTGTCGCGCTCCTTGCCGGAGAACATGTCATTTTCAATATGTTCAAGAATACGCGCGGCGTGTTCCATCTCTTCACGTATAGCTCCATATAGTCTGCGAAGGAGTCGCTCCAAGAGCTCATCCGAGCGAGAAGGAGCGTGGGGAAGTCCGAGGAGCTCCTCCGCCTCAAAGACGCGGTGAAGATTATGAATCGTATCTATGACCTCATAGCGGGCCGTAATAATGAAGTGTTTTCCGACTATGAAGTCCACTTCTTGATTTCGAGTACCACTGCCGGGGTCTGCAGTCGGGAAGTGGAGGATGAGGTAGAGGTAGCGCGGGAAGCCGAGTGCTATCGGGTAGAGTGTTGGTGCGAGGATTTCTTCTTCAATCCGGTCGTCAATTCCGAACTCGCGCATGATGGCATCCAACTCCGCATGGGTTGGACTCTCTAGGTCCACCCACACTACTTTGCCCCTCGTATGTCGAGTAACCATTACCCTTCAGTATACCCGTGAGACGTACCTATTATTTGAATTATCTACAGAGTTTTTAAAGGAGCACATGCTATACTCGTTTGCGATGGAACCAGATACTCTCCACTCGAACCGCACATCATTTGCACGCATGACCAAGCTCGGTGTTGCCTTTGCACTCGTGCTCGTCATCGGGTTTGTCGGAGGATTCTCGGTGAACGCGCAGGGTGGTAAAAGTCTTCTCGCGAGTGTGCCGTTACTTGGTGACGGACTGGACGCAACACCGGTCGCGGACGCCAACCTCACGGACCTATGGAAGGTATGGCATGTCCTCGCTGAGCGTCATGTGCAGGTGCACGCTTCTACCACAGATCCAGATACCAAGAAGAAACTGTGGGGTGCAATTCAGGGGCTCACTGCTTCCTATGGCGACCCCTACACGGTCTTTTTCCCACCAGCAGAGGCAAAGGCTTTCCAAGAGGACATCCAAGGTAACTTTGGTGGTGTGGGAGCTGAAATTGGTCTCACGAAGGAAGGAATCCTCACCGTCATAGCTCCACTTAAAGATTCTCCTGCGCAAAAGGCAGGCATACTTGCCGGTGACCTCATTACTGCTATAGATGGAAAAACGACGGAGGGCATTTCAACCGACGAAGCCGTGAAGCGCATTCGTGGTCCAAAAGGAACAGCCGTGACGTTTACGATTGTGCGTGAGAAGAAGCAACTGGAGATAAAAGTAGTGCGCGACACCATTGTTGTTCCAAGTGGCGACGCGGTGTATGACAGCAAGACCGGTGTGTTCACGATTTCTATCTATCAATTCACCGCGAACTCTGGTGACCTCTTCACTAAAGGATTTGAGCAGTTTAAAAAGTCCGGTTCGCGCAAGCTCATCATTGATGTACGTGGCGACCCAGGTGGCTACCTTGACCAGGCGGTACTCATTGCAAGTCATTTCCTTCCAAAGGGAGGCACGGTCGTGACCGAAGACTATAAGGGTAAGAAAGAGAATATTGTGCACCGCAGTATCGGTACGAATGACATGCCTGCAGGCACGCAGGTGGTGGTGCTGATGGACCAGGGCTCAGCGTCCGCGTCTGAAATCCTTGCTGGCGCCCTCCAGGACTCTAAAGTTGCAAAGCTCGTTGGTACTCGCTCCTTCGGTAAGGGTTCCGTACAAGAACTCGTGGACATTGATGGTGGCTCACTCAAGATTACGGTGGCTCGTTGGCTCACGCCAGGTGGTCGCAATATCTCTGATGGGGGACTCACGCCAGACATAAAGGTTGAACGTACGCAGGAGGATGCGGCAGCTCAGAAGGATCCTCAGAAAGATCGGGCGGTGCAATATCTCACGACAGGTCAGTAGTTCTAAACCTTATCTGCCAGCGGCTTAACAAGCTATACTTGGAGAATGACTACTTCTCCCGAATATCTAAAGCAAGTGAAATCATTACTAACGATTTCACTTACCGCACTTGAATCTTCATTGTTACCTCAAGACGCACAAGAGCTGTTTCACTATATTGAGCATACTGAGTATGGAATTGCTTGGGAGACGCTTTGGCGCATAGTCAAAGACAATCACTTACCGGTACCCCCAGAACTACTCGAGGTTGGTAAATTAATAGGACACGACACAACCCAGGATTAATCGAGCATAGTTCTAACATCGTCCCAAACAGCCAGCACTAGCTAAAATAAAGACCATACTGCGAACCAGAGTAGGACTATAGAACTTTTATATAAAAGAAGCCGCCCGGAGAGCGGCGGATTCTATTCTCCGGGCTACTTCGTGCGGCTATAGACTTGTGTTGTGGTGAGGAAGCGCGTGCGCCCAGTGACAGGCATGCGGCTGCCAGGGTTGCATCCATGTTGGCGCTGAAAGCGGCAACGGGGTAACGGGAGGCAGGACGAACTCCTGCTCCTTACCGCCCTTTGGTTTGCTATGGTCAGGCATCTCAGATTACTCCTTTGCGAACACTGGACAAAATCTACCATATGTTGCAATAGGTACCAATATCGCACGACGTAGCTCTAATTTGCAGAAACGGGCCAAAACAGCTAGAATGCTCATACTATGAAAGTCGTACTACTAAAGGATGTTCGTGCTATGGGCCGTGCGCACTCCGTGCTTGAGGTATCAGATGGCCACGCGCTTAATTTCCTTATTCCAAAAAAGCTCGCCGTTCTCGCTACTCCAGCAAACGTAAAGCATGCAGAAGGGAAGCTCGCACAGGGTGCAGCAAGTCGTGAGGTTGGCGACAAGCTCGTTGCAGAGCGCCTCGCAGCACTGAGCGACGGTAGGGTTACCATCACCAAGAAGGCAAATGAACAGGGACACCTCTACGACGGCGTAGGTGAGGAGGAAATTGCCGAAGCATCAGGACTTCCAGAGTTTGCTATCAAGCTTGAGAAGCCAATCAAGGAACTCGGTATTCACGAGGTTGCAGTTAGTCACGGTGAGAACTTCGGAATGATTTCAGTAGAGATTGTTGCTGAATAAGCATTTCAGAACCAGCTAATAAAAAATCCCCGAGAGGGGATTTTTTAGTCTTAGACGACGTGGACGATTTTCTTCCGCTTCACATTCCCGTCAAAGTTCGTCTTTCGCATCTCCTTGAAGACTACTTTGCCTTCAATCATGGCGTAGAGCGTGTGATCGCGACCAATTTTGACGTTCTTACCTGCTTCAATCTTCGTTCCGCGCTGACGAACGATAATCATGCCTGGGCGCGCTGCCTGGCCATCAGAAAGCTTCACCCCGAGGTATTTCGGGTTTGAAGTGTTTAGGTTTTTAGCTGATCCTCCAGCCTTTGTACTTGCCATACGCTATACTTAAAATTACGTAAATATGACTATAGCAGAAATGAGGGAACGAAGCAATACCTTGCTTTCTCGGGTTCCAAAGGACCTTTTAGTTCTATTGGTCATCCTCCTTTCTTCCAGTGCTTCCTTTGGTTTGGGTATGCTTACGGAGCGTGAGACGACCGCCAAGAAGGGTAGTGAGGGCTTTAAGATAGAGCAAACCCCACTTACCGCTCATTCCGGTGAACTACCGGCAGCTGCGTATGCGGCAAGCAGCGGTGCGTCCCCACAAGCTGAAATTGTATCGCCAGCCACAACAGGGAAGTACGTCGCTTCAAAACACGGTAAGCGCTACTACCTCCCAAGCTGTTCTGGAGCCGCTCGTATTAAAGACTCCAATAAGATTTGGTTCGCTACGGTAGAAGATGCTCAAAAGGCAGGTCTGACTCCTGCGGATAATTGTGATGGACTATGATAGTCCTTGATGTTGAGGCAACCGGCCTAAACCCGAGAGCCGATTCTATTGTTTCGCTTGGAGCGCTTGATGTAGCGAATCCGGAAAACCGTTTCTACGGCGAGTGTCAGATATGGGACGGTGCGCACGTGCATGAGGAGGCGCTCGCCATAAATGGATTTACTGATCAAGGTGTGCGAGATACCGCCAAGAAAACAGAAGCCGAGCTCATCACTGCGTTTATTGCATGGGCTACGACTGATATTTCAGAGCGTACGCTTGCCGCTCAGAATGTCTCATTTGACCTGGAGTTCGTGCAGGAAGCCTGCAAGCGTGCAGGAATAGAATGCCCGTTTGGTAAGCGCACCATAGATACGCATACGCTTGTGTGGCTACATATGATTGAACACGGAAAAGAACCTCCACTTCATAACAACCATTCGGCTATTAGTTTGGACTACGCTCTTAGCTACTGCGGACTTCCGAGTGAACCCGCTCCGCACAATGCACTCACCGGAGCGCTCTGCCACGCGGAAGTGATTTCACGTATAGCGTATACTAAGAAATTATTACCGGAGTTTGATGCCTTTCCACTACCTTTTTGATCTTTCACTATGAGTACCAACCCTATCGTTCCGACACCAAACGAACAGCACCGCGAAATGGGCATGCGTCTCGCGCGCACTATAGAGGAAGGGAAGGGAATGGTACCGGACGCTCCTGAACCACTCGTGTGTAAGCCACAGCAGATAGAAAGCTGGAGAATCTTCAAGATCATGAGTGAGTTCGTGGAGGGCTTCGAGCTTCTTAAGAAGTATGGACTTGCCGCGACCTTCTTCGGTACAGCCCGCGAGACCTTTGAGGGGCATTTCTACACGGACGCGACCGAGCTTGCAGGAAGGCTTGCTAAGAGTGGTTATGCCGTCTTTACCGGAGGAAATAACGGCATTATGCAGGCTGCAAACAAAGGAGCGTTTGAAGCAGGGGGTGCATCTGTGGGTCTTAATATCCGGCTCGGCGAGGACCAAAACCTCAACAAGTATCTGACGGAGTCGGTGACCTTTGACCATTTTTTTGTGCGTAAGGTGATGCTAGCGTTTGCATCCGAGGTCTACATTTATTTCCCAGGAGGTTTCGGTACCCTTGACGAGTTCACGGAGATTCTCACGCTCGTGCAGACGAAGAAGATTCGTAAGGTACCTATCGTGCTCTATGGTAAGGAATACTGGGACCCTCTCGTGACATTTTTTAACCAAAAGCTCTTCAAGGAGCATGGGGCTATTAGTGAGGAAGATTTAAAACTGTTTACCGTCGTAGATTCCGTTGATGAGGCGTATGAGTACATTATGCAAAACGTTAAATGTTAACTTCTGCAAAAGAATCTCATCTTCGTTGTTGCGGGTCCCATTTGTTTCGTCCGCCGTATAGCACATACGTCTACCTCGCCAAATTTCCCGCGCCTAGAGTCTAAATTCCTTTTGCGGAAGTTAGTGGGGAAGCAAACGTACTTGGTAGCCCTATCTGTGTAGGGCAGGGGAGTTAGAGAAGGATGCCTTAAAGGCATCCTTCCACTCAGGTCTCCCCCGGTCCCCCGCGTCTCTTTTTTATATCCTCGGGGAAGTGCCCTGCAGTTATTTTTTTAAGACACTTTGATGGGTTAGTGACCGACCGGTGGCGGAGGAAATGTGAGTGCATAGAGAGGGTAGGGGTAGGGCAAAGTTTCATAGGAATAAGGACTTCAGGGCTTACTAAGCTGATGTGCGCACAATATACCTTTTACGCATACATATATACATACGCCGTATACTGACCCTGGACTGGCCTTTCCCTACCTCTGCCTCCCCACTCCCCTTGTAGAGCCTTATGGAGTCTCTGTAGGGACGCCTCGGACGCCTACTTCCCTAGCTTTTACAGGATATTTTACTAAATAGAGACTTCCCCGCTTTCTCTATCTCGGGGAAGTGCCAGTAGGGGATTGGCTGGCCGAGTTACGGAATATGACTCCCCCGCCACTTCCCTGTTATCAATCTCGGCATCCGAGATGGGCGAGATAGATAGTAAGTGGGCCACGCTAGTGCCGGGGGAGCCGGTAAGACGAGGTTTGAGCTATACTACTTGGTATATGAACATCGACTTCTCACAACTACCAAAGGCACTTGCAGACTCCGTATCCATAAATTTTAATCAGCATCATTTCTTGGTCGCTATTACGAGCGGTCAGAGTGTCTCGGCATTTGGTATGCCACCAGAACTTATTAAAGCGTTCGCCAAGGGCTTGGATGACAAGCTCAAAGAGTATGAGAGTAAGTTTGGAACGATTGATATGGCAGGAGCGGAGGCGGGCATACAAAGCCCCATCCAGATCACTTAGAGCTCACTAAAAAGTACTCATCTGCGTTGTTGCTCACTTCGCTCAAAGTCTCACTGTACTAGGAGTACACCTCGACTTCTCGCTCGCGGGCGCCTAGCACCTGAGCACTTTTATAGTAAGCTCTTAAAAAGGAAAAACAGTACGCAGTTCTAGCGAGTTGTAGAACATTCCGCCAAGCGTGCCGAAGGCATAGGTGCGTCCACCGGTCTGTACTCCCGCACCAGCGGCTACCGGGTCGGCCTTTGGTACGGATGCCTTGAAGCCAATATTGAAAAGTGTACCGACGATGTCAGGCTTGCTTGAAATATCAAAGCCCGCTTTCTTCCACTGGCTTTCAATTTCTTTCAGATAGAGTGCGGTGTAGAGGTAGGAATAGTAGTGGTCCTTCGGGTCGGTGAGTCTATTGAAAAGGGTCTGGTCGTGGTCTACGCCGGCTGGATACGTAATGAGGTCGCTGTAACCCTTACCTGGATAAAAGTCTGAGGATGGGTCGCTTGCATATTGTTCAATCTGCACCGCTGTCTCCTGCTTAATGCCGGAGACGCCGAGCGAGAACTGCGAAAGAGACCCGAGGATTTTAAGGGGTTCAAAGTACCGCTTGAAGACCTCACGCTCGGAGGTAAAGAATCGTATTTGCTCGGGAACCACCACAGAAGCGATAAGACGCGGTGAAATCTTCGTTTCGCTCGCGACGCGCTTAATGATTACAGCGTCTTTGGTAAGACCGCCAGCGACCACATCCCACTCAGGGGTCTTGTTCCAGGCACACTCAGAGTCACCGTCCTCTACACAGGGCCTCGCGGGCACTGTAGCCTGCTTGGTGGCGTCAGCATCACTCGTGAAGAAGGAATTACGCTCAAGGATAGACCCACGCACATTCAAGAGACCAAACTGCATGGCGATGAAAATCGCCGTGAAGGCAAGTCCAATGAGTGCAAAGAGAGCTAGTGCCGCGAGTGCGGCTATTTTCATCCACCGTTTCATTACCTTGTATATAACAGATTCAAACTACTAATCAAAATTAGACTCCCATGAAGGTACGTGCAAGCGAAGTGACTTCCCTGTTACTTCAATACGGACCACATAAGGGGATCCGCTCCCCCATCCATTTTGAAAACAGAAACACCGCGAAGTCCAAGTTTCTTTGCGAGTGCTACTTTGTCGCCAATTGCTTTGCCATCACTCCACCAGAGGAGATAAAACGGAGATTGTTTTGCCTGAGCCTTTGCGATTTGGATAGAACCAACGGCAGCAAGGAGCGCACTTGGGGTACCCGCTGGCGCACGTGCTGAAAGCTCACTTTGGCTTGGAAGGCCGTTTTGTGAAAGGCTGGTTGGCACATAACTGAAAGACAACTCTCCTGCTCCGTTTCGTGTAGGTGTTATGGAAAGAGATTTCGCGAGGTCAGTCGCATATTTTGGATTAAACGCCTCAAGGAGGGTGTAGTTATAACCACTTCCATCTTCATACGGCATGACCTGATAGATGTAGCCGTAGGTGGCGACACCGAGCATGATTTTTGACTTTGCAATGTCCTTGGTCGTGAGGTTGATGACTTTTGTTATCCAGGCTGGGTCTGCAATAGGTGTGTAGAGACCTTTTGAGGCCTTGTTGAGCTTCAAGTCGGCAGACTCTTGATCATAGGTCATCAGGCGTACACGGTCACAGTACTTATTAATTGCCTTGTAGTCGTTAGCGTACTCCAAGTCCTCCGGAATGGTGTTGTAGAGGGAGTCTGGCGGCGTACGAGCCTCAATAGTGCACATGACCCACTTCTTACCCATCTTAGTGTAGAGCTCCTTCAGGAAGGCGGAGTAGTCGTCGCGATTGCTTGCGCGCTTCCCTTCGTAATCAATATCAACGCCATCAAAGTTGTTCCTATTCACCATAGTGACGATAGCGTCCACGTGAGCACTGCGGAGTTTCTTGTCCGACAAGACCGCATCTATAGCGTCAGTATCACTCCACATCACAGTTGGAATCACCCGGACTTTTTTTGCACGAGCTTGTTTTATAAAAGAATCCCACGCGCCCTGTTCTATTTTTGCAGCGTCATACAGGGAGCCATCGGTTTTCACGGTGTAGCCAAAAGGGTTGACTTCAGTGAGTTGGGAGAGGTGCGGAAGCACGTCTGCGGTACCCGTTGCGGTACGCCAATAGGGTATCCAGCCGGAGATTTCAAATTTTGGCTTGGCGACCGTTGCTGCGTGCACCGTGTTTGGTGCAATAGCAAAAAGCATACTTGCAAAGGCAAGTATGAGTGCACCATGAGCTAGGAGGAGAAGATTTCGTGACGAGATGCGCATAGATAGAGTATAGCAAATGGAAGCTACTTCGTACTCGTATGGAGACGCGTACCGAAAGGAAAACTTACCTACCCGACTTCCCTGCCTAGGCAGATAGGTTTATTTATTGAGAGCGAGTTCTTTTGGAGCAAACAATTTTGCGAGTCCAGCCTGGGTGGTTGGCACACGAGAGAGTGGCAGGTGCCCTACTACCTTTACGGTTACGCCAGAGCATACGCCAAGGGCGAGTCCTGGGTTGATAGTGCGGCCGTTGACCATTACGGTGTCGGCAGCATCAAACTGCACATCCACACGCTTGGTGAAACGGGACGCGGTAGTGTCGGCAATGACACGGTAGCCAATAAGGTGAGAGACCTTATTGTAGTTACAGCTCGGGGTGTCGGTACCTGGACCATAAATAGCAATGACGGTGCCAAATGGAAGTGCGTCAGCAAGGTCGTGTGAACGAGCTGCAATCACTTCGGAATTAGAAGCAAGCCCGCTTGCGGTGGTCGACGGATCAGAATCAGTCTGTTCCGGGACCGCGTTATAAGCGGTGAGCTTTACCGTATAGGTGGTAGAAGATTCCTTCTCGATGGCCAGCTTCCCTGCTGGTGCGGCGATTGCCGCCTTCGTAGGGGAAGGTTCGTCGAGGGCGCTGGTCGATTGGACCGTCGCGCCGCTACCCGGTAAAAATAAAACGCCCATTAAGGCGGTAAGAATGAAAGCTTGCATTTGACACGTCGCCTCACGGCTTCGTAAAGCCATATTAGCACTATTGACCCTCCGTGTCAATAGCTGGTGAGGGTCGGCTCACTAACTTCCAGGGTGCCTTTTTGGCCTCGTCAAGCCCACTTTTCCACTGGCGTTTCCTTCAAAATATGGCTTTATAAGGCACTATTTTGGACATTTAGGCCAGAGTGTGGTCTCTATCACACCATCTAATTTTGCTCAGGTAAAACCGACTGAATCACGTCTACCAGATGGTGGTACTGGCTGACGATAATTCCCCATCCAGTGTGGATGAGCTCCCATACGAAGGTCAGATTGTCGTGTCCGGTGGGTGAACTTACGATTCCTCGTATGGAGATGCCGAAGAAGGAGAGTGCGAGCACCAGGACGGTAACGAGGATGATAAGTCGGACAAGACTCATAGGATTAGAGACCAAGCGAGGCTCCTGCTTCGGCCAAAACAGGCTCCGTAAAGATAGTCATACTTGCAAAGAGGTATAGACCGCTCATGAGGACAATAAGGGCCAGTACGAGTGCTACGTGGCGCATGTGATGGCGTCTAATCTCAATACCAGTTTCAATGACGAGGCCAATGAGAAGAATAATGCCAAAGAGGTAGTAGGCGTACGTAAGTGTGGTGCGAGGTGAGGCCGCAAAAACGTTCCAAAGGTCAACAAGGCCGAGACGTTCGACTGTGGTGGGTGCTGTGGCAATACCGGTGGCCGAGGTACCGAGAACATCCTCGCTCGGGCCAGCTTCAGTAGTGGCTACCGCGCTCGAGCTTGCTGTTGTAGTTGTGGTGGCCGGACTAGGTGTAGCCTTCACAATCGCGAGCTTGGCTGCGTCTGGGTTCCTGGTTGCAATAGCTATCTCGGTAGCTGAGGCAGGCTTGGTGACCTCAGTTGTCTCAGGAGCAACCGGAAGAAGGTGGGCTGGGGTACCGAACTCCTGCACCACGAAGATGGTCTGGTGACCTTCGTAGGTGCCAACCGCAGTTGCGATACCTACTTCGGTAAAGTTGTCATTCAAAATGTTCGCCCGGTGCGTTGGAGACTTCATCCACGCCTGCTCCACGTCAGCAGAGTCAGAAAAGTCTACGGCAAGGTTCTCTCCGGCGTAGGTGAAGAGATAGCCTCCCTGTTTAAACCAGTACCACGGGTTGTTTCCTTCAGGTGAGACGTGGGCAAAGTAGCCTTTCTCCGCCATATCGTTCGCCTTTGCTTGAGCAATGGCGGTAAGCGTTGGATTTACGGTAAGCGTACCAATCTTATTGATGGAGCGGTCGGTGTTTACGAGGTCAGCAAGCACGGACGTAATGACAGCAGCACCCTGACCGTCTTTGATGAGAAGCGCATCGAGTGAAGAAACGACAAAAACGAGGAGTATGACAATGGTAGCACCTAGTGCTGCCATTTCTCCTGCAAGGAAAAGGAGGCGCTTACGCTCGGTAAGCTTCGGTTCTTTCATATTTTTACTATACAACAAGAGTATATGAGTGACAAGCGTGCTGTGTATAACAAAACCGGCATTTCTGCCGGTTTTGTTTCCCCTCAGGTTCAGCTTTATTGTGGCTTCGGGTTCTTAGACCAGTCTATGAGTGGAGGAAGTTCAAGCGAAAGTTCCGGACACTCAAGAAGGTTAATCTCGCGAAGCGTAGAGAAGTACACGATTCCTGTTGGAGACTGAATGCCCCATGGCTTAAGAATCTGGTCCGAATACTTGCTCTGGAAGGCTTTTACCGCAGCCGTTGAAAGTGGTCCGTAGAAGCCAGTAACCGGAAGATTAGAAGTCATCCATTTGTTAAGGAAGATTTGTAATTTCTTCGTCTGTTCTACATCATTCTTGCCACTACCAAGGCGAAGGTGTTTGTCCATATACAAACCACAGGCTTCGCCGAGTACCTGCCCGGTAGTAGCACCAAGTACCCTGCTACCTCTGCTCGGGCTACCATGGCTTTTTGGTACCGTGATGTTTGAAGTTTCGCTTGGACCCGGATCGTTCACTTCCGAATCATCGTTCGGGAGATATGATTCTGAATTTCCAGCGTTTCCGTCAGAATGACAACCGGGATCACTTGCATCTATTGCCTCATCCTGATCGTTGTCTTTTCCGTCGCTACAGACAGGTGACGGTTCAAAGTCATACGTTCTTGTATCAATGTTTGATCCGGTCTTGATACCAATCACAAACTTATCCGTGTCTCCGGTGTATCCAGCAGGACCTGGTTCACCCACACGAATACCCATGAGCCCACCTGTCTGAAGGACTTTTGCAGCTGGATAATCACTAAGGATTTGAGACCATGTCTTGGTCGTTGTGCCAGGTTCGCCGGTAATAGGCCATGTTGGTCCCGAATATACCCATTTGCCAGCACCACTCTGGATAGTGTCGTTGGTGTTCCATACATCCTGCGGAACTGCACCATTATTTCCAGGCACATACACAAGACGGCGTTGGTAAGTGTCAAGGCCGTCAAAGCTTACATTAAAGACAAGATAGGGTGATTCATCTGGTCCAGAGATACCGCTGTGCGAGTAACTGCTAAATGCAAGCGTTTTAATATCCGCAAGTTTGGTTCCAGAAAAACCAAAGGTGGCAATATCAATTCGTCCAGTTGCATCAGGATCAATCATTTCAGAACTTCCTGTTCCGAGTGGTGCTACTGCAGGTCCCGTTACGAATGAGCCAAGAGCGTTATCAATAACGTCCGTGGTGTCGTTGTAGTAGAACCACTTTCCGGAATTATTTGCTACTGCAAGCGCAAGATTCGTTTCAGTTTCAAGATTTGGATACTTTACGACAATCGTGCTCGCGGTATTTGTTTCTTCCTGAGACTTTGGTGCATTGAAGCCCACACAATAGTAGTCAGTACCCGCTACGACCGGATCTATGAAATCATAGTTGTCGTAGTTAAGTACATCTGTTGAACAATAGAATTCAGCTGAGACATTGTCCTCGGATTCAGCTCCGGTAAATGAAATGTAATTCGTGTTAATTTGCTCACGAACCCAGACAAGTGCACCAGCTGGTACGCTTGTTACTCCATTTACAAACGCACTCCATCCGGTAGGAGTTCCCGTCGCGTTATCACCAGGATTTGTAGCAACAGCTGGTGCCCACTGGAAGTCCCAAGGTACGAGGCTACAGCTTTCATGGGCACTTACCCATGTCTGAGCAGTTGTTGAGGCAATATCTGGTCCACCAGTTCCCCAATTTGGTAGGTCAGTTTCATTTGTACAGACTACCTTCTGTGCATGAATGGTAGCAGTATCTGAAGCTTCACGACAACCGGTAACGGTAACTTCTACCGCGAGATCGTTCATATCACCATCACCACCTGAGACATCTTCAAACCCTATGACATACATGTTGCTAAGCGGGTTGTAAACCACCGCATGATTCATAGAGTCATCGTTGTCTGCTTTCTTGGTGGAGTAGATTTTTCCGCTCTGTACATCAAGAATTGCAAATGAAACTGAGGTGACGTTTGGAAGATCAAAGGTCGCTACTCCGTCGTCTGACGAGTTCCTGAGTGGAAGAGCATCATAGGTCACATTCCCAGTATTTGCGTCTCGGAAGACACCAACAAACGAGGCTCCATTGAGGACATATCCGAATACATGCGCATCAGCAGCATTCTTGGATAGTGCCTTGACGCTAAAGCTGACCGTTGAGCCAGTGTCTGTCCATGCTTGGGCATTCATCTGGTCGGTATCAGCGTTCGTAGAACTGTAACCCGCGTTGTTGAGTATTTGCTGAACAGGAATCTCTCCGAAGAAGTTGGCGTCACCAATAGCGATATGTTCAGGTCCTCCTTCAGTTGAAGGTTGAACACATGAGTTTTCTATATCGACTGGTGGAGGTACTTCCGAACAAGACGCACCGTCTAGGGTCACTTTGTAGATAAGTCCACCCGGGTTTGTTTCAGGATCAGTGCCAAACCCAGACTTATTGGTGACAACGAACGTGAGTGTGTTTACACCAGTATGGACAAGCGAGGTAATATCGCAGGTTGGTTCAATACTTGAGAAATTATCAAGATTAACCGTGTCGTTACAGCTAGCCGTGCCGTTTACTGAGACACTGTAATAATTGTCAGCAGCAAGATCCAGCTTTACGGAAGATGGCGTGCCGACCACATTGAATGTTTTAGTGAAGGTGACTATTTCGTCAACACTGTCGCTTGGGGTAGCGTGGAAAGCGTTCCAAATCCACATGATGCCTGAACTCTCAAGAGCGTGCGTCCACGCAGGATGCACGAAGCTCGCAACGGCAGGGGCTTCGCTAACTACCGTAGTGGTGTCAGAACCAAACGTACAGGAAGCAGGTTCCTCTGGAGCGTGGTACGTGTTGGTGATGGTACAAATGACTGAGTCATCCACCTCCACTTCTACGAGTTTCTGTACATCTTCCTCGTCATCATTGTCATTTGAGCCAACTGGAAGACTTGAACAGTCGTCTCCATGACCCTCAACGTTTGAAGAATAGGTCGTGGTGTAGTGCTCTGCAGCTACTTCTTCAATCGTGTACGTACCTTCGTTCTTCTCGAAATCATTTTGACCATCAGCCTCAAAAGGAGTGGAAGGGCCGTCACCGATCTTAAAGGAGAAGTCAGAAGGACTTGCTTGAGAGCCAACAACAACCTTTCTTACGATAAGAGTCCCGGTATCCTCATTATTATCACCATCATCTCCGTCGTCGTCGTCAACCTTTACACACGATGATTCAGGATGTGTCTCATCAATAATGAAGTCACCTTCGTGGTTGGAGTGACCTTCACTCTCCCATGCGCTTTCGTCTATTTCTTGGGTGTGACCATTGTGGCAGATTTCAATCTGGTGTTCACCACCTTGATCAGACTGAGTAGCGAACACAGCTACTGGACCAGCCATCACAATAAGTCCAAGCACAACGAGACCAATCCCGGCATGCCGTGTGGTCTTCTGTAGAACCGTTATAAATTTTTTCATAAGCGAGACGACACTAGTCATAAGCGACGTAGGTCTGTGTGTAGTTTTTAAGCAATTCTTGCAAAGCCGAAAAAGCCGCGTACGCGCGTTAATAAACCGGCTTCCGGATGAGAACAGTGCAAGCCCCATTGCTAGCACCTATTGGCAATAGTGCCACTATGGTTTTCCACGTCAAGCAACTCCTGTGCGGAGTTTTCTGATATGTGGATAACTACGAAAAAGCCCCGTCTGCGCTAGCGCAGACGGGGCTTTTTGACGTTAGTTAAAAGGCTCCCAAACCATTTGGAGAACCAAGTCCCGTCGGGCCGTCATAACCAGCAAGTGCAGTGCAAAGATAGCTTCCACTACAGCTGCCGTTAGAACCGGAAAGTATGTCACGGAGCGCGCTTGGCGTGCCGTATGGGAGTGAGTTTGCTTGGACGCCGGAGGGCACCCCACCGAGAGCGTACATGCCAGCGATAAGGGGAGCAGAAAGGCTCGTACCACCAACGACATACCAGCTTCCTTTCTTCTTACCAACCGTGCGGAAACTATTGTAGACCGCAGCTCCGGTGTTTGGGTCTGCTACTGCTGATACGTCCGCGACGGTGCGGTTTGCACACTCAGTATCATGCTGGAAAGAAGGTTTTGCCTCGTAGGCACTGCAACCTGAACCAGCACCAGCCCACGCAGTCTCGCTCACGTAGGTGGTACCACTCATGTTGAGTGTCGTACCACCAACCGCAGTAACGTAGGGAGACGAAGCAGGATACTGTGCACCGTAGCCGGCATCTCCAGAAGAGACCGTAAAGGCTACTCCAGGACGGTTAAAGTGGAAATCGTAGTTCGTCTGAGTCGGGAACTCGTTACTTCCATAGGAGTTAGAGACAACGTTTGCGCCACTTAAGACGGCACGGTCTACCGACGCCATAAGGTCGTTATAGCTTGCACTAGTAGCCTCTACGAGAAGAATCCCGCAGTTCTGACACATAGCGTGTGCAGTCTCAACATCAAGCGCAATTTCAAGAGCCCAGCCAGCATTCGCTACCGGGAACTTGGTCGTGCTTCCCGACTGACTCATCTTTTGAAAACACGGAGTCGCTGAAGAAGCGATAGGACCAACGCAACTTGGAAGCTTCGGAATGCCGTAGGTCGTGCTGTAGGTATCAAGGTCAGCCTTAATGTTTGGATGGTCGTATGCGTCTACGATGGCGATGATACGCTTCTCGGAAACGGTCGTGACAGGGGTATAGGCTGCATGAAAAGCTGCAGGGCCAAGTCCAGAGGGCGCCACAAATGCTTTGGCATTTCCTTCAGCGTCTACTTCTACATGTGCGTGACAGCGAACTTCATCGTTGCCTTTTGCACAGACTGCTGCATGGTTGCTTTTACCAGGAGCCGCCTGTACGGGACTTGCTGAGACAATGAGAGAGAGAACAAAAACAGGAATAAGCGCAGAACTGATGATTTTCTTCATGTTTCTTGCTACTGCCTACGTTCGGTTAATGGGAAGAATGTACCATGTAGTCTCTAGAAAGTCAAGTTACGTAGCACCTCCGCGTATACTGCAACAATGAAGGCCTACGTACAGCATAAGGCGGTCAAGCATCTGAAGAAGGTGGACCCTCTTTTGCATGCGGCAGCACTCCCCCACTACGAGACCGTGCTTGCGAAAGGAATGCACCGCAGAAACTATTCAAAACTTTTTGCACACCTTGCGGGTTCCATCGTCTCGCAACAACTCTCTACCAAGGCAGCGGACACGATATGGGGCAGGCTTAAAGGAAAGTGTAAGGGTGAAGTAACCGCTGAAACTATTCTCAAATTACGCATAACCAGCATGCGAAGCGCGGGACTTTCTGCTGCAAAAATAAAAGCACTCAAGGAACTTGCAAAAGCGGTACAGAGTGGCGAGGTGGATTTTAAAAAACTTGCAAAACTTCCAGAAGAAGAAGCCATCACTACACTCTCAAGTGTTTGGGGAATTGGTAGATGGACCGCAGAGATGTTCCTCATGTTTGCGCTACTACGCGAGGATATTTTCTCTCTAGGCGATCTCGGTCTTACCCGCTCTATGGAGACACTGTACGGTATACCAAAGGACAGCCCGAAAGCCGTCTATTTAGAAATCAGTGAGAAATGGAGTCCATACCGCTCTACGGCTTCCCGGGTGTTGTGGCGATTACGCGATACCAAGAGCTACAGGTAGGACATTGGGTTCAAATAGGCGTTGGTTGGTGCAATCGGAATCGGAGCGCCTGCGCACGGACTCGTTGCGCCCCGTGCGGCTCGAAGTGTGGTTATCTGCACTCCGGCTGTTGCGTACACACCGAAGTGAAGATGCGGGCCAGTGGCGTAACCGGTCATACCTGAGTAACCAATGATTTGGCCGGTTGTGACCGTAGCACCCTTTGCGACACTCACCTGAGAAAGATGTGCATACATCGTAGAGAGTCCATTGGCGTGGTTTATCATCACCCATTTACCAAAGGAATAACAACCCGGAATGGCATCAGTATTACCGGTAGCAAGCACCGTTCCCGACAATGAAGCACCAAGTGGAGTTCCAATAGGAATCCCGATATCAATGCCGTTGTGCCCTGCACCGTTATAAGCGCCTGACTTTGCAAATGCGGTGTTACCAAAATACTGCGTGATGGCGTGGTTTGTTGTAGGCCAGGAAAGAATACCTGAACCGGTGCGAGGAATACTTCCTGCACCGACGGACTTCAGACTGCTCTCAAGACCTGCCAGCACTGACTCAAAGGCCTTTTGCTGAGCACGTTTGGTAGTGATAAGTTGCTGATACGCACTTTCTTTATTTTTTGTTTGTGCGAGTAGTGCAGCTTTTTGTTGAGTAGTCACCTCCACAGCCTTTTTTTGAGTACTTAAATCAGTCGTAATGGTCGTGAGTTGTGCCTGAGTCTTTGCAACTGATTCTTGTTGTGCCGTGAGCTCATGCTTCACTTGACTCAATTCCTCGGAATGACTTCTTAAGGCTGCGTTTAGAGTTACATTTGCGTCTACTGCAGCCCATGCCTCAGTGAGGTTATCGGCGGCGAAGACTTGTTCAACCACTGTTGCGCTATCTATCTCGTCAATATTGCGCAGAGATTGAGCAAGGGTTCGTTTTGAAAGCGAAATGGACTGTTGTTTGTCAGCTATTTGGTTGCCAAGCTGCTTTAGTTCCAAATTAAGCGCACCAATCTTTTGTTGCAGAGACTTAATTTTTGCAGTGAGTTGAGCTCGAGATACGTCAAGCGACTTAATCGAAGTGGCAAGGGTAGCGTGCTGGGTACCGAGCTGATTTAACTGTTTCTGATAGGTGGCTATTTCTGCTTCCAGATCAGCAATCTTTTTATTGTGGTCAGCAATTTGTTGCTGGATATCGTTTGTGCTTTGAGCACGAACGATAGGTGAGGTGAACATGCCAAATAACAAGAGTGGCACAAAAAGCACGAGCACAAGTGCAAACAATGAACGTTCACGCATTGCCTATAGTATAGCAAGTGCTGAAGTCACCCGCGAGACCGTAGTTTTCGTACCTAAAATATGGATAAGAGTGAACGGGTCAGGAGAGCGCTCCGCCCCGGAAAGTGCGTAGCGCAGCGGCCATAACACGCTTCCGCGACCACCTGCTTCTTTCGGGATGGTGTCAGCATACGCCATAAGCTTTTCTTTTACGTCTTCAACCGAAGGCGTGTCGGGAAATTCTTGTATGTGTGTGAGTAATCTATTCAAATGTTCCTTGGTAGCTGTAGCGTCGCTCTTTGATGCAAGTAGTGTTGCGTCAACGGTTGGTTCGTTGAAAAGACAGGCGAGTTCCCCACCGAGCATCTCGCGAGCCTCGCTAAAGGTTGAAGCTCGCTCCTGGAGGAGGGGTACGGCAAGCAACAGGCGAGCCCCGTCTTTAGCATCAAGCGTCCCCTCCTGGATGTATTCCTTGGCTGAAAGCTGTCGCATCCACTCACGGTTAATGAAAAGGAGTTTTTGTTCGTCAAAGGCTCCCCCACTTTTCTGCACTCGGTCAAAATCAAATGCTGAAATCATCTCAGCGTCAGAGAGCACCTCTTGCTCGGTACCAGGATTCCAGCCAATGAGTGCAAGGTAGTTACGCATGGCCTGTGGGAGATATCCTTCCGTGCGGTACTCCAAGATATCTTTCGCTCCATCGCGCTTACTCAATTTCTTTTTTCCGTCAGGACCAAGAATAGGGGGCATGGTCGCAATGTGCGGAGCCTCTACACCAAGCGCGTCATACAAGGAAAGAAATTTCGGTGTGGAGGCAATAAATTCTTCACCCCGAAGTACGTGCGTGATTTCCATTTCTATATCGTCCACAATGTGAGCGAAGTTGTAGGTTGGAAACCCGTCCGACTTTATCAGTATGAAATCATCCAGTGCTTCCTCGCCTGCCGTAAGTTCGCCACGTACTTCGTCCGTCCAGGTGTAGCGTTTGATGGTAGGTACTTTGAAGCGAAGCGGTCGGGTACCGTCCCATGACGCGGTTTCCTCTTTACGATGCTCTCGGTAGAGAAAGGGACGTTTCTCATCTTCAGCCTGTTTGCGAAGTGCCTCCACCTCCTCTTCGGTGTACGGGTCTGTGTAGGCATGTCCTGCCTCAATGAGTTTCTGTGCGTACTGCTTATAGAGTGAGAGACGTTCTGACTGGCTATAAGGAGAGTGTGGACCACCCTGCTCAGGACCTTCGTCCGGAACAATACCAAGCCAGTTCAGTGACTCGGTAATATGTGCAGCTGAGCCTTCCACTTCTCGCTCCTGGTCAGTGTCTTCAATACGCAAAATGAACTGGCCGCCATGCTTGCGGGCGTAGAGCCACGCAAAGAGTGCGGTACGAATACCGCCGACATGTAGCCAGCCGGTTGGACTTGGGGCAAAGCGAGTACGAACGGTCATACGTTACTTTTACTAGTTGTGGATGCGTGTTCAATACCGATAGATAGTATCTCTTCGGCAATTACATTCGCTGCGTTTGGGTTGGCAAAGGCACCACCTTTCTCACCCATGGTCTGTACAAGGGTTGCGTCAGTTGCAATTCGCTTCGCCTCAGATGCAAGGACATGCGGTGTAAGATTAGCTTCCTCCAAAACGACGGCAGCACCGGTTTGTGCGAAAGAGTACGCATTCGTGCGCTGATCGTGGCTAATGGCTTCTGGAATCGGAATGAGAATCGCTGGCTTCTTCCAGAGTGATATTTCGTAGATGGCGGTCGCACCTGCACGCGAGATGACGAGGGTCGCTGCACCCGCAGCACGGCGCATGGACTGAGCATTTAAGTACGGAAATGCATGATAGCGAATAGCGTGCTCACTCTTACCGAGAATCACCTTGGATGTAGCTTCTACATCCGTGAAGTTATCCTTTCCAGTTTGGTGAATGATGTTTGCAAACGAGACGAGGTCGGGAAGAGCAGAAAGCACGACTTCGTTAATACGCTGAGAGCCACTTGAGCCTCCGAGTATGAATATGGTTGGAACGGCACGGTCAAGATGGAGCTCCTCCTGCGCACCCTGTGCGTCTACGTACGCGATCTCGCGGCGTATCGGAATGCCAGTAAGTGCAATGCGGTCTTGAACTTTCTTCGGGAAGAACACACGAGCAGTATCAAAAGTAATAGCGATACGGTATGCGCGCGGAGCAGCAAACAAATTTGCTCGGCCCGGCTTCGCATCAGACTCATGGATAATGACCGGAATACGAAGGATATTTGCGGCAACCGTTACTGGGACAGTGGTGTAGCCACCTTTAGAAACAACGACATCAGGATAGATACTGACAAGTGAAATAAGTGCACTAATAACCCCACGAATCGTAACGAAGAAATCGCTCACATTCTTAAGTGAGAAATAGCGACGTACTTTACCGGCTGGTGTCGCAACAAACGCAATTTTATTTTCAAATAGTGCCTGCTGGTCAAACGGGTCGGGACCCAAGAAATACATCTCTGGCGCAAGGAGACGCTTACTACTCGCCTGTTCTCGGACTGCTTCAGCAATGGCTATGAGTGGATAAAAATGTCCACCCGTACCACTTCCTGTAAATACAATTCTCATGACCTCGTTACGGCGATTGTAGCATGTGAACACGCGCTAGGAGCGTCGTTTTGCGCGGTGTGCGGCGATGTTTAAAATGATACCGACAGAGGCGAGTGCTGCCAGGAGCGCGGTACCGCCATGCGAAATGAATGGGAGCGGGAGTCCGGTCAGCGGAAAGATGGAAAGCATGGCGCCAATATTCAAAAATGCGGACACCGTGATGATAAGTGTCAGACCGCTTGCAGTAAAGGTGCCAAAGGCGTCACTGGCTTGCGACGCAATCATAAAGCCGCGGAGTGCAAAACCGAGGAATAGTAGTACGAGAAGCACTGAACCAAGAAAACCAAACTCTTCACTGTAGACCGCAAAGATAGAGTCCCCCACTGGTTCCGGCAGGTAGTTAAATTTCTGCACGCTTTGTCCGAATCCGCGTCCGAGGAGTCCGCCCGAGCCCACCGCAATCAGTGACTGTTGAATTTGGTAGCCACTTGCAAGTCGGTCATGAGAGGGGTGTATGAAGGTCGTGACACGTTCTAACAGATACGGACGCATGAATACAAGCAAACTGAATCCAATGACCGCGATAAGTCCAAGTATGAAGAAATCACGAAGGGGTGCTCCGGCGATGAAATACATGGCAGCTGCCGTTGCGCCTATAACGAGAGTAGTGGAGGTGTTTGGTTGCATGATAAGAAGTAATGAAGGAATTCCGACGATGAGTCCAAACCCTAAGAGTCCGTGTTTGAAATCAGCAAGCTTTGCTCGGTTCTTCGCAAGGTATCCAGCAAACATAAGTACGACCGCAATCTTGAGGAATTCTGCCGGTTGAACGGTAACGGGACCAATCGCGAGCCATCTCGTCGCACCATTCGTGTGGACGCCAATGGGGGTAAACACGAGTGCGGTAAGGATGAGCGCAAAAATGTAAAACGGAATGACGCTCTGCATCAAGAGTTTCGGCGGCATAAATCGGAGAATCACGAGCGCAATTAGTCCCGGAATAAGACCAAGCACCAGCTGAGTTACCGCGAGGTGTCCGAGGTCGGCGTTCTGGCGAGCGAGAAGACCGAGTGCCGCAGAAAGAAACATAGCCGCTCCACCAACGACGAGGATGGTGACGATAAGGGCAAACAAACGATCACCAGAAAGCGCTTTCATACTATTTCAGAAGTGCGAGCGAAATGCCAAAGATACCCGCGATAATACTGATGACCCAGTAGCGCATGGTGACTTTGTAGGCAGGCCAACCAAGTGCTTCAAAGTGATGATGAATGGGAGCAATCTTAAATACTTTTTTCTTAAATACTCTCTTTGAAATAACCTGTATGGCGTTGGTGATAACGGTTACCGTGAGCGGAAGCGCAATGATGGGAAGAACAAAGATACCAATTCCGTCCCCTGGTATGTCGGTGAGAAAGGCAGTCACCGCAAGCGCCATAGTGAGCCCCATACTGCCGGTCTCAGAAAGATAAAAACGAGCGGGAGGAATGTTGAACCAAAGAAACGCAAACAACGAGCCGGCAACGGCAGAGCTAAAAGCGGCAAGTGCGAATTGGCCTTGTGCGAATCCTATCGCTGCGTACGACATGAAGATAAAGGCAAAGATGCCACCGGCAAGTCCGTCAATGCCATCAATGACGCCTCCCGCATAGAGCGCGAGTGTTACAAATACGAAAAAGAGAATAAACAATGCGCCGAGTTCATAAGGTCCAACAAACGGAACATTCACAGCGCTCACTCCAAGCTTGGCATAAAACCACCAGCCAGAGAATGCACCAAGGAGTGCAACGACGAGAAGGCGGAAGCGTAAACGAAGTCCTCCGGCACTCCGCGAGACCTCAAGAATGTCATCAAGAAGGCCAACGAGTCCACCGACCACAAGAGCAAAAAGTGGTAGCCAGGTCTGGCCACGATTTACAAAGTTCAGCTGGTCAAACGGAGAGCCGAAAGCAAGGGTTAAGAGGCCTGCAAATATCGCGGTGAGAAGTGTTGCACCCCATACCACGATGCCACCCATGCGCGGCGTAGAAACTTCGCGTTCGCCATGAAGTGAATCAAACAGAGGGGTTCCGGCAGTGTCTCCCATACCATTTCCCTTCCCTCCCCGTTTCTTCCACGCCTTATGCTTGTAGAGGTAATGCGTCACAATCGGCGTGAGACCGATCCCAATGATGAAGGAGGCGACAAACGGAAGGAGAACTCGTGCAGCGTCAAATACCATAAATTACGGGGCTATACCTGCGAAGTGGCTCAGAGTACGCAGTACAAGGTGGTCTACATCCGTAAAGCGGCCTTCCTTGGTGGAGCCAAGCACCACGACGGCAACCGGGTGGTTAATTCCTGCGTCAAAGACCACAACAAGATTCCCTCCGGCAAGGTCAGTGAATCCTGTTTTAGAAAGGAGCGGGTTTGGAATATGCACAATGTCTTGGTTGGTATTCGGGAGGGTGTGCGACTGGCCTGAAAGTGAACGTGCCGTCACGTATGGTTCAATCGTTGCATGTGCTATTTCGGGAGAGGTCTTGATGAGGGCGCCTGCAAGACGGGCAACATCTTCCGCTGAACCGTACCCGCCTGACTTGTAGGTAGAGACATCAAGACCGGTTCCATTGTTTGCATAGGTCTGAAGGAGGCCAGCTGCCGCAGCAGCGCTTGCTAGAAGTTCCCTGTTTGAAGACTTGTGTGCTAACGAGGCGGCTTCAGCAATTGCCTCTGCCGCGTCGTTTGATGAGGCAACAAGGGCAAAACGTTCTAAATCTGAAAGTCTGAAGGTCTCGCCAAGCGTCAGGCCACTGTCCCCGTCTTGAGCGAGTGCTGTTTCTGATATCGTCACACTCGCGGTTTTAGAAAGTGCATTTGCTGCGGCATACATGGTGAGAAGTTTCGTAAGGGACGCAAGCGGTAATTGCTTCGTACCATTTTTCTCAAAGAGCACCTCGCCAGTGGAGAGGTCATACACAACGGCAGCTTCGCCGGTGAGTGCGAGTCCAGAGAATGCGTTTACCGTGATTGGTGTACTCGTGGCTTCCGGTACAAACGCAGTTGGAATGCGGTGGCTAGAAATAAGTGGAACGAGTACAATACCGAACCCAATTAAGCCAAGACCTGCAAGGACGTTCAGTACGGTCTCACGTGTGTGTAGTTTCGTTTGGTAGCGCGCGACCAGCTCCCGAAGTTGTTTGCTGTCGGCACCCTTCATACGCTTTCCGTTTTAGCTTCCTGCTCTTTCAAGGTCGCCGTGAATTCTGCATAGCGCGGGAGGTCTTCGCGCTTTGCAACTCCTAAGTGTGCAAGCGCATCCATGGTGGCTGTGTAACGAGCGCGACGTTTGTCGGTTACGTCTTCGGAGCGTTCAATGAGACCGCGGAGCGTGAGTGAGCGAATCGCAGCTCCAGAGTTTACTCCGCGTACCCAGTCTATTTCTCCACGTGTCGCACTTCCGCGATAAATAACGAGCGCAAGTGTTTCAAGACTCGCCTTTCCGAGATCGCGCGATAACTCACTCTCACGGAGTTTTTTTACTATCTCGTGTGCCTCAGGAGCCGTGCGGAGCTCAAGTTCGGTGTCAGTCTCAGCCAGAGCAAGGCCATGTCCCGAAAGTGCCTCACGAAGGACGCCACTTGCCTCTTCCAATTCTTCGGCAGAAAAATCAAGAAGCGCCATAACGCGTTTCTTGGTAAGCGCTTCGCCGGATGCGAACAGTACTGCCTCAAGCAGGGCGGGGTTGGTAAGCGCCATATAGTGCTCTAAGAATACCCTATTTACATGGAGCCTGCTTAAAAATCCCCAGCTTCTTTGTTGTTTTTTCTCTCAAGCACTCACCGTACCAATAAGTACGACTCGTACTTTCGCTCAAAAACGTCTCGAATCTGGGGTTTTTAAACTAGGCTCTAACCGTACGTCGGCAAGCCGGTCGTCGTATTCGTAATCCGAATATCCGCAAAGGTCTCGTGCTGCAGCACATCCACAGCTCCCTGCTTCACGAGCTCAAGAAGTGCCAAGAAGGAGACGATAACTTCAATGCGTTCCTTGGCTTCACCCGCAAATTCGCCAAAGGACATATTCAGTTTCTTCTGGACGCGTTCTACGAGTCGGTCCATCATCTCTTCAATGGTGACCATGGGACGAACGCGCGCCTCAGGAAGCTTCTCTTCTGTTTCAAGTGCCATAAGGGTGTCGCCGAGCGCACTCGTGAGTGCGAGCACCGTGAGGTCACGACTTGGTGAGAACACAACGTCAGGAGCTCGTTCTCCTGCAGAAACCATAACGGAACGACCGAAGATTTTTGAAAGCTCGCGCATCATCTCGCGTACCCGTTCGTATTCGCGAAGGCGCTTTTGGAGCTCGTCTACATCACTTTCCTCTTCCTCGGTAAGCTCAAGCTCTGGAATAAGTGACTTGGACTTTATGAGAAGGAGCGTGGCTGCGACACCAATAAACTGAGCCGCGTCTTCCATCGGAAAAGTTGCCTCACTTCGCACATGTTGTATGAAATCGTCCGTAACTTGCGAAAGGGAGAGATTATTAACGGAAAGTTTTCGCTTCTCAATCAAATCCAGAATTAATTCAAACGGACCTTCAAATTCGTCCGTTACGATATGCAATCCTGATTTCTTTATGACTTCCATGGTTTAGACATGCTGTTCTATGTAGCGTATCAGAAGTCTGACTGGTGCCCCGGCGGCACCCTTGGCAAGTTCGTCACCCGGAGCAGATGTCATGCGTGGAGCAATATCAAGATGCGCCCACGGACAAGACAGTTCCTGAGCGAATTGCCAAAGGAACATGCCTCCTTCTATCGCACCACCCGTTCTTCCGCCTGGACCATTTCCGATATTGGTGAGGTCTGCAAAGGTTCCCTTGAGTGATGCTTCATATTCATCCCAGAGCGGAAGTGGCCAGACGTAGTCACCGCTCTCCTCACCAAGCGTCTCAAGTGTTTGTGACAATTTCTCATCGCGACTCATGAGTGCGGTTGCATAGAATCCGAGCGCTGAGAGAGCCGCTCCAGTGAGTGTAGCGATATCTATCACCACACTTGGCTTTAGACGCTTTGCATACGTGAGTGCATCAGCGAGCACGAGTCTGCCTTCTGCATCGGTGTTGAGCACCTCAATTGTTTTGCCTGACATCGAACGCAAAATGTCACCGGGGCGGTAAGCTTCATTTCCGGGCATATTTTCAGCAGCTGGAATAAGACCGATGACGTTCTTCTTTACTTTCAAACGTGCGGCAAGCGCTACGGCATGGATGACACTGGCAGCACCCGACATATCCATGTGCATTTCGTAGATGCCACTTGAGGGTTTTAGGTTAAGGCCACCTGAATCAAACGTAATGCCCTTTCCGGCAAGAACGATGGGCGCACCCTTCCCTCCCTTGTACTCCATAATCGTAAACGTCGGAAGATGGGTAGAGCCCTTACCAACTCCAAGTAGCGCACCCATACCAAGCTTTTCCATTTGCTTACGAGTCAATATGGTGACCGCAACCGGCAACCCTTTCACCGCATCTTTCGCAGCGTTCGCAAGACCACGAGGTGTCATGTCGCCACCAGGTGTGTTTGCGAGCGCCCGTGTCTTGTTCACCTCGTCGCCAATGATTTGACCGCGACGTGCGGCGGCCTCCGTAGCTTTATCAAACTTTCCGCACAAAAGAATTTCCTCAACGGCACCCCATCCTTCCTTTGGCTTCGTCTTGAATTTCGTAAATTCATAATTCGCCATCTCAAAGTTTTCTGCTGCTAGCTCAGAAAGTCGTAGTGGCGAAACATCTTTCAATCCTTTAAAAAGCCATGGATGTGCATCAAATTCAATAGCAATTTTCTGTGCCTTGAATTGTTTGGCAGTGGCAACGACTGAACGACAGAGTGTAATGAACGTGCGCTGGCTCAGCTCCGCTCCAACACCAATCTCAATTGTTTCAATCCCTTGCTCGCGTATGAGTCGCTTCACGCCCTTCTCCTCAACAAAGGCGACACGCACATAGCTCTTCGGCAACGAGCCAAGTGGCTTTACTGAGAAAGTAAGCTTCATATCCTAATCAGAAAGGAGCGTATCAATGCGGTTAATATCACGCGGGAAAAGAGTCGCTTCCTTCACATTTGGCAGATTAAGGAATTTAGCTGTAAGTCGCTCAAGTCCCATACCCCAGCCACCGTGCGGTGGCATTCCGTACTTAAAGGCTTGCAGATAGTACGAGAAGTTCTCTGGATCAAGTCCCTTCATCTTGATGCCGTCAATGAGATTCTGGTAGTCATGACGACGCTGTCCTCCCGTCGTGATTTCTACCCCACGGAATAGTAGGTCAAAACCCTTGGTGTAACCAATATCGTTCTCGTCCTCCATGGTGTACATCGGGCGTTTTGAAACTGGATAGTGAGTGACGAACACAAAATCGCTCGATAGATTCTCCGTTGCGTACTCGCAGAGCCAGCGCTCATCTTCTGGTTCAAGGTCGGGTTCGCTGCGATTGTCGCGTCCGGTCTCCTTATAAATCAGCTCCTGTGCCTCGCGAAGTTTGAATGAGGGAATGGTATCTGGAACGGTTGGAATGTCTGCACCAAGAAGGGCAAACTCTGCCGAACAAGTACCCTTTAGATGTTCGGCAATCGCTTGCATGAGCTTGGTTTCAACCATCATCACCTCCGTGTGGTCATCAATGAAGCCCATTTCCATATCCATAGAGGTGTACTCATTCAAATGACGCGTGGTGGAGTGTTTTTCGGCGCGAAATACGGTACCTATGGCAAACACCCTCTCAAGGGCACCTACCATAATTTGCTTGTAGAGTTGCGGGCTTGTTGCGAGGTGTGCGGTCTTATCATTGAAATACGGAACTTCAAAGACTTCACCACTTCCTTCTGCATCGTCCCCGATAAGTTTTGGCGCTTGGAACTCGGTAAAGCCTTCAGTGTTTAAGTACGCACGATAGGCCTTCACAATTTCTGATTGCACTTTAAAAATAGCTCGAGCACGTTCGGTACGAAGTGTAAGCGGTAGGTTATCCAGATAGGTATCAAGATTTAGTTCCGCATCTAGTTCAAATGGAAGTATTTCTGCAGAACCGAGAATTTCAATTGCGGTAATCTCAAGCTCAATGTCCCCGTTTTGCTTTCCCTCCTGAATGTTTTTATCAGGACGTTTGTTGACGATACCGGTAACAGCTACCACAGATTCGTGTCGCGTTTCTTTAGCAACTTCCATAGCGCCTGCACCGGGGAGCACCACTCCTTGGACCGTTCCGGTGCGGTCACGGAAATCAAAGAAAACCATTTTGCCTTGGTCGCGTCTGACACTAACGGAGGCACCGATAGTGACGGTCTTTCCCACATGAGAGCTAAGCTCCCTAATTAGTATTCTCCCCTTCATAGGTACAAAATAGCACGAGTTTCAGGCCTGAGAAACGACACAAAAGGCTACTTATCTTTTTCAGTTTTCTTCTCAATGCCGAGTCGTTTATAGAGCTCAGTCTCCATGGCAGGTTCTATAACACTGTGTGCTTCATGTTCAAGTGAATCAGGCTTATCGTACTCAAATTCATAGCTGTGTTTCAAATTCTCAAAATGGATAACTGAACGACTAACCACTCGCACCCAACTTTGCACGAGTCGTGCACTTGAGACGATCGGCTTATCGTTAAACTGCTTTGAGTGAGCTTCCTCAGCAAGCAGGTTTGCACCCGCCACATAATTAGGACTCACGTACACGGTGTTATTAATCGGATCGTAGAAAGAACGGCCATCTTCTGTTGTGGAAGCCATCATCTTTGCCGTAATGGCGACGCCACGAGCAGCCCAACGTATCCTTGGCTTTCCGACTTCTTTCTGGAGTTCCCAGATTTCTGTATATAATTTTGGTTCGTACGTATAGTCAGGTACAGCATCAGTAATAAACTCGTGTGCTTTCTTCTGTAAACGCTTTCTTTGGATTGGACTTAGCTCATTAAACTTCTTGTCAGTAACTCCTCCAATAATGGCGAAAGCAGGTACATATATCTGTACCAATTCATCAAGACTCATTTCATCAATGTTACCGGGTACCGGATATAGCAGTGACTCCATGCTCTTCCGCACTCGTTGTCGGTAGAAAAAGACTTTTTCTGATTCAGGCATGTGTACTTTCCCCGTGAGGTAATTCAAGATATCAGTTGTTTCCTTATCTTCATGGACATATAACCGCTCACTTCCAGGTGGCACTGATTCACGGATGTTGTAGCGAGTGCGAGCGTAATCAAGTGTTCCTGCGATCGAAAGCAGTGCAGCTGCTTGTGCGATGCGTAGACCTGCACGCCTAGATTTTTCAGCAAGTGCCTCAAAGCGAGTCTTTTCTTCAGGGGTTTCGTCCGAATCCTGTTCAGATACGTAGGCATCAAGTTCGGGGAAAAGCGAAGGCTCTTCGGAAGGACCTTCACCTTGCTTGCGGCGTTCTGTGTCAGACCTATGCGGAAGTTTTTCCATGATTGAGTTCGGTAAGAGTATCCTGTACATCACGCTCTAGTTCTGAGGTAGTTTCTGAAACAACTTCGGTCAAATGTTCCAGTATTTCTTTGAGAAGCGAGTCAGCTTTCGTCGTGTCGGTCATAGGTTAGGAAATCGTGCCAATTGCTTTACGTACCACCTGCATTTTCTGTTCAGAATATTTGCGTGCTTTGGCATTTCCAGCTTCAATAATTAAGGTAAGACGTGCAGTGTCTTTCATGGCAGTTTGGTATGCCTCACGCATAGGAGCAATAAATGCGTCCAGGTCCCCTATAAGTGCATCTTTGAGTGCTTTGTACTTCCCTTCATGTTCCGTATAGAGCGCCTCAAGCTCAACTTTTGGTTTCAGAAGTGCATGAATCGCGTAGACATTCTCAGGACGTCCACCTTCGGAGTCGGTGACAATGCTCATCACACCTTTCTCAACTTCTTCACGCGAGGCAAAGAGTGAAATGGTGTTTCCGTAGGACTTGCTCATCTTCTGACCATCCACGCCAGGCACTACGGCAACTTCTGGAAGAATATAGGCTTCTGGAAGGGTAAAGGTGTCTCCAAAGATACGATTAAACTTCTCCGCCGTATCGCGTGCGTATTCAATATGCTGCTTCTGATCCTGTCCTACGGGCACGACGTTTGTGTCGTAGAGGAGAATGTCAGAGGCCATAAGAAGTGGATAGGTGAAGGTTCCGACATTGATTTCCTTATCCCTTGCCTCAGCGTCTTTAAATGCATGCGCGCGCATCAAGTAGGGCATGGTCGTGATGGTGTTGAATATCCAAGCAAGTTCAGTATGGGCCGGTACTTGCGACTGCTTAAAAATGGTGACGCGCTCGGGGTCTATACCAATAGCCAGAAGTGTCGCAACCAATTCTTCAGTAAGGGTACGCATCTGCGCAGCATCTTGCACCGAAGTCAGTGCGTGGTAGTCCGCAATCATGTAGAAACATTCCTTATCGTCTGCATTTTGCAAATCAACCCATTGCTTGAGTGCACCAAAGTAATTACCGATATGAGGCACGCCGGTCGGTTTGATTCCGGAGAAGAGGATGGGCTTTTGTGGCATATAGCTACAGTATCATGGCCTCCCGGGTATCAAAAAGGCGCCACGAAATGAATCGCGGCGCCTGTTGAAAGAGCGGTATTAGTTAGTCGGAACGAGTTCCGACATTTCGAGCGGCAGTTCGGCTTGACCATTGGCCGTTGGAAGATCAGGAACCCAAATGTCGATAACGAGGTAGGGTTTGGCTGAAGGAGCGTTTCCGAGCGATATTTCATCGCCGACTTTCTTGCCAGCTAACCTTTTTCCAAGAGGTGAGACAATACTCACCATTTTAAGGCCAGGCCAGGCACAATCAGGCTCGTGTTCGCCGACGAGAATGTAGTCGTTGACGACGCAGTCTCGTTCGAGTTTGCAACCATTACCAAGCCGAATGCGTTCTGCCGATTCCGGCTGGGGCATAGGTTCGGCGAACTGCAGCATCTGGGTTACGAGCCCGAGTTGAGAAGCAGTGATGCTTTCAGAGCGGAGAAGCTCATCAAGCTCGTTGCTGCTGCCTGGATTCATCATTCGGCCAACATGGCCAGATTTTGTTTCCCTGCAGTTGCAGATTTCTGCTGTCAATACGGCACGTTGTGCAACCAAAGCACGATACCCTGGTTCTGTCATTGGCTTTCTTGCCATAATTAAATTCCCCTAACAAAGAGCACCCACGGAGTGTGGGCCATTGACTACTATACAAGAGAAGTGGGGATAAGTAAAACAGGTTCGAATTCTGTACGGTATACCAAAAAATGGCCGGGAAGGAACGCGAGTACGCTTTCGAGCCTTACAGGTTCTGTACACGTTGCGGATATTCTGTCGCTTCCTCCACAATACGCTCGCAACATCTTCGAATCCTTCCCGCAGGTCTCCCAGACCTGCTCCGGCGCACCAATGAAAAGACCCCTTGCGGGGTTTTCCAAAGTATGGTGCGCCGGGAAGGATTCGAACCTTCGTAGGCCGAAGCCGACAGGTTTACAGCCTGTTGTAATTGACCACTCTACCACCGACGCATTACACGCCACTATAGCAATTACTGTCGTTATTTCAAAACACGCAGTTTGTCTGACTTCCCTTTTTGTAAGTAAGCAGCGCTGTTCTCAAAATCTTCGTGGGTAAGTGTCCGATCAGACTCTACGGTCTCACCATTGAGCTTGATTCCCTTTCCGGTTATGAGACGCCTGGCTTCTGCCTTTGATGCAATGAAGCCTGTGGACGTGAGGGCTTCAACGATACTCATTCCCTCGTTAAACGAGACCTTTGGAATTGCCTGTTCGTAGGCTTTGCGTTCGTCAGGTGAAAGGCTCTCGAGGGATGCGCCCCCAAACTGCACGTCAGTAATCTTAGAGGCTCTGTCTGCCTCAGTCTTGCCATGCACGAGCTTGGTGACTTCGTCAGCAAGGGTACGCTGGGCCATGCGACGCTCTGGGTTACGCTTATGCAATTCAAACATAGCCTGTATTTCGTGTACGGAGAGGAAGGTAAAGAATTTGAGATAGGTCTCCACCATAGAGTCGGGTTGATTCACCCAAAACTGGTAGAACTCAAAGGGCGAAGTCTTCTTTGCATCAAGCCAAACCGCGTTTCCTTCAGACTTACCGAATTTCTTCTTATTCACGTCAACGACAAGCGGTGTGGTAAGTGCAAAGGCCTCCTTGCCAAGTTTTCTTCGGATAAGTTCAACGCCGGAAAGAATGTTGGTCCATTGGTCTGAAGCTCCAATCTGGAGATCAACTCCGTATTTCTGGTTCAGTGTGAGATAGTCAAAGCCTTGAAGAAGTGAGTACGCAAACTCGGTGTACGAAATACTATCGTCAGGGTTATCAAGCCTGCGCTTGATAATGTCGCGCTTAATAAGCTCGTTTACCGTGAAGTGTTTTCCAATATCACGCAAAAAATCTACCAGTTTTACTTTGAGGAGCCAGTCGGCGTTATCAACAAGCGTAACGGACCTTCCAATAATCTGTTGCATCTGAGCACGGAGCGCTTTTTTATTCCTCTCAAGGGTTCGTACGTCCATAAGCGTGCGCTCCCCACTTTCTCGCGGGTCGCCGATCATACCGGTACCACCACCCACAAGCAGAATGATTTTATGACCCGCGTCAGACAAACGTTTCATCGTAAGCACCACAAGGAGATTCCCTGCGTGCATGGAATCAGCTGACGGGTCTACGCCAAGGTAGACCGTGCGCCTCGTCTCAAATATCTTTTCTAAATCTGCAGAATGGTGCTCAGCGAGTCCACGAGCTTTCAGGTCCTCTACCAAGTTCATAGGGACACTATACCAGGGCTATGCGGGTAGCTCTACAAAGAAACTTGAACCTTTTCCTTCACCTTCAGATTTTGCCCACACACGCCCTTTGTGAGCGTCTACAATGTTCTTAACGATATACAAGCCAAATCCAGTTGACTCCACGTTTATCCGTGTTGAATCTTTACCGTGACCTCCTTCAGTAAAGAGATTCAACATATCGTCTTGCGTGATACCAACACCAGTATCCTGAATGGTAAATAGTACTTTCTTCTCAGTTGGCTTGAGGGTAATACCTACAGATACTGAACCTTTCGGTGTGTACTTAATGGAGTTATCAATAAGATTCTTAAACACATTTACAAGTTGTGCACGATCACCTGTTACGGTAGCTACCTCATCTCCGAGCTCGGCAATAAGTTCCAATCCTTTCGATTCAGCAGCAGGTCGCAAATCATGAGTAATTTCTTGGATTAGCTCACGCAAGTCAAACAGAGCCATGTGGAATTCAACCTTACCGCTTTTAATGTTCGCGGCATTTAGAATTTCCTGAATAGTTGCGGCTCCCTTTGTATCCGAATCAAATCCCGCCTGCATCATTGGCTTTAGTTTATCTGACACAGGTCCAAAATCTCCCTCAAGAGCCATTGAGAATATGTTTCGAGATTTAGCCACAAACCCTTTAATTTGGTGCGTAATAAAGTGAATAAGAATAACCTGTTGGTCATTCGCTTTTTCAAGTTCTTTTGCCAGTTCTTCAATCTTCATACGAGCAGCCTCTTCTTTTTTAGCATTCTGTAGAAGCAAAACACCAAAAAACATTGAAATGGCGAGAGTAATTACAGCGAGCGTTGTATGGGTTGCGTCTTGAACAAAGAACAGCTGAGAACCCGTCATCAGGATAAGTGAGTATGAAAGTATCTGTGTGCCAAGAAATCGAAGATTAAATAGGCCGAGGTTCGTTACGGCAAATACCATCACAACCAAGAAGATTGGCAAAACAAATAGGCTGTAGAGGTTAATTTCATAGATTCCTGTCATAGATGAGAAATACTCTGTTCCTGCAAATACAGTAAAAAACAAAAGAAGCGCTCCAAGAACAACGCTGTGCTGTATACGCTTATCTTTTGTGGAGTATTTCCAGGCGTGAGCAAATGAATAGAGCATCCAGACAACGAGAATACCTTCTACTACCAGCTTGTACTGAGTGAGCAAGGTACTGTTTATAGCCTCACATACTGATTGATCAAAATTGATGACCGAAGCGCCAAGAGCTGTTATTACAAAAGCTGGAATTGCTATTAGCACAAGCATCCATTTTTCTAGCGGTGAAATTAAGCCACGTGCCAGAATTGAAAAGAAATAAGCCCCAAATATAAAAAAAACTATATTAACTAAGTCAAGCCAGGACCATGTAAAGTAAACGAGGTCATAGTTCGGAGAAACCCAGCTTACTAAGTCACCGAGTAGCCAAAGCGAGAAGCAAAAACTAAAAGACGCGAATATCAGTGATATATAAGAACCTTTACTTTTTAAGTAAGCAAAGAATCCTAAAAAGAGTGCAATGAAAACAGGAATCAAGTGCGAGTAATACGCAATCGTGTGATAATCCTTAGTCGTTTCAAAACAAGTGTTCAAGTCCATACCGTAATTGTATTCTAACTCACTCTTGGTAAAGCCAATTTAGCATCAACGATGTCTAAATTCTCAAAGGGGTGACAAAGCCAAAAGCGAGCATCTTCAATCTGAGTTGGTTCCAGGGAGACTATCAGGGGTTTAATGCCTCTTGATTTGTGAACGGATATAAAAGCTGGGAGGAAGATATCACGCGTGAAAGACAATTCCTTTTGATTAAGCATAAAATCTTCAAAGAGGATAGCGTGCTCGATAAAAAGAGAAAGGAACAACTCATAATATTTTTCTGCCGACTGGCCGTGGTTTTTAAACCAAAGTGATGCGTCAAAAAAATCAGAAGCCGGCAGGTCAAAAAAACAACTTTTAAAAAGTGAGTGATGGAAATCAACTAACGATTCGCCCCATATCGTTTTTAGATCGCATATCTTCTTCCCATTTGCAGTATTAAAGTCAAGCACAGTTCGTGAATGTATTTGCGTACCGCCATTCTTACCCATTCCTTTGTAAAAAAACATTCTTCCTAGGGAGTGCTTGAAGTCATTATTGGAAGTGAATTTATCAGAATAATACTCAAAAAAAAGTGGCTCTAATTCTGAAGACTCTACAAGATTCATGAAGCGTCTCGATTCATAATTGGAGGTTAAAACCTGTCTGAACAATACTGCTCGTGGTTTTTGTAGCATTTCTGAAGGTACTATACTGGCCAATTCTGGATCTTGACTCCTAGTACGTTCCTTAAGAGTAGCGATTGCTTCGGAAAGTGGTGTGTATACATATGCATTAAATGCATCCTTGTCTGATACGAGCGACTCGATCAATTGTTCATCTTCACTTGAAATATTCATACCTATTGAGAACTTTCTTCAGGGTTAGAACTGCAGGTATCAGTGTCTACAGCGCCACAGGTTGTTTCAACACAGAGTGGTGAGCCTGAAAGACAAAGTGCATTGCAAGTGTCAGCTTCACATGAAGCAAAATCATATGCTTTTATTGCGTACACTTTGTAGTCTTCGTAACCATTTGGAGGACATTCTGAATCTTCGGCAGAACAATCTCTATGGAAGCAGTTTTCCATATCTGGAGAACATGCAGTTTCAACCATGACATCATAATCTTTACTGTAAAAGAAGAAATAACCAGTAGAGGCTATAGAAAGTAGCAAAAAAGCCCACAAGATAGAAGTCATCCAGTCTACCGATTTCATCGTATTCATAAGTATACCTCCTAGATTAGCTCCCCAAAACGAAGGTGTATAGATATTTGAAACCTTCCACAATGGTTCCGACTTTCAGAAGCCACCACAGGTTTGCTGCAGCTACGGCTGAGATTAGAAGTCCCCAGTCACGTAGGGAGATGCCTTCAAAATGCTTACGTCGGTAATGTAGAGCAACTATCAAAGGGTCTATTGGAAGTGTTAGCGCTACGAACACAATAGGGCTACACAACTTCTCAAACAATGACTTCTTGTCTTTTCCAAGCCATACGGCCATGCGCTCAAACCAGGTTTTCTCTTCTTTGGTTTCTAGTTCACGAAGTGCGTGAGCACCAACCCAGTCAATCCGCATATAGTCATAGAGCCAAAAGACAAAAGCACACTGAACAAGTGAACCTGCGACAACAATTACTCCGCCCTTTAAAAGTCCCCAGTACGCGAGCGCAAAGGGATAAAATAGCCAGTCATACACGAAGTTAAAGACTTCATATATGAACAAGCCTGTACCAATTTCTTGGATGTGCTTACGGTACTTCCCTATTCCAGACGGCATGCGTGCATTCTAGCATCTGATTACGGCAGACATGGTAGGATGGCGTTATGTTTTGGGCAGACAGAATAGCGAAGGACATACAAGAAAAAAAAAGAGTTACAGCAGGAGCAAAGCCCCTGCTGATTCGTGATGAGAAGACCATGTCGGGTCGCGTGCATGTTGGTTCAATGCGCGGAGTCGCCATTCATGGGCTCGTCGGTGAGGTGCTCACCGAATACGGAGTGTCTAACAAGTATCTTTATGAACTCAACGATTTCGACCCGTTCGACTCCATTCCGGGATATTTAGACGAAGAAAGGTTTTCTGAACATCTTGGTAAACCACTGTATACTGTTCCGGCTCCTGAACCTGGATTCGCTAATTATGCGGAGTACTTCGGTGCGGAGTTTATTGAAGTCCACAAAAAAGCAGGATTTACTCCTGAGTACTATCGTGCAACCGAGTTGTATCAGTCTGGAAAAATGGACCCCTATATTAAGATTGCCCTTGAGCGAGTGTCTGATGTGCGTCGGATCTTAAAAGAGGTCTCGGGCTCCGTAAAATCTGAGGACTGGTTGCCAATATCTGTCATATGCGAAAAATGCGGAAAAATGATGACCACTCGAGCTTTTGAATATGATGGCGAGACCGTGGGCTATGCCTGTGATAAATCACCCGACGGCACGATTCCATGTGGTCACACTGGACGTGTAGCACCTTGGAAAGGAGCTAGTAAGCTCTTTTGGAAAGTAGACTGGGCAGCCAAGTGGTGCGCCATGGATGTGGACGTCGAAGGGGCTGGAAAGGACCACTCAACGAAGGGTGGCTCACGAGATGTTGCAAACCACATTGCCAAGGAACTGTTTGGTCGCGAGACACCGTATGACATCCCCTACGAATTTTTCCTCGTTGGAGGACAGAAAATGTCCTCCTCAAAAGGAAGGGGTTCTTCTGCAAAGGATATGAGCGACCTATTCCCTACTGATGTTTTCCGACTTGTCTTGATTGGCAAAGATATTAACCAGCAAATTGATATCGACCCTGCTGGGGACTCTATCCCGCGTACCTATGATTGGCATGATGACTTAGCTGAGGCCATACGTAATGGCGTAGCAGACGATTTCACTCGTCTGTATGAACTAACTAAACTTCCTGAAGACCGTGCAGGGTTTGGAGCACCGTGGTTACTTCGTTTCAGTCAGGTGGCTTTCATTACTCAAATGCCCCACATTTCCCTTATGGATGAGGCTGAGCAGGCAAAAGGCTCGCCACTTACTGAGGATGAGGAGAAGCTTCTTCATGAACGTCAGACTTATGCAAAATTCTGGCTCACCACGTATGCGACAGAGCAATACCGGTACGAGCTTCAGCAGACACTACCTGAAGTCTCCTTGGCAGATGATCAAAAGAAAGCACTTTCTCTACTTGCTGAGTATGTTACTGAATCTCGAACGGGTGAAGAAATACATGCTTTCTTACACACACTGAAATCAGAGGTCCCCATCAAACCTTCAGATTTGTTTAGTGCTCTCTATAGTATTTTCTTAAACCGTACATCAGGTCCAAAAGCAGGCTGGTTCTTATCCGTCTTACCGCGTGAATTCGTGGAAAAACGTCTTCGAGATGTAAATAGTTAGTGGACTAGGAGGAGGAGGCCGAGGAGTGGAGCGGCAAACCACCAGAAGAAATACTGGTTTGGAGCGAACAACGTGTTCATCGGCTCGGGAAAGGTATAAATCTCATTAACCGAGAAGACATGGTACGCAAGTGCCATCAGGAAAGTAGCTGCAAGGAATGACAGACCGAAGCGTGGAAATACGGAAAGGACACCAATACCACCCGTGACGAGGCGCTCAATAAACATAAACGGCACAACACAGCCAATTGCGAAGATAATAAAACTGATGATGGCCTTTAGGAGTGGTGTCGTTCCGGTCGCGACAATATCGTGGGTGTACGGAAAGACAAGGAAAAGTGCGTAGCTTACGTAAAACGCTACGATGAGCGAGATAATGCCTCCCCGTGAGCGATAGGAAATAAGTACAAACAGGATTGTAAGCCCGAGCAAGATCATGAAATTACTCATGACGCTCCAGGAGTTAAGCGCTGCAGACGTCGCTAAATCTGAGATCTGCATCGCTATCTGTTCCATAGGCCTTAAGTATAGCTCCTCAGTAAGACCGGGTAGTAGCTACCCACAGAGCTAGAATTCTACTTCCTGCTCTACCTCCTCAGATTCCTTTGGCTCTTCAGGACCGCCAAGGAAGCCTCCAGCCTGAATACTCCAGAGTTTTGCGTAGAGTCCGTCCTCTTTTAGAAGCTCGTCGTGAGTACCTTGTGAAGCAATAGCTCCCTGCTCCATAACCACAATGCGGTCCATCTTCATAATAGTGGAAAGTCGGTGGGCAATAACGATGACGGTCTTACCCTCCATCAAGGTATCCAGTGCTTCCTGAATGAGATGCTCACTTTCAGAATCAAGCGACGAGGTAGCCTCATCAAGTACCAAAATCGGTGCGTTCTTCAAGAGTGCACGAGCGATAGCAACTCGTTGACGTTCACCACCGGAAAGCTTCACACCACGCTCACCCACGAACGTGTCGTACCCAAGCGGGAGTTGTGAGATGAAATCGTGGGCATGTGCTTTTTTAGAGGCCTCAATAAGCTCTTCTTTTGTTGCATCAGGCTTTCCGTAGAGAATATTGTCTCTCAGCGTTCGGTGGAAGAGGATGGATTCCTGCGGTACGAAGCCAATCGCACGACGAAGACTTTCCTGCTGGACTTCCTTAATATTCTGGCCATCAATGGTAATTTCTCCTCCGGTTACTTCATGGAGACGTAGCAGAAGCTTGGTGATGGTGGATTTGCCTGCTCCTGAAGGACCAACAAGTGCCACCTTTTCGCCTCCACGAATGTTGAGCGAGAATTTGTTCAAAATAGAACGCGTTTCGTTGAAGTTGAATTCAACGTCCTTGAATTCAATTTTGCCGTCGGTAACAGAAAGTTCCGTAGCTGTCGGGATGTCTGATACTTCGTGTGGCTGTTCAAGAATGTCTACCATCTCAGACGCATCAGCAAATGAGTCATTGAGTCTGCGGAGCGTGTGCCCAATGTCCCAAATACGGTTCATAAGACCCAAGATATAGACTTGAATAAGCACGAAATCTCCCACCGTAAGAATGCCCTTACTCCAGAGGTACACCGCTACGGCAAGCAGACCAGCTTCACTTATTAGTGAAAAGAGGCCCTGTACGGAGTACACGAGGTTGTCAGCATGCCAGGAGGCAAGATTTGCCTTCATCCAGCGCTCTATGGCGCTTCCGAAGTAATTTCCTTCCGCTCCCTTAGAAGCAAACAGTGTGATGGTCGTGTGATTTGCTACCGCATCTGAGAGAATGCCGGTTACTTTACTGTCCTCTGCAGAGCGGACGAGCTTGTATCCCTGGCGCCACTTGGTGAGGTAGTACTGTAGGAAAAAGAAGGTAACCGTCCACACAAGAAGACCAAGGCCGAGTACGAGGCTTCGCATGGAAAGCACCACAATGGTTCCAATGGTAAAAAGCGCCGTCGGAAGGAAGGTCAAAATGAAACTATCAAATACTTGCTCAAAGGACCGGGCATAGCGGTTTACACGACGCGTGAGCGTGCCGGCGAAGTTTGAGATAAAGAAGTCGTGCGAGTGACCAAGCAGGTAGTCAAAGGCCGTATTTGAAAGGTCACGCATGACTTGTGACTCCATAATAGTGATGGAAGTCATACGAATGCGCTGAGCTATCCAGCCACAGAAGTTAATGCCGGCGAAAATAAGCAAAGTGATGAACAGTGATTTCACGACAAACTCATCCGGTGTAGAGGCTGAGAGAATATTGATGAACTGACGCATGTACAGCGGTGCAAGAACGTTAGCTGATTCGAGTCCAATGACGCCAACAACTGACCACACCAAAAGCCAAGGATATTCTAGAACCGCTTTTCCATAGGCACGTATGACCGGCATAACCCGGATGACTTTCTTTTCAGTTGGCATAAGAAGAAATTATACCACACTTTGTGGCTTTTATGAACTATTGCGCTCTTTTGCTCACAGGTCGTTCAGAACCGAAGTAGGTGCTAGGCGCGGCGAGGAAAATTCTGCAGGCGTATGTCCTCGGTGAAAGAATTTTTTTGAAGACAGCAACAACGCAGATGTGCGGTTCTGGACGAACTACAGGCCTTCGGCTTTCAGATCCTCAATAGCCTTCTTAGCCTTTCCGGAGAGTTTCTTCGGAAGAATGGCGGTGACGCGAATGAGAAGGTCGCCGGTGCCGTTGTCGTAGGCAACTCCCTTGCCACGGATACGAAGTGTTTCTTCAGTTTTCGTCATCGCGGGGACTTTCACATCAAGCACCTTTTCATCAATCGTGGTGACCGAGACACTGGTGCCGAGAAGCGCGTCCGTGAGTTTTACCGGTAGCTCCATCAGAAGGTTTGCTCCGTCCTTGCGGAAGGTTGCGTGTGGCTTTACGTGTACTTTTACGTAGAGGTCGCCGGAGACACCCCCCTTCACCGCCTCTCCCATGCCTGGCATACGAATCATCTCGCCCCCATCAATACCCCGAGGAATATCAATATTGAGTTCTGCCTCTCTCTTCAGAATGCCGTGGCCAGAGCAGTTCGTGCACTTCTCTTTTGGAACCTTTCCAGAGCCTTCACAGGTGGAGCAGGTACGCACGGTGCTGAACGCGCCAAGGACGGAGTCACGCGTTTCGTGAAGACGACCGGCACCGTTACAGGTCTTACAGGTTTCAAGTTCGCTACCCGGCTTTGCACCGGAACCTTCACAGACCTCACACTTATCTACTTTAGAAATAAGCACCTGACGCTTTCCGCCGAGGATAGATTCCTTGAAAGTGACTTCAATATCAACTGAGATGTCGCGACCACGCTTAATGCGACCACGTCCGCCGCCACCTCCCATGCCACCACCGAAGATGTCGCCGAAGCCCTGGAATAGGTCGTTCAAGTCAAACTCAACACCACCATTACCAAAGCCACTAAACTGAGATGGATCAAATCCAGCGCCCCCCTGTCCGCGGAAGGTTTGACCGTACGAGTCATATTCGCGCCGACGTTTTTCGTCTGCAAGCGTAGCATATGCCTCTGTAATCTCCTTAAAGATAGCCTCGTCACCGCCCTTGTCCGGGTGATGCTTTTGAGCCAGTTTTCGGAAGGCTTTCTTTATGTCGTCTTGGGTTGCTTTCTTATCAACGCCAAGGACTTCGTAGTAGTTTTTCGCCATGACGCTTCACTATAGCAAACTATGCCTCCGGTGGCTTTTCCGTGAATTCTGCGTCGGTTGGGGGTGTTCCGCCCGTACCTTCAGGAGACGATGTGCCTTCTGGACTGGTTGACCCCGTCGGGTCCGCCGATGCGGCGATAGCCTCACCAATCTTAGACATAGAGGTACCGAGTGCTTCAGAAGCTGACTTGATAGCTTCCAAGTCCTCACCTTCCTTTGCACCGCGAAGGGCTGTCATTTTTTCTTGCACTTCAGTTACCACTTCAGTGGATACTTTGTCACCTGCATCCTTGAGCGCCTTTTCTGCGGTGTAGATAAGTTGCTCCGCAATGTTTTTTGCTTCAACCGTTTCCTTACGCTTGGCGTCTTCCGCCGCGTGCACTTCAGCATCAGCCTTCATCTTCTCAATATCAGCACTTGAAAGTCCGGTGGAGCCTTCAATACGGATGCTCTGCTCCTTGCCAGTTGTTTTTTCTTTTGCTTTTACCGTGAGGATACCGTTACTGTCTACATCAAACGTAACTTCTACTTGGGGGAGTCCGCGCGGTGCTGGTGGAATACCATCCAGCATAAAGCGGCCGAGCTGCTTGTTATCAATAGACATGGCGCGCTCGCCTTGAGTGACGCTAATTTCTACGCTGGTTTGATTATCACTTGCGGTAGAGAAGGTTTGACTGCGTGAGGTAGGAATGGCCGTGTTGCGCTCAATGAGCTTGGTTGCCACTCCTCCCATGGTCTCAATGGAAAGCGAGAGTGGAATCACATCCACAAGGAGAATGTCCTTCACGTCACCTTGGAGAATACCTGCCTGAATTGCGGCACCGATGGCTACGACCTCGTCTGGGTTTACGGTGAGATTAGGATCCTTGCCAAAGAGTTTCTTTACTTCCTCCTGAATCTTCGGCATGCGGGTTTGACCACCCACGAGAATGATTTCGTTTATATCTCCTGCCTTCATACCAGATGCTTCCAGTGCACGCTTGGTGATTTCAATAGAGCGCGTCACGTACTCTTCTGAAAGGGTTTCAAGAGTTGAGCGAGACATCTTCACCAAAAGGTGCTGAGGAGTGCCGTCAGAACTTACCGTGATGAAGGGGATATTTACTTCGGTTTCAGCAGAGCTTGAAAGTTCGTGCTTTGCCTTTTCAGCAGCCTCGTCGAGGCGCTGGAGTGCGAGCGGGTCCTTGGTGACATCTAGCCCTGACTGCTTCTTAAACTCGTCCGCAAGCCAACGCACAATCTTTTGGTCAATATCGCGACCCCCCATGTGTGAGTCACCATCGGTAGACTTTACTTCTACGACGTCGTCCCCTACTTCAAGTACGGACACGTCAAACGTACCGCCACCGAAGTCAAAGACGACAATCTTTTCGTCCTTCTTCTTGTTAAAACCATAGGCAAGCGCTGCTGCAGTCGGTTCATTGATGATGCGCTTCACATCAAGTCCGGCCACTTCACCCGCTGCCTTGGTGGCTGCACGCTGTGAATCGTCAAAGTAGGCAGGAACGGTGATGACTGCTTCGGTGATTTTTTCACCGAGCTTTGCTTCTGCGTCAGCTTTGAGCTTGCCGAGAATCATTGCCGAGATTTCCTCAGGGCGATAGTCCTTCTCGCCAAGGGTGACGAGTACTCCACCATCGGTACTGGCCTTCATTTGATACGGGACAATCTTCTGGTCAGTCTGTACAGCTTCATCCGTAAACCGGTGCCCCATGAAGCGCTTGATGCCGTAAATGGTGTTTTTCGGATTCGTTACCGCCTGACGCTTTGCAAGCGTTCCAACGAGTCGCTCACCATTTTTAGCGATAGCGACCACCGAGGGGGTGGTGCGCTGGCCTTCAGCGTTTTCAAGTACGCGCGGTTCGCCACCTTCCATGATGGCCATCGCGGAGTTTGTTGTACCAAGGTCAATACCAAGAATTTTTGCCATGTGAAATGGTTCGTTATGTTACTAAATCGCCCTTCGTACCCTTATAGTACGCTTCCTCGCACGCGTGTTCAAGTCTTCTGGCCTTGCCCTTCAAAATGAGCCACACGAACTTTGGCGGGTCGTATGACGGCGTCTCCTGACTTCCATCCGGTCTCAAGTACTGCCGTAATAGTGTCGTCTTCACTTACAGATCTCGCTTCGTCCTGCCCAAGTGCTTCGTGCATAGTTGGATCAAATCTCTCTCCAATTGCTCCAATGGGTGAGAGACCAATTTGCTTACTTGCGTCCTCAAGCTGACGCGCTATGGCTTCAAATCCTGCCGGAAGCTGTTCACCCTGTGCTCGAGCACGAGCGAGCGAGTCCAGTGCCGGCATAAATAAGAGGAGTGTCTTAGTAGAACCAAGTGCCACTGCCCCACGTTTCTCTTCCTCAAAACGCTTAAGTGCGTTTACGTAGTCCGCCTTGGCTCTCTGCCAACCATCAAGGTATTCCTGCTTCTCCTTCGTAGTACGCTCAAGCTCTTTTTTAACTTTCAAAAGCTTTGAATCTACACGACTTTCGGTCGCTTCAAGCTCCTCCTCACTTGTACCAGCTTCCTCTGCCCCATCCGGTTCAATAACAACATCATCCATCCATTGAATATGCCTGAAATTGTGTGGCTAGTCAAAAGCGGCGCACGAGTGCACCGCTTGATTTCGCGTTTACGTGCGAACTACAAACCCATTCGGATTTTCCTCTTGATGCACCTTTTCTTCCAGGTGCTCAATCGCTTCCTCCAGAGTTTCTAGCAAACTCATGTCGAGTTTGCTTGCCAGTGCCTGAAGTCGCTGCTCAATTTCTTTTGGTAGAATAGTGTTATTCACGGCGACGTCTCCTTACGTATTTCTGCTCGAAGATAACCACACCTATTCAGCCAGAGCAAGGTTACAATGTCTGGTAGTCAGTAATCTGGAAGCCATCAGGTCCCATGGTAATGATGAGGCGTATTGGGATATCAGCTAGGGCAGGTGTTGTAGAACTTTGTCCACTCGCTTTTTGGACGATATGAGCCTCTACGGTGTAGGTGCCGTCCTTATTCTTGACCATTGAATCTATGTCTATGCGGTCGGGCCAGGGACTTGAAGTCACGCGTCCAGGAGCAGTAGCTGGCTCGGCATTCCATTTGTTTAAGAGATCTGGGTGCACGTACATCGCATAATGCTTGTTCATCGTTGTCACAAACTCCGCATGCGGTGCAAGTGTAGGAACAAGTTTTAATTCGTCACCGAAGTTATATACGACGTTACGTACGCGAGCCAAGCTTTCAGCTGCAGCTTCTCGTTGATTATACAAATAAGCACCGATACCAATAAGAACAAGCGCGAGGAGGGAAAGGACAATATATTTTCTTTGCATGTACGGTGAAGACGTACGACACTTCGTGTACTTACAAAAAATCGCCCGAAGGCGGTTTTTTGTTGTACCCTAACGTTTACTCCACTGCGGGCGCTTCCTAGCCTTACGAAGTCCTGGCTTCTTACGCTCTACCGAACGAGGGTCACGCTTCAAGAAACCAGCTGATTTAAGAGCCGGACGAGCCGTGATACCTTCAGCATTCTCGGTAATGAGTGCACGAGAAATCGCGTGACGAACGGCTACGGCCTGTGCGCTCTTACCACCACCCTGTACACGAGCTTCTACAGTGTAGTTTTGCTTGGTTTCAAGTGCCTTGAACGCATCAAGGGTGACGGTGTCGCGCTGATCGGTACCAAAGTACTCACGAGCAGACATGCCGTTCACGGTAATGGAATTCTTAGCTGCTGGCGTAAGCTTTACGCGAGCACTTGCCGTCTTGCGGCGTCCAACTGCGGTGGTGTATGTGGTGGTAGTAGCCATAATTCTTTGATTAATCGTCACTAGTTCCTAGTCAATGATAGAAAGGCGCTTCATGCGTTCCTTGCGGAGCTTGTTGCGAGGAATCATGCCGTCCACTGCCTTACGAAGCACTTCTTGAATACCCTTCTTCTCAAGCGTCATCTTCATAGACGTCGTGCGAAGACCACCTGGGTAGCCGGTGTAGTGGTAGTAGTCCTTCATAGCGATACGCTTTTCACTCATCTTGAGCTGTGCGGCATTCGTAATCTTTACTTCAACAGGAAGTACTTCGTTTTGCACGTAGGAAGCGGAACGCTTTCCAAGCAAGATGGATGCAGCCTCGCTTGCGACACGTCCAAGTGTGCGCCCGGAAGCGTCAATAGTGAAGAGCTTACGGTCTCCGCCTTGTACTGGTCCGCCCTTTGTCGTTTTGATTGTTTTAACTGCCATATGATTTTATACGAACGAGATGTACGCAGTCTGACGACCATCGGTAGCGGTTGCGGAGCGCTTCGTGATGCGTGTGTAGCCACCAGCACGCTCCATGTAGCGTGGTGCGATAGCGCCGAAGAGCTTCTTAACCACTTCGTCATCGTTGCCGAGACGAGCTGAGACGAGACGTCGGTTTGCAACCGTGTCCTTACGAGATGCGGTTACGAGCTTCTCAATGATGGGGCGGAGTTCCTTTGCCTTTGCTTCCGTGGTGCTAATGCGCTCATGAATCACGAGCGACTTTACCAAGCCACGCATAAGAGCCTCGCGTTGGTCGTGCGAGCGTCCGAATGATCGTCCTTTGTGGCTGTGTCGCATAGTAAGTCCTTTACCCTATCATCTATCCCTTATATCCTCAACTTATTCGCCCTTGAGGGTAAGGCCGATTTCGCCAAGCGCAGCTTCGATTTCGTCGATTGCCTTGTCGCCAACACCATCAAGCTCCTTGAGCGCGCTTGGGGTCTTGCGGGCAAGTCCTGCGGCTGTCTTGATGCCGTTATCGGTCAGTGCGCTCGTGACGCGAGCAGAAAGGCCAAGCTCATCTACCTTTACCTTTGAAGCGTCCTTACCAGAAGCAACAGGAGCGGTTGACGCAAAGTCAGCTGAGACGGAGACATCAGCTTCCTCCTGGAAACCAACCACTGCCTTCAACTGATGAATCATGATTTCAATAGAGCGCTCAAGAGCTTCACGTGGCGTGAGTGTGCCGTTCGTCTCAATCAAGATGCGGAGACGATTGAAATCGGTTCGGTCACCCACGCGCATGTTTTCTACTTCGTAGTTCACACGGCGAATTGGCGTGAAGGTTGCATCTAGGGCAATCGTACCAATGTTCACCTTTTCCTTGGTAAGCACTTCACGAGCGACGTAGCCAAGACCGCGCTCAATGGTTGCTTCAAGTTCAAGAGATACTTTGCCAGCAAGGTCAGCGATGTGCTGTTCTGGGTTTGTAATCGTTACCTGACTTGGCATGGTGAAATCTGCAGCAGTCACTACCTTAGGACCCTTTACCGATAGCGAAATAACTTGTGGTTCATCTCCCTGAAGTGCAAAGTGCACGCGCTTCAAATTAAGAAGAATCTCCATAACGGACTCACGAATGCCTTCCATGGTGGCAAATTCATGCTGAACACCATCAATCTTTACCGACGTAACAGAGGCGCCAGAAAGTGATGACAAAATAATCCGGCGAAGTGAATTGCCGAGTGTGTGGCCGTAGCCTGGATAGAGCGAATCTATCTCATAAATGCCCTGAAGTCCCTCTTCAGAGACAACGCGGGGCTTAGACGGAAGTGTAATTTGGTATTCCATAACTCAATCGTAATTACCTAGTTGTTTAATAAAATTTCTGAGCCTGACTAAAGGCTCCGTATGCAAGGCGCGGGGAAGCGATTTCTGGAGACGTATGTGCTATACGGCGGAAGAAAGCGCTGAAACCCGTAACACTGCAGACGAAGTCATTAGTCATGGCGAACTAGCGGCTGTAGAACGAAAGCACTGCTGGCAGGTCTCCTGCCGCATCACTAAGGTCCCTGGTCGGCAGCACGAGCACACCCCCAACCATCTCCTTTGGATTCCAGGTAAGCCATGATGGGAGAGGGCGCTCCATGAACTTCTCCGAGAAATTATCGAAGTAGGCACGGTTCTTTGAGCCCTCACGCACAGCGATACGGTCACCAATCTTGATGGCCTGAGAAGGAATCGTGGTCTTCTTACCGTTTACGGTAATGTGTCCGTGCGAAACCATTTGGCGAGCAGCACGACGGGTTGGAGTAAGACCAAGGCGGTAGACAATATTGTCCAAACGCATTTCAAGCTGACGATGGAGAATCTCTGCTGGGTTTGCACCATGCGTACCCATAGCTACACGCACATAGGAGCTGAACTGGCTTTCAGAAAGGCCGTAGGTAATACGAACCTTCTGCTTTTCAATAAGCTGCTTACCGAATTCAGATGGGCCACGTCCGCGACCCCCTTTCTTGTTCATTGAGGAGCGCTCCTGCGCAAGCGCAAACTTTTGCGTTTGAGTCTTCTCAAATATAGATGCCCCAAGGCGTTTCGCTAGTTTGTATTTTGGTCCAAGTTTCATATCAGTATGAGAGTTATACGCGACGAGGCTTAGGAGCGCGTGGTCCGTTGTGGGGCACTGGGGTTGCGTCCTTAATAGAACGAATCGTGATGCCCTTTCCAGAAAAAGCGCGGAGTGTGGACTCGCGTCCTGCTCCAACACCGCGAATGATGACGGACGCTTCCTTTACGCCAATCGCCATAGCTCGCTCTCCGAGAAGCTCACCCACCTTTGCGGCTGCATAGGGAGTGGACTTACGAGCTCCTGAGAATCCAAGTGCACCTGCAGAAGAAGACATAAAAGCGTTACCTTTTTCATCGGTAAGCACGGCCTTGGTGTTGTTAAAAGTAGCTTCAACGTGAAGTACACCGCGTTCAAGTCGCTTTTTAACAGCCTTACCGAGAGCGCGCTCTTTGCGCCCCTGGTCCATGCCGCGCCCTGATTTCTTGATAATTCGTTTCTTTCCCATAGGTAAATAGCTCTAAATTATGTCTTCTCTAGTGAACGACGACCGCTACCCATGGTCTTACGGGTGTTGCCACGCACCGTACGTGAATTCGTCTTGGTACGCTGATTGCGAACGGGAAGACGTCGCTCATGACGCATGCCGCGAGCTGAACGAATATCCTTCAAACGCTTTACGTTCTGACCGATTTCGCGCTTCAACTCACCTTCAATCGTAAACGCTTCAGAAAGCGTACGGATTTTTTGCTCCTCATCTGCCGTAAGTTCTGAACCCTTCTTTGTGAGTGCAATACCTGCCTCGTTCAAAATATCTTTTGCGCGTGTCGGACCGATACCAAAGATAATAGGCAGCGCATATACGAGCTGCTTGTCATCTGGAAGGGTAACTCCGGCGATACGCATAGTGTACGAAAATTAGATTAGCCTTGTCGTGCCTTGCGGCGAGGATTGCGCTTATTAATGCGATACAGACGTCCACCGCGACGAACAATGATGTCGCCGGGCTGCTGAACCTTAATAGATGCGCGTACTTTCATGTAAATTGGTTGTGCTTACGAGAGTCGTCGGACAATGCGCGCGCGACCGCCGTACGGGTCAAGGACCAGTTCTACGGTGTCCCCTACCAATACGCGTATTCGGTGCAATCGCATCTTCCCAGAAAGATAGGCGAGCAGAAGTTCCCCGGGTTCTGTTCCTGATTCGTCTGCTTGCGGCATACGAATCCTGAATAGCGAATTCGGGAGCACCTCTTCTACGGTGCCTGTAACCGCATCGCTCGTCTTACTTTCCTCCATGTGAAGCCTCGCTATTGTAGCAGGGAGTTAAAATAGCGTCAACTCAGGCCGTAGAAGGCAGACGAGCAGTGCCCATCTGCGGTGTTGCTCACCTCGCTTATGCCCTCGCTGTACGAAAAGTACAGCTCAGACTTTCGCTCAAGAGCGCCTAGCATCTGGGCACTTCTCGCCCACCTTGCACCAGAGGTGCGAAAGTAGACAGGTTATAGGCCCTATTTGTTACTAGGCTCTGCACCCTGAACGGTAACTTTGATTTTCGCAGGGTCTGCCGGGAAGGTTCTGGCCCAGAATGGCTTCAAGACAAGCGTGGCTCGGTCTACCTCAGGAAAACTACGGAGTGCAAGCTCTGCTGACTCTCGAGTTTTTGATGCAACCGTCGCTGCAATCTTCTCTGCATCAACGACCCATACGACGGTGGTAGAACCTGAAAGGTTGAAGGCGAATGTACTTGCGTCCGGAGCAATACTGGATTCAACTGGCTTTACCAGAAGCTGGCTGACGTCACTCAACGTAACCGGTTGACCGGTATAGGTACCAATAGCTTTTGTTGCAATAGCGCGAGCAAGGGCCTCCTCAGGAAAGAGGACCGCGGTAATGGAACCGGTTTCAGAAAGTGCAACCGTGCCTGAGGCACCTGCTGTGTCAGGCACAGGTGTGTAACTCGGGAAGCTTGCTCCTGGCACCAGCACGTATCCAGCAGGAACTTTTGCCGCTAAGTCTTTCTCAAGCTCGGTGGTGAGCGTCGCTTGGAGATTTGCATACTCTTTGTCCTTCGTTGCTTGAGCAACTGACGGACGTGTCCCAGAAAATCCTCCGGTCATTGCTTTATCAGAAACCGCGGTAACGAGATCAAATGCCTTACTTCCCTTGAGGCCTGGAACCGTAAAGGTGGATGGGCCAATGTTGTACTTATCGCCTGGCTCGTCTGCATAGACTGATACGGAGATATTTCCGCCGGCTGGAATAGAGACGGAGTCATGAATGCGATAAACCAAGCCAGCTGAGGTCGCAAAGCGCGTGTTCTTAATCAGGGCTTGCGGAGCTGCCTGCTTGTTGATGATAGTAATTTTTCCAGATGCTGGATCATTTGCGGTAACCGTGCTCTCAGCTGGGACACTAACCGACACCGTCTTTTCTACGCCAACGACTTGGAACGGAAGCTCGCCTTGATTCAGAGTTGCAGAGAAATCAGACATAATCGTTGCAGGATTCATGACCGGAACAATGGAGACTTTTGCGCCAGAGAAGGCATAGAGTACACCCGCACTTATGAGTACGACCACAAGCGCTATGAGCGCGGTGCCATACGGAAATCCGCTGCGACTACCCATAGAGAACTTTGAGCGACGAGCAGGTGGTACTGGGGTCATGGGTGATGGGCGCTCGTAGGCAGCTGGAGCATCCATAGGGCGTGCTGGTAGGTCGGTAGAAGGTAGTGGCGTTACGGGTGCCGGAGCCATGCCGTCCATGCCAATGTGGCGTCGGCGAGAAGGAGGAATGATGTCATTAAGGTCCCTGTGCATAGAAATAGCTCTACTAATGAATATGGGACTTAGTATACCAGTCAGAGCACAAGGCTTGCTGTGGCTGTGGGTACTGAAGGTTCTAGCCTCTAAAGCGCTTGGCTGCTGCAAGCGCCAAGAGTGACAGGCTTGCGTCGCCCACAACCTGCGGAGGAAGCTCCACGAATGGCGCGAACTGAGCTGGAAGAATAGGGAGAACGCCGAGTGATTCATCAGAAAGCCAGAGTGAACGAAGCTCGGGTGCATCCAGAAGTCTCCTCAGGAATTCGCGATTATTTTCGTCTGCAAGAAGAAGCACGGTGCGTGGGAGTGGTTCTAGTTTTGCAATGGCAAGAAGCGAGGACTTCATTTGACCTATCCAGATTGCCTGTGCATCGGCTACCGAAGTGGCAAAAGCCGAGTTACGTGCTGAGTCAATCATACTACTCGGCCCGGCAAGTGGAACGGTGGGTGAGGAGAGGCCTGCGCCGCGTGCAGCGCGCAGTATTTCTGCTATGCCGTGCGGAAGTGAGGTAATAGATACCAAGAGTCCGTGCTTTACCAAAAGTATATCGGTTGCCTCGTTACCCACATCAAGCACGAGAAAGTCTCGTTGATGCGGATACAAGTCACGCGTAACCGCGTATAGCTCTGGCATAAACGCATCAAACTCTATGTCTCCTTGGTGAAATGCCTTACGTATCTTTTTACGGAGCAGGTCCATAAGGTCTGTACGAATGAAAGAAGACAGTACGAAGGATTCTGCTCGCTTAGCCTTCTTGCCCACTGGATTTGTTATCTCGTACCCGTTCAGAAGCGTTGCAATAACCATTTCGCTCACCTGTTTCATATCAGGGAGTTTTTGCTCATCTGTTTTGTCTCCTAGCGCTCTCGAATAGATAAAAGGAACGTCTTTCTCTATCACTTCACTCCGCACGTAGGAGCTACTCCACGGTGTCGTACAAGAGACCCGTACTGAATCTACTGAGCCACTTCCCGTAGCATTACGAAGCAGTGGACCGCCTCGTTCAATGAGCGCTGACAACACCCCGTCCATGGTGCGCGTAAATGTTTCTTCAAATGGCTCGGTTGCATGGGGTTCGAGCGGAAAGCGTACATAGTGCACCATGACCGGGACGACACCCTCCTCCACGAGCACGTACGCTGCTCCAATAGACGAAGAGCGTACGTCAACAACAGCGACGGTTGATTTCGTTTTCTTAAAATTGAACAAACCCATTACGTTCTAGTATAGCGGACGTTTGTTTCAACACTATCTATTAAGTAAGAATTCATTGTAGGCGCGTATCTGTGGCTCGTTGTTCGGTTCTAGAGCGTACGAGGACTGTAGTGGAACCTCTCTGCAACATGTGATAGATTCTGTCTAGATCAAACTACTGGAGAACCGCCATGGAAGACGAATTCGGAATAGCGCCTCTTGCGGTGTACGGAACGTTCACTCCTACCATCGGGACACAAGATCGTTTATTGTTTTGGTTCACAGATCCTGCCTTCAAGCTCCCTTTGCGTTCGAAGGCTATCTTTGCCTTCTTTGCGGATGAGGATGATACGCAAGGTTCGGTATTCCGTGCACGAGAGCAAAGCGAGGAGCTAGGTCTCCTCGTCGAGAAGCTGAGCAAGGTACAAGGAATCGAGACGGTGGCGATAACACGTTCAATGCTTATCATCATGGGATCTTCGAAGGAATTCGACAGAATCTCCGGTGAAGTCCGTTCTATGATGTCGGAGCTTTTCGGAAGTTTCGACTTCGAGCAGATACCGCACGACGAAATCGGCGGAACATGCAGCCTTGTCATGCTAGCCGAGATGCAACAGCCGGTATCCTGACTTCCAATTCATTCCGCCTACGGAACCGTTCGGTTCTGCTGGGCGGTTTTCGTTTTACGACTGGCAGTCTGGGACGACGTTGGAACTCACTTGCAAGCAACGAGCTATATGGAACAATCTCTATGGGTGGCAGGAGGACATCAAACGAGACTCCCGGCAGGGATAAGCTGATATAGGTGGATTAAGCCGCCTCGCTTAACAGCGAGGCTTGAGAAGCCTCTTAAGGTTTTGGGTGTTAACCCTTCCATCTTGGCTAAGCCTGCCACCCACCTCTTCCAACCGCTAGCGATGCTAGCGGTTTTCTTTTTCATATTAAAGTTGGTTGGCAGAGTAGGTTTAGAACTAGACCATTACCGCCTTTATGCGACGAACACCAGCAGCGACTGCCTCTTCTTTTTGTATTTTGAAACGCTTACCACCTTCGTGAATTTCCTTGGTATTCGTTACATGCGGACCTCCACAGAATTCAAGTGAAAACGCGTTCGGAATATCCGGTTGTTCATCGGTTGCGTGGATAGGACCAACTGAATACACCGAGACCATGTCAGGATACTTCACTCCAAATTCCATCTGTGCACCAAGCTTCTCAGCCTCTTCGCGTGGCATGACGGTACGTGTGACGGGCAAATCTTGGTAGATGACGTCGTTCACTACTTTTTCCACTTCTTCCTTTTGTTCAGAAGTCATTTTTCCTGGCGCTGAGAAGTCTATGCGAAGACGCTCGGAGGTAATGTTTGAGCCGCGCTGCTTTACCTCATCCCCAAGCACCATCTGAAGAGCTTTGAGAAGAATGTGATGCGTGGTGTGATAACGCACCGTCTGCTCGGCATGGTCTGCTAGTCCACCCGCAAAGCGCTGTGCACCACCAGCACGAGACGTATCCTGGTGTTTTTCCATGGCAGCGGTAAATTCAGCCTCATCAATAGAAATGTTGAGTTCAGAAGCGCGCTCTGCGGTGAGTTCAAAGGGGAACCCATAGGTTGAAAACAGTATGAAGGCGTCTTCGCCTGTAATGCGTCCATTCTTTTGCAATTTCTCAAACTCACGTAAGCCTTGCACAAGAGTTTTACGAAATTGTTCCTCCTCTTTCAAGAGTTCAGTAGAAATGGTGTCGCGTGCTTCACCAATATGGGGATACTGGTTTCTATAGGAGTCAGAATAGCTTGCTGAGACTTGCGAAAGTACGGAATCGGTTATCCCAAGCCGGTCAGTCTCGCGGATAGCTCGACGAAGCAGACGTCGCAGTACGTATCCTGCTTCAGTGTTTGAAGGCGTCACGCCCTCAGCGAGCATAAAGGAGGCTGCGCGCATGTGGTCAAGAATGATTCTAAACGCTCGTGTTGTTTCCTCATTCTCAACGTACTTCTTTCCTGAACGTTCCTCAAGCACTTTTTTCGGCGCATCAAATACGTCTATAAGGAACACGTCGGGTGTTCCGAGTGTTGCAAAGGTAAGGCGTTCAAGACCACCACCAAAGTCTACGTTTTGTTTTGGCAGATTAGAGAAGGAGCCGTCTTCGTTTTTCACGTACTGCATAAACACCGAGTTTCCTATCTCAACAAAGCGGCCACAGTCGCAGTTTGGGTGACACTTTGCACCCCACGAAGTGTCGTGCGGAAGTCCAAAGTCATAGAAGACTTCTGAATCCGGGCCGCCAGGCTCGCCAGCAGGCATATTTGAAGGAATGCCCGCACGGCTCCACCAGTTTTTCTTGGCGTCGTAGGCAAAGATACGTTCATTGCCGTTGATGCCATGTACGTACCCATCAGCTTCAGAACCGATATTTGCAAACTCAGCGTCAATTCCCTTTTCTTTGAACAATCCCTTCCAGAGCTCTACTGCTTCGGTATCAAGCTTCATGCCGGTATCTTTGTCGCCTGCAAATACCGTGACGTAGAGTTTACTTGGTTCAAGACCAAGACCTTCTTCCTTACTGGTTAGAAATTCAAAGATCCAGGGAAGCTGTTCCTTTTTGAAGTAGTCACCAAGTGACCAGTTACCCAGCATTTCAAAGAAGGTCGTATGGCGGTTGTCTCCGACTTCTTCTATGTCACCCGCACGAAAGGACATCTGCGAATTTACAAGACGATTTCCTTCTGGATGGTCTTTTCCAAGGAGGTATGGCACGAGGGGCTGCATACCGGAAGAAGTAAAGAGGGTCGTCGGGTCATTACCCGGCACGATTGGGGCAGATGGGATAACCCTATGGCCACGCGCTTCAAAGAACGCGAGGTAGCGTGAACGTACTTCAGAAACAGTCATAATAGTCAGACGATACCACGGCTTGTATACTCTGTGCTATGAGTACGAAACCAAAAGGATGGGGATTTGACCCGAAAGAGCTTGACGCAAAGATACGTCCGCAGGACGACTTTTATCACCACGTGAATAAAAAATGGATGCGAGTCAATCCCATCCCAAAGTCTGAAGCACGCTGGGGTAGTTTTGTTATGTTGCGCTATGACACGGACAAGAAACTGAAGAAGATACTTGATGAGGTGGAGTCAGCACGCGGACTCAAAAAAGGTTCTCCGGAGCAAATGATTCGCGACTTCTACCGCTCGGGTATGGATATGAAGCGACGAAACGCCCTTGGTGCAAAACCGCTCGCTCCGTGGCGTTCCAAAGTTGCAAAGGTGCGCTCAAAAGGCGACCTTCTTAAACTGATTGCTGAATTCCATAAGGTGGGACTTGATGCACTCTGGGCTGGCTTTGTTGACCAAGATGCAAAGAACAGCACGCGCTACGCACTCCATATGGTGCAGGACGGTCTTGGTATGCCCGACCGTGATTACTATCTGAAGGATGATGCGGAATCAGTACGTGTACGAAATGCCTATAAGACGCATGGTGTCCGTTTGCTGAAACTTATTGGCTACAGCACGGGAGACGCTACCAGGCGTATGGAATCCATACTGACAACTGAGACCGCGCTTGCACGTATTTCCATGAAGAAAGAGGATTCTCGTGATGCAGAGAAGACGTATCATAAGTTCACACGCCCGCAGCTAGAAAAGCTTGCACCTGGAATGGACTGGAAGCGCTACTTCGCGTACGTCGGCGTGGGTGAACTTCCCTATTTCATTGTGATGCAACCGGAATTCTACGCAGGAGTCTCTAAGCTTCTGGATTCTATTTCAATTGAGGACTGGAAAATCTACCTTGAATTTCACGCGGTCAGTTCCCTTGCCGGCGCACTCTCACAACCATTCATTCGCGAGCAATTTTCTTTTTATGGAACGGTGCTTTCAGGTACGAAGGTAATGAAGCCACTGTGGCGTCGGATTCTTGGCTCCGTAAATGGCAACTTGGGCGAGGTGCTTGGGCAAATCTACGTGAAAAAACACTTCCCACCCGAAGCGAAGAAAAAAATGAATATCTTGGTAGACGACTTGTTTACCGCCTATGCGGCCCGCATCAAAGGCCTTGATTGGATGAGTCCAAAAACCAAAAAGAAGGCATTGCTGAAGCTCCGCTCACTTAATCGCAAGATTGGGTATCCTGACAAGTGGAAGTCATATCGAGGGCTCGTGGTGCGTCCTGATGAGTATCTTGGGAATCTGATGCGTTCAAGCGCGTTTGAACATAGACGCCAATTGAAGAAGCTCCGCGGCCCTATAGACCGTGATGAGTGGTTTATGTACCCACAGACGGTGAACGCCTACTTCGCACCAAACTTAAACGATATAGCTTTCCCTGCCGCCATCCTTCAAGCGCCCTTCTTTAGTCATACTGCTGACGACGCCGTGAACTACGGAGCTATCGGCGCCGTTATTGGACACGAGATTACCCACGGTTTTGACGACCAGGGTTCTAAATTTGACGAAAAAGGAAACTTGAAGAGCTGGTGGACTTCCGGTGACCGTAAGCGATTTGAAAGGAAAGCAGAGCGTGTTCGTAAGCAGTTTGACCAGTATACGGTTGCAGACGGCGTGAAGGTGAACGGAAAACTCACGCTTGGCGAGAACATCGCCGACCTTGGCGGTCTTTCTATTGCACTAGATGCGTACCAACTCCAGCTGAAACGCACCGGCAGAAAAGATATTGATGGCCTTACACCAGAACAAAGATTCTTTCTTGCGTTCGCCATCTTTGAGCGTGAAAACGCGCGACCTGAGTTTGTAAAGTCTCAGGTGCTGACCGACCCACATGCTCCGGGTATCTTCCGCATTAACGGTCCTGTCTCAAACCTTGATGCTTTCTACGAAGCCTACGGTATTACCAAGAAAGATAAGATGTATCGACTACCCTCAGCACGCGAAATGGTGTGGTAGTTTTATGTCCAATCTATCGGTGCTCTCCCGTGCTGCTCTAAATAGGTATTTGTCTTACTAAAAGGTTTACTGCCAAAGAATCCATTATAGGCAGAAAACGGTGACGGATGAGCAGACTCAATGACGAGATGCTTCGTCCTATCTATATGCGCACCTTTCGCGCGCGCGTAGTTTCCCCAGAGTATGAATACGAGATGCTCCCGTTTCTCTGAAAGTGCCTTGATGACAGCGTCAGTAAATAACTCCCAACCCTTTCCCTGGTGCGAACCAGCTGCGCCTGCTCGCACCGTGAGCGTCGCGTTCAGGAGGAGCACCCCTTGCCTTGCCCATGATTCCAAGTTCCCTGTTATACGATCTTCTGACTTTCCTACATCAGACTCAATTTCTTTGAAAAGATTCTGGAGGGAAGGCGGGTTGCGAACACCTTCGCGAACCGAAAATGAAAGCCCATGCGCCTGGTCTTTTCCGTGATACGGGTCCTGACCCAAAATGACAACGCGTACTTGGTCAAAGGGTGTGAGTTCAAAGGCATGAAAAATATTCTTTGGGTGCGGATACACCGCTCCCGAAAGGTATTCCTGTTTTACAAATTCGGTCAGCTCTTTGAAATACGACTTTTCAAACTCTTCTTTCAATACCTCTTTCCAGGAGTCTTCAAGCACCACGTTCATAGACTATTTCGCTTTCTTGAGAGCGTTGTGGAGTGCAAGCAGTTTTTTACCGGAAGCTTCTCGGTAGGGACAGTACTCACAGGCGTCGCCGGTAGGTGGGATGTCACTGCTATCCAGTGTTTGTTTAATTCTCGGGAGAACGTTGTCTATCCAATCGGTACTTCCTTCGCACGGTACGAGCGTCACCTCAAACTCAAGCTGTCCATCAAACGCAGCTTTATCACTTTTAGCATTTGCATACACGAAGTAGCCCATGGGTGACACGGTGAAATCGTTCTTTCGCAACAACCATTGGTACACACCCATTTGTCTACGATAGGAATCTTCCCACGCCGAGTCTGAAAGTGTTTCAATAGTTCCTTCTTTGGAGGTTGCCTTGTAGTCCACGACAATAAGCTCGCCTTTCGGATTAACCCACACGTCATCAATAGCTCCTGAGATGGTGAATCCAGTCGCTTTGTCTTTATACTCAATGCCTTCAAAATTCTCTTGCCACGTCGGAAGGTCCTTGTGCTGATACGGAACCGCTTCAAGCTTATACTGCTCCATAAGAGTGTGTGCGGTCTGTGCCTTGCGATGCACATCAAATTCTTTTTTAAACAGAGCATCTACCGCAAGATTGAGCGTAAAGGATGGTCCACGAGGCCGCGCGGTACCGAGTTTGTTATCCAAGTAAAAACAGCGAGGGCATTCATTAAAGAGTTCAATCTTGGAGCGCGAGAGACGCCACTTCTTACCACCATAGTTCCAGTCACTGGCACGGTTCGGATTATATTTTTTTACGTAGTCAGCCATATCCTTTATGCATACGCATTACAGAGGGTATTCGCTTCCGCTAGTATGCCCCCAAGCCGCTCTGGCGGTATGGAAATTGCCCGCAGCAGGTCGCGATTCAGACGGATTTGTTCGCATGTCGTAATGCCTTGATCAATCAACAGACGTTTCTCAGCTTTTTTAAGGGTAGTGAGTGCAGTGATTGGGTAGAGTCCTGTTGCCACAATACGATCATACAAATTCCCTTCCTGCGGATAACTCCATCCGAGCAGATTAATACCAGAGCAATTAGCAAACTGAACTGCATCACGCGTGAACTTGGTGTTCGTAATTAAAAAACCATGGTCAACCTTACAGGTCTTATCTACCTTTGGGTCACACTGCCAAATGTCGTCAAAGCGTGCTTTTACGTAGAGCGCTACTTTTACATCTGTTTTATAGGACGGGTCATTATGATATTTCAGTTCTGCAGCAAGATATTCGCCATTACGCTCGGCGTACACATCTACCTCATGACTCACGCACTTACCGGGAATAATGCGGCGGTATTCCACATTCCATCCTTCTTTTTTAAAGAGTTCCGAAACGTAGTTTTCAAACGGGTGTCCTGATGGACCAAATTCAAAGAGTGCACGGCGAAGTGAGTAGCGCGCGGCGGCCGGACGCGCGTCATGTCGAAGCATTTGAAAGGCTCGCTTATAGATTTCCTGCGTACCAACACCATGCGCTACCGAAATCTCAATCGTGTGACGAATACGCTCTGCAGTGTGGGTAGACGCACCGGCACGCCTGAGCGACCACTCAAGCTTCATTCCATCAAACGGCTCTATGGTGCCGTCAGTTTTAACAATAGATACGGGCATGCTTACGCAATAATACCACCTCCGTATACGACTGAGTCCTTGTAGAGGACGAGTGATTGACCTGCCGCAACTGGTTCGGTAACAGGCTCGCGTGGAGTAAAGGTTTGTGTGGAAGCATCATAGATACCTTCAATGAAGGGGCCATGGTAACGATATTGAGCAGTAACAATCTCATTCTCCTTTGGCTCACTAAACAAGTTGGGTTGGGTGAGTCTGAACGTGCTTGTTGAAGCTTCCGACTTTTGTTCTTTTGTCACAACAAGGGTGTTGTTTTCAAGATTCTTATGCTTCACGTACCAGGGTCCGGGTGGTGCGTCCGTTAACGTCACGCGCTCACCAAGTGTGTGGAGAAGTGCTCCATCATGGGTGCCTACCAGCGTACCTGACTCGTCACACGCATTGCCTACTGATGGCTTAAACTCATCGCGTAAGAAGTCTTCCATAGATACATTTCCAAGAAAACAAATACCTTGGCTGTCGCGCTTCGTCGCGTTTGGCAGATTCATACGCTCGGCCACCTTACGCACCTCATTTTTCTGTAATTTTCCGAGTGGAAATAGGGTCACTTCCAACGCCTGCTTTGGAACAGCCCATAGAAAATAACTTTGGTCTTTCCCCGGGTCTACTCCTTTTTCAAGCGAACCTCCTACATTCTGAGCGTAGTGTCCTGTCGCAATAAAGTCTGCACCGTGTCGCTTGGCGAATTCATAAAAAACACCAAATTTTACTTCTCGATTGCACATAATATCGGGGTTTGGCGTGCGCCCTTTGCCGTATTCGGAAAGGAGATAGTCTATGACAAACTTTTTATATTCTGTAGATGCATCTAAGGTATGAAATGGGATGCGTAGGAACGCAGCGACACGCATTGCGTCCCTCCGGTCAGCGGCCCACGTGCATGGCAATCCATCCGGATACCATCCTTTAATGAATACTCCGTACACCTCGGCTCCCGCCTCTTGTAGAAGCGCAGCAGTCACGGCAGAGTCAACTCCACCTGAAAGTCCCACGAATACTTTCTTTCCACGTATTTCAGACATGTCTCAGGTATACCATTTCTTGACAAACCTAGCCTAGTTGTAATGATTAACCAGGTAAGACCAACTCCAAGACGAAAGTGAGGTGAGCTCCTTGAAACACATCAGGTATAGTCCAAACGTCGTACACGATGATGAAATGCGTATTCGGATCGTAGTACTTCCTGCAAAGCGTCTTATCCTCAAACATGTAGATAGCGGTGAGCGAGTTTCGCTTCCTCCGGGCGAACTATATGGACTTATTCGCTACGAAGACGGAACCATGTGGGCGTACTTCCCGACCGCATCTGCAAAACTAGAGCTCTCTGAGTTCAAGAAGCGTTGGGATAACGAGGTCATCGATGCATGGCAGCATATAGACGAAAACCTTGAGGAAGAGTTGTTTACGTAACTGCTCTTCCTCACTTTTCGCGGCAAGACGCCGCGATTTTTATTGTAGATATTTTTTCTTATTTTGAACGTGCTCAGCAAACGTCTTTGCGTAGTGCATTTTTTCGTCGGTACCCGTGAGGTAATACAGATACTGTGTTTTTGTTGGCGTGCTTGCTGCTTTCAGTGTCTCAGTGCCAGGATTATTTATGGGTGTTGGCGGTAGGCCCCGATAGCGGTACGTGTTGTAGGCTGAATTTCCTTGCAAGTCTTTTGCGGTTGGTACATATCCAGTGAGTCCATAGTCGTAGCCAAACGAAGCATCCACCTGAAGGGGCATCTTGAGTTCAATGCGTTTCCATAAAATTCCTGCGATGATTCTACGGTCATCAGGGGTTTTACCTTCAGCTTCAAGTAAGGAAGCCATGATAACGATATCGCGCTCTGATTTTCCGAAGTCCACAAACATTTTCTTGAGTGGTTCGGTCTTACGGTCATAGGTGGTACGGAGAAGGCTGAGTGCTTCTTCGGGCGTCGTTCCGGGTGCAAAGTAGTACGTGTCTGGGAAGAGAAATCCTTCGTAGGGTATCGCACTGGTGAGAAAGACGTCCTTCGGGAAGCCAGGAAGAGCCTCTGCAAGAAGCTCTCCCATCTGGCGGGTGGTACTGCCTTCTGGGAACGTGAGGCGAGCTCGGGGTGCACCTGAAATGCCCTGCGACATATGCCAGGCGACCGTGAGCATCCCTACCCGTTTCGGGAATACGTACGTGCCGGCAAGCACGCCATGATTACCTGGTGTGAAGCGTACGAGCGTGCGAAACACGACTGAGGAGCTAATGAGGTGAGCCCTCCGCGTGTCACGTGCCGCGTGAAGCACGCTTTCACCGGGCTGAATGGTTATCACCGCACCTTCGGGAAAGTCTTTTGGAATAAAGCAGAAAAGTACAAAGACGATGCAAAGCACCGTGGTCAAACTACCAAGTAGTACGTAGCGAAGCCAAAACCGAGCGAAGTGTAGTCCGAGTATCTGTCGGATGGTGGTGAAGAGCTGGAGAAACGTCATGCTAAGTCGGTAGATTAGATGGTGCTTCAGCAGTAGAGGACTGAATGCGTGGAAGAGATGGGGTAGTCACACCTGAGGATGGAATATGGAACAACGTTGCAAGCTCCTCGGTGTTCATCACCATCCACGGGAACCGGTAGGGCTCCGCGAAATAGGAACGTCTGCGGTATGCATCCACAAGTCCATGGCGCATGTGTGCCTGGAGATGACCCTTGCGGTCCTCCCATGGCCAGTCATCAAGGGTGGCGAACCATCTCGTAATACCAAGCTTGTTGAGCGTTTCCGAACTGAACGGTCGCCACATAGAGATGAGGTGTGCAACCGAACTTCCTTGATAGTTTTCCTTCGGAGCCAAATATACAGAACGGATACCGACATCAAAAAGCGGTTTACTAATTTTCCGTTCAATTGCCTCCATGGTGTTTTGAATACCACGGGTTGGGTTTGGAAAACTCTCAGATTCACGAGTTACACCACTTGCATCCACGAACGATGTTTTACGAACCGTCTCTTTGCGTAGCTCCTCCAGTACTTTCTTCGCCTCGTCCCGGATGGTAAACGGAGCGTATTTCTCATCCTTACTCACCCGAACCAAAATTTGTATCCAAAACTGCTCTTTCGGAGAGAGTGAACCGATGTACTCAATAACCTGCGCCAGTGGGTCTACCTGCTCCTCAGGCTTTGCCATAGGGGAGTCGGGCTTCATGAAGTCCACGTAGGTTTTGAGCGGATACGGGTCTTCCCTGTTGAATTTAAATTCACAGCCCCACATATCGTAGGGGTCGTGTGACGGATCAACTTCGCGGCTGTAGTCGGTCGCTTCTACAATCTCAATACCTGGGTACTGAGCGTAAAAGTAGCTCTCCAGACCACGACGGAAACCTTCTCTGGTCCAGACATACAAATGCACGCGACCGCCAAGTGAGACGATTTCAAAGGACCACCAGGGACGTGTTCGTCCTTCAACGATGGTTTTCCACCAGGTGGACTCTCCGGGAGAAATCTGTAAACTCGCGAGAACTGTTTCCATCGCAAGCGGTGTTTTTCGTACGTCGCGCGGAACGCGAAGCTCAAGAAGGATGTACTCCTGTTTAGCGAGCCATTCAGTGCGGTTTGCAATACGCCAGTAGTGATAGGAAAAGTACCCGAGCATAATCGGCAACCAGATAGGAGAGATGATAAGCAAGAACTCAAAGTTGCGAAGTACCTGTCCTGGTGCAAGGGTGAGGAACGCAAAGTTTGCTGCGATAAAACACAGAATGAACGGCCGTGCCGTTAGATGAATTCCACGATCATGTGCCTTGCCCAAAACAGCATTTACTGGATTCGAACTACTACCGGAAGACATACTGGAAGTATAACAAAAGGAGGTCCGTTTCCGGACCTCCTTTTGTTAGTAGTAGGAAGCTTAGACCGCCGTGTATTTGCCGTCGCGCTGTTTCTTGAAATAGCGAGTGTCGTTCAAGTTTACCAAAATAGTGTTGTCTTTCACGTAACGAACTTTCTTAACGGCGTCAATAACCTCATCACGCGTCAGGGCTTTTTTCTTGAGCACATCTTTTACCACGTCACGAACCACGCCTGGAGAGTACCCCCACTCGGCGAGAGCGTAGAGACCACGCCCGACGAGTACAAAACGTGAGTCCTTGATGAGTTCGTTATGAGTCGTAGCGACGTGTGCCTTTTTTTCAAATGTCGTAGTAATCGCCTTTGCGACATCACTAAAGTGCATTGGCTCACCGCTCTTCTTAATAACAAGATAGGCATAGTCACGAATTCCCTTCGTGCGAATGGCAGGCGCATTTGCTTTACCCCATTCAGAAAGTGGATTACTTGAAATCGTTTTAGAAAGAGAGAGCCAGCGCTTCAAAATCTCTTCGTTACGATAGGCAGCATTAACGTCCTTCAATTCTTCAAGAAAACGATTGATGATATCTCCTTCTGACAGGACCTCAGCGTCGTCAAGTGACGTGTAGAGGCGAGTGAGTGCACCATGTACCATTTCAGCAGTGTGCTGGTCTACATGCCAACGTGCATAAAATTCGTCAGTTTCGCGTTCACGGAAGAAACTAGAACCAACCACGAGGAGGAAGCGGAAACGGTTTCGGCTTTTTTCATCGGAAGCGAGTCCGGCAAGAAGAACGTCTTCAGGAACCACGCTACCCTGCTTTTCAATATACGCAGAGAGTTCGTCAAATGCTCCAACAGATTCACGGAAGGATTTTGAAGAGCGAATAGCATCAATACCGGAAGCCTCAATTTGGCGGACACGTTCACGGGTAATACCCCAACGCTCACCGATAGCCTCAAGTGTTTCTCGGGTAGAGGATGTACCAAGGCCGAAACGATAGACGAGAACCTCACGAGCTCGTTCTGGAACCTCGGCAAGAAGTTTTTTAACGAGTACCGCACTGTCAAAAGAAAGCTTTGCAGCTGTTTTGGATAGAGTGGCCGAAGTGCGGCCTGCTTTTGGTGCCATATGTGTGTGGTATAGTTATAACAAACAGCCTGTAATCCGTCAACTAGCCGGGGATAACGATGTTCAGGGTGCGTCCGGGGACGTAAATAACTCTGCTTGGTGAGGCGCCCTTGAGTGCCGCTATGACTGCAGGGTCCCCGAGAGCCTCTTGTTCTACTGTCTCCTGCGTGAGCTTCTTTGACACCGTTATGAGTCCTTTCTTTTTCCCATTCACTTGTACCGTTATGGTCATGGTTTCCTCCTCGAGGAGACTCACGTCAACACTTGGCCACACTTGCGTATGAACACTCTCCTTATATTCCGCCTGTTCCCACATATGCTCAGCAAGATGTGGTGCGAGAGGTGCAAGCAAGATAAGTAACGAACGAAACACTTCCTGTGCAACGGTTGGATTTGATTCCAGTTCACGCACAAAAATCATGAGTGTAGAAATTGCGGTGTTAAATTTGAAACGCTCAATGTCGTTTCCTATTTTATCAATTGCACGGTGGAGTGCTTTCAGTTCGTCAGGCGTTGCTTCGCGCTCCGTACGTCGTTCACGAAGTAAATAGACTCTGTCGAGGAACCGACGCATGGAGTGCACCCCGTCTAGATTCCACGGATAACTTCCCGGTTCATTATACGGACCGACAAAGGCAAGAAACATGCGCACTGCGTCTGCTCCTTGTTCTTTCACGACAGCGTCTGGGTTCACCACGTTTCCTTTTGACTTACTCATCTTCTGTCCATCAGGTCCGAGAATAATGCCCCGATTGAAACGCTCGTTAAATGGTTCACTCGTGGGAACGAGTGCTAAGTCATACAATGCTTTCTGAAAGAATCGTGCATACAAGAGATGCATGGTGGTATGTTCACTTCCGCCTGAGTATCTATCTACGGGAAGCCAACTCTTCATAAGACCCTGATCTGAAAAAGTGTGGTCATCACGAGGCGTCAGGTATCTGAGGAAATACCATGAAGAATCTACGAAGGTGTCTAAGGTGTCATATTCCGGTGTCCAGCCTTCACCAAAGATGCGGGTGACACGCTCCTTAAGCTCTTTGGAGGTTGCAAGGGGCGAAGTTCCCTCACCACGCGCGCCGGGCGTAAGGTCTACGTCCTCAGGTAAAAGCCACGGCAGGTGATCTGCTGGAACGAGATGTGGTTCACCGTCCGGGTCGTAGACCACCGGAATCGGACAACCCCAGTAACGCTGACGTGAGACGAGCCAGTCCCGCAGACGGTAGTTCTTTACGAATTCACCGCCGGCATACGTAACCATCTCTTCAAGTACTTCGCGATTATCGCGCCCAGAAAACTGTTCCGAGTTCAGTAGGTATCCGTCACCTGTATAGGCTTGAAGTCCTTCCGTAACTCTTTTCCAGAGATAGTCGAATTCTGCGTGTCGCATTCCTCGTGCATGCATTTCTTGTTCTGTAAGCCAAAGTACGTCATGTTTTGCCTTCTCCTCACTCGTAGTTTCAGATTGCGTATCACTTACAAGATCAAATAGAAAAGATGTAGTATGTCCAATTCGATTCACCTCTTTGTGTGAAGCAAAGAACTCAGAGCGTGTATTTCCGAGGGTGGCAACAAATTCCAGACCCCCATACCCTGTTTCCTCGAGTATCTCTCGTTTGGCAGCCTCAAGTGCGTCTTCACCCTCTTCGATACCTCCTGTGACGAAGGTTGTCCAATCTGCATGTTTCCAAGCGAGACACAAGTACGTATTGTTTTTTTTATTTCGGACAATACCAATTACGCCGTTTCTATCAGTTACTTCTTTACCTTCTACATGAGGATTTTTTCCATCCACAAAAGAAGGTTCGATTACCTGCACAACAGGTAACGCATATCTTTGTGCAAACTCAAAATCTCGCTCGTCGTGAGCCGGTACGGCCATCACGGCACCCGTGCCGTAGCTATTTAATACATAGTCTGCAATATATACCGGGACTTCTTCCTTGGTAGCCGGATTAGTTGCGGTAATACCCTCAAGTACTACACCTGTCTTTGCTTTGTTTTCACTACGCTCGCGCTCCGTTTTCTTACCGGTTTCTTTTTGATAGGCACGAACCAGGTCCGCGTTCAGAGCGTCTTGAATCAAGACATCAATACTTGGATGCTCAGGAGCAAGCACAAGATAGGTCGCACCAAACACCGTGTCAGGACGCGTCGTGAATACCTCAATAGGGTGCAGGACATCCGCCTCGCCCGTGTGTGCCGTAAAGGTAAGGTGTGCACCTTCAGACTCACCTATCCAAGCACGCTGGGCTTCTTTAATTTCTTCTCGCCACGGTAAGGGTTCAAGGTCGGCGAGTAGTCTTTCTGCGTACGCAGTAATTTTGAGAAACCACTGGGTAAGATTCTTTTCCTCTACTTCACTTCCGCAGCGTTCGCAGCGGCCGTCTATCACCTGTTCGTTGGCAAGTACGGTCTGGTCTTTCGGGCACCACTTCACCGGAGCTGTTTTACGCTCTGCGAGTTTGTGTTCGTAGAGTTTCGTGAAAAGCCACTGGGTCCATTTGTAGTACTCAGGGTCACACGACACTACCTCCTTAGACCAGTCCACGGACGTACCCATGGTACGAATCTGTGCACGCATCGTTTCCATATTCTGCTCGGTCCAGTCCTTTGGATTCACTCCATTCTTTATAGCGGCGTTTTCAGCAGGAAGGCCAAACGCATCAAATCCAATAGGGAAGAGGACGTTCTTCCCTTCCATACGCTTTTTACGTGCAAAGATGTCAGTGAGTGCAAACGCATACCAATGACCGATGTGAAGGTCACCGGAAGGATACGGAAATTCAAAGAGAAGATAGTACTTCTCTTTTTCCGTATCCGTAAGGTCAGTGGTGTAGAGGGAAAGCGCCTCCCATTTTTCTTGGGTCTTTTTTTCTATATCACTATGGTCAAACGTTTCCTTGGCCATGAGTGATGCCGTGCTCTAGAGACCTTTTACGGCTGGCACTGCTGGGTATTTGGTTGGGTCAATGGTGCGATCAAAACAGGTTTCTCCGACACCATGCTTCCAATTCTCGTTTAGTGGGTCAGGACCTATCGGTTGCGGATAGGAAACGTCCTTGCCGTAGTTACCTCGTCCGGCAGTGTCTGGTGTCGGCGCATTAAACGTCGCGCAGAGACTAAAGGAAAGTGGCGTCTTTACCTCATAGGTATAGGCCGTTCCCGTCTGACCATCAACGGGAACAATGGTGTTCGTCAATGGGTCATTCAACTCATCAAGCGTTTTAGGGAGTGCGCGCTTCTGCTGGAAATAGTTGGTGAGTTGATACTGAATATTCTGGAGATCACTTACTTTCTGATCGTCATAGCGAAGGTCACGCACATGGCTTGGTGAACCAACAATGAAGAACCCAGCGACAATGGTCGCTATAGCGAGCACACCAACCGCAACACCTACCATATTTCCCTTCTGTACATTTTCTATCCAGTAACCGCGAAGGTCCGCAAGGAAGTGCATGAACACTCCGGCGGCAACAAGAAGGATGATGAGAACCTTGAGTTCAAAACGAGTGGTTATTTCGCCACCCAGGAAGGTGTTGATGAGATACACCAAATCTATGAGGATGGTGATGGTTGCGATGAATAGTGTGAGACCGAGTGCCCAACGACGAACCCATATAGATGCTTTACCACTCTCTTTAATAATCGTGCCGCGAATAATACGGAACAGAACGACCGTGGTAGGAACCAGTACGATAAGGGATGCCATGGCAAAACGCACCGAGCCACCGTACGGGTCACCGTAGCCTGCAAGCTGATCGGGGAACGAATAGTTTACGTATTCAAACAAGAGCGTAATGATTGAGGTAATTGCTCCATAGAGCGCGATGATGGCTCCGAGCCAGAGGAAGAAATCCTTAGGGGTAGTTTTAGAACCTGATAGTGGGGTTACCGGTGCAGTTGTGTTTTCCATAGTGGCAAGATTATACCACATCTTTAGACATGCCGTATACTGCACACTATGGAACCCGACCTTTCTCAAAAACTACAAGACCTCACCCTCAAGGTAGAAGCAGTCTATGCATCGGTAGAGAAGACACGAAAGTATTTTCAGTGGACCTTGATTATCACCGTAGTCCTTTTCCTCCTTCCACTTATTGGCCTCCTTTTTGTTATTCCAGCTTTTATTAGTTCCTACTCAGCAAGCTTGCAAGGTCTTGGTGTGTAGTATTTGACATGTTTCAAATTTAACGTACAATCTTTAGTGGAATTGAAATCTGTAGAAAGGGCTTCTTATGTATAAAAGAGTATGGAACGAGCTTGAACCGCTGGTAGTAGTTGCCTCAGTCCTTGCTTTACTCGTTATCGCTACCATATACAGCGAAAACAAGATTGCGCAGAAGGTCGGGATGGACGCCAGTGGAAAGTGGCCTGAATCACCAAAAATCCTGTATCCAGGTGGAGGCGCGGTGAGTACTGCGTACTCAGTATCAAACTCTCCACGACTGGAAAGGTGGTCGAACGGTCGCATTGTGGTTACGTGCCCAGTCGGCTATCACTTCAAGGTTGAGGCTCGTTCGGACGCCATGGACCCACCTCAGTACGAGGAGGCCACGTGTGAGCCAAATCCCATCAATGCTCGCTAGACGAGACGCACGCCGGATTCCGCAAGGAACCGGCGTGTTTTTTATTCAGGGTGTGTTACTTTCCGATTAGGTACTTGTACGGGAGAAAAGTCATGATTATCACCGTGACCACGCTTGGGTTTGAATGGCGAGAATCTGATGGGACCATACACTCAACAGATAAGTTACATCCTCCTGCGTCGTGCGGGATATGTGAATACATTGTTGTCTGGCGAGGTGGAAAACGATTTGACCGTGGGGTTATTTGGAGGGCCCAGGACCAGACCGTGCACTTTCTTGAGATGCATCGCATCTTTCTCAAGGGACGTGCTGATTTTCTTGAGCCGCGTTTTTTCCTCATTGGAGATGAACTCCGCATTGAACTAGGTGAATTGCGCTCCGAGCGACACTTTTGGGACGATATGACGCCCACCATGCATGTATATTCTTGACTACCTGTCGCCCGCTTTGTCGGGCGACGTTTTTTTGAGACTATCTAGATAATTCAAAATGATTGAGGTACACTCAGCTCAGAAAACGTGCAGGAGGAAACGATGACCTTTTACCCGTTACATGACCCACAATTACGAACGAAACTTGGCGTGAGTGATGGACATCGTCGACGCAGAATGGAGGAGAAGAGGGATACGACCGATAGGAAATGTCGATTTGCTCACCCAGGCAGCGGCTGTCGGTGTCCGAACAAAGCTCATGCGAACACGGCATTCTGCGAAGAACACCAAGGGTAGTGAATCATATCTGAACATAAGGGAGATGCATCTTGAGAAGGCTCGTTTATTTTATATGGGAACGAATTAAGTACACAACGTACCTGTTCTTTGAACCCATCATCAATCTTTCCCGCTTCTTTTAGCTCCGACGAGAAAGTCTCTTCGGAGCTTTCTCATACTTGACAAGTACTACTATATGGTGTATAGTAGTATACAGAGGTTCGGGTGTTCCAATCTCACTAAGGGAGATAGTCATGGACTACATTACTCGCAAGGTCGCCCATATGAAGCGTTTCGGCATCCCTGCCGACTTCTCACGCAGGGGTGCTGCGCAGCCGGCAGCCGTCAAGGCCGAAGCCCTTGAACGCGAAAAGCGAATTTCTCGCCATCGTCAGATTCAGGCGCGCTCGCACGCAGGCCGCGACATCGAAGCGTAATTGCCGGCATCCCACGCACAAAACCCCAGACCGTAGTGGTCTGGGGTTTTTCTTTAGCTATGGAGGAACACCATGACGTCGCCGTCTTTAGTCTCGTACGTCTTACCCTCCGTGCGAATGTCACCCTTATCGCGTGCGGCACTCCACGAACCGTCTTCCAGTAGTTTGTTCCACTGAACGACTTCAGCACGGATAAATTTATCCTTAAAGTCATTGTGAATAGCTGCACCCGCCTCTGGCGCAAGTGCCCCACGCTTCACCGTCCATGCACGTGCTTCTTTGGGGCCGGTCGTAAAAAACGTAATGAGACCGAGGATGGTATAGGCTCCACGGATAAGGTCAGCAATACCGTCATCCTGTACACCAAGCTCGGAACGAAACATTTCCTTGTCATCTTCCGATACATCGTTCAATTCGTGCTCGGTGCGTGCATCTATGGCGACGTATTTCCCACCGAGTGATTCCACGTACTCATAGGCCTTTTCAGCGCGTCCGTCATTCATCTCATCCAGGTTGTGTCCGCCTGATTTCCCATTGAATGCATACAAAATCGGTTTCAACGTAAGTAAGTTGAGTGACTTAATGAGTTTCTTCTCTTCATCTGTAAGGGTGGCGACAATAGCGAGTTTTCCTTTCAAAAGACACTCTTCTACTTTTGCAAGAGACGCGTCTTCTGCAACCGCCTCTTTTATATTCATCTTCACGTCACGGGAAAGACGCTCACGGCGTCCTCGAACCGAATCTTGGTCAGCGAGGATGAGTTCTAGATTAATAACTTCAATATCCCGAACCGGGTCTACTTCTCCATGTACATGGGTAATATCCGGGTCTTCAAAGAATCGAACCATCTGGAGAATTGCGTCTGTCTCACGAATGTTTGAGAGAAACTGGTTTCCGAGTCCTTCACCTTCAGAGGCACCTTTCACTAGGCCTGCGATGTCTACGAACTCAATGGCTGCCGGAATCGTCTTTTCGGACTTTGAAAGCTCAGCGAGCTTATGGAGGCGCTCATCTGGCACGCCAACGACCCCAACAGATGGGTCAATGGTGCAGAACGGGTAGTTCTCCGCAGGCACCGCAGCTTTGGTGAGTGCATTAAAAAGCGTCGATTTCCCGACGTTTGGCAATCCGACAATTCCAATTTTCAACATGTGTATTACCTTACGTGGTTATGTAATAAATGAAAAGTCCCCGGATCGCTGGTTAAAGCGCTCGACGGGGACCAAGACGTTCTTATTAGTAAGAGCGTGGGGTTGCCTCTACTGGCTGGCTTGCTTCTGATACCAATCGCGACTGATACCTGGGGAGCCTTTAGGATGCTTTGCAATGTTCATCATTTGCAGGTCGTAGATAGTTTTCACATGACTCTACTACATACATGAACCGGCTGTACCTCATAGACCGGGTTTGCAGTATCCGAAAGCGTAAGAGATATACAAAGTATAAGCATATGCATCTTTCTTTCGTTACCAAGGTCCATCCCTGACCTTCTTTTGCTATAGTACACGAAATGACTATTATGTCAATGTGCAAAAGAAAAACCGCCTGAAGCGCGGTTTAAAGGTGCAGGTGTCGAAGTGCTTGAAGCGCAAAGGCAAGGGGGCGTGTGGGAGCATCGCCCATACCCGGGTGTCAGGAGTCCGTCGCTCCAAACACTTCGACTACGACACTATAGCCTACCTGCCTTTCCGTGCAAGACGTTGCACTCGTCGTATCCAGTATGCTTTTTTCTCTTCGGTAAGCGTTTCGCTTCCACCTACTTCAGTAAGTGCGACACGATATCCTGAGAATCTCAGAATGCCATTACGAAGCGCTGAAGTGTGGTCACCCGACATAAGGTGAATGAAAAATGGGTGCATTTTGGAAAGAGTAATGAGACGCGCCGTCTTACCTTTCATCAGTTGGTCCCAGCCAAGACCGTTTGGCCAGAAATGGAAGGCAAACGCAGGTAGCCACATACGTTCAAAAAGTGCTTTCAGGAGAGAAGGCATGCCTGACCACCAGACTGGGTAGATAAGCACAAAATGCTCTGCCCATTTAAGATTCTCTTGAAACGTACGTAGGTCCGGTTCAAGCTCTTGAATGACTTTGTAACCCTTATGCAGGAGGGGATCAAAGTGCATATCAATGAGATTCGTACGGCGAACATCATGTCCGACTGCTTTTGCTTCTGCTTCGTATGCATTCGCAAAATCATTACTTACCGTCTCCGAGTCCGGATTCCCCATCAAAATAAAAATCTTTTTTGAAGCCATATCTAGCGGGCCATGAGGGCCTGAATTTCAGAGCGATACTTTTTCATTACCTCCATAGACGCCTTCATTTGCGGTTCGCCCCCCTTCTTCACTCGACGGTCAATCTCCTCTCCAATCTTCTTGAACAGTTCTGGATCCTTGGTCACCAAGGTCATAATTTGTTCGCGTTGTGCTTCCGGTACATCTTTCAGCTTTGATTTCATCAGCTGTCGGGTAAAAAAATCTTGTACTCCCATATAGTAACTTCAGTATACCAAAGACTTAGAGGAGCACGGTTACCTGATTACTAGACACTTCCGCAATGCCTTTTTGAATAGGGAAGGCTTTTCGCTCTCCGTTTTCAGTTTCAACACTCGCTTCGCCTTCTTTGAGTGGTGTCACGAATGCTTCGTGGTGAGCCATCACGGTGAACACCCCTTCTTCACCCGGAAGCGTTACGGACGTGGCTTCCCCATCAAAGAGATTCTCTCCGACGCGGGCAATGGTGAGATGAAATGTTTTAGCCATAGAATGTTGTTAGGTGAGACGACGTAAAATGAGTTTGGATGCTAGGCGCGGGAAGCTCTTTTCTGTAAACGTATGTGCTATACGATGGAAGAAAAGAGCAGGACCCGCAACAACGCAGACGAAATTATTTTACGTCGTCTATGGTGCCCTTCATGTAGAAGGCACTCTCGGGAAGGTCGTCATGCTTTCCTTCTACAATTTCTTTGAATCCGCGAACGGTTTCTTCACGAGGTACGTAGGCACCCTTTGCTCCGGTGAACACTTCGGCAACGTTAAATGGTTGAGAAAGGAAGCGCTGAATCTTGCGAGCGCGATACACGACGGTTTTGTCTTCATCAGACAATTCCTCAATACCAAGAATGGCAATGATGTCCTGGAGGTCGGCGTAGCGCTGAAGGAGTTTCTTCACGGCGTTCGCTACGTCATAGTGTTCCTGTCCTACCACCTCAGGGGTGAGCGCGGTTGAAGACGACTGAAGGGGATCAATAGCAGGGTAAATACCGAGCGATGCGAGCTGACGCGAAAGCACCACCGTACCATCAAGATGAGCGAAGGTCGTCGCCGGAGCTGGGTCGGTAAGGTCGTCGGCTGGCACGTATACCGCCTGCACGGAGGTAATGGAGCCCTTCTTCGTTGACGTAATACGCTCCTGGAGCTTACCCATTTCTTCTGCAAGCGTAGGCTGATAGCCCACCGCAGACGGCACGCGTCCGAGGAGTGACGACACTTCAGAACCTGCCTGAATGAAGCGGAAGACGTTGTCCATGAAGAAGAGGACGTCCTTACCACCTTCGTCACGGAAGTACTCCGCCTGGGTGAGACCCGTAAGTGCGATGCGTGCACGCGCTCCCGGCACTTCATTCATCTGACCGAATACGAGTGCGGTCTTATCAAGCACGCCAGACTCTTCCATTTCGTGATAGAGGTCGTTTCCTTCACGCACGCGCTCGCCTACTCCTGCAAATACGGAGTAGCCACCGTGGTTAGATGCGACGTTATGAATGAGTTCCTGGATGATAACGGTCTTACCCACACCGGCTCCTCCGAAGAGTCCGACTTTGCCTCCCTTAATAAACGGCACCATCAGGTCAACGGCCTTGATACCGGTTTCAAATACTTCCGCCTTCGTCGTTTGCTCTTCAAAGGTTGGCGGTTGACGGTGAATTGGAAGGCGTGGAGAATCCATTCCTATTTCGCCCTTACCGTCGAGTGTCTCACCAAGCACATTGAACAGTCGGCCGAGTGCGGCGGTACCAACCGGAACAGAAATCGCCGCTCCTGTGGCTCTCACCTCCTCACCACGAGAAAGTCCTGCAGTCTCCGTCATGGAGATGGTGCGTACGCGGTCAAGCCCGAGGTGTGCCGCAACCTCGAGCGTGATACGTCCGTGCTCGCCGTTCTTCTCAATGACGAGTGCTTCCTCAATAGCGGGACGATTTTTCTCGAAGTGTACTTCGACGACCGGCCCGATGACTTGTGTGACTGTTCCTTTGTTCATGTTTCTAAAATTAAAAATAAATGACTCGACGAATAATTACGCGGACAGGGCCGTGCTCCCACTCACAATTTCTGACACCTCGCGAGTGATGGCAGCCTGACGTACTTTGTTGAATTTGCGTGTCAGGTCGTGTGCTACCTCCTTTGATTTATCAGAAGCATTCTTCATAGCAACCATACGAGCAGAGTGTTCGGATGCCTTGCTCTCAAGAAGCATGTGGAAGAGCGCGACGCTGACGAGGCGCGGGACCAAGATCCCGAGCACCTCATCACCAGACGGCTCCACCTCATACGCAGCCGGTGCCGCTAGGTTTGCGACCGTGCTCCACTTACCTTTTGCTGGCGTAATGCCCTCCACAATCTCGGTAAGTGCGACAAGTGAAAGGGGAAGCAAACGACGCATCGTCGGGACCTGTTCAAACGTTGATTTGAAGTGACTGTAGACCGTGACAACCTTGTTGAATTTCCCTGCAAGAAACCCGTCGGAGAGTTCTTTGGCAATTTCTTCCATCGCTACGATATCAACGTCATCACTCTTGTTCTCGTACGACGTAGCAATCGTATAGCCACGGTTATGGAAATATTCCTGTCCCTTTCGTCCGTAGGCGTAGACAAGCACTTTAGACTTCTCACGCCCCTCGAGTGCTCCTAATGCTCGCTTCAACACACCGGCGTTCAGTCCTCCCGCAAGACCCTTATCACTGGTAAGGAGCACGAGCGCTATCGTGTCGCCTTTACGTTTTGCTGCAAGTGGGTGACGCATAACATCTTCTGTACCCGAAAGACGCGTCAGAATGGAAAGCGCGGCGCGCGCATAGGCACGTCCATTAAACGCCGCGTTCTGAGTCTTGCGCATTTTCACGGCAGAGACCGCCTCCATGGCGCGCGTGACTTTATTCATGCGTTTAGTGGCCAGAATCTTTAGCTTGATGTCTTTGAGTGCCATGTGTGGTTGGGAGTATTACTCTGCCGTTCTCTCTACAAACTGAGTGAGAATTGCTCGGAGGTCCTTCTCAATCGTTTCGTTTATCTCGTGTGTGGTGCGAATACTTGCAAGCACACCAGTTGCTTCACGCATAAGGTACTCCTGCAGGCGAGCTTCGGCCTCACTTGTCTTCTCAGGAGCAAAGCCGTCAAAGTAGCCATTCACCGCAGCAAAGATAACTGCAGCCTCCATTTCAAACGGAAGTGGCTTACCGTTTGGTTGCTTCAACATTTCGGTCATACGACGACCCGAGTCAATCTGCTTCTTCGTTCCTTCGTCAAGGTCTGACGCAAACTGCATAAATGCTTCCAGCTCACGGAACTGTGCGAGCTCAAGCTTAATCTTTCCAGATACTTTCTTCATAGCCTTGGTCTGCGCCGCGGAGCCGACGCGAGAAACGGAGTTGCCGACATCAATAGCAGGACGAAGTCCCTGGTTGAAGAGGTTTGCGAGCACGAAGATTTGACCGTCCGTGATGGAAATCACGTTGGTTGGAATGTAGGTAGAGATGTCTCCTTCCTGCGTTTCAATAATAGGAAGGGCAGTGAGAGAACCTCCTCCCTTTTCCTTAGAGAGTTTTGCAGCACGCTCCAGCAAGCGTGAGTGCAAATAGAAAATATCTCCGGGATACGCTTCACGGCCTGGTGGACGACGAAGCAAGAGGGAAAGCTGTCGGTACGCAACGGCCTGCTTTGAAAGGTCGTCGTAAATTACGACTGCATCCTTCCCCTGCTCCATGAAGTGCTCGCCAATGGCAGCTCCCGCAAACGGCGCAAGGAACTGGAAGGCTGCCGGACTTGATGCTGGAGCCGTTACCACAATGGTGTAATCCATTGCTCCCTTATCCTGAAGCTCAGCTACCAGTTTTGCGGTCTTACTTTCCTTCTGACCAATCGCTACGTAGATACAAATCGGACGCGTAGCTTCAGGTTCGGATTTTTGGTTGATGATGGTGTCAATCGCAATGGTTGTCTTACCCGTACCACGGTCACCAATGATGAGCTCACGCTGACCACGGCCGATCGGTACCATGGAGTCAATCGCTTTGATACCCGTGTGAAGCGGCGTGTTCACCGGAGAGCGGTCCATAACGCCATAGGCCTCAGATTCAATCGGACGATGCGAGGTTGCACCCGTTGGTCCTTTACCGTCTACCGGTTCACCAAGCGGGTTCACCACACGACCCACAAGCGAGTCACCTACTGGGATGGAAAGTAGGCGTCCGAGACGTCGCACGAGCATGCCCTCGTACACTTTGGAAGAATCTCCGAGAATGACGGCACGCACACCGTCCTCTTCAAGGTTCAAGACCAGACCATAGACTGGGTCAGCGTCCTTGAGTGCTGCCTCAAGGGTTCGGTCAAAGGTCGGGTCAAAGAGCACCATCTCGTTCATGATGGCCTTCTCCAGTCCGTCAATTTCGGCAATACCATCACCGGTAGCGCGTACCGTACCGGTCTCTTCACGGTCACCCTTCGGGGTGAAGCCGGCGATTTCTTCTTCAATACGCTTAATAATGCTCTGCATGATGTGTGTGGTTATTACTTAGTTAGTTACCTTTCGGTAGAGGTCAATGAGTCCGCGCTTCGCACTTCGGTCTATGAGTGTTCCGCCTGAACGCGCGCGCCATCCTGAAATCAAGGCGTGGTTTACGTGCGCTTTGGAAACCTCTATGCCGAGCTTCTTTGCTTCGGCGAGTGCTTCGGTACTTTCCTTCTCATGCGCTACTTCTACGCTTGGCGCACGTTTCGCCTCTTTCGCCTCAAGCACTCTAAGCTCACGAAGAATCTCCGGTAGGAGCTTGGTGCGTCCTGAAGCGGTGAGTTCCTTCACGAGTTGCTCTACGAGTTTCTTCGTATCAGCTCCCTCACTATGCGCGAGTTGCGTAAGAGCCTTTGCGTAGAGCTTCTCCATACTTATTTGGAACGAATGACCTTCTCAGCCGCAAGCACCGACAAGCGTGCAATTTCCTTTTCGCTGTCGCGTAGTAGGCGTGCTGCATCTTCCTTGGCGCGTGCCTCTGCATCCTTCTCTACTGAAGCAGCGCGTGCTTCAGCTTCCTTGATGATGCGTGTGCGCTCAGACTGAGCGCTCTCGCGCGCCACCGAGACTATGCCTTCTGCTTCAGTCTCAGCACCGTGTACCACCTTCGCTGCTTCAGCGTCGGCAGTAGCGGCCTTCGCCTCAGCCATTTCAGCAGCCGCCACGCCTGACGCAATTTTCTGTCGGCGAGTCTCAAGCGTTGCCATGACGGGCTTATAGAGGAGATACCACAGTACCACCATAAGCACGCCAAAGTTCACCGCCTGCGCGATAAGCAAGGGAAGTTGGAGGCCGAATGCGTCGAAGAGTTCAGACATGGTACAGACGCTTAGAGAAAACTAAACAAACTTAATAATGAAGGAAACAACCAGTGCGAGGATTCCAAGAGCCTCGGTAAACACGATTGCAAGAATCATGTTTGAGACAATTTTTCCTGAAGCTTCAGGGTTGCGTCCAATGGCCTCCATAGCACCACCTCCAATAAGACCGATACCAATTCCTGGACCGATAACACCGAGACCGGCTGCAAGGGCCATGCCGATTAGTTTTGCTGATTCTACATCCATGATGATTTTTTATCTTAATAAGTTCGAACTCCATCCCGGAGCCGCACCAAGCCACTAGGTTTCCCTAATGAGCTTCGTGCGGATCAGTGACCGACAACTTAATGAAGAACATCGTCAACATGGCAAACACCAATGCCTGAATGGCTCCAATAAACATCTCAAACCCGATTAAGGGCGCGGGTAGGAGATACGGCAAGAAGTACCCTGCCACCAGAATCATGACTTCCCCAGCGAAAATGTTTCCAAAGAGACGGAAGGAGAAGGAGACAAGACGTCCAAGGTTGGAGACTATCTCAATAATGCCGACGGCAAAGTTAACCGGTGAACTAAAGTTAACAAATCGGCCGGAGTACTTCAATGCACCGAGTACCGCCAGTCCGGTGATTTCAATCGTAAAGAAAGAAATGAAGGCGAGAGCAAGAGTAAAGTTGAGGTCTGCTGCAGGTGCACGAAGGAGTGGCTCAAATTCCGTACCGTGAAAAAATCCGATGGAGCCAACACCAGGCACAAACTCTAACTCGTTACCGACAAGCACAAACAGGAAAATGGTGGCGATGAGTGGAAAGAATTTCTTTGCGAGTTCCTCACTTTCAAACGTTTCAACTACGTAGCCATACGCTCCCTCAAAGAGCCACTCCACGGCCGCCTGTAGTTTTCCAGGAATAAGCGTTAGTGAGCGACCAAAAAAGAAGGCAAATCCAATGAGAAGCGCCATGACGAGCCATGTCATCAGGAGTGAGTTCGTAATAGGTAAGCCAAGGAAGTGGCCGAGCACCTCCGCCTTCAAGGAGACGTGTATAGGACTTTCATGGACCACAGCAGTAGCAACTGTGGCCACTCCGCTCGTGGTTGCTACGAGCGTGTCCATACGTAAAAAAGACCCGTTTGGGCCGATACCCCGTTCATACTAGCTATGTTAGCAAAGAGATGACTATCCACCAACTCATAGGGCTATTTGGACTTGTAGCTTGACGCTCTGGCCAATACGTGTGGCGGTGTGGTAGTATTTCGTCACGAGCGGAAACGCTCTTTCTTATTGCACATTACAGAGGAGCAAAGAGTGAGTAGATACGAAACTGGAGCAGCCCGAAAAGCTCGTGCCACAACACTTCAACTCAGAATGGTTCAGTTCGAAAGTAACCATTCGTGGATTACTCATATACATCGAGAGATTCACGTGTTGATGAATGAATTGATGCGCGAAGGATGGGCCGGCACGAAATCAGACGTGTTTGACACTCTGAAACAAAAGCACTCGCACACCGTTGGCTTGTTTGAGCCTGAAACGGGAAGACTGGTTGGCATGGCAACCGTTGCCATTCTGCGAACATTCCACGGCGTGGAGGCACGTATTGATAACGTCGTGATTCTCAAGGAGTATCGCGAGCAAGGTGAAGGTGAGCGTCTTATGCGTTATGTTCTTTCACTTGCGAAAGCACACCATGCCGAGTGGGCTGAACTTGTTTGCGGGCGCGAACGACTTCCGGCTCGTGAATTGTATCGAAAAGTCGGATTTGAGGAATCTCAGGGCACAGTTTTTACCAAGATGCTCTGACCTTATCCGTGAGGGTCGCTACTTCGGTAGCGGCCCTTTTTGTATACTGTTTTGACACTATTTCCTAAACATGGTAGATTGGCAGTAATGAAACAGGGCAAGATTGTTGAACTTGGTGAGCGCAATTCAGGTCTTATCAAGCTCGTCGGCGTAAAGGATACGCTTTTCTTCCATTCTGATGCACTTGAAGGTGTCACCTTTGGTGAGCTTAAGGCTGGCGACAAGGTCAAATTTGACGTGACCGAAAGCAAGAAAGGTCCGTACGCCATCAACGTTCACCGTTCGTAAGATATACAAAGCAAAACACCTCCGAGTGGAGGTGTTTTACATTATTAGACACAGGTCTTACTGGTACGTTTTCGCAAATGCATCAGCGTCGATTATATAAGGTTCACCATTCATGTTAGAGCCGTCGTCGTCGCAGGTGTCTGCAATCATACAATCGGAACCGCCTGTCTGTGGCGACCCCCACGAAGCCATAATCTCAATTGGCTTGCCGAACGGGTTAACAATAGCGCGGCAGGAACCCTTGGCCTCATAGAGACCATCCTCATTCGTTGGTTCATAGCGACTGTTGAACTTGTTTTCAGAAATGATGTATTCCTCGCCATCAGGGTTAGTGATGATCCAATCACCTTCCTGCGCAGTATTCTCAGTCTCCTTGATACCACTTTCAAGAGTCGTGATGATGGATTCTCCAACAACTGCCCGCCGAGCATGTACCTGACCGTGTTTTTTAAACACAGGAGCACTGGCAAGCGCTCCCATAAGTGCTGGTGCTTTACGGTCGATTTTCTCAAACAGCTCTGGTTTCCTTTCTGGTTTTAATGATTCCATATGTCTTTGGATTGAGTACAGTGTGACAGATTATTCTGTGGACCTACGGAGAATCGAACTCCGACTTCATCCATGCCATGGATGCGTGATACCACTTCACTATAGGCCCGAAGCTGAGTAAGTTTACTTGCCCTTACGTAACTCTTCAAGGTCACGTAATACGCGTTGGACGTCTTTGCTCAACTGTTCAAGAGTCTTTGCCTCGTCAAAGGCTTTCTTCTCTCTGCGCTCTTTTCGTTCAGCCGTTACTTTTTCTGCCTTGATACGGCGCTCGCCTTCCGCCTCTTCGCGTTCCTCGTCAGACATTTCTTCAACGTCCTCTTGAATCTCATCAATATCTTCAGAGATTTCTTCAATGTCTTCCTGAATGTCTTCCACATCCTCGCCGAGCTCCTCGACGTCCTCTTGAATCTCATCAATGTCCTCTTCCACTTCTCGCAGCTGAGCGGTGTTGCGGTTTACGGTGATTTGAATGAACAGCGCAAGATAGATAGCTTCCAGAGATACCACCGTCGTGAGCACCAAGAGCATGATTTCCCACGGTACGAGTCCGGCAAGGGGCAGAGTAAAGGCAACAATAAAAAGAATCGTATGCAGTACGAGTGAAGTTACGGAGCCAATGTTTTCTACAGCCCGCTCAACGGTCGTTTTTTGTGGAGATGCTTTCACTCCCCGCACCGTAGCACTGGATAGACTCACCTGTCTACCCTTACAGAGTTTATAGTGGTGCATATTTCTTACTCACGACACACCAAGTGACATCTCGCTCGTACTTGCTACAATTTCTACATGCCGGGCCCAACAGGAAGGACCCTGATACCACGCAACTTTGGTCCATATAAAGGAAAGCCGAAGAAAACTGTCGGCTCTTCGGTGCGTACCATTGCTCCTATAATAGGCACCTCGCTGGTGCTTGCACTCGCGCTCTTTTCTCTTCCATCCATCCTTTCACTTGATATTAAAGAACAGCAAGCTTCAGCTGGTTCAAAAGTACCTTTTCCTGTCTCGGTAGATCCTTCCCGTAAAGTCATTACTGAAAACGCAAGCGTTGACGACCTTTTGAGTCTTGGACAATCATCCAAGAGTGCGGCCGCTGTTGAACTTGCTACCAGTCTTTTTTCAGAGCTTGCATCCTTTGTCGCTGGCCTTCCTATCTATAAACTCCTTGCTGGCACGGATGTGCAATTCGTAACCATACGTCCAGGCTACCGCCAAGAAGAGGTCGCTCAAGTCTTTGGTAACGCGCTTGGATGGAATAACGGTCAGCGCAAGGTATTTGTCGCTCAAGTAAAGTCAAAACCACCAACCCTTACCGAAGGTGAATTTGTGCCAGGAACCTATGAAGTGCACGGAGCAGCCTCTCCGACTGAAGTGCAGAATGTCCTGCATGAGCGTTTTACCTCAGAGATTCTTGACCGCTACAGTACCTCTACAGCCGAACAGGTTCCGCTGAATGACGCCCTAACTATTGCTTCGTTGATTGAACGTGAGACTGGCGGTACTGACGATATGCGCATGATTTCAGGCATCATCTGGAATCGTATTTTCACTAATATGAATCTCCAAATTGACGCGACACTTCAATACGCAAAGGCACAAACGACCAAGAGTGCGTGGTGGCCACCGGTGGTACCTAAGGATAAATATATTAAGTCTGCCTACAACACGTACGCGCATCCAGGACTTCCCCCTACGCCGATTGCAAATCCGTCAGTGGCAGCCGTCATTGCAGCACTCAACCCGAAGCAAACCGACTGTATTTTTTACTTCCATGATAAGAACGGTGAATTCCACTGCTCAGCTACCTATGCAGAACACGTAAAAACGCTTAAGAAATACTACGGACGCGGCAAATAAATAAAATGGGCCGTCCTTTTAGGACGGCCCATGAGTTGTGTTGCTCGTCTGGACTCTACTTCTTGGTTTGTGAGCCCCGTGGAGTGCCCATATCGAGTGAGAGATCGCGAGCGGTCTTCACTGTCAACAGTTCCATCAAAGCCGTTCCACCATTTGTGGTTCCGCCCTGTTGACCAAAGACCATGTTCGGCACCCAGGCGCCACGATAGTTCGCGATGGCATCCGCATACATCTTGCTGACCTTTTCATAGGTCGCGAGTTTCTGCGTAAGTGCGCCGTCTGCCTGCATGACAAGCCGACGACGAGCACCTTCACCTTCACCGAGCAGAATATCACGCTGTTTTGCAAAACCAGCCGCTTCCGACTGGAGGCGCGCGACGTCACGTTCCCGTTCAGCGTCAGTAACTGCTGCAGCCTTCACTGCCTCCTGCTTTGCTCGAGCTGTTGCCACCATGGCTTCACCACGTTTCGTTGCAGTAACAGCGTCCTGCTCCGCCATACGTGCGTTGGCAATTGCTGTTTGCACAGCGCCGCGCGCACGTTGTTGCGTATTGATTTGAGCTTCAACCGGCTTGTCGTAGTCAAGCGACGCAATGCTGAAATTGAAAGGCTTGACGGCAAACTCCGACAACACAGCAGCTTCTTGGCGACTTGGTCGACCATCTTTGGCGACGGCGATTTCAACCACGGTGACTGTTTTTTCAGCCCCCGTGAGCGGATCTTTCGTCATGACGTCGCGTTGAAGGGTGCGATACACGCCGTTGGCAACCTGGTCCTCAACCGCTGATATGAGGTCGTTGCGCTTTTCAGCGTAACTTTCTTGGCTCGACATCAGTGGACCGGTCATGTATATGGCCTTGTCGACAATCTTCTGAACAAGCTGCCCAGAAAGTGCTTCCTGGCTTCCAAAGCGCGTATGAAGCGCGGTAAGCCTTTTTGCGTCGAGAGGAAGTTCGTATTGAATACTTCCCTTCATTTGAGCGTGCGCGCCGTCATTGAATCGAATCTTGGATTCGAATTCATAAATCGAACGTTTTTTGTAGCTCGTGACCTTGCCAAGCCCTTGCCATTTCGGGCCAGGAGTGATGTACCAATCGAGGTCGCCGGTAACAGATTGAATAACAACTATTTCGTCTGCATCGACGTTTTCGAAAAGTTTCCCAACGCTCAATAAGAGCAGCAGGCCAACGACGACCGCGACAATAATTGCACCCATTCTTCTCGGGACCAAGCCCATTACACCTTCGCGTTCCATATGTTGCTTCCTTTCTGAAGCTAGTTCTTCCGGCCATTGCGGCGTTCAGATTTGATTACCTTTTCAAGAGCTTGCTCTGCCTGTTCGCCGTGCACCTGCGTGAGCTCTCGCTCAAGTTTCCTTTTCCGTCCAAAGAACGGGAAAATCGGCTGGTTCCGCCAGAGGGGAGCTATCACCTGTGAAATAACGATGACAATGACGAGCACTGCCAGCAGTACTTCTAGATATCTGATGAACATGGGTGTTTCCTTTCCAGAACCAAGCAACATTTCAATGTGCGGGGATCTAATTTAGATAATAAACACTTATTGACTATGTGTCAATAAGTGTTTATTATAAAGAAAAATGCACCAAATACGTTGTCAGACTAGAGCGTAAAGATTTTCGTAGCGACGAGATAGGTGAGACCTGCGGTGAGACTTGTAAGGATAATGCCCCATGCTATATCAACTACGGCAAGGGTGAGAGGCCAGCCAGCGATGAGTGCGTAGTTTGTGAGGTCAATGGTCATATAGGCTCCGAACCCAAGTACGGCTGCATTTATCATGGCGCGAGGAAGCGACCGCTCAATAAGTGCCGGACGTAGTGCAAAGTAGATAAGCACGAGGGTGTAGAAAATATAGAACAAAACGATAGCGCCGTAGTGCGGGACTGGAGCAAGCAGGGGTCCTAAGTTTGCATGGTAGAAGCTAGCAGCAATGACACTTACCCAAGAGAGGTCCAGAGCTACCATAATCGGAAGTGCGAGACTAAACAATTTAAGAATATCTTTCATATAAGGGGATTTAACAGAATAACACCAAGATTGAGTGAGGTGGCATAGGAGACCCAGACTAAGTACGGAATCAGAAGATACGTAGCAAGCTTTGAATATTTCCAGAAAAGAATCATGAGTGCAACTATCAAAAGCCATAGTGCTTTGATAATAAGGAGTGCAGAAACGGGGTCGCGAAGACCAAAGAACACAATAGACCACGCTGCGTTCACAAGGAGATGAAAGAAGAAAAGGTAGAGTGCCCATTTTTTATCCGCACGTGTGCTTTTCCACACTAAGCCCGCTGAAACACCCATCAACACGTACAGAGTGGTCCATACGGGACCGAATACCCAATTGGGTGGAGTCCATGAAGGAAGCGTGAGTCCCATGTACCAAGTACTAATCGCTTCAAACGTGAAGTAGGAGCCGATACCTCCCGCAAGAAGTGATGCGACTACACATACCAAGTACGGAATCCATAGGTTAGTTTTCATATACGTAGTATAGCGAGGTACCAGCTAAACAAAAACACCACTGAAGTCAGTGGTGTTTTTGTTTGAACTCCTTCTTTTACTGGTGGTCGTGCTCCGTACCTGCTGCTCCGACACCTGCCAAACTACTCTGGTAGGACTTGAGTGCAGCTTGCGTGAGTGTTCCAAAGTATCCCGTTGCCTGCTCTTTGAAGAAACCAAGATTCTTGAGGAGGTTCTGAAGAGCGGTTACACTTGGCCCCTTCGTTCCAATCTTGAAATCGTGATTAGGAATATATGCCATCGGACCTCCAGCGGGTATCGGCACCGTACGTGGATTGGCTGTCCAACTGAAGCCCTTGAACATTTTCAGCTGCTTACCGTTTCCAAGATCACCTCCAGAACAGTTCAGAAGTTTGTTCACGCAGTTTTGTTCCCACATGGCCTTTACCGTATCGTCCCATGCTCCAAACCAATCAGAGTGGAGCGTTGAACCAGGATTCTTCGTGGCGTTCGGCATACCGTCAGAAGAGAGGTGCCAGGTTGGCGTTGCAGGATTCCACGTTCCTGAGCGATCAAGCGTACTGTCCACGGTATACCATGCGCCAAGTGTGAAGGTCGGAATGACGTACGGGTGAGTTGACGGACACTGGGCATACGACTGACCAATGTACTGAGAGTAGGCTACATGACTACGGTGGTCTGCACTGTCTAGATTTACACCATCCCAACATTCTGGAGCAGATATGATTGCCCCAATTTGATTTCCCGCAGGACAATTCTTTGCTGCGGTAGCGATGTCTTTATAATGCCCGGAAGTTGCGGTAGGACCCGTGCAGTTAAAATATCCTCCTCCTGTGGTTGGTGTTGCACTGACTAGGTTTGCTCCGAACACGAATCTAAGTCCACGAGGCAAGTCAACACACGATTTCCCAATCTTGGTGCAGAGAGGATCGGTATCTGGACGGCGCTTGTAGTAGATAGAGACGTAGTCTGGACGTACTACTTGCCCGGCCCCATTAATCATCGCTGGAATCCAATATCCTGAACGGTTAAGTGGACTGTTACAGGTGCTATTTCCCGTTGTACGAAGACTCTGATAGGTAGAGTTTGCATTCGTTAGTGTGTTGCCAAAGAACTCATGTAAGTGTGATTTGCCTGGTTGTCCCGGATAGACAATAGGGTCATCGAATGATTCATGGCTTGCGTTACAGATAAAGCGGAAGGCACCAACAACATCAGGGGCTGCACTTGCGGGTATAGCTCCCGTTCCCCATGACGGAACGAGTTCTGAGTTGATGTCAAAATTGCTTGGAATAGATGCAGGGATAGTTGACGGAGAGGGCTGTGGAGCAAGAACTGTTACACTCACAGATTTTGTAACGCTTCCACCAGCACCCGTACAGGTGAGACTGAAGGTTTGGTTAGAGGTGATGTTTGATACTGTCGTTGTCTTGCTCGTTGACTGCATGCCAGCAATACCTTGGCCTGTACCGGTACAGCTTGTTGCGTTTGTGGTGGACCAGGTAAGGTCAACACTTCCTCCTGAAGTAACTGACGATGCGCTTGCAGTGAAGGTCAGCGTTGGTGTGATGTACGGGGAAGGTGTTGGTACTGGAGTCCCGTTAAGAAGTGCGTTTACGACTGGTCCATACACAAGCGCAAGTTTATTTTGACCTCCTGTACCGGCACTATTTCCATCAGTTGGATGAAGACCATCGTAATACAAGGTTGTATTAGCTGCCGCTGAATCAGGTCCCATTGTTGGGTCAGCTGCGAAGTCAATGACCCCATCTATTTTTCCGCCAACAGCTGCTCGGATAATGTTGTTTGCCTCTACTCGACGAGTATTATGCAAGGCATTATTTGCCGACGCATTTGCGATTTGTTGCGGCAGTATGGTGGCTACCGCAACTTTTGCACCGGTTGCCTTAATCGTTGCAACATATGAGAAGAGAGCGTTAGTAAAGGCTGTTGCAGAAGAGTAACTCGTTAAGTCATTGGCACCAATAAATACAGTGAATACTTTTGGCTTCGCATCAAGTACTGCCTGCTGGCGTGCTGTGAGAGTACCAATGCCTGAACCACCCACTGCAAGTCCCTTGAAGGGAACAGTTGGATTTGCGGCAGCGTAGATACCCGTGTGGTTCCCACTCCAAAAAACAGAGATGGAGTCTCCTTCAGACACGACACCGGTAAGTGGTGCTGGTCCCGTGACCACAACAGTTATGGATTTGGTAATACTGCCTCCTGCTCCCGTACAGGTGAGACTGTAGGTTTGGTTAGAGGTGATGTTTGATACTGATACTGACTTACTCGTAGGCTGAGTACCGACAATGCCTTGGCCTGTACCGGTACAGCTTGTTGCGTTTGTGGTGGACCAGGTGAGGGTGACATTTCCGCCCGAGAAAACTGAAGTTGCGCTTGCGCTAAAGATAAGCGTTGGTGCAACGGTCGGCACAGGTGTTGGTTCAGTAACGGTTACGGTGAGTGACTTTGCGACCGTGCCACCCGCACCGGTACAGGAGAGAGAGAAAGTTCGGTCAGAGGTGATGTTAGACACGGTCACGGTTTTACTCGTTGGCTGAGTACCGGTAATCCCATCTCCTGTTCCTGTGCAGCTGGTTGCATCTTTCGTAGTCCACGTAAGTGTAGTACTACCACCTGATGTAACTGTCGTCGGAGTTGCCGTGAACGTGAGTGACGGTGCTGGAGCTGGTGGGGGCGCTACAACGGGGTCAGTGTTTGCAGTTACAACAACGGTTTGACTCCCTACTACCGAGCCTGACTTTCCGTAGCAGGTGAGTATGTAGGTTCTTGTCCCTTCTGTTGTCGGTGTAAAGGTCTTACTTCCTTTTGTTGAAAACGTACCCGACCACTCTCCGGAAGCAGTACAACTTTCGGCATGTTGTGAACTCCATCTGAGTGTGTACGACGTACCAACGACAACAGAAGAATCGGAGGAACTAAACGTTAGTGTTGTATCAGCAGGTGCTGGCGGAGGCGTTTTGGCAGGAGCCGTCTTTACGGTAGTCGTTGTAGTCGTTTTGGTTGTGCTGTCGGCAAGAGGAACGGTGCTGGCAGTAGTTGTGAGTATTTGATTAGTTGTTGTATCTACTTGTCCAGTGACAGGCAACAAATTATTGGTTTGAAACTTTTTAACAGCAGCTTCTGTTAGAGTTCCAAAATATCCAGTTGGTTCAACAGCAAGAAGTCCGAGGGTGTTCAGAGACTTCTGTACTTCCGTAACCTTCCCGCCTGTAGAGCGAACCTTAAGTGTCGTTGTACTTGGTGCTGTTGCAACAGGAGTTGTTACTGGTGTAGGCGGTAAGGTTGTTCTGATTTTCGCGGGTACAGACGACGTCGTTGTAAGTACTGGTGCTTTAACGCCTAGCTGCGCAATTGCTTGTCCAAGATAGTAACGGGTACGGTCATCCACCGAACCAGTAACAGGGAGGCGATTAAATTTTTGGAATATTGCAACAGCTGCTTTGGTCTGAGTGCCGTAGTAGCCAGTTGGAGTAGAGTTGAGATACCCGAGCTTCTGCAATACTGCCTGGAAGACACCGACATCTCCCGATGTGGCACCAACCGTGAGTACGGTTGACTGGCTTGCAGCCGCCAGCGAAGTGGTTGCAGCTTGCACCTGCACTTCAGGAAAGCCACTAAGTATGACGGATAGTAAAAGTACAGAGACGAATATGCTTCGTCCAATACGCTCGAGCCAAGATGAGTTCATAAAGAATGTAATAGTTACCTTGCCTCCAGTATATCGGCTGTGTTTCTGGCCTGTTACTTGTGTCCCTTATCGCTGGGGATAAAGAAATCAAGTATTTACTAGGTTTTCTCGCGTTTTATATATAAAAAGCGCCTTGTAGCGCTTAGATGGGAGATTTATAAGGGCTAGATGCTGTTTTGAGTCTCACGAAGTGCCTCCCTCACTCGCTCCACCAGTCTGGTAATAGGCCAGTCCGACTTTACTAAATAGTGTGCTGAACCGTCTTCCTGTACCTCTCGCAACATTCGTTTGTCGTCGCTGCTCACATTGGTAAGGAGCAGGACGGGAACGAGTCTGCCCCATTCATTTGCAAGTCGCAGCTGATGTAGCATGGTGATGCCATCTACCTTCGGCATCATCATATCAAGCAAGATGACATTCGGTTCTTCCTTGAGGGCGAGCGTAAGACCCACTTCTCCATCTTTCGCTTCAAACACCGTAAAGCCTTCACGCGCAAATTTGTCGCAGAGCGCTCGGCGCAGTGACGCTTCGTCTTCAACAATCAATACGATGCTCGGAGCCTTCATATTATTTCTTTTCTCCAAGAAGTACGTTCTTGATATCGTTGACGATACTTTCAAGTGTGTGCTCGGCTTTTACGTAATAGTTCGGAACCTGTGCTGCCGCATATTTCTGTACCAGTTCTGGGTCAGCGGTATTTGAAACAACAAAAATAGGAATCTTTTCCCAATGACCACCGTTGTCTTTAAACTTAATCACGAAGTCTAGACCGTTTTCACTTCCGAGCAGGTTGTGGTCAAGCCATACTGCGTCAATACGATCCAAATCATTCAGATGCTTGAGTGAAAGTTCAACACTACTCATCGTAATTTTGTTCGCGGCATTCTTCTCAATCTCAATACTAAAGACACGGTCAACGCTCCGCGAGGTAATCACGTGCATACCCTCTTTCTCAAGTTTCATTTTAATGACCGCAAGGAGTGGTTGGTCGTCCTCTACCACCAGCACAGTTTTCGTTTCTTTCAGATTCTTTTTCATACCTTGTGTTTGGTAGTAACTTGGTCAGAAAATGCCGGCAGTTCCAAGTAGAAGGTCGTACCCTTGTTTTCTTCGGATTCAAACCACAGTCTCCCTTCAGAGTTATCAATAATGGTCTTTGCAATGTAGAGACCAAGGCCCGTACCTTCGGTTTCTTTTTCGCGCACGTTGTCAGCACGAAAAAGCTTGGTGAAAATCTGCTCCTGCTGGGCGAGTGGAATGCCATAGCCGGTGTCTTTAATCTTTAGGCGAAGCGTGTTTGCACTTGGGATGAGCGTGAGCGTGAGATCTATAGTGCCGTTATCGGGAGTATATTTCACCGCGTTGGATAATATGTTTTGAACAACCATACTGAGCAGTTTTCCATCAGCATGGATGAGAGGCAGAGAGTCTTGGAATGACGTGGTGACGATGATTTTTTTGCGCTCAATATGAAATTGCTGCTCGCGGATAATAGTTTGTATGAGCCGCACAAAGTCTGTTGGCTCTGGCTCAAGCACAAAGGTGCCGAGGTCCATGCGCGAGACACTCAAAAGAGCATTCACGAGAGAAACCATTCGCTGACTTCCCCGGTAGATTTCCCTCAGATAGGTATCCTGTTTGTCACTCAGTTTTCCAACATCACCGGCAAGGAGCATTTCGGTGTACCAATTAATCGTGGAAAGCGGAGTACGCAGTTGATGCGAAGCAAGCGAGACAAACTCCGTTTTTGCCTTATCAATTTCTTTCTCCTTCGTAATGTCGCGGAACGTCATAACCGCACCAATAATCTCTCCTGCAAGGAGGATGGGGCTCACCGTTGTACTTATCGGAAAGGTGCTCTTATCTTTGCGCACGTGATAAAACGGATTGGTTAAATCAGCGACGACAATACCGCCGGCAAGTACCTTAGATAAAATTTCTTCGTTGTAGGAGACTTTCTCGCCTTTTTCTTTTTCCAGGATAAGTGTGTCCACGATGGAATTCCCCACGATTTCGTCGAGGGTCCAGCCGACCATGCGCTCAAGCGCTGGGTTCACATAGGTAATAATGCCGAGTTTGTCCATAACGACCAGCCCGTCACCAATACTCTCAAGTACAGCTTCATCAATGGCCGTTTTCTGGAGATTATTCTGTGATTCTTCCTCGGTATCTTGGAGATTCTTTAGAATACTCGCCCGAGCTGTTTTGAGCTCTTTGAGACCTTGGAGTTCGCGGTCAGAATAGGGCTGGCTGGTATCGTCCGCACGAGGCTTCACGTGAGGACGCTAATACGGGAATTAGCATTAGATGGGGTGAGTTTCATATAGTTGTAGTCTTGCACACTTCTTAGATATACCTAGTAACTCTTCTTTTGAGTCGGCACCTCGACCTTGCAAATCTAAAAAGAAAGTAGTGCCGTCACTACCACATGCCGTATATACGGCCTATCTATTACAACGAGCCAGTGTCGAAACTCATTTAGTCCTTGATAACTATGAAAAGTAAAAGAGCGCCGTACCCAAAGGTCGTGCGCTCTCACAATGACTTCTATGCGTTAGCTCTTTCGAGTCGCCTTCTTTTGAAGGCTTCAAAACGAGCCTCCTCTTCAGACTTCAACCGTTCAAGAAGCTTTTTCTTGCCTGCGAGCCAGTCGCTGTAGCCTGGTAGTGTGAAGGGTTTCACTTTGTACTCTTTTTGCTGACTAAGGTTACCTGGATGTGAGCGAACAAAAATGATAGTAGCTTCGCAGTAATTACCGAATATGTTAGACGTATTGCCACGAACTTGTTTCGATAGAACTTGGACGGAAAAATCAGACCCAGAAATAAGGATGCCATGCGGCAAGAAGTTATTTATCTCTCGAGTCCCTAATCGAACGGCTTCATCGCTTAATCCAAGCGCTTTGCATACAGCGAGCTGTCCCCAATACAACAGGTGGCCATCATCTACAAAATTTATAGATTGTGTCATTTTATGCCCTTTCAATTGTGCAGAGTATTCTAAGGAATACTAAACCACGAAGTGGTGATTCTGTAAATGCTAACGTATTACTTAGAAAGAGGTAGGGAAATGGAAAAGCAACCTGAGGTATATGTACCAAACCAAGTCACTACATCCCTCTACCGTGATTATATTGGAACCTTTTGCAACATATGATAAGTTTTGTCTAGAAAGGAGAACCGTAATGGAAGAAGGTTATATCTCACCAGAGCAAAAACAAGCCATCGCCAACTATTACGCTGCTAAACAGAAGTTCAACTTCTGGATTGTATGCGGACTGGGCGCAATGGTCACCATCCTTCTGATCGCTATGATGTTTGCACCTCGCTAAGTACGCCGCCTACGGAAAGCTGTCCGCGGGCGGCTTTTTGTTTCCAACTGCTGTATTTGCTATTACTTGATGGTGTATTACCCTATTCGACACGGATGACTTTGTCCGTCGTTGGTTGGAGACGAGGAATGGGCACACCTTCCCGGGAGCTCAGTAATGACGAAATCGCGAGTATGATCGCCCGAGGCGACCAAATTGGATATCGGACGGTCAAGAAAGGCCGGCGAGAAAGGATCGAGCCAGTTAATCTTCAAGTTCAGTTGGTCGTCGAGAGACAACTCGCCCGGTCTCGGCAGCAATGAACTATCAAGCCCCGCCGGAATGGCGGGGCTTTTTTTAAACTACTGCAGGCACAGATTTCATTCTAAATATGAACGAGCAGAGATCTAGTAGTCAAAATTCTTTGCGTAGCTTTCTGCCACCGCTTCCAGAGGCTCTACTTTCCACCCATTACTCGCCCTACTTACGAAAACTTTAGGCTGCTTTTCATCAAAAGGACGATAGATGTACGCTTCCGGAATATCGTCCTCAGGATTTTCCGGTGTCTCATAGCCAAAGCGAAAGCCGACTACCTCACCGTAATTAGTATGAGCATATGATTGTGACCACGACATCTCTGAACGATGCATTTCAGCGAGCCATGTAAATTGCTTCCCTAGTTTATTAAATTCTTTCTTTTCTTCTTCTGACAATTCTTGATAGTCTTTGGGATCTTTCACTTTTAACCGCAACGGATGCTGGCCCTCCCATCCCCCGCCTCCCTTCCAAATTTCTTCTAGCCAAGCCGCTGCCTCAATTGGGTCGGTCGGAAGAGAAGGTTCTGCCTCTTCTGACTCACGCTTTTCGAGATTTCGCCTGCCTCCTGCTGCTTCCATATTCATGTGATAATTATACTCAACTACCTCATATGTAAAAGTTCTATCTCAAGAGAGGTTTCTGGGATCTTAGAACTTCCTTGATTCAATCCAGACCAACACATTTTCTTAAGCTAGTGGACTCTTGGGAGGATCGGGAGGTTTACGCTCACTCACAGCTTTGCTGTGGCAGATAGCGAACTGGTGAGCAAGCTGTTTTTGAATTGGAGTATCTTTCGTTTGGTAATATTCTGGATTATCCAGCTCGCTACCGAACTGAATGCGGAGCTTCGCCATAATAAAATCAGGAGAGATCATCTTTTCTATGCTGTTGTAGCTTTCTCTCTGAAACTCCGATCTGCTTGGCAGACCGTTCTCGATACCCCAACTCACGCCAACATACGTATCTAGAAAGTCATATACATCGTTCGGTTGAGCGTCGAAACTATCCTCCAAGTACTTTTTTACTTGCGCTTGGTTTCCATAGTGATGCCATGCCCAGAATAGACGTGGAGTATCGCTCCCATAGGTTTTGTACAAGGGACCTTTTGCGGCGTCTTCTTTAATTCTCTCTGCAAGTATCGCTCCTATTTCCTTTTCCATAGCTTCCAAAAGGACGCGATCATCGTCTTTATCTTCCGGATCTTTTCCCAGCCAACGTAAGCACTCAAAGGCGAAGGCGAGAGGTGTAGCGCTCCGCATAAGTTCTCTTGCAAGGTCATCTCGTCGTTTCCCGGCCGGCACCCTTTTAACAAGTGCTGAAACTAATATTGCTGCTTGGGAGAAGCTCCAGTCTGAGAACATTGCTTTCTCTCGCGGCACAAATGCTCCGGCCCGAGCAAAACCTAGTGCTAGTTTCGGCGCGATATCGGGATCAATCGTTGTCTCCTTATTGCGTAGCTTCTTCACGAGCGAAGCGAGTCCATTTTTCCCGCTAAAACTCATGATTGTTTCGTCTATCTCACTGTCTGTTTTCGTGCCTATGTCTTTGAGGAAGGTTTCTGTGGCGAGATCGGGTACATCTCCTGCAGGAACGCTGTATTGGAAATAGCGCTTGAAGTATTCGGACGAGCAGATTTTCTGTTCTTTTGCCCATGTTTTATCCCACTCAGACCCGTACGAAACGTTACCTATCGCACGAGGAAACATCGGTTTGATCAAGCGATCCTTTACATGCACAGGATCCTCGATACCAGCCTCTTTTAGAGCCGTGTCGATCAAGGTATGTATTCGCTGACGTTGTACGTCACCTCTTTGTTCGTCTCTCGGAGCTTCTAGGAAGAAACTGGGGTTCTCACGTATGACGACATAGAGCTTCGGGTAAAACACCCGAATACCTTCGATGAGCATATGGTCGACTGGATTCACTTCGCCTTTGAGGATCGGCAAAGCAAATGTTATGGCGTTTGCGTACAACTTTGCTTGTCGAGGAGTGAGAATTCTCTCTTCAATACCATCAACAAAGTGTCTCGTGAATGTGTCTGCTTGTTCCTGAGACAGCTCTATCTCGCTGAGCTTCAATGCGGCATCGACGCCCTCGAGAGTAACTCGCCTGAGTTCAATCTCATCAGCCGCCGGTACGTGTAGAGGGACTTGTACTATCTTCTCCAAGAAATTTCGACCGGCTTGTGCATTCCCGCTTCCGTATTTCTTACTCAAAGCTCCGGAAACCATTTCGTCGTCTAGAGCAAGTACGTAGCTGGTTCGGTTGAAACCAGCTGATAGTTTTACGAGCTTAAAGATTGCATGAATCTCATCCTGATCAAGTCGGTCGATGTCATCAATCATCACGATGATACGCTTGTCGGTTTCTTCGAGGATTTTCTCGAGTCTTTCGCGTCGTTTATCCAAATCGACTGTAGAAAGTGCATTACCTAGACCAACTGCCGCTTCTCCTCCAGAACCGACCGACACTATCCCACCGCTGAGACTGAGAGACGCTAGCGACAGCAAGGAGCCATATTGTTCTAGAAACTTGCCGAACTTTTCTCCGTTATGAACGAGGGATTTTCCTGCCGCTTCTGCAACCGTCTTAAAGAAACCCTGCAGTAACTGCTCCTGTGAACCGAAGTACCACGGATTAAAGCGAACAGGAATGATCTTGGGGTGATTTGCGAGTGCAATCTCCATCAGTCTGAGGACTGAGGTCTTTCCATCTCCCCAAGGTCCGTACACGCCAACAACGACACTACTTGGATCAGTGCGTGTGGAGAGGGTATCCGCAATTCGCCTTGCAAAAGCCCATCGGTTGAAACGGTCTTGATCGATCGTTTCTATTGGCTTATCTGCGGAATAGGTCGATTTTTCCTCAGCTTCTGGCATAATGGAGCCAGCCGACTCACTCACTGGTTGAGCCTCCTCTTTCTTCGAAGGCAAAAGTCTCTTGAGCCACGCGATAATCCCTTTCATTCCTTCATAATCCCGCACTAGGAATGGAATGTCCACGAGAAGATTAGAACCTCCCAAAATCTAAGCGTGCCAATACAGAATGACGGAATCTTTGCCTTTGTGAACTAATGTGGACCGTACCGGAACGCGAGTACGCTTTTGCCCGCGAGTCTGACGCTCGTCGCCACTCGCGGCAGCTCTGGGCACCGTCTCGCGACCCACTCTGCTGATTGGGTCCCCGCTCCGACGTTTAAATCCTGTACGGACCTACAAAAACAGAATCGGCCACTCCTTGCGGAGTGGCCTCATTGTTTTTGTGGACCGCATCATGCCGCAGTTCGAACTTCTAAGGAATCTAAGCGCGAGCTCATCAAGCGCATAGGCGATAAAGAGAAAGAAATCGAGCTATCTGAACTCCTCTACATTCCGCGGCGCAAGAGAAATTCTGGATGGCAAAATATTGAGAAAGCTAACCGGATACGAACGGCAGAGAGACTGAAGAAGGAGTGGCAGAAGGAATCTGGAGAAGTCGCCTAAGCCCAGAGCTTGATTTGTAGAAGCCTCGAGATAGAGCGTGTAAGCTTCAAGTTCCAGTTAGCGGAGAATAATATTGCAGTGCTTAGCACACCTATGACAATGCATACCTGGTTCTGATCAATCAGACTGAAGATTTGGTATGACTTAAGAATAGCTATGATGCAAAATAATAAACTAGAAAAAAATAGGAACATGGATATTTCTCCAGCGTAGGATAGGTCCATTTCTACTTGCAAGGCCTCAATTCTGTCCTTCGCGTAGTTCGACATCACGTTGTAGTTGTTCACTCGTATTGCTTCCTTAATCTTAGAAATCACCTCCTTCTCTGCAATCTCAAGCTTATTATCAATTTGTCTCATGTCCTCATCTACTGAATCTATTGACTCTCTAATAAAAGTAAACGTATATAAAACAAGCACAAAGGCAATTCCACCAGAAAGAAAGTACCAAAGATTAATTTCAAATGATTTGGTTGCTACAAGAATGGCAATAAAAGCCAGAATTATTGTGGCCAACCCCTGAAGGAATTGTAACTGACTCTGTAATAACGCTGTTGCGGTTTGGGCGCGATGGAGGAAGAACTCATCTCTAAGAGATGAGACTTCTTTGTAGGTATTTTCCAGAGCTTTCAATTCTGAATCGTTCATGGGGATTGGGCGTCAGGCGCACAAAATGACGCCTTGACACGTGTGGACCGTACAGGATTTGAACCTGCGACCCCCTCATTGCAAATGAGGTGCTCTACCAACTGAGCTAACGGCCCATTTCTGGACTAGGGCACTATACCATAATGGCTATCTAGTTTTCCAGTAGGTCAATCTTAGCTGCGACAATAAAATCATTCTCACTAAGTCCGTGAATACTATGCGTTGTAAGGCGCACCTCAACCTTCCCCCAGCCAAGACTAATGTCAGGATGGTGACCCTCTTCCTCTGCAACTTCCCCAATCTCGTTGGTGTACGCAAGTGCCTCTTTGAAATCCTTAAACCGGAAAACCCGAAACAGTTCTGTGCTGTCCTCATTCAAGCTCCAGAGAGGAACATGCTCCATGAAATCCTTTGCCTGGGGAGGTGTAAGTGCAGGAAAATCCTCATCTTCGCACGGGACACATTTCTTCTGTGCAAGATTTTCAGACATGGGGTGGAATGCGACCGAGCGAGAGCTCAACAAGGTGACTTAGGAAATCAGGGAATCGAATCCCAACCGCAGCGAGCGATTTCGGTAGAAGGGACTCTGTGGTCATGCCTGGAAGGGTATTCGTCTCAAGGAAATAGGTACCTTTCGGCGAGACGATGAAATCACTTCGTGAGTAATGCCTGAGTCCAAGTGCCTCGTGCATGAGTGCCGCACTCTTCATCAACTCGTCACTCACTGCTTTTGAGAATCGTCCCGGAACCAGCTCCGTTGTCTCGCCACTGTACTTCGCTGCTTCGTCAAAAAAATCTGAAGTGGACGGCGGAATGATTTCTACGGGAGGAAGGCGATAGAGTCTTTCTCCGCGCATGTGTTCAACGACACCCACGGTGGCTTCCGTACCCGTGATGCGCTCTTCTACTAACACTCCGCTTCCCTTTTGCAGGAGCGTTTGAATTGCGCGATACACCGGCGCATACCCACCCACAATAGAAATACCAACTGACGAACCAAGAGCGACTGGCTTTATGACAACTGGCTGTGCAAACGTGCGAACAATGGCGTGAGCCGCCTGTTCAAGATCTGCTTCTGTTTCTACGTAGAGGTAGTTAGGAGTGAGCAGTCCTGCCTCTTTTGCTCGCTCCTTCGTGAGCACTTTATGCATCGCAACGGATGAGGCAAGGGAATCCGAACCGGCGTAGGGAACACCATAGCGCTCTAAAAGCCGTTGAACGGTTCCATCTTCTCCGTATTCACCATGCAAACCTATGAGTGCAGCATCAAGGGTTGGGAGTACGCGTTCAGGCGCGGTTGGCGTACCACGCTCGTGCCACACGCCCTTCCGATCAATATACAAATCCCGAATGGTGAACCTGTCTTCTGGAAGATTCGTGAGGATGGCGTGACCCGTTTTCAGCGACACGTCATGTTCGCTTGAAGGACCACCCCGCAGTACGCCAACAACTGTGCCTCGCATAAAAAAAGTATAGCAGGCGTCGTATATAAAAGAGAAAGGGGAACCTTTTGGGTTCCCCTTTTGCCACCGTAGTGGTCTTTGGCCATAGTGCGCGCTTGCGCGTGGATGTACATGGAGCTCAGGTATCGCGATTCTTTTTGACGGTTCCGGCAGCACCAGAGTGTCAAATAAGTTCACGAGGTTCTAAGATATGACCCCTTTGTAGGCCGATGCTCGGGCGAATAGGGTTTCATTTCAACCCATTACGATGATGAGGCCCGTATGTCCTTTACGCTAGCTACTTATACGGCATGTGGCGGTTCTCCCCGATAAGCGCATGCGCGCGACGATCTGTATACACTATACACTAGTCGCGTAATTTGTCAATACCCCTATAAAAAGCGGCCGGGACATGGTGTCCCGGCCTAGTTTGAGTATGGTCGCAAAAATGTGTTCATCTGCTAGTCGTAGGGCATACTTCACTCCCCTTTTTGTTCTAAAGCTACTATACCACAGTACTATTTTTTGTCACTTTTTTGTATGAGACTACGATTTCGCGCCTTTCGGTGCAAGGCAATTGAGAATCGATGTGCTTCGCTGTTAGCAAGCACTGCGTCAGCGTCAGAAATCGTTACTGACTTCCCTCCCAGCACCTCGCGCGGACGATGCTTGTCATCTTTCACGATCGCAACGACGGGAATCTCAATACCAAGCTCGCGGAGGACTTCGGTCGCTGCTTTTTTATGCGTTGTTCCCCCATCCACCACAATCACGCGCGGATAATTCCACTCAGGATGTCCGAATCTGCGTACCAGGATTTCCTTGAGTGACGCAATATCATTATTGAGTGATTTCCCTCCGTTCCCGCGTATGCGAAACGAGCGATATTCTTTCCACACCGGAACACTACCATCCACGACCACCATGACACCGATTGCGTTCGTGCCACTTAGGTGCGCGACGTCATACGCTTCAATGCGAGGTGAATCCTTTTTTCGCGAGTGCTCCTCCTGAATGAGAGAAACATCTTGAATATGGTCCAGTGAAAAGAGTTGGCGCTTAATCGTGCCTGCGTCTTCAAAGCGTTCGTCAGCAATCGCTGACTTCATATCTTTCTTCAACTTCGTGCGAAGCGTCTTCACTTGTCCCGAGAGAAAGAGCGAGACATTCTTAATAGACTGCAGATATTCCTTTCGCTCAATGTCTTTAGGGTACTGTCCTATCTGTCGGTTGAACTCCACCTTTGCCTGCAGGTGTTTGTTCGCACCCTGAACCGTTCCTTTCTTTCCGGTTGCGTCCGGCACAATGGGGCGAGCCGTGTCGTAAAACGGAAATATTTTACGAATAAGTCGGAGAGCCTCCTTCAACTGGGTGCCTGAGGTGAACGGTCCGTGCATATCGCGAAGTTTTAGCTCGCCTGCAGTTTTTGTAGCGAAATTAATATCCTTACCACGAAGCATAAGGACACGTGGAATGATTTCGTCCGTGATAACGGCATAGAGAAAACTCTTGTCATCCTTACCCATGGCATTTGCTGGTGGGTCATACTCGCGAATGAGTGCCGCCTCCCGCACAAGGGCTTCTAGCACCGTCGGTGTCGTTTCATAGGAAATGCCGTCTGCAGACGTGACCATATCCACCACGCGCGGACCACGTGTTGCTATCAAGTCGTCATCAAAATACGAGCGTACGCGGTCACGCAGTGACGTGGCCTTTCCGACATACAGCACCTTCTTCTGTTTCCCTTTTCCTTTGGTGAAGAGATAGACGCCCGGCACTTGCGGGAGGTCGTATTTACTTAGAGCCTTTTTTTCCATGCTTTTTCAATAGCTTATGGAGGTAGGTACCGGTGTGCGAACCTTCCACGTTCGCAACCTCTTCCGGAGTTCCCTTTGCAATTATCTTACCGCCACCATTTCCTCCCTCAGGTCCAAAATCAACGAGGTAGTCGGCAGATTTGATGACGTCCAGATTGTGCTCAATCACGACCACCGTATTACCACGCCTGACGAGCTCCTGCAGAATATCAATCAGTTTCTTCACGTCCTCGTAGTGGAGCCCTACTGTCGGCTCATCAAGCAGGTAGAGCGTCTTCATGGTGATGGGCCGATACAGCTCAGATGAGATCTTCACGCGCTGTGCTTCGCCTCCTGAGAGCGTGGTAGCTGACTGACCAAGGGTGAGGTACTGAAGGCCCGTTGAGTTCAAGGTTTCAAGCCGGTCGTTTATTGCCGGAATATCTTTGAAGAACACTTCCGCTTCTTCAATGGTCATTTGGAGGACATCGTAGATATTCTTACCGCGATAGGTCACTTCAAGCGTTTCTTTCATGAAGCGCGTGCCGTTACAGACGTCACACACCACATACACCGTAGGGAGGAAGTGCATCTCTACCGCAATCTGCCCATTTCCTTGGCAGGCTTCACAGCGTCCTCCGGCCACATTGAACGAGAATCGGCCCGGCTTCCAACCACGCGCACGTGCTTCACTGGTTGCCGCAAATAAATCGCGAATGTGCGTGAAGGCTCCCGTGTAGGTCGCTGGGTTTGAGCGCGGCGTACGGCCAATTGGTGACTGGTCAATGAGCACCACCCGGCCCACATACTCAGTACCCGTCATGGACGCAACATGCTCCAGCTTCACTTCACGCTTTGCAAAGCGCGCAGCGACGTTCCGGTGCAGAATGTCGTAGAGGAAGGTGGACTTGCCTGACCCCGACACACCCGTAATGCAGACGAGCTTACCGAGTGGAATATCTACATTCTGATTTTTGAGGTTATGGAGTGTGGCTCCACGTACTTTAATCGCTCCTTTTTCACTCGTACGCCTTTCTTCAGGAATTGCTATTTCATTGTCACCACGCAGATAGGCGAGTGTTGAGCTGCCCGATTCGTTTTTGGGCGCTGTAAGTAATTCCTCAAGCCATCCGGACGCAACCACCGTGCCACCGTGCGTACCAGCACCCGGACCAATATCAATGAGGTAGTCGGATGCGTAAATCGTATCTTCATCGTGCTCCACCACGAGAATGGTGTTACCGAGCTCCTTCAATGAAAGTAGGGTCTTGATAAGGCGGTCATTGTCACGCTGATGCAATCCAATCGTTGGCTCATCAAGCACGTAGAGCGCACCCACGAGTCCGGTGCCAAGCTGGGAGGCAAGACGAATACGCTGTGCTTCACCACCTGAGAGTGTCGCGGCGGAACGATTCAGAGTGAGATAGTCCAGGCCAACATTCAGCATGAAATCCAAGCGACTCGTGATCTCTCGGACTATAGGTCGCGCAATTTCGGTACGCATCTCGGACAATTGCAGATGATCCATAAACTCTTTCGCCTCAGCAATAGAGAAGTTCGTGAAATCTACGACGTTGATGCCGAGACCATTATTAATTTTTGGATTCTTCTTACCCGAGAGGTAGACGCGGAGCGCTTCTGGGCGTAGACGCTTCCCTTCACAGACGGGGCAGATTTCTTCGGAGAAGAGGGACTTCGTTCCGAGTCCATTACACGAAGGACAGGCGCCGTAGGGACTATTAAAGGAGAAGAGACGAGGCTCTACCTCAGGGAACGAAATGCCGTCCTCCGGACAGATAAACTTTGCGGAAAGCGTTTCAAGCGTGCCATCGGCGTGGAGAATCTTCACGAGTCCATCGCTTTCTTTGAGTGCAAGCTCCAGTGCTTCACTTAGTCGCTCGCGTGCTTGGTCCGGTGTACGCGCAAACTCGGAGACAAAGATGGAATCTACCTGAGCATCAATGTCATGACGCTTGTTTCTATCGAGCACGACTTTCTCACGAAGCGTATGGAGTTTTCCATCAATAACGGCTTTTTCATACCCTTTACTCAAGAGGTCGTACAGCAACTGATAGTACTCACCTTTGCGTCCCACCACGACCGGCGCGTAAATAACCACCTGACTGCGGTCAAGCGGTACACCCATGACTTCCCCATCTTTTGCTCCCGACTTTGCACGGATGCGAGCCCAGATAAGATTTATCATCTCCTCCTTGGAGAGTTTTGAAATCGGTATATCGTGCTCGGTACAGTAGGGCTGGCCGGCGCGCGCATAGAGCACGCGGAGATAGTCGTAAATCTCGGTTACGGTCGCCACCGTTGAGCGTGGATTATTTGAACGTGATTTTTGATCTATTGAAATGGCAGGAGAAAGTCCGGTGATTTCGTCCACGTCCGGTTTCTGCATCTGATTCAAGAATTGGCGCGCGTAGGCCGAAAGGGACTCCACATAGCGACGCTGACCCTCGGCGAAGATAGTGTCAAAGGCAAACGAGGATTTTCCAGAACCCGAAAGACCGGTAACTACCGTCATGGCACCCCGAGGAAACTCAGTGGAAAGGTTTTTCAGGTTATGGGTACGCGCACCCTTCACGCGAATCCAATCGTCCGCGTGGGCATGCTGTGCGTGTGCTTCTTTGTGTGATTCTTTCTTTTTGGCGCTCATGAAAGTCTAAGATAGGTACGGCTTTTGCCGATCCGTGGCGGGACCGGTACGAAGGCTAGTATAGCGCGAAGACTGAAGTGACGCGACCAAGCGAACTATTTCCCGTACGTATCAAGTAATTCTTTCTGCTCGAGAGACAACTGTCCAGCTTTTTCAATGCGTGTTTTCAGAAGTCCGTAAAATGCATCAAAACTTCCCTCAAAGCTCTTTGGTTCGTGCTTCATCATGTCGTCAAAAATACTCCGGGCGAGGACCTCGCCTTCGGGTGATGCAAAGCGTTCCTGCACCTGTTCCAACTTACGGTCAAAGCGTGCTCGAGCTCGTTCATTCAAATTCCGATGCATGCGGTGCGGCACCGACTCCATGTCTGCCTCAAAGTCATGGAAGCTTGCGGTTCCCTTTTCTACTTTCACATTATGGGTCGGAAGAACCGCGTCCGTATTATAAATATGGTCGACATCGTTCAAGATAAGGTTGATGAGTTCGGCGTCTGCTTGAATATCATCTTCTGACATCTTTTCAGCAATGCTTTCATGTGCCATTTCCTTTGAGTAAAATTCCCCGTCTTTCTCGATAACATCCGACACGTGAATGAGGCCTTTCAATAAACGAACGGCTGCCTGCTGAAGCGCAGGTGTTTTATTGGGATTGAGTTTGTGCCACGCTCCGTCTTCAAGTTCGGACGGAAGTGCTGAGTAGGTAGTGGGATCTGCTTGTTCGCGGGCCTCCGCTACAGCGTCAGCGTCAGAAGTCTTATTTCTAAAACCTTCAGTGCTCATGCGACCGGCGGTGTTGCTGGAGTTGTTGAAGTTGGCGGAACTTCTAGTGGCGCCGCGGGAGCTACGGGGACTACTTCAGCAGGAGCAGCCGGAACAACACCGAGAAGTGCTTCGATTCTTTTTACAATATCTTCAATCGGTACCTCTGCCTTAATGAGGTAATCATTTGCACCGAGCGCTAGTGCCTTGTCTTTATCTGACTGCTGACCGAGATTAGACACCACAATAATCGGTGTGTGTGCGGAGTCGTCGGGACGTTTACGAAGTGTTTCAAGCACTGCAAAACCATCCATCGTTGGAAGCATAAGGTCTAGGAGAACGAGCTTTGGCTTGTACTGGTCAAAGAGAGCGATAGCCTCATTGCCATCACTTGCATAGAGGGTTTGATATTTCCCGGCAAGCGTATGGCCAAGCAGGTTCTTAAGAATAGGGTCGTCTTCAACGACGAGGATGAATTGTGAGTCAGGCATAGCTCCAGTCTACCATCCACTGAGTCTGGATTAAAAGCCCCAGATTCGAGGCTTTCTCAAGGGAAAACTTGAGACGTACATCTAGTACGTTGAATGTTTGAGCGCAGAGAAGAACAAAGAATGTCGGCTGTAAGCCCGGCTCAGGTTAGTTGGCGAAAGGGAGACTGAACGAGAACGTCGTCCCCGGACCCTCCTTATTTGTCTCAAAATTGAGGTCTCCACCATGATCCCTGGCAATGGTGCGGGCAATATAGAGACCAAGACCATTTCCTGCGTTCTCCTTCTGCACAGCATTCTGGGCGCGGTAGAAACGTTCAAAGATACTGGCACGGTCTCCCTCTTGAATACCAATTCCTGTATCACGAACCTTAACAAAGATGCGTCCGAGCCCGGCTTCAAGTGAGACTTGTACTGAACCACCTGACGGGGTGTAGCGAATTGCGTTTTCAATAAGATTATTCAAGACCCATTTAATACGTTCTCGGTCGGCACGCGCTTTTGCTAGTGGCGTTTCGCTTCGAGCATAAAAGAGCGTAACCTGACGTGTTTGAGCGAGTGGACTGAAGTCGTTCACAATCTCCTGCATGACGAGGTCCATATCAAGTGCCTCAAAACGATACTTGTATTTCCCGGATTCAATTGACGAAATATCAAGCAGCGTACCAATGATGGCGACAAGGTCATGACTTTTATCGGTTGCACTATCAATGAGCGCCTTTTGGTCCGCCGTTACGCCCGTAGTTTGGAGTGCCTCAAGTGCCCAGCGGATACCGGTCATGGGCGTACGGAGCTGGTGCGCTGCAGTGGAGATGAAGTCCGATTTCATTCGAGAAACTTCCATATCACGGTTATGTACACGCTCAACACTATTCGTGAACTCAATGAATACGTCAGCAAGCCAACGCACTTCGTTTGTGGAGCGAGAAAACGGCGGAAGCTCGACTTGATGATTGTGTTCAGCGAATTCATGCATGGCCGTACCAATGTGTTTCATCGGCTGAACAATGAGGCGGTCAATCAAGAGGTAGAGAAAGGAGAATAGGAGCACAATGAGCGAGAACAACAGGAACCCACCAATGATAAGGACGAATAGTGTTGGAAGAATATTTCCTGCAACGTCTACGGTCGCTGGCAATAGGCCATTTAGAAGTACCCAGAAGATGTTAAGCGTGAACGCAATAAAACCCGCTACAATAAGTAGCGTAACAAGGAAAAGAAGACCAAGGAGCGTACGAACACTCATAGAGAAATAGTAGCACTGAACGGGTGTCGTGCAGTCTCTAGTATTTCTGTACTGTGTATCTAGCGACCGCGTCTACGTGTGGTTGCTTTTTTCGTCGTCTTCTTTGCTTTTGGTTCTTTTCCTTCAAGCTCGTAGATTTCATCGCGAAGCAACGCGGCAGTTTCAAAATCAAGTGCTTCAACGGCTTCACTCATTTGTTCACGCTTTTCTTTGATAAAGGCTGCAGGATTTTCTGCATACAAGAGACGATCAAATTCAAGGAGGCCTTGCACGGTCTTCTGATGCTCACTCCTCATAGACTCGGCAATGTCACGAATCTCTTTGTGGATGGTGACCGGGGTGATCCCATGCGCTTCGTTATAAGCAACTTGGATGGTGCGGCGACGATTGGTCTCCCCAATAGCGCGCGTGAGGGAGCCAGTCATCACGTCGGCATACAGAATCACGCGTCCGAGAATATTTCGTGCGGCTCGTCCAATGGTTTGAATGAGGGAAGTCTCTGAGCGCAGAAAACCTTCCTTGTCCGCATCAAGAATACCCACGAGCTCCACCTCTGGTAGGTCCAGTCCTTCACGAAGCAAGTTCACACCTACGAGAATATCAAAGACTCCTCGTCTGAAATTGGTGAGGATATCAATACGCTCAATGGTTTTAATATCGGAGTGCAGATACTCCGCCTTGATATTCTTTGCGCGCAGAAACTCTGAGAGGTCCTCCGCCATTTGTTTGGTGAGTGTGGTGGCAAGCACACGTCCACCGCCCTTGATAACGGTCTCTGATTCAGCAATGAAGTCCGCCACTTGGCCTTTGAAGTCGCCGGTCTCGGTAACCGGTCGCACTATGAGCTCGGGGTCAATCAGTCCCGTTGGACGAATAATCTGCTCCACAATCTGGCCAGTGGGAGCTATGGAATGCTCACGTTCAAAATTTCCGGGTGTTGCTGACGTATAGATGACCTGCCCAATGCGTTCCTCAAATTCTTCAAACCGTAGGGGACGATTGTCACGAGCAGACGGCAGTCGGAAGCCGTGCTCAACCAGCACGTCTTTACGAGAACGATCACCCGCATACATCCCACCAATTTGTGAGACGGTAACGTGGGACTCATCAAGCACCGTGAGGAAATCAGCACTACCATCTTTTTTGTGCGGAAAGTAGGAAAGGAGTGTATGTGGTGGCTCGCCCGGAGCGCGCCCATCAAAATGACGAGAGTAGTTCTCAATGCCGCCGGTGTAGCCCACTTCTCGTATCATGGCGAGGTCATACTGTGTGCGGCGCTTCAACCGCTCATGTTCAAGGGGCTTTTCTTCGCGTTTCAATTGTTCAAGACGCTCCTCCAGTTCCCTCTTAATATCCTCAATCGCAACAAGACGTTCCTCTTCGCCGGTAATAAAGTGCTTTGCAGGGAAGATAAACAGCGACTCGGGTGTTCCTGTCTTCGCACGACTGACAGGATCCAGTGCATCAATATGTGCAACAACGTCGGCATCAAAGGTAATTTTGTAGACGGCACGCTCGTTTACGGGCATTACTTCTACCGCGTTCCCAATCGCACGGAGGGTTCCCGGCGTGAGGTCCGCATTCGTTCGTTCAAACTGAATGCCGACCAGCTTTCGGATAAGTGAGGAGCGATTCTCTTTTCCTCCTATCAAAAGCTTTACGTGTCTCTTTTCATATTCAGCAGGCGAGCCAAGTCCATAAATAGCAGAAACGGAGGCGACAATGATGACATCATCGCGCGTGAGAAGTGCTTGCGTTGCCGCGTGGCGCAGACGGTCTATCTCCGCGTTTATCTGTGCTTCTTTCTCTATATAGGTATCCGAGTGAGCGATATACGCCTCTGGTTGGTAGTAGTCGTAGTAGGAGACAAAATAGTGTACGGCGTTTTCAGGAAAGAATTCGGTGTACTCCTGCGCAAGCTGAGCGGCAAGGGTTTTGTTGTGCGCCATCACGAGGGTCGGCTTTCCGATGTTCTGAATGACATTCGCTATGGTGTAGGTTTTCCCCGAGCCGGTAACGCCAAGCAGGGTCTGGTGGGTCAGACCCTGCTTCACACCGTCGGTGAGTTTCCGTATAGCCTCTGGCTGGTCGCCTGCAGGTGGAAACGGGGAATGGATCTTAAAGCTCATAGATTCATCCTATCGGATAGCCTCGGTCAGCGAAAGGTTCTCGTTAGTCTCACTATACCCAGAGCGGTCGAGCGTGCTTGCTCGGGAGGCTATACTGACGACAGAACTGCATGAGGAGGAAGTTATGGTGAAAGACATTCACAGCGCACTTCGACCATATCCCAGTATTCTAAATCTGCTCCAGCTCATTGAATTAGTGATGCAAGAAATGAAAGGCTGTATTCCTGTAGCAGAAACTCCTTTTTTCATCGACAAGGAGGGTATGCTCGTTCCTGATACGGTTAAACAAATCGCCTTTGGTTACCCAGGGAGCCCAGAGCGTCCGAGCGACTTGTTAACCGAGCTCTTGCTTATCTCGCACAAGATTACGGCGGGTGAATATGAGGCAATACATCTCAAATACCTTTCGCAGTGGAGCGACTCAATAGCAGTTTTCGTTCGAGAACATCTGCTGCAATTCTGCGAAACTGAAGCTGAGCTTCCGCCGTGGGGAAATGCCCTTTTTGATTTCACGGATTATCGAACCATCCATTAGTAGAAAAGGAGATTCACTAGCAGCGAAGGCCGGATTTACTTCCGGCCTTTCCCTATGCGTAGTACGCTTTCAGGAACTCGTCTCGGTAGGTATCAAAGGTCCCATCGTTGAGTGCCTCGCGTGCGCCATCAATAAGCTGGATGATGAAGCCAAGATTGTGCATGCTCGCAATCATCGGCCCGAGCATTTCTCCCGCACGAAGCTGATGCCCTACATATGCACGCGTAAAGGTTTCCGTGCCAGGCACACTCGTTTCAGGGTCGAGCGGACGAAAGTCTTGTTTGTATTGCTCGTTCGTCAGATGGATGGTTCCTCGCTTCGTGTAGATGGTGCCATGACGTCCCATGCGGGTTGCCGCAACACAGTCAAATAGGTCCATACCTTCTGCTATTCCGGTAAGCACATCACCCGGTTCACCGATGCCAAGAAAATGCCGCGGTTTTTCTTCCGGTAGGTGTGGAATCGCCGCCTGCAGCGCTCCCTCCATATCTTCCTTACTAAAGGAGCCACCAATACCAAATCCATCAAAGTTCATTGCTGCAATCGCTTTTGCGCTTTCCTCGCGTAAATCTTCATAGCGACCTCCCTGCACAATCCCAAAGATAGATTGCGTCTGCCCCGCCTCCAGGTTCTGTCGGTGAGCGCGCAGTGAACGCTCTGCCCAGCGGTGCGTCCGTTCCATTGCCTCACGCTGATATTCGTACCCTTCGGTTGGTGAGGTGCATTCATCAAAAGCAAAAAATATATCTGCACCAAGCGCATGCTGAATTTCAACCGAGCGCTCTGGTGTAAAGCGATGCAGTGAACCGTCAATGTGTGACGTAAAGGTGACACCTTGTTCGTCAATCACGGCAAGTTGACCGTGCTGCGATTGAACTCCTTCGTCATAGACGGAAACACCCTGGTCTCGAGCATTTTCATCTCCCTTTGCAATTTTTGTAATGGTGCGACCAAATGCTACGCCAAGCGAGAATACTTGAAATCCTCCTGAGTCGGTCATGGTCGGACCATCCCATCCCATGAAAGCTCCAAGTCCTCCTGCTTTTTGCACCACTTCTTCGCCGGGTTGGAGATAGAGGTGGTAGGTATTTGCGAGTGCAACCTGTGCGCCAAGGTTTTTCAGTGTTTCCGGAAGAACTCCTTTCACGCCCGCCTTGGTTGCAACTGGTACAAAGGCTGGAGTCTGAATGACACCATGCTTTGTGGTAAGCACGCCTGCGCGCCCGCGCCCGTGCTTCTTAGTAATCTCAAACGCAAGTGCTGACATATTCTCCTACCGTACCCGTCTCCTACTCTAGGAGCAAGTAAAAAGGGCTGGATGCCCTATTGACAAATGGCTATATCTATATATAATTCTTACTAGAAGTGCTGATCCTTATATGGATTTTGTGCCTCCCCGCGTTTTGGGATTTCCCCTACCGCAAACTCAAAAGAGGAGAACGAGATGTTCACCAAAAATATGTTGCGAGGGGTAGCCCTCGCATCGCTTTCGCTCGTCGCCGCGTGCGGTGGCGAACGCCCCTCAGCTGAAATTGGCAATGCGTACATTGCCACTCACTACCGAGGTCTTGCAGGCGTTCCCGGAAGCCACGAAGTGGAATGGGGTCCCAGGCAATACGACCAGCTGGTTCAGCTGGACCGGTCGTGCGAACAGGATATTCGTCCGCATCGCCCTGGTATGCTGGGCCCCGTACTGAAGGAAGGCGTGCTTATGGCACTTGGTAACGCGATTGGCGTTGCTACAGGTGCCGTCGGCGCGTTTGGCTCAGCCGCGAAATGGAGCGACTATGCGCTTTACGGCGCAGGAGCCGGTGCTGGTTCCGGGATTGCTGGTGCTGTCTCGCGCGAGCAGATTGCACGACGCTACGCGCAAGGCGCCTGCATGTACCTACAAACCTACTGGGCACAGTCGCTCGACAAACAACTCGTCGGCGTAGGGGTCATTCCCTGGGTCGGTGGGACGAGCTCGAAGAAGCTCGAACGTCCGACGCAATCAGTCGGCTCGCCGTATCCTGACGGCGCCGCGAATCCTGCGCAAGCACCGCAAAATCCAAACTAATCGTTGGCTCATGCCAACGAAAACCGCCGAGACGAATGTCTCGGCGGTTTTTCTATATCTGATGCGAGCTACTTACGAACCAATCTTTACCATTTCTACTTCAAAGATGAGCGTGGAGTTTGGTGGGATACTACCGAGGTCACGATTACCGTAGGCCATATCCGGTGGAATGATGAGCTTACGCTTACCGCCAACTTTCATACCAACAATACCCTTATCCCAACCACTAATCACCTGTCCAACACCGAGCGTGAAGGTGAATGCCTGACCGTGCTTTGCGGAGGCGTCAAATACGGTGCCGTCTGGAAGTGAACCAACATAGTTCATGGTGACGGTGTCCCCTGCCTTCGCTTCTGCCCCGGTTCCGACAACCTCATCCGTTACCGTAAGTGTGGTTGGAAGTTGTTGTGGCTGTTGTTGAGCTCCTCCTTGGCTACTCTCGCCAAGCGTTACTCCTTGTCCTTCTGTCTCCATAGTGGTTGATGCAGTTAGTGAATCAGGTGCTTGCTGTGTTTGTGGCTGAAACGGTGTGAAAATCGCGGGCCCAAAAAACAAGAAAGCGACCGCGACGACAAGCGCTAGCGTGACGGCGACGGCAGTGGCAGTAATGTTCATAGGATATGGTCTAATCTAATCTGTCCCGGACAGTATATCACTCGCCAGTTCGTCAATGGCATTCCCCACACAAAGCGCCATTTCACCCTTATGATGAGCGAGGAAATCATGGCATTCCTCTTCCGACGCTCCACGAGCGATAAGTGCTCGATACAGCTCGCGTTCCTTCGGTTCTAGCTGCTCCAGAAAACGAACCAGCGCACTTCTGAAGACGAGTGAGTGCACCTGGATAGTGAGTGAATCTTGTTCAGCAAGGGAAAGGCGTTCACCATGTAGTGAATTGGTGATGTCACGTAGTTTCTTTCGATGCGTGAGTGTTGCGGTCATGATTCAATTTTTCGTACCAGCTCATCCTTAGTCGGCGGTGCGACCGGTATTCCGGTTCTTGGATCGCGAACGATGGGTTGGAGATTTACTTTTCCACTACCATCCTCAACCAACATGCTCACGTCAGGTACTCCCGTCTGCGGATCAGCACTTTCAGTAATGGTAAACAGTTGTAGTTTTTTACCGAGATGTTCGCTTTTGGTGAGATATTCCTGGCCCAAGATAAGGCGGTCGCTAATAGACCCCCCGAGTACAAATAGATTACCAGCAGCATCCTGATAGATACCAGCAGTGGAAGGTGCAAAGAATGCTTCTGGTGTTGTTGCTTTTTCAGGAGTAGGAGGTGGTGTACTACCAACTTCCGGCGGATTTGGTTTTGGCCTTGCTTCCCTATCTTCAGTGATTGACTCCCCAGGAGGCGGAGTGGCCGGAGGCCGGTTTGGCATAGGACCTGGCCGCGTAGGATCTGCTGGATACAGCGGAGTGTCGGGGCCAGGCGAGCGCGGTTTCGGTGTGCTTGGCTTCTTTGGAAGGTCCTGTGCATGTCCTCCTACGTAGGGCACACCAGGAGCAACCTCTCGCTTTTTTTCTGGCTTCGCCTCGGGATATGCTGTTTCCACTTCATCTCGCTCTGCCTGGGCATACTCTTCTTGGGACTGAGGGTGCAGTGGTCCACGATACGTGTTTTGCACTTTAAACGAGTCCAGCCGGGAAGACGTCATAAGCACCAGTGTTCCTTTTTTTGAATGAAAAAGGAGTTGGCCGTGAGTATCTATGGAAAGGTGATCGCCGGCTTCAAGCGTCGCTGTTTCTTTGCCTTGGATAAAACCAAGTGCGCGAACAACAATGTCAAAATTCCGGTCCGTCATAATAATCTGTGACACTTTGTCTGGAGCACGTTCCAAGCTCCCGTACTTTTCAAAAAGTGACTGTCGTAAGTCTAGAAAGAGTTTATCGGGGCTTGGTATGTGTTCGGGTGATGCCTTTGCCTCAAAAGACTGGTTTCCGAACAGCCGTTCATAGGATGGTTGGGTGGAATTGGTCTGTGCTTCTGCTTTTTCACTCAACGCACCGGTACCAAGCGAAAAGAGACCAGCTGCGGCAAGTAGCATGTTCCTGCGACCTTTTTTGGAAGTTTCTGCGGATTGTGGAACCGTACTCTCGGTATATGCCTGTTGCACCTCTTCCGGGAGTAGCGTTATCGTCTTCGCAAGCTTTTCCTCTGGAGCGTTCAGGCGAGCGCGCAGACGTCCAAGAGCTTCCGAGATTTTTTCTTCGGTTAGTGGTGAGACGAGTCGCTCCACCGAATCCAGTGGTAGCGTGTCCTTCGTTCTCTCGGATGCTTCAATTCGTGCTGCTGCGCTTGTCACGACCTTTTCTAGTGCTTCTTTTTTCTCACGTGGTGTCTCCACAAAATCTTCCGTACCTTCAGCAGAAGTTGGGCGGGGTGGTATTTCAAAGCTTCCGAATTTCATAGATTAAGAAAGGTAGCGCGCTCGTATGTTTTCTTCCACCGCCCTACGGTCGCGGCCATAGGTCAGGTAGGAAAGCTGACGAAGATCGTCCACCTGCGCTTCGCGACCAGCGACTGGCGGAAGTGTGTGGATAGTAAATGGCTTCTGCGGTACGCCGTGCACGAGCAGTTTGACGTACGCATTGTAGTTTTCAATGGAAGTGAAGTCGGATGCGCTCGCTACCGGAGCAAATTGCTTTTCAAAGAATTCAGCATCCTCCTGTCCGACACGGAAGACGGTCATGGAGCCGACGTTACCAAACACGGCATTCCTGATTTTCTCATCTACCTGTGACAAGAACTGGTGCGCAATGGTGAGCGAGAGTTTGTACTTACGAGCTTCAGACAAAATGCCAGGGATAGAATCGGTCGTAATGTTTTGGAACTCATCAATATAGAGATAGAACGGCGGGAAGTCGCCTCGTGGATTATCGGCTCGCGACAGTGCTGCCATGAAAAGCTTACCAACCAAGATAAGTCCAAGAAGGTTTGCGTTCCTCTCGCCAAGACGTCCTTTGGACAAATTCACGAGCAAAATCTTCTTGCCATCAATCACGTCACGGAACTTGAAGGAACTTTCCTGTTGTCCAATAATCGGACGCATAAAGTCGTTTGCGGTGAAGTCGTCAAATTTGTTAGTGATATACGGAACGATGTTTGCAAGAGAGGCTTCTCCCTCTGCTTGGGTCGCAATCTCCTTCCAAAACTGATTTACAATCGGGTTGTTTGACTTCCCTAGTTTATAGTCACGGAATGGTTTATTAGAAAGCACGCGACTAATATCCATGAGTGTTGAACCGCTTGCAGGGTCTTCCATGACGAGGAGTGTAGCGTTCCTAAAGTACTGCTCAAACGCAGGACCCATAGACTCCGGCACGTCTCCGTAGAGTCTTCTGAAGATGGCGAGAAGTTCGTTTACGATAAAGGTCTTTTGTTCCGGGTGGTCTTCATCGTACTCAAGCAAATTGAGCCCGAACGGGCGAGAAATCTCCGCTGGGTCAAAATAAATCACGTCCTCATAGCGCGAAGGCGGAATAGAGGCGAGTACGTCCAAGATGTCGTTACCGTGTGGGTCAATGAAGCACACGCCGTTGCCGTCTTTAATGTCCTGCTCAATCAAGGTCTTCATGTAGGACGTTTTACCGGTACCGGTCTGCCCCACCACGTACATATGGCGCAGACGGTCTTCGGGAGAAAGCCGCACTTCAGTCTTTGCCGTACGGTACTCATTTACACCAAGCACGATGCCGTCAGAGGGCATACCAGCAGGAGCCGGTGCAGAAGAAAAGCGAGACTGAGCCAGATGCGGTGTTGACGTAATACCTTTCGGTGGGAAATGGTACACCGTCGTGAGTTCACGAAGTGAGAGCGCAAGTGTGCTGCCCTTTGTGGCAAGACGGAAGGTAAAGTTATGAAATAGCTTTTTCTTATCTTTCTCTTTCTCGCGATAGAATGCAAACCGATTCCCAATCGTATTTTCAAACTGATTGAACGAGGATTCAAGTTCAGAAAGTATGGATTCAGCACGGACAGCATCTTCGGAAGAAACCACAATGCGGATATTGGTATCCACGATAGGTGAACCAATTTTTCGCTCCACCTGTTCAATCGCGACTTTGTCAGCCTTGGATGGATCAAGCGCTTTCTGCGAAGTCTTAAGGAGTCCGAATGCTTCTCGTGCGAGGTCACCCACAAAGGTCTCTGGGGTATTGAACGCTCGGTACCTGTTCTCCCCTTTGCGAAGTTCTGCCAACACACGACGGTAATGGTCCGTGTAGTGACTGCCTGCGGGTTGAATCACGATTTGAAGCGACGCTCCTTCACCTTCTGCTGAGATTTTTGCGAACGCGTTTAGAATAGAGTTAATCGGATCGTAATCAAATTCGTCGTACTGCTTCAGGGGAAGCATGTGACGGTCTTTCAGCGTTGCAAAAGCACCAAAGGATGTCCCATCTTCTACAAAGACATTGTAATCGTTTGGCTGAATGGTAAGACGCGCGTTTGGAAAAATCGCGAGGAGTTGTTTCTCAAACAAATCGCGCTTGCTATTCGGAACTGCCGCATAAAATTGCAGCACCGGGGAATTTACAGGAACCGCAAGCTCAAGCGTAAAATACGGGGGTTCATTCTTAACTGCATTTTCAACGCTGAGCATGCCTGAATAGAATTGCTCCATCGCAGAGACCAACTCCTTAAGCGTTCTCACTTTCTGATTTTGGTCCGTTTTGGTATCTGTCTCAGGGAGCGCAATCTCATACAACGTCATGCGGAGTGCCTTCCACGCGGGTTGTCCTTCTTCAAGCCCCTTCACCGGTACCCCGGCAAGGAGGTATTGCACGAGGAAACGATGAAAGTCATCTTCCAGGTGGGGGTTATTGAGTGCATCAAGCACCGTAAGCGCGTTCTTAATACCCTTTTCTTCCATAACCGCCCGCAGCTCAGCAATGGTCTCATCGTTTTGCTCCGGTGAAAGGTTGAGTACCACCTGCGCAACTTCGGTAGCGGGAAGCTTGTACTCACTCGCAAGAACCGACGCATCTGCGTCTTTATGCTCTTTCAACCGGTCACGTACAATCTCCTCCCGGCTCGGACGCTCTTTCAGATGAGCCAGCTCAGCCTCTTTGCGCGCCACTTCTGCACGCAAATATGCGAGCTCGTCCTCTGTTGACGCGAGTGGTGTACGAGGGCCCTCCATTAGGGTCTAGTATACCGTGCAAACTCCTGAGGATTTACTTTTTCAACGGTAGGAGTACCGTAGTGCCAGACTGCATTCGAGCAATGGTGCTCGAATTTACATGGGAGGTAACGATGAAACTACGAACACTTGATGATGATGTGTTGCCCGTAAGCGGTAGCGAGTATCTTCGGAATGCAGCAAAGCGTGGGCATGATTTCCTGAACGAGCGCATGCCGACCGGCTGGCAGAAGGGCATCGACCTGGACCGGCTCAATATCGGCAGGCCGGACACGTGCATGCTTGCCCAGCTTGCGGTGACTCAGGAGGTTTCTGAACAGCCCAGTTACGCTGTTATGCGCGACTATCTCGGCCTGAAGGACGAGGATTGTTCCGATCTCGGCTTCTCGGTCTCCCGGTATCCGACCGAAGGAACCCGCGAACCTAACGGAATTGTCTATCAGTACTTGACGGGAGAGTGGAGGAAACTTCTGACAGAAGACCTCACACCAGCTGCGGATGATGGACACGAAACCGAGTCCGAGCGCATGCTCGAAATGGCGTAACGCCATAGGGGCCGACAGTTCTGAACTGTCGGCCCTTTCCTATTTACATTCCTCAAGGGAGGTGTACGTTAGTCCGAGATGCACTCGGGTAATGGTGCCTGAGATTTTATGGGAGGCTTGTATGAAATACGGAATACCAGTGGCGACCAAGATGTCGTCAGTCGTTGACTTCGGACAGCTCACGCAGGCAGCGAAGCGCGGTTACGCGCTTCTCGAACGGACACAGCCGAACGGTTGGCAAAAATTCATCGACGTGGACAAACTCGACATCGGCTGTCCTATCACCTGCATGCTTGCGCAGCTTGACGTGTCATACACTCATACACGAAGGGGCCGCGTGCTTGCTGAACTGGATGCAAACCATACCCCCTACTCTTGCATGCGGGAACGGGTCTGCCTTAGTCAGGAGGCAGCTGGTGACTATGGTTTCTATGTTGCCAGAAAGCCAGAATACGCGGACGGCGATGTTGGAGTCGCCTATGCTCATCTGACTGCGGTCTGGAAAACCCTGCTTCAGGAGCACACGCGGTCGATTGATGTCGATACGGTGACAGCCGACAGCGAGGAAGCTATCCTTGAGCCGGTATAACGCCTGAAGGGCCGGAGTTCGATGAACTCCGGCCCTTTTTCTATTCAAGAATGGCAAAAAAATTATTTACGCACCATCATGCCAAGAAAGGCAGTGACGAGCGAAACGACGATGGAGAAGAGAAGCGCGGTCCAGAAGCCATCAACAGAGAAGTCCGGAACAATGATGGCGGACAACATGATGAGGAGTGCATTCACCACGAGCGAAAATATGCCGAGCGTGAGTATATTAATGGGAAGCGTTAAAAGCGTGATGATGGGTTTGAAAAACATATTGATAATTCCGAGCACAATGGCGAGTACGAGTGCACCGACAAGGGTTACGGAAACACCCGGGATAAGATACGCCGCAATCAAAATTGCTACGGCAGTGATGAGCCAATGGATGAAGGTCATGGAATGACGCTAATTACTAATTCGTACAGTATACCGCTGTGAAGAGTAGCTGGAAGCAATGCTGTGCATTACGGATGGAAGAAAAAAGCAACCGCCATAATCACGTACGCAACTAACAATTGGAAACCTTCAAACCAGGTACTTTCTCCATCTTCCACAACGGCGTTTGTAACAAAGACTGCGAAGATAATCGTTGCAAGCTCGAACGTGCTGAACACGAGGTTCATTGGTTCACCAATGAAGAGGCTCGTGAGCACGAGCACCGGTGCAACGAACATGACAATCTGCGTTGCTGAACCAATCGCTATTTGAAGTGACAAATCCATCTTGTTCTTTATTGCTGCGGTTACGGCGGACAAATGTTCAGCAACGTTACCTACAATGGCAACAATCACGACTCCGATGAAGAGCTCAGTCCACCCAAACTCTGCGACAACCGGGCGCACCGCGCTCACGAGCACCTCAGAAAGCACCGACACCGCAATCGTAGAGGCAAGCAACACACTCACGCCTTTTCTTACACTCCACTTGGGTGCAATGGCTTTCTCATCTTCTAACTCACCTTCGTAGAGGTGCTTGTGGGTGTGGAGTGTGAAGTAGAGGTTTGCGCCGTACGCAATAATCATGAGGAACGACACAACAACCGAAAGGAGGCCGACGTCGTTCAGATGCTGGTCTCCTGCGGTCGCAAGAAAAATAGCCGGCACCACGAGTGCGGTGGTAGCGAGAAGGAGCATGGAACACGCGGCTTTTGCGGCGGTCGTATTGAAGTGTTGTCGTTCCCTATTCCTGCCGCCAAGTAACATGGCGGTACCGAGTACAAAAAGAAGGTTGCCGAGAATGGCACCGGTGATAGAAGCTTTGGCCACTTCTACGAGTCCTGCCTGAATAGCAAAGATACTAACAATCAGTTCTGTCGCATTTCCAAATGTTGCATTCAAAAGCCCTCCAATAGCGGGATTCGTGCGTACTGCCAAGTCTTCAGTGGCGTCTCCGATATATTTTGCGAGCGGAATAATCGCGACCGCTGCCATGAGAAATACGGTGAGGGGAGAGAAACCAAGATACTCCACGACAAGTGTGAGTGGAGTGAGTATGAGTAATCCCGCAAATATTTTGTTTAGCATCAGCCCAGTATATCAAATCAAAACCACGACCCGTTCGTGGTTATGGATGCGCAAACGCAAACGTGGGAATGATGGCATTTAGTGCATCATATTTTGACGTAAGTACGTCGTCAGAAATATCCTCAGAGCTTTTCGGATCGTCACGATAATTTGAACCGGTCGCGAGTTGCTCAAGCACGACACAGGCTCCCTCATGCACTGTCCGGTAACTCACGCCTTTCACATATTGCATAGCAGCAGCATCCTGGAAAGAGAAGACTTTGAACGTCGTTCCACCAATCACGGCATCCGGTAATTGCTTTTCTCCCTGTTCGCTCGCAGCTTTTTCACACCGAGCTACCTCCTTCGGGTCTTTTGACGCACTCACCCGCACTTCCGCATCATAATAGCGAGGATAAGAGTGCTCACTTTGAAGTCGATAGCCAACAATGGCGAGGATGGGTGTACCCGTTGCTTCAGGAAGTGCGTTTGCGCGCCAATACGACGGAAGGTGATAGTACGAGGCAAAATTGAAACTGGTTTCGTATTTCTCTGGATAGCGAAGCGAAAAACCGTATTCACCATCAGTGAAGAGTGCTTGGCCTTGTAAATCCTGACTGTTTAAGGTGCCTTGCGTAGGCGCTGGTGCAACTGCCTTATGCGAAAAGACAAGATAGGTGGCTACTCCGCCACCAATCACCACGAGAGAGGTAATGAGGATGATGAGTGTGGGGCGTTCCATATTTCTAGTATATCCTTCGAAGCCGTACTGCCCTACGAACTATTACCGAAGAAGTTCGTTGAAATTGGCGTTGAGGTGCTCCTCATCTTCATGCGTTTCTTGGTGATAGTTGAGTGCTGAGTCCGTCTTTGGTAGCTGGAGCGCTGTACCTTCAAGTCGTACACGCAGGGTCGTGCTTGCGGTCACTTGGAGTCGTTTAGGAAATACTGTTTTTTGAATATGTTTTTCATCAAGTTTTTCTGTCTTTGCTTTTGTCGTACTTGCAGACTTTGAACGTGCCGTTGTTTTTAGCAGCGCCGTGCGAGGTTCTTCTTCATCGGTATTCTCACCTTCAAAGAACTCAGGTACGCCTGAGATACTCTCAGAACGGGCGATGATGACTGAAAGGAATCGCTCTGCTCCCTTGTCTTGTGTGCCTCCGGTAGATCGAACAGCTCCAAGTGCTTGCGCCTCTCCAGCAAGTTGCGTGGTGAGCTCTTCTTTCACCTGTGCGGACGCCGTACTGTCTCCTGATTGTGCAAGTTTATCTGCTTTCGCTGTCGCTTTCTCAATTTGTGTATCAAATGCTTTGGTGAGATATGCTTCGTGTTCGTCGGTCAGTTTTCCTTCAAGTGCAAGCTTCACTACCTCGTCCGCACGGCGCGTTGCAAGGCGTGACGCAACGCGCGCCTGCCCTTCTTCGGTTGGCGCAAGAGCCGTCATCACCGGTTCGTTCACATGAATTTTAACTGGGTAGAACACGGTACCGGGAACCGCACCTTCCGCAGCAAGCGTGACGGTGCCACCAAACGTTGCAACGATGAGTAATGCCCCCACGTAGGTAGAAAAACGTTTGTTTGAAAAAAAGGCGAGTAGGAAAAATGGCTGGTCATAGCTGAACTCCTCGGTATCGCCATGAACCGCGTGCTCATCGGCGTATAGCGAAATATGCTCACGCATACGAAGGCGCTCGTTATCTGAAAGACGGACGTCCTTCAGTCGCTTGAGAAATTGGGTGGTGTTAGTCATGGGTGTGTAGGTGGTCTTGCACTTTTTTGAGAGCACGGTTGATACGTACGGAAACGGCATTCGCTGATTCTCCTGAAAGGGCGGCTATTTCTTTCGGCGAAAACCCTTCTACGAAGCGAAGGGTCAGTGCTTCGCGTGAGGTCTCGTCCAAGTCTTTGATTACGTCGAGCACTTCGCGGAGCTGTGCATGTTGTTCTATCGTTCCCTCGTCATTGCTTGGGAATTGGTAGCCTTCCTCGGTTAATACCTCAAGTGACTGTTCTTTCTTTCTACGATACCAGTCAATAATGAGGTTGCGTGCCATGGCATAGAGGAGCGCGCGACCATTCACGATTGAAGTACCTTTGCGGAGTTGCTGCCAGTACCGCATAAATACCTCCTGAGTGAGGTCCTCCGCCACCGTTCGACCTGATACTTTAAGGACACAATATCGAAAGATATCGTCAGCATACTGGTCGTATACGGCAAGGAATTCCTGTTTCATTTCGTCGTGATCCATTGAGTATGACGTGCTGTAGCGGGTACTCTTACCCCGCGGGCGCGTGATTCTATGCTAACAGAGCCAAGCCCTACGCGCGAGAAAAACGGAGAAAATCCCAGGGAGGGATTTTCTATTCTCGCACACAGAAAACAAGCGTTAACGTTTTTTTGTTGCTTTCCTAACTGCTTTCTTAGCAGTTTTTACTGCTTTCGTTGCGTGCTTCATACCTTCGTCAAGAGCACGCTTCACGACCTTAGAAGGGGTGAGTTCTTTCTCCACCATCTTCCAATTCTTCTTAAGTTCAGACGCGGCCTTTTTCACATCAGCTTTCGTAACACCCCGTGCGCTTTCGTACATTGATGCAGCATCATCCACCACGCGCGCGACCGTCTTTGCATCAATCTTCTTCAAGGACTTAGCACCCTTAAGGACGTCACGCTTCAGACCTTTCGCCCATGCACTTGCTGCTTGGCGGTGTTTCTTTGCATTCTTAGTACCATAAAAATAATACGTAGCTCCTGCTGCTGCGGCACCAGCGAGCGCAGCTGCACTCGCTACTGAAGCTCCCTTGTTTGTAGTTTTCTTTGTTGCCATAGGTATGAAGTTAATTACGATTTCTTAGCAGAACGTCGTCGTTTCAGTGAGGGTTTGAAAATATTGAAGAGACTGAAGAGTTTGAATCCTTCTTCTTTTATCTTTGCCCGTACATCAGCCACATCTTCTCGGATTCTCTGTCCCTCTTCTTCCACCATCTGAGAAATGCGGTCAATGTTTTTAAGAATACGAAGTACACGAATGAGCACCACAACAAGAAGGAGTGTCAAAACAACGACGGCGAGCGTGGCCACCACGAAGAAAATATCCATCTTGAGAAAGTCGTTCATTGTGCTCCTATGGTACCGTGCCGGTCCGAACGCGCAAAGTTTACAATCCACGTTTTCCACAGAATTAGACGCTGTCCCTTCCGTACTCTTTCATCCGTCCGTTGTGCTACAGTCTCACTATGTCTGTACCTTCTCGGCGTCGTATTCCTCCACCCGAGCCCGCCACTCCGCTCTATCCTATGCGGTTAAACAAATTCCTTGCGCACCAAGGACATGCTACGAGGCGTGATGCCGATACCCTTATCGAAAAGGGTTTAGTGACTATCAACAGTAAGAAAGCCGTGCTTGGAGATAAGGTGGAGGAAACGGATGTCGTGGAGGTGAAATCACGCCCGCTACGTACCTACGTGTACCTCGCCTTCAACAAGCCCAAAGGACTTGTGACCCAGTCAGAAGAAAAGGGTGAGCAAGATGTGCTTGCTATGCTTCCGAGTGATTTGAAGCGGCTCCGCCTGTTTCCACTTGGCCGTCTTGATAAAGCTTCCGCAGGGCTCTTACTTCTTACGAATGATGGGAGGGTTACGGACCGACTTCTCCACCCGGATCGGGACCACAGCAAAACCTATGAGGTGACAACGAAACTACCTCTACGCCCTTCATTTGCTGAGCACATGGAAAAGGGGGTTGATATTGAAGGCTACGTGACACGTAGGGCGCATGTAGAAGTGACGGGTGAATCAAAGTTTCGCATTACTCTTACCGAAGGTAAAAAGCATCAAATTCGGCGTATGGTGGTCGCTATGCACAACGAGGTACGGGACCTGAAACGACTTTCTATACTGAATGTTACCTTGGGGAATCTCCCTGTCGGTGGCTATAGGCGTCTTGAAGGAAAGGAACTCTCTACATTTCTTACGTCACTCGGTCTGTAGCTACGACCCGTGCGCGACCAGGTTCCATATTTTAGCGAACACATGTCCCACAATGTAACCAATACAAAAAGCAATAATGACGAGTCCAAGTGCTCGCCCTATATCAAATGGTTCCACCGTGAATGCAGGCCGGATCATGTGCATGCGTAGAGAGAAATTAAGCAGAAGTTGACCGAGGTGGAGAGCCACAAGTGTAGACCATGCGATATGCAGGAGTGCGAGAAATAACCCGAAGACGAGACCAACTTTAATGGGTGGTAGGTGTGTCATACGTTAGTAAATTAAGAGCTATACCGAAAGTCTACCGTCAACAAGCGACGTTCCTTACGTTTTCCACCTCGCTACTGGTACTGAATATAACTTGGCGCAGGTGTAAGACTCAGCACTTCTTGTGGAGTCAAAAGGCGTGTAGAGGGCGGTTTGAGGTCGTTTTTATAGAATAATTTAAATCCAGTGAACTGTACGGGCTCCTGTGTAATGACCCGCTTGTAGGTATTTATCTTTTTTGCACCAAATCCCCAGCCATCCATGTCCATGACTATCTGCACTTCTGGCTGAAGGGTAATTCGTTTGTAGCCGGTCACCATATCTTCAGTGAACCGATGAATGACCAAGATTTTTGGTGGAAGATTATTTTCCTTCACAATACGAGCAAGGAAGGTGGTTGCGTAATTTATATCGACGGCGTCCATCGTGCCAATGACACGTCCCGGCTTCACCCCATTATGCATCGCGAATTCAGGATCAACGGCAAGGTGCACGTTTGGTTGTTTGAGATACGGCTCAAGACGCGGAAGTTCACGCGGTAGGTCAGAGAGGCCGACCTGTATATCAAGGAAGACGAGTCCGTGTATTTGATTTCCAAGATCAATAGCTTTTTGAATTTGTGCGGCGGGCATCCGAAGACGATACGTGCCGTCTGCCTGAGCGGTACCCTGTGCAGTCGTTACAATGTAGTGAATGGCAGGCACGACCGGTGTAGACGGGTCAGCAGCAGCCCACACTTTCACCTCGTGATCCAACTTCTGAACCATGATGTCAGGTGGATATTCTCCGAGCGCCCCCATCTTGGTTGAATAGAAGTTACCGTAGTATGCAACAATGCGTTTAAACGGGAGAACGGCTCCGACTTTTGGATAGGGACCCTTTACCGGCCACGCACGTGTCGTGCTTGCAGTGGTACTTGCGTAGTTGGCAAGCTTAAGCATGCGGCGGTCATAGTCTTTGGTATCAAGGGTTGGGGGTGCGTCCGCTACTTTATTGAAGATAGCTTTCACGGTAGAGGTTCCTTGTGCTTGAGCACTGTCATACCTGCCTGCAAACACTTCAGGCAACACGATGAAGATAAGAAGAACGGTTGCGAGGAGCGCCCCACCAAGATAGAGGGGTCCTTTTGAGGCCACCTGAGGAGCTTTCATGTGCATTTATTTTACGCTACGTGCTCCATAAACCGAAGTTTTCCGCTATCCCCGGTACGAGTCCTTGACATAGTACTTTCAAAATGTTATATAGTTAGAGTCTTCTCATCACTGTAAAAGGAGGTTTTATGAGAAAGATTCTCCTTTTCGTGATCGTGATGTTTTTTGCGACCACGAAAAGTTACGCGCAGGAGGTGTCGAACCAATCGACACCGCAAGTGCAAGAAACAGTGGCGCAGACGGTCACTGACAAGCTCTTTCAATTCTTTTCGCAGGGCGACCCGGCGTGGCGACATGCTCGGCTTGGTCGCTCTACTATCGGCAGGAAGGGATGTCTCGTGACTTCCCTTTCCATGGCAGCTTTCCACGCTGGCGATACCTCTATCAACCCGCTCCTGCTCGTGCAGGATCTGGAAGCAAAAGGTCTCGTCACCAAAGAGGGTCGTATTGTGCCGACGAAACTCGGTACCGCGCTTCCCTTGACCCCGGTTGCTCGCGTGCGCGTCACAGACGCGACCGTGGCTGCCTTGATTGAAGCTGAGCTCAAGCAAGGACGATTCGTCGTTCTTCGCCTGAACCACTCAGCCTCAGGCAAGGCCGGCCAACACTGGGTCTATGCCTTGAAGGTTGAAAATGGTGACATTTTCGTCGCCGACCCGGGCCGGGGCTACTGCGACTTCCTGAAGAATTTGTACGGGAAAATCGCCGTCGCCGAGATGCTCGTGCTCGAAAAGAATTCCTGAACTACACGTGGCCGCAAGCGCAAGCTTGTGGCCACTTTTTTATATAGCCGGTACGTTAAACAGGCTTCCGATACCAAAGGTAATTGCCATAGCGAGCACTCCACCAAATACCGTGCGAGCTGTCACAGGAAGGGTCTTAGTCTCACTAACTCGAGCAGAGAGAACACCAGTTGCAATAAGCGCAAGGAGTACGGCGATAAACGTGACGGGAATACGGATACTTGGAGACGGGAGCACAATGGCGAGGAGCGGAATGAGAGCGCCAATAGTGAACGAAGCAGCAGAGGCAAAGGCTGCTTGCCACGGACTCGTAAGATTCTCCGGGTCTATGTTGAGTTCTGCATCCACATGGGCGGCAAACACGTCGTGCTTGGTGAGCTCTTCTGCTACCGTACGTGCTGTTTGAGGGCGTAACCCTTTCTGCTCATAGAGCGAGGTGAGCTCATCAAGTTCCGTATCGGCATAATGTTCCAACTCGTACCGTTCCTTTTCAAGAAGTGCGCGCTCGGTATCCCGCTGACTACTCACGGAAATATACTCACCAACGGCCATGGAAAGGGCTCCGGCAAGAAGCCCAGCAACACCGGTGACAAGGAGTGTGTGCGGACTTGCAGACGCTCCGGCAACGCCCACCACAAGGGCTGAGAGTGAGACAATGCCATCGTTTGAACCAAGTACCGCAGCGCGAAGCCAATTTTGACGACCTGCGGACACATTGGTATGAAGCTCGTGGTGTACGGACTTATGGACGTGATGCATAAAGAGAGTGTAGCAGACGTAGATATGAAAAACCCCCGCACCGCTGGTGCGAGGGTTTTGGTTCAACAAGTAGGTGGTGTTCGCGAAACCACTTGCGTCCATTTGTCCCACGGGAGCTCATTCTTCGGATACACAGATGCGTGCCATCCTTTGGCAAAACGATTTTTCATTTCTACCACTGAGTCACGAAGATAGAACAAATTTGGACGTTCGCCAGGAATCAGGTACCCTTCAACGTCACGTGGTTGCAGTTCAGCAAGCTGTTGGAGGCGCGCGCAGACTTCCCATTCCGAAAAGAAATAACCATCTGGAAGTGAGGCAATGATGTCGTCGTCCGAGAAGTCACCCATCACGGGATATGCCGTGAGAACAGTACGCGAAAGGTATGTTGCTTTGGCACGTTGAAGGACGTCAGATTCAAAACGCCTACAAAACGAAACTGGTACTGTTGCCGTAAATGGCGTAAGCATCCTTGGTACAAAATCCAACTCAATGGATGTTGTCGGGCCGAGTACTTTCGTTGTGAGCATTTCGCTCATCGCATTTCCCCTCTTTGTTGAAACGTGAAATATTCCTTCATTATCATTACATATAAGTCGCGGAATGTCAAACATAAAACCCCTTCCCGCCCTGCACCTGAGGTGCGAGACAGAAAGGGGTTGTTGCAGTTCGTGCGGGGATTAGGTGTGAGCAAAAATAATCGCACCGATTTCCCATTTTCCGGCGTGTGACTCTTCAGAATCTACGAACCAGTCGTCCTTCCCGTAATAGCTGTACAACAACAGTGGACGCCTGGTGAAGAACACATTGCGGGTAGATTTGCTCAGAAAGCTCTTCTCAGGCTCAAGTATATGCCGATCAATGAGTTGCTGGATACAGGTATTTGCCTGAAGCTCGGTGAATGCGTAGTTCGGCTGAAGTGCCGAACGTATTTCCACCTCAGTAGCTGGCCGAACCAGTCGATACGCCTTCAGCGTGATGTCGATGCGTTCGTATCGCCGCTTCGCTCGGGTAAGTGCCCAGCGGAAAAGCTTTCGCAAAATCCAAGAACGTTCAGCAATGTAAAGCCCGGTATCGTTTCGCAAACCCACGACCCGTAACGGTATCGCGGGTGATATTTCAATCAGCAGCTGGGCGGGTTCATTTGTCCCACGACTTGCAGCATGCCGTGTACGTGTGTCAGCTATGTGGCCGACAAGTGCCAATTCTGTCACGTTGTTTCTCCCTGTTTGTATCAAGTCTATTCGTGCCCCATGAAAAGAGCAGCGAACGATATTCTACAACAAATGGGGAGCTAATCAATTAACTCATCGCTGTCTGTTCACAAAGGCGCGCTCCTATTTTGTGCACACTATTTCTTGAACCAGATGTAACCAAGATAGATCGCAAGCACTACGCCAATCGTGAGGAGAAAGGTTGTATATGGGAGAATGACTGATGAGAAATGCGCACCAACGACCAGGCCAAACGAGAGCACACAGAATTTGAGTAAGCTTATCTGCCACCAAGCAAGTGCTTTTGTTTTGAAGATATTCATATGAAAAGTATACCGCTTATTTGAATTCTTTTATAAGAGGAATAAATACGGGTGTTTTTGCTTTATATGTTTCCCAATCTGAACGCCCTTCCCATCGCTTTTCAAGAAGCGGTACACCGGAGACGCGGAGCAACAGATACGTAATGAGGACGGGACTTACGAAACACAAAAGAGGGAGTGTTGTTATGCTTGAAGCGGATACTGCAATTCCCCACCACATGACGCTCTCGCCAAAGTAGTTTGGGTGGCGGGTGTACTTCCAGAGTCCCGACTGCATAATCTTTCCCGTATTCTCAGACTTTGTGATAAAGGCATCAAGTTGGTAGTCACCGACTGCCTCAAGGAGAAAGCCAACGCACCACACCAGAAACCCGAACGTAAAGAGTGGTGAGTGCAAGAAGTTAGGATGCGTGAGCGCAAGCGTCACCGGAAGCGCGACGAGAAAGATAATCAACCCTTGAAGCATAAACACTTGGAGGAAACTGCGAAGTGCGAATTGGTCACCCCATTCGTCCCGCCAAGCCTTGTATCGAAAATCTTCCGGTTTGCCGCGGTTCTTGGTGAAGATGCGAAGTGAGAGACGACTTCCCCAGAGTGCCACAAGCGCAACCAAGATAAGCGAGCCACTTGAGGCAAGCGGTGCATTAAACACCGTCGCCACCGAAAGAATGCTGAAACCGATACCATAACCCACGTCCGCAAGTGCATTGTTCTTCGCAAGAAGCGCAATGACATACAAGAAGGTCATGTACGCAAGGAGTATGGAGAGTGGTATGAGGAGTGAAATCATACGAGAAATTGTGACAGTCTACTTTGTTGTAAATTCGTATACACCATTCCACACATTCGGTGGATCCGTAAGCAACTGCTTACAGCGTTCAGCAAACAGTTTGCTTGGACCGTCCGCGCTATAGGTCTGCGCTTTTTCAAAATGAGTGAGCGCAGCCTGCCAATCACCTTTCATATATGCTTGCCTACCTTCCTTGAAACTTACAAGTGTTTTTTCAAGCTGCTCATCCACAGGTTTCGTGATGAGCTCGTATATGACTTTCGGCTCCTTCTTTCCTTTTACAATCACCAGGTCAAGTTCACGGGTACGGAACTCAGTGCTGTCTACAATTTCTTGCGCAACCGCTTCACTGATAAGACACACTACGCCGTACACTTTAGTGAGGCCCTCGAGACGTGACGCGAAGTTTACTTCGTCACCCATCACGGTGTAGTTGAAACGTTTGCGGGAACCCATATTACCCACCGTTACGTCTCCGGTAGTAATACCCACTCCAATCTGTATCCGAGGAAGGTCCCGTGCTTCCCATGAGCGATTCAACTTCTCGAGCTCGCGAGCCATACCCAGCACACTTCGACAGGCATCTGTTGCTTGGTGTGCGTTCTCAATGGGAGCTCCCCAGAAAGCCATTACGGCGTCGCCAATGTATTTATCTACGAGACCGCGTGACTCCATAACGACATCAGTCATTGCTGACAAATACTCGTTCATGAATTCCATGAGTACCTCAGGTGTCATGCCCTCAGATATTGTGGTGAATCCACGAATATCAGAAAACAGAATCGTGAGCTTTCGTCGTTCACCCCCAAGTGCCAATTTTTCAGGATGCTCCATCAGCTGAGCAATAACTTCCGGCATGAGGTAGTGCTGGAATGTATCATGAATGAATTTTCGTTCCTTAGACTCGGTAAGGTATTGGTACGTAAGCACGAGCGCAGTGGAAAGTACGAATGAAAGAGTAACGGTGAGATTTGGGAACAGGATATGAGAGCCAAACAGTATTGCAGATGCAAGTGTGATGAGAACGAAGCTACTGGTAAGGAGAACTGCCAGAAGCCACAGACGAGAAATGCTCGTAATAAACCAAGCGGCAAGGAGAGCTACGGCAAGGAGGAGGAGAACCAAGACAACCGGAGACGTCTCTTTAAAATACGTCCCTTGCGCAAGGGTTGCGTATGCACTTGCCTGTACTTCTACACCCGGCATTGCACCAAACGGTGTCTGCACAATGTCGTGTAGGTCAGGCGCGGTTACTCCTACGAATACGGTTTTACCGTTCAGTACCGATTCGGGCACTGCGCCTCTGTACAGATCAATAAATGGAATAGTAAGGACAGTGCTTGCTGGACCGTAGTAGCGGATACGAACGGCGGAAGGAATAGAATTAACGTCAGGAAGAAGCGAAGCCGACATACTCATTTCTCCTTCGCGCTTTGGCTGATACGAGCGGATAGCGCCATCACTATCTAGTGACAAATTCACATACGCACGCGTGCTGTGACTAGAAAAAGCAGGCAGTGGCTCAGTGGTTTTTAAACCACGTTCATCAAATTGAAATGGGATAATAACCGGGACCGATGAGTCACGCAGTGCCTGTGCGAGTATTGCATCATCCGCTACTCCACGAGAGGAGGGGTCAGCAAGAATGAGGTCAAAAGCAACCGCGCGTGTACCTTGTAAATTTCCAAGTGCCTGTGCAAGCACGGAGCGTGGAAGTGGCCAGCCACCGAGTTCCTTCAGGCTTTCGTCATCAATCGCAAAGATAACAACGTCAGCTGGTGGTGTGGCACGCACAAAAAACCGATCGTAAATTTTCTCCTGGGTGCTTTCTAGCGAGCCTGAGTAGTGTAGTAGGCCAGAGACGAGAGCGGCGATGCAGACGAGAAGGAAAAGTACTCGACGCTTTTTCATGAGTTAGGGTTTTTGGTTGTAGGGAGTTTGTTGTTGAGGGGGAGCTTCAACCGTAAGAGCACGCGCAAGCGTTTTTGTTCCCTGGTCAGTATCAATCACCGTCACACTGTAGACACCCGCTGGAACTGACTCCGTACTAAAGGTGAGACCCACATCGCTTTCAACAGTGATATCCCGGTTCGGTATGTTGTAGCCTCCCACAACAAGTTCAGACAATTTACTAAAACCACTTCCGCGAAGCGTAACTCGCTTTGGCGAAACAACCGTGGTTGGAGAAACTGATGTCAGAGAAAGCGGTTTTACTACGGGAACCTGCGGCTCAACGGGTATTGGTGTAGGTAAGGAAGGCGCGCTTGTGGTAGGGGCAGTTACGCTTGTGGTAGAAAGGGGTGTCTGCCGTATACCCATATTGAAGCGATACCACTCTGATTTCTTATCTGTTTGTGTGAGCGACGTCACCGTAATTACTCCTTCGTCTGTAATGGTTGCTTTGCTACCCGCTGGTACCACGACTTCTTTCTCAGTAAGTCGCTTGTGCGTTAGTGGGTCAAGTGGAGTGAGGCTCACCATACCTTCAACTACCACGACCGTCGTTACGTGATCTCGATAGGTAACCGAGAAAGAGGTACCGCGCACTGCAGCAACAACATTCTGGGTTTGAATTTCATAATACTCGCCTTGTCCGAGGACTTTTTGTACTCGTGCCCACACACTGCCAAACGTTAGTTCATAACTTTGCTTGCTACCCGTTGCGTCCTGCTCTTGAATCGTAAGCTCGGTGTCGTAGTCAAGAAGGGTTTGCGTCCCGTTTATTGAGGCGAGTAATCCGCGTCCGGTGTGAAGCGTATGAAGCGTATCGCCCGCATACACCGTAGCTGAAGTCTCAACTTCCGTCTCTGCTCCTGCTCCTGCTTTCTGTACGAAAAGTGACTTCTGGAGGGTAGTAGCGGTAATGGGTGTTTTTTCTATCGGAGGAGGGATCGGGGTATTTTTAGCGACAAAGTACCAACCCCCGCCAAGAAGGAGTATGACCACGAGAACTGCAAGCGCTAGTTTCATACATAAATAGTAGCACCAGAAACTCAACTAATAGTGTTCAGGGTTCTCTAGGTGTATCAATGCCATTCGTATGGCAATAGCATTTTGTTCTGTTCTGGATGTTCGTCCTTTCGTGAGTACCCCAATAATCCCCTGACCTTCGCCAAGTTTATCTTCCACAGTGAGCCCAGCTGCCTTAACAGCCTGACTACCATCAAGTCCTTTGTTCAAAATCCCATCGAGAACCTTCGAAGGCCACTCAAACGCAGGCGACAGTCCGATATGCGTTTGTGCTCCGTCATAGATACAGCACACGCCGATTTCCATGTAACCTGTTTTAGTTTTTGGAATCTCTATGAGGCCACCCTCAATACCAAAACCGTAATCATTTCCTTCGTAGGCTTGTTTGGCTCTATCAATAGCTCCTTCAACTGTTTCAAGAATACTTTTTGGATGACCGAATTCCTCCACTTGAACAGCTACCGGAAAAACTTCCGCGTCTGCAAACAAAGGGTAGCCCGCAAGGACGGTACGCACAGCATTTACTTTTGTTTGATTCTTGGAACCTACGCCGATTTTCATGTCTGGAGTATATCAGGACAAAAAAGAAAACCGCCCCAAGGGGGCAGTTAGTGGAGTGAGCAGGTTTAGCCTTAGAAGGTTGCCCTCCCATGTTCGGACGGTTCCAAAAGCGTCCTACTCAAGTCTTTTTGTCTGTCACCAGCCTAATACTGCAGTTCCATCTGGACACTGGTTTATCAGGAAAGCACTGGACTGGATCCTTATAGGCAGCCGCTACGCTGCGACCTACCCGTTCGGGAATTGCCATACATCGCCGCGCTTGCAATGCTTTTTGGTCTCTTCCTACTCACTCCTCTGCGAATATATGCTTTCGAGATAAAAAGCACAACACACCTTATAACTGTGGAAAACGTATATATTGACTCACGCATGTTATTACGGTATAACCTCAAAGGACTTTGAACAGTAGGAGGCTCAGATACATTCGTTCTCGGCGAGAGCCGGGTTTTCTTTTGGTTATATGGATGCAAGGAGGACACCATGAGTGTAACGGCTATCGCTGAACGGTTTCTCAATGACAAACCGTTTGAACATCGTTGCCACAACGGAACCATCTTTCGTGCTGACCGCTCGGATTTCGTTGGTGGTGTGGATGTCTATTTTCCCGCTCGTCTGTGTGAAATGAAGCGCTTGCAGGATGTCGCGGAAATGACCTACTTCCACACTCAAAACATCATTCCGCGCTTGAACGGATATATGGGAATCGGTGTTGAATACCGAATCCACCGCGTGTAACACGCGCAGCCGCCCGACTACGTCGGGCGGCTTCTTGTTTTACACCCTCTCCCTTGCCTGATATGGTCTTGGCTAGATGTAACGAGGAAAGGACGGAGATATGTCAGGGAAAGTAACAACTGTTGCGTTCACTCTGCCGAAATTGACTGCAATGGAAAAAGCGGAATTCGCCATACAGTATCTGAGACAGAGGCGCGAATTCTGCTCGGATTTTATAATCGGTGGCCCAACCCCAGAGGAAATGATTGAGGAAAACAGACGAAAGCATGAGCGATTTATGGCAGAGCGGCTCAAGATTATTAAGGAACACGGTGTTGTGAAGGAGTACCTGAAACCACTCCTTGACGAAAAGACTCGTTTGGAAGGCACGCTTGCACTTCTCCAAAAGGAAATAGACGATCTACAACGAGTACAGTGATGACGCCCCTGAAGCCGCCTGGAGGCGGCTTCTTTTTAGCTGTAGTATGCTATTTCTGGAACAAAGAAAGGAGGCAGCCATGCCGAAGGTTTCAGACGCCCAGCACGACAGATTAAAGCACGGACAATCAATCAGTAATGGATTTCGTGAAAAACGGAGCAAGAACACAGGCGCGCCAAGGTTCGTTGTTGGATGTCGAGAGATCGATCCGAAGTCAGGAACACGGTGTGGAAACGAAACTCATGTGAATTCTGCACTTTGTCCGAAACATGGCGGTCGACCTCTTCACCGATAGCTCTCGGAACAGAGACAGACGCGCGCAGTATACACTGCGCGCGTTTTTGCTATGGTGCGATACGTGGTACGTTTCGGTTAGAGAACAAGGGAGGCTCACATGTCGATAGTTCACGTGTACGAACCGATACAAGAGATTGAAGTTCGGGAAGGTGACCGTTTTATCACGCTTGATGACCATACCAGAATCGGATTTCGAGTTGATGAATTCCCTGAGACACGCAATTTCCGAGTTGGAGACATGGTGCTCATTGATTTCCAGCAATGGAATGCCGCAAGAGGAAAAGCGCACGTTCGTGTTTTTCGCGATCATGACATTCTGTTCACCTCTCGCATTGGCGGAAAATGCTACTTGGAGTGTCCGCTCCTCGCGTAATTCGCACAGCTCTGATGAGAAAGCCTCGGCTCTCTGTCAGGGCTTTTTCATTGGTAAAAAGAAACCCGCCGCATAACGCGGCGGGCAAGGTCTTCAAACACTACAGTGGGATAGTGTTAATCAAACGAGTTTCCACTTCTTGGCGCAAATGCGCATAGATGCGAGGATTTCGAGCCGAAAGAATTTGCAGTGTAGCAAGCACGGCATTCGTCGGCTCAAGCACGGTCATCACCGGCACCTTACTTGGTGCACGAAGTGAAGACCACACATCATCCGGAAAGTCCTTCACACTCGCAGGCACCGTAATGACCGGTACCGTTGATTGCGCTGACAGGATGGGGCCAGCCCCGTTGCTTCTGCCGATGTAGGCAATCACAACCGAGTTTGGATACGCATGCACCGTGCTCTGAATAATAGAGACTGCAGCTTGCGGCTCCTTATGTGCTGAGCACACCACCTCGGTCAGTAAATCTCGGAAGCCCCCAAGCGCATCATGAAATGGCTTGGTGACATCTGATTCAGAGCCGCACCATAGGATGATGCGCTGACTCGGGAGGCGAAAACGACTGGTGATGTTGGCGACGCGCTCGTACTTGTTTGCCACCTCCTTGATGTCTCCACCATCTCGATAGACTTGCTTGTCGAGATACGCGCCGTCTTCAACCACGCGCCACGAGTCATTGTCGATAACATCTGAGAGAACCAGGTTTCCCGTCGGGTCAAAACCAAATTCAACCTTGAAGTCGACCAGCTTGCCGCCTTCGAGCTCCCAGGCTCGCTCGAGCACGAGGAACGTCTTGGTAGCAATTGATTGCATTTCCTTGAAGCAATGCCATTCCTCGGCATACCCGAACACTTCCATCTCGTCGAGGATGAGGAAGGGTTTCTGGCCTCGGAGTGACTCCGCAGGATTATAGAGCTCAATCTTGCCCGCACCCTCCCGATGCAGCATCAGGGGGTCGTCGCAGACAAGCGTGTGTTCTTTCCAGCGACGGTCCTTCGTTTTCAGGAAGAACTGCACGACGAGCTTTTGGAAAAGATGTCCCTTCTGCAAATGCGGATAGCTTTTCAGGTATGAGCCGTGCGCCTCACGCCTGACGACGACTTCGTACGGAAGCATGTCAGTGTGATAGGCAATAAACGAGTTTACGTTATCGCGCTCAATGTAAGCGATTGGAATATCGCACGCCTTGAGCAATTCAAAAACGTTGCAGGTCGTTTCGGTCGCAAGGTTAGCTTTGCCTACAATAATATCGTGCTTCTTGCCGTCGCCGGCAGTAATGTCGTCTTTGGAAATTACAATAACAATCCCGGGCTTGTCCTTCGCTTCATGAAGCTTCTTTGTCTTTCCTTCCGTCAACATCCGGCCGAGACGGTACTTTGCTGTCTGCCGATCGGCAGTCGCTGCGTCAACGTTCATCTTCGATTCCCTTCTTTGCTTGAGTGTAATTTGTACAGTAAATCTGGAGACACCCTACCGTATCCGGCCAAAAGTGGGAAGCACGGCTCAATTGGAGTGACTCATGTGCCGTGCTATGGTTCCGCTTAGACCCGAGAGGAGCTGAACATGAAAACGGAATCTGACGGAACGTGCCAATGGACGATGCGCGGTATTTCAAGTGATGTGGTGACACAAACGCGCGAAGCCGCAAAGAATCGTGGTGTGAGCCAGGTTGCCTGGGTAGAGGCAGCGCTTCTTGAAGCGCTTGTAACACCTGAGACCCGCCACCAGCGATTCTTGAAGGAATACGCATGCCGACAAAGGAAACTCTTTCTTGCTCATGTGGGCGCAGGGTTTACTGAAGAGCAGGCACTTGAGCTTGTCGGAAAAGCGTATCCAATCCATCTCGCGCAAGTGGCAGCATAACTTTCGCCTATCAGGCCCCGCATCCGCGGGGCCTTTTTGTATACAAAAGTCCCCACCGCTTGGGTGGGGACAGGTTTTTTGGCCTTGGGAGCCACAACTCATATCTTACGTTGTTTTGGCTTATTGTTCAGCTGCTTCCGCAGCATTAGTTTTCATATTTTCCAGGTTGATGGCGATCTGGTTGTACAGCCCGACCAACAACAATCCGACAAGGGCAACGCCAAAAAACATGCGCCACGAGAAGGTGGAATGTGAACCCTGAGACATTTCTGCTCTCCAAATAAATCTGCCACGCGATGTGGTCTAATGTAGATTAGATTATGAAATGCTGACTATGTCAAGCAGTACGTTCCCGTAACTAGAATTGTGCTAGCTGCTTCTCTAGTTCCTGTTCAATCACTTCGCTATCAATGTTTTCAAGCATTTCCTTCAGGTCTTCGTCCTTGGAAATATCTATGCCGTCTTTTTTAAGGATGAGGGTCATGAGGTAGATGGCTTTCGTAATTTCATTCTCAGCATAGGTGTTGATGTAGAGTTCTACTTCTTCACGAAGCTCCGCAATTCTTGCTTCCCTGTTTTGTGAAATAAGGACGATGATGGCGAGAAAAATGGCCTCAAGTGAGACGACCATGGTGAGGAGTCCAAACGGGAAGGGATCTATAGGAGTGAGTCCTGGAATATTCCCGGTATTCCATAAAATCCATCCTCCGAAGAAGAATGCGTTAATGACGAGGAACGCAACCGTACCGAATGATTCGGTAAGGAGGTCCGCAATCTTGTCAGAGGTAGTGCGTTTATCATTCGCCTTGGCCTTAAAGCTACGTATCGTATTTCTCCTTTTTTCTGCGCTCTCAACGATGGGTACCGGCATCTTAGTTGTCATGCAGATATCATAGCAGGCGCTTTCCACATATCGCGACCTTTTTTAAATTGTGGTAGCTTGCCAAAGGAAACTTTAAGGAGGAAGAAATGGATACCGGTATACGTACCCCGATAGGCGGGGTTTCGAAATCGCCAAGTGACATTGAAAGCATTCGGCAAGCAGCCGAACGTATGATCTGCGCACTTCAAAAAGCCGGGGTGTCAGGTGGGTACGAGCAACTGAAGGGAAGAAGGTACGAATTCATCCGAATACTCAGCGAGAGAGAAAATAAGTGGACTGGAACAATCAGCGAGGTAAGTCTTTCTGATGATGGGTTTCTCAAATTGTCTGTCGCAGAAAAATTCTTCTCAGGAATCCCGATAACCGGCTTTCAACATACTGAACAAGGTTGGATTATTCAACTCAGTGTTGGTCAAAGTTATCCTGGCGAGCTTCGTTTCCTGTGACGCGCGCCGCAAAATCAAGACCGCCGAGCTTTCGCTCGGCGGTTCTTTCTTGCCATTAGAAAACCGAGGAGTATGCTTGCCACGAACCTGACCTTTTACAACATAGGAGATGTGCCATGCGACACGAGAAAATTGCGCGAATAGCGGCACGTCCCGAGCGTGCAGAGTACCGGTATGTGAAAAAAGCTTGGGGAAAGATACGGAAGCGATTCTTGTATCTGTATGCCATCTATCCGCCCCGGGCAACACCACTTCTGCCAAGTGACGAATCTTTGAAGACCTTATTGGAAACGATTCCGAGCATGCGATTCCATACCTGTGAACGTTTTGTTGACAGAGACGTACTCTTCATCTATGGCAAGAATTTTAATCTTTTCACGACTCGTGCCTCCCGGGATGCTCGACGTGTCCGCACTACGTTCCTTGAACAGGTTGCGGAAATGGCTGAAGATGTACGAATCGTGCCGGACAATATTCTTGAAGCTACCCGTGCGTTTCTATCGAAATATGATTTCAAGAGTATCGAATGGAATGGTAGGCAGGCCATCGCCTACAGTGCTGGCGGTGGTCGGTACGAAGGATGCCGCGTCGTTCGAGGCGAGCTTGTCAAACCCTTTCGTGCTTTTGAACAACTTTGTAAGCCAATACTGCCGTTTTACCTTGAGGTCGCTCCGTCGTGAGCGACCTTATTTGTTACAGCGGACACCAATACGCTGTATTTATTTGACAATCGACATTTTCTATATAACAGTGCGTTCAGATGTGCGATACGGAAAGGAACACACATGACACTCACCGTTAGAAATCCGGTTGACGGTTCAGCAATTTTGATTGAAGAACCTCTCCTTGGGAAACATGTGCAGGTTGGGCGACTTCTGTGGTACAGCGGTATCACCAGCATGTCTGGATGGGATTGCCCTGCCATCATCACTGAAGTTGATACGGAAAATCAAAAGTTCCGTATCCGTTCACTTGACGACATGAGGGAACAGGAGCAATGGTACGAGTTTGATATCAACGAACACTCGTGCACGTCGCGCCAAATGATGAGACTGACGTCCCCAGAGCTTGTCACTGAGTATCTGATTCCGCAAAGAGTTCGCTTGAAACAAGCTGTCTTGTGTAAGCAAGCCTCATTTGAGGAAGCTGAAAAATTGCTGGCTCATTTCGATGAAATCCACGCGACACTGAATCTATAACCGCCCACTCGGCGAAACGAAAACCAAACTTTCGCTTCAACGAGAGGGCGGTTTTCTTTTTGTGGTTGAATATATGTGGAACCACATTCAGCTTTATACTGTTTTAATAGCTATGCTCCGCGCTCTCAGGAATGTAGGCCATGAATTCTGGACATTTGGAATGAAGCAGGCAAGAGCCTGCATATTCGCAGGCTCTTTTTTCGTAGTTTTATTTCTATCCAACTACCTCCCCTTATTTGGACTTCCCCGCTACGATTTTCTCTTCCTTTCAGCGATTCTTATTCAAGTCGTGCTGTATGTATTCAAACTTGAAACCTTCCACGAGATTAAGGTTATATTCCTTTTTCATATCATTGGCTTCATGCTTGAGCTGTATAAAACGAATCCGGCTATTGGTTCGTGGAGTTACCCAGAGGAAGGCTTTTTCAAAATAGCGACCGTGCCACTCTTCAGCGGCTTCATGTATGCGGCAGTCGGGAGCTATATCAGCCTGTCGTGGAAGTATATGGAGCTCTCGCTTGCGCATGCTCCCAACTATTTCCTACTCCTCGTGCTCTCTGTGCTCATTTATATAAATTTCTTCACGCATCACTTTCTGTACGACTTCCGCTATGTGCTTATGTTCTTGGTCTTTGTTGTATTTTTCAGAGCACGCGTCTACTTCACCGTCGTTCGGGAGCGAAGATGGCTGCCTATGAATCTTGCGTTTGTTCTCATTGCTCTTTTTATATGGATTGCGGAGAATATCTCCACCTATTTCGGCGCATGGAAATATCCTGACCAGTTTCACGTGTGGACGCTTGTGGGTTTTGGAAAGATAACGTCCTGGTCACTGCTCGTTATCATCAGCTTCATCATCGTTGCCTATCTGAAGCACTACCGCACGAAAGGTTCTTAAGGACGGCGTTTCCCCGCAGCCAAGAGTACGCACGTTTTATCTATCCGAAGTCCCTTCGTATCTGAGTCTTTCGCTTCGTCTATCCAAGCCACAAAGTCGCGACGTGCGTCCGGGGTAAGCGTCTTCCACGTCGCTTTTGCCTTGGGTGAAGTGCCGAGTGCTTTGTAGAGATTCATTGGTACGACAGCGTAACAGCACGGACGCCTCTGTCCGCTCAGAAGTTTGCTACGGGTTACTTCTATACGGCGCTTGCGTGTTTTCGGTTGCTTAGCTCCTTCTATCCAGGTGATGAAGTCCCTCCGCCCAATTGGTGTGAGGTCCTTCCATTTTGCTTCTACTGAGGGTTTAGCACTAAGTGCTTTTTTTAAATCTGCTGGCACTTTTTCCATACGAACAGTGTACCAAACCGGAGACGAACGTACTGTTTGACTTACTAAAGCTATAACGTAGTGTGTCTTAGCTGTCAGGTGGTCTGATAGCTTGCGTTACTCTTTATGTTTAACGTAATGCTCTTTACGTATAGGAAGTCTTTATGACTTATCCCAAGCTACATATCACGAATGGTCCTGGCGTGCGAGATTTAGAGCACGCCTTTACAGCTCGCAATCTTGGTGCTACTGCTACTTTCACCATCTTTCTTCCAGAATGTGGCCCGATTCTGTTTCGTTTGCAGATTTTGAACTTTGCATTCGTCACTTGCCAAGGTCCAAATTATAAGCTTGGTGGAATTTTGTCATCGTCGGCCTGGAGAGAACCCAGACTTCCTCCCTTCAATTTCATCTTCGTTGAATACAATGCTGAGAAAAGAACAGGAATGATGGAGTTCTCAAACGCCGGCTAGAGTTACTGGATTTTTTGAAGGGGACGAGCCTAGTGCTCGTCCCTTTTTATTAGAGTCCGGGTCAATGTTGGAACCTTTTTTATTGTCACTACGTTCACCGATTTACGTTGCTTCCCGTTTGATTTTCTCCATCGCCCTTCCTTTTGCGAGCTCATCAATCAATTTATCCAAATATCGAATCTCCTTCATGAGCGGGTCGTCAATTTCTTCCACCCGTATACCGCACACCACACCGGTGATGAGTTTGCGTGAAGGGTTCATCTTTGGAGCCTTGGTATAGAAGTCTTCAAAGCTTGTTTGCTTCTTCAGTTGTGTCTCAAATCCTTTCTCGGTGTATCCCGTTAACCAACGAATGAGTTCATCAACTTCCGCTTTTATGCGTCCTTTTCTCTCCGCCTTAGCAACGTAGTACGGATAGACCTTTGCAAAGGGTGTGGCGTAGAGGTTGTGTTTGAGCATTAAAAAACAATAGCATCATTGCTGGCAGTCTGGGACGATGTTGGAACGTATTTATTCTCAGTAACATAGACAAACCAAGTTTTTGTGATATAAATATCTTGGACAAATAAGGAGGTCCGATATGAGCGATGAAGAGTCCAAAGATCCTAATCTTCCGGAGTCGAACCCTGATTTCACAGAAACCGCCGCATTTAAGAATCAAGTAGCTAGGCAAAACGCCAAGCTTGCAGCTAGAATGATGCTTCGTGAAATACGCGCGGGAAGACCGTCTTCCGGCTGGAAGAATACCCTCCACAAAGACTTTGAGGAGGCTGGTAAGAAAACGGACACGGAGCGTTCTTTAAGAGGTATTTTTGAATTTGACCATCCTGAGTGGAAGAATCCCTTTGAAACCGGCTCCAATGATTATTTTCGGTGGGAAATGAAGAATCTGACATCTCGCATGAAAGCCTTTAAACTTTGGCTAAATGATAGAGATTAAGTTCACAAGTAAATTGTAAGTAGTTTGTACAAGGAAGTTCTTATCGGGCATTGGCCAAAAATACCTGTCTTTACGGACAGGTTTTTTATTTTGCATACTAAAGTTAGCTGACAGTCTGGGGCTATATTGGAACCTTTTTACTTACTCAAATAACTGTGTTATAGACAACGCAGACGCCCTGTAGCACCCGCAACAGGAATTGAAATCTCAAACATGGAGTGTAGCGATGACAGACCAAACACCTCACCTAGAACTTCCGAGCGAAGTCATATACAGCAACCACTGGACGGATTTCAGGAACAAGGATATCGGGGCTCTCTTTGAATGCATTCCTGCAGAAGAACTCGCAAAGTTTGAGCCAGGCGCAACCATCTGGGTCGACTCTGAGCATCCAAACGGAAAGGTCTACGGCTATGACCGCGCGGAGCTGACATCTGTTTCTGACCGTGGGACCCATGTCTCTATCGGCTACAAGGGTCCGCATATCACTGGTGGTGCATCCGTCCCGAAAAAGAAAGGCTGGCACAAAATCAATCGGTGTACTGACCCGACTCGACTCGTCGAACTCATCAAGCAGTTCCCACTTGCAATCGAGGGCGGGACTGTCGGAACTATTTCCGATGCCACTCGTGCACATCTCAAAAGCGTCGGTTCTAGAATCGTTGCTGCTTAACCGCCTGAAGCGCCCGGAGTATCTTCGCCGCGCTCCGGGCGGCTTTTTTATAAATTTCTGGCTGGGAGACTAGGGATCGAACCTAGATTCACGGCTTCAAAGGCCGCTGTCCTACCATTAGACGATCTCCCAATAGCACCTTCCTACTTTGCCTGATAGACGCTTGTTGAGCAACTAGCTACCGCAGACTTTCTTGAGTGCCGCAATATCGTCACTACTCACCTTCGTCCCACTCTTGTTGTAGGGATACATGATGGATGCCGGATTATTGTTGTGCTCAAGACCAAGTGCATGGCCCAGTTCATGCGCGAGTGAGTGCAGTAGTTCATCTTTTGTTTTGTACGCATAGATGGCGATGCGCGCTCCAGACGCGTCCTTGGTGTACTGCCCTTCTTCAAAATCTCCTCCTGCTTGCGAATTAAAGGCTTGCACCACTGAGTTCACATCTTTTACCGACGCATTGAATGCGGCAATTTCTTTTTTGAGCGCATCGCCCTGTGCCTTCAATGCCGCACTTTGCTTATTCAATTCTTTTTGCTCTTGTTGAAGTCGTACTTGTTCTGCATTTAATCTTTTTACAGTCTCAGCATTCCCTCCACCCTGTGCATTCACGGTCTTCACTTCATTCTCGTACGCATTTGCTTCCTCATTAAATGCTTGGAGTTGCTGGTTATACTCAGCGGTCGCTTTTTCATACGCTGACTGGAGTGACTCAATATGTGCACGTGATTCCATTTGTCGTGCCTCTGTTGAATCTATTGCTTGCCCAAGCGCTACCGTCTGCTGGCGAGCGTCGTACACGAGGCGAATCGGTAATGCGTGCACATTATCAGGTTCGTAGGTAAACACCGCTTTACCCGCTACTTCATTCCACAGCTTCATAGAAGCAGTCAGCGCCGTGACTAACTCACCTTTTGTGAGATTAAACTTGGGGTCAATACTTTCTATGCGTATGGCTATCGGATCACGGCACGGTTTTTCAAACAATGAACGAGATATCTGGGGAACTCCATATACATAGATGGTGGTGCCGAGCGTGGCGCACGCCACGAGTGTCAGAAGGATTGCGAGTCCGGCTGATAGCTTGGTCATGATGTGACGTCGTACACCGCAAGTTCAAGCGAGAGCGCTGGGATGGGTGAGTAGCGCATCGTGCTTGCGGCGTTTAGAAATGCGAGCAGGGTCGTGTGAGTAATCTTTGACTCTTTTTCGTTTGCGAGTGCTTCAAGCTCGGTGTATTCATCTGTCCCGAGCTCAGTCTTAAGCTCTGCACGAAGCTCCGGAGCGTGACGAAACAGGAGCACGGTACGCAGTGCTTCAAGTAGAAGCGTGAGGTACAACTGCATATCTACGCCACCTTCACTTGCCTTCCGGATTGCGGTTAGTGCCCTTTCAGCTGAACCCTCACTAAGGGCGTTCACCAACGCGAGAACGAGTGCGCGCTTGGGCGCACCTGTCGCAGATTCCGCTTCAGTAAGGCTAATGTTGTTATCTTTTGAAACGGAAAAGACTTTCTCAAGAATAGAGAGTGCATCACGATAGGAACCTTCGGCAAGAAGTGAGATGAGCTCTGAAGCACCTGGTTCAATCGTGTATTTTTCTTTCTTTGCGACCTCACTAATAAGCTTGCTCAGGCCGACACGTGTAGGTTTCTTCAGTTCAAACACTTGGGTGCGCGAGCGCACCGTGTCAGGTATTTTTTCAAGCTCGGTCGTGGCGAGTACAAAAATTACGTAGGCTGGTGGTTCCTCCAGCGTCTTCAAAAAAGCATTCCACGCGGCTTTGGAAAGCATGTGTGCCTCGTCCAAAAGATAGAACTTATATTTTGACTCAAACGGAAGAGTATAGACGTTTTCCGTGAGCTGACGAATATCGTCCACACTGTTTGCAGACGCTGCGTCTATTTCATAGAGATCTTTATCGCTCGTGCCGAGCTCGCGCGCAAAGATGCGCGCGATGGAGGTTTTTCCGAGTCCTCGTGAGCCTGATAAGAGATAGGCGTGAGCGACCTTTCCTGTTGCTATCTGCTCTTGAAGGGGTTCGGTAACGTGGTTCTGTCCTACCACCTCTTTAAAGGTTTTTGGACGATACGCACGATACAGCGATTGATGAGCCATAGTCTAGGTAGGACGATTTTACCACGCTCTGCTTACGGAGCCTGTTCTTGAATAGCGTCGGTAAGCTTTATTTGCAGGTCGCCAATTGTCTCCGTTTCCATAAGCTCACGCCGAAGCTCAGATGCACCCTCCCATCCCTGCACGAAGGCCTTGAAGTGTTTTTTCAGCAAATGAAAGGACTTCTGTGGTCGTAGTTCATCAAAGTACGTCGCAAGTTTGTGGAGTGCTTCCAGCCGCTCTCTTGGCGAAAGGTCACTTGGTACCCTGCCCGTAAACACCCACGGATTTCCGTAGATAGCACGACCAAGCATGATGCCATCAAAACCCGACTCGGCTACTTTCTTGCGTGCGTCAACGAGAGAGGTCACGTCCCCGTTCCCGAGCAAAAGTGTGTCTGGAGCATGGACGTTACGGAGCTCTGTAACACGCTGCGCAACATCCCAGTGTGCCGACACGAGTGACATTTCCTTACGGGTACGCAGGTGCACCGTGAGCGCCGAAAGATTTTCTTTGAGGAGCGTTGGAATCCAAGTTTCAATTTCCTGTACGTTGTAGCCGATACGGGTCTTCACTGAAACTGGGAGGTTACTTTCTTTTGCTGCAGCAATTATGGCCGCTGCCTTTTCTGGATGCTTCATCATGGCAGCACCGGCTCCCTGTTTCTCTATGGAACGATCCGGGCAACCCATATTGATATCCACGCCGTCAAAGCCTAGGTCGCGAGCAAGAAGTGATGCGTAGCGAATCGTGTCCGGATTACTACCGAAAATCTGTGCAAGGATGGGGTGTTCGCCTTTGGTAAACAGAAAATCACGCATGAGGGGGTTCTCCTCATCCTTCATCCCCTTCTTTTCACGTGTAGCGTAGAGACCATCTGCAGACACAAACTCGGTCCAGGTGATATCCGGTTTTCCATACTCCGTTATGAGCTTGCGATAGGCAGGGTCCGTGACGTCCGCCATGGGTGCCATGACGAAGAATGGTTTTTCTAGTTTGTTCCAAAACGATTGCATGTGATGCACACTACCCTGGCTTTATCAGATAACCAAGTCTATTTAGTATCCTTCTTCTTGAAAAAGACTTTGGAATCAAAGCGCAAATCAACATACAGGAGTGAGCCGTTATTCAAATTGAAACTAGGAAAGGCAGTTACTGCGAGTGCTGCTGCCTGTTGTTCACGACCCATAACATACGTAATGCGAGTTCCGCCTTTCGTGAAGAGATCTGCTTCATCTTGGCGGATATCTACGTGCGTTATATCTGCCCCAAGGGCGCGCATTGCCTTCACAAATTCAAGCACATGCGGAACATATTTCGCGTCCTCCATACGAGCGCCGATAGGTGACGAAGAGGCAAGTGGTGAAGACTGAAGTGGTGCATACAGTTTGAGCATGCTTGTTGAGGCAACGGTATCCTCGGGAGGTATGGGTGCAAAAATAGTTCCTTCCGTATCTGCTTGGTAACAACTCGCTTCCGGTGTGAGCGAAGAAATACCACACCACCAAAATACCGTCGCGCGATGGGTGGTGGTAACGGTCAGTATGGTTAGTCCTGAGGGCGCTATTGTCACTGCCTGTACTTCCGGAAAATGCTCAAGGATGCTGGCGCGAAGTTCTTTCTCGGGAAGAAAGAAAATGGAGCTTTTTGGAATAATGCCGTAGTGCGTACCGGACAGTTCCGACAGTACATATGCTTTGAGTTCTTCTGCCTCAGGTCCTTCTGCCTGAATGGTCTGTACTCGGAAGAATGATTGCCAAAGCAAGATTTCTCCCAAGATAAGAAGCATGAGTATCCCGATACCCCCGAGCATCAACAGCTTCCGCTTCGCAGACTTTCTACGGAGGCGAAGAGGTACCACCGGTCCTTTGCCTATGACTCTTCGCGCGGGTGCCTGAGGACGAGATACGGTACGTGTGGGACGCACATCAACCACGCGCTGGACACGTACCGGTGTCGGTTTTCGTACAGGCGCAGACGCCCGCGGACTAGACTGAATGTCCCAGGATCTCCTTTCCGACATACGGGACGAGTGCGGCTGGCACACGAATCGTGCCATCCTGCTGTTGATAATTTTCAATGATGGACACGAGAATGCGCGGTGTTGGTATGGCTGTTGAGTTCAGTGAATGCGCAAATTGCATCTTTCCTTCCGCGTCACGATACCGAATGTTCAAACGGCGTGTTTGGAAATCATGGAAATAGGAGGCTGAGCTTATTTCTCGGTAGGTGTTTTCTCCCGGTACCCAAAGCTCAATGTCATATTTCTTCACTTGACCAAGACCAAGGTCCCCACCGCAGTTCACGACAGTGTGATACGGAATGTTGAGGAGCTCGATGAATTCTTCGGTGTTACGATTAAGCTCTTCGTGAAGCGCTACAGACGTAGTGTGGGAAGCCTCACAGAGTACTACCTGCTCCCATTTAAAGAATTCATGTACGCGGATGAGGCCTCGTACATCTTTACCATGAGCACCTGCCTCACGACGGAAGCACGGTGAGAAGGCAAGGAACTTCACGGGGAGATCACCCATCTCAAGGGTTTCGTCCATGTGATACCCCATGGCTGCAACTTCAGCTGTGCCTGCGAGATATTCACCGTCCTGTGTTTTATATAAATCTTCTTCTCCTTGCGGGAGATACCCGGTACCCATAAAGGTCTCACGGCGCACGAGTGAGGGCGCCATGAGTGGCACCATACCTTTATTAGTCCAGTGTTTGAGTGCGAGTTGCCAGACGGCGTTGGTAAGCAGAACACCGTCTCCTTTCAGAAAGTAGCCACGGAAGCCAGCGACTTTCGCACCACGCTCAAAATCAGCCATCCCGAGTTTGGTCATCAAGTCCACGTGATTCATCGGGGTGAAATCAAAGGTCGGTTTTTCACCCCAGACTTTTACCTCGGTGTTATCCGCATCACTTTCACCTTCCGGCACGGACATATCCGGAATGTTTGGCACCGTGAGCATGAGCTCCTGCCACTCTTTCATGACCTCTTTGTACTTCTCTTCCGTGTCGGCCATCCCTTGCTTCACATGACGCATGGCCTCAAGAAGCTTTTCTTTCTCTTCCCCGTGGGCGTTCGCAATGTTTCCGCTTGCGCGGTTTTGTTCGGCACGTCTATCGTCAAGCTCCCCGCGAAGCGTCTTGCGGGAGTCATCAAGTGAAAGGAGTCGGTCAATATCAACCGGTATCCTCTTTTTTTCAGCGCCGGCCTTCACCAGGTCCGCATTCTCGCGAATAAAATGAATATCGAGCATGTACTTCACTATACTATACTGACCATATGGATATCCGCGAGGTATCGTTTGAAGCGCTCCCGGGAGGACTCTCACAGATTCCTGACCCGCCGGAAAGCCTCTGGCTTTCCGGGACGCTTCCACCTGCCGGTACAAAACTGCTCGCCGTGGTGGGAAGTCGTGCACTGACGAACTACGGACGCGAAGCTTGCCATAAACTTATTTCGGACCTCTCCGGCTATCCGATTTCAATCGTGTCGGGCCTTGCGCTTGGTGCGGATAGCGAGGCACATCGCGCGGCACTTTCTGCAGGTCTCCACACGATTGCGGTGCCTGGTTCCGGACTTGCCGAACGTGCGCTTTACCCACGCACCAACCTTGGCCTTGCGAAAGATATTCTCGCGTCAGGTGGCGCGCTTCTTTCGGAACACGAACCGGACTATCTACCACATGCATATGACTTTCCTTCACGTAATCGCATTATGGTCGGTCTTGCTGACGCCGTCCTCGTTATTGAAGCCGGAGAAAAATCAGGAACGCTGATAACCGCACGTCTTGCGACTGAATACAACAAAGAACTCCTCTGTGTTCCGCACCGCATTGGGGATGTGCACAGTTTTGGTTCTCACCTCTTCTTACGTATTGGCGCAACCCACGTTTCTGATTCCTTCCATATTCTTGAAGCACTCCACCTCACACCGAGCGAGGACACGGCGCGTACTAAGACTCCATCACTTGAGGGACACGAACTGCTTCTCTATAACCTTCTCACTGAGCCCTGTGCCAAAGACGTGCTCCTTCGAGATTCAGGACTCTCTGCGAGCGACACGCTTACCGCACTCGTGCTCCTTGAACTCAAAGGCATAGCAAAAGAAGAATTTGGCGCCTGGCGCAGACTCTAGTGGTTGAAGAATCATCTTTGGGGTGTATAACAAATACTAGATACGTTTTTTGTCGCAACAACCAGGAAAGGACTGGCTATGCGCCGTCGTAATATTCGTTCTCATCTGACGTGTCTTTCAGCACTACTTCTTTGGTTCGTGTACTTCTACACCAGCAAGCTTGACGAGCGTGTACCAGAGCTGGAATGGCTTTCGTCAGAAGATGGTAACCATCGGACTATGGTGTTGACGTTTTTGTCACCACTTCAGGTACTGATTGTCGTGACCACACTCTTGGGTGACGCGTACCACCAGTACCCGACTATTTTTTGGTCAGTGGTGATATACACCCTCATCATCGGTCTGTGGGTTTGCCGAGCATGCTACCGGGAGAGCAAAAGATACTTTCCTGGATGATGCAAAACACACTTTTGCCGCGGATTCTTTTCAGAAATCCGCGGCTTTTGTATATGCTTTTCGGAAATCTTTACTTGACTATATATAGGTATACACGTTATGCATACCTTACATGGCTTCAACCGGAAAGAAATTATTGATTGTAGAATCTCCCGCAAAGGCGAGAACTATTGGTCAATACCTTGGCAGTGGGTATGAAGTGCTCGCGTCGGTTGGTCACGTGCGTGACCTTCCCAAGAGCAACAAGGACGCGGTTGATATTGAGCACGGCTTCAAGCCGAAATACGTCGTTTCTCCTGACAAACGAGACGTGATTGAGAAAATCAAAAAAGCGGCAGGAAAGGCAAGTGAAGTCTTTCTTGCAACCGACCCTGACCGCGAAGGAGAGGCTATTTCGTGGCACATCCAGCAAGCCGTTGGTCTCAAGGACCCAAAGCGCGTGGTGTTCCATGAGATTACGAAACAGGCGGTAGAGGAAGCCCTCACGCATCCACGCACCATTGACCAAAAGATGCGCGAGGCACAAGAGGCTCGTCGTGTGCTTGATCGCTTGGTTGGCTATGACCTTTCCGGGCTTATCTGGAAGAAGGTCCGTTACGGACTTTCAGCCGGGCGTGTACAGTCACCCGCGCTCCGCATCCTTGCGGAACGCGAGCGTGAAATACAGGCGTTCATTCCCGTTACCTACTACACCCTTGATGCCTTGTTTGAAGCTTCCGGCGGCACCTTCCCAGCAAGTTGCGTGGAGCAACCTGACAATGCGACTGAGGCGCAGCGTATTCTCACCCTTGGCAAGAAGGCCTCGTGGAGTATTGCCGACATACAGGAACGCTCTGAGGAGCGAAATCCGCGTCCCCCATTTACCACGTCTACCCTCCAGCAAGTTTCGTCTACGCGTCTTGGATTCTCGCCGAGCCGCACTATGCGCGCCGCACAAAAACTGTATGAGGCAGGACATATTACCTACATGCGTACTGATTCCGTGAATCTTGCCAAGGACGCGATAGCGCGCCTTGCAAGTGTCGTGGAATCTTCGTTTGGTACAGAGTACGTGCAGGCTCGCACGTACAAAACGAAGAGCAAGAACGCGCAGGAGGCACATGAGGCAGTGCGTCCGACTGACCCAGGCAAAGTACATGCGGGCGCAACCGGTGACGAAAGTAAACTCTACGAGCTGATTCGTATTCGCGCACTCGCAAGCCAGATGGCAGCCGCGAAAGTACAGCGCACCGGAGTAAAGCTTCAAGCATCAGAAGCAATTCCCCTCTTTTCTGCAAATGGTTCTCGTGTACTCTTTCCGGGATGGCTTGCGCTTGATACCCGTGCTCGTGGTGAAGACGTTGAACTGCCAAAGCTTACGGTTGGCCGGAGTGCGAATTTGAAAGACCTTACGAGTACAGAAAAACAGACCGAACCGCCAAATCGATACACGGAGGCAGGACTCGTGAAGGAACTTGAGAAGCGCGGTATTGGTCGCCCGTCCACCTACGCATCCATTATGAAAACCATCGCAGACCGCGGGTACGTAGAGAAGACCGGTCGCACGCTTACACCAACGGCAACCGGTATGGTGGTTTCTGGTTTCCTTGAGGAACATTTTGCTGAGTACATTAGTGATTCCTTTACTGCTGAAATGGAAGACGAGCTTGATGAAATTGCGCGTGGCGAGCGCGAGTACGAGCCGACGCTCCGAGATTTCTATACGCCGTTTGCAAAAGCCATTGCCGACAAGGAATCACTCCCGAAAGCAACATCGCTCGGTGCCGTTCCAGTAGAATTCCCCTGTCCTATCTGTGGCGCGGCGATGGAGTTTAAGCTCGGACGTGGTGGCATCTTCATGAGCTGTACACGCTACCCAGAGTGTACTGGTGCACGACAGGAGGATGGTGGTGAACTTAAGTCAGATGAGCCTATTGGTATGCACCCCGATACCGGCGCTCCTATATATGTGAAGACTGGACGTTTTGGTCCGTATGTAGAAATGGTGCTTCCAAGTGAGCCTGTTGTTGAAGCTCCGGTGGAGCTCACCAAAGCCGGTAAGCCAAAAAAGAAAAAAGTGATAAAACCAAAAATAAACGCGAAGCGCGCAAGTGTACCGACTGGCATGGACCCAACGACGGTGACTCTTAGTGACGCAGTGAAGTATCTTTCACTTCCTCGCGCGCTTGGAAAGCACCCGGAAACCGGTGAGGTGATTACCGCTTCCACCGGGCGCTTTGGACCATTTGTTGCTCACAATGGAGAATTCCGTTCCATTAAAAAAGGTGACCCGTACACCATTACGCTTGAAGAAGCACTCGCCCTTATTGCTGAACCAAAGCGCCCGCCAAAGGGTGTAGACCTTGTGAAAGATATTGGTAAGCATCCAAAGACGGGAAAGATGCTCACGTTGTATAAATCAAAACAAGGTTTCTTCCTGAAGAAAGGTCTTCGCCGCATTTATCTTCCTGAATCGGAACAGGCAGAGGAGATGACTCCAGAGATTGCCGCAAGCTATTTAGCGTAGAGCTCAAGCGCTAACGTAGTAGGGACTGCGCATGAGCGCAGTCCCTTTTACTTTTTCAGAGGTGGAGTTCCAACATGAACTCCGTCCGGACCGATGTACACACCGACAGCGGGGTGACCGAGTACTGACCATGGATAGGGAGACTCTGGCGCTTTGCAGTCAACGATACTGTGTGCACCTGCACATCTCGTGCACTGATGCACGTGAATTTGTACTTGCATGGCTACGTATTCCTTTCTTCCCAAGCGAATCTTTTGGCAGTATCTTGTACTACATGACCACCGTCAAGGAGATTCTTGCGCACGCAGAAGACCGCACTCCCGAGGGCCACGCCCTTATAGAAAAAGCCTACGCATTTGGTCTAAAGGCGCACGAGGGCCATACCCGGTACTCGGGTGAGCCCTACTTCCTTCACCCAGCAGCGGTCGCACAGTACCTCGCGGAATTTGGTATGGATAGCGAAACCATCGCGGCTGCCCTTTTGCATGACGCGATTGAGGACGTAAAAGTGACTGCCGAGGAGATTGAAAAAGAATTTGGAAAGGAAATTCTGTTCTTGGTTGAGGGTGTAACGAAGCTCGGTAAGCACAAATATCAGGGAGGTGAGCGCCATGCAGAAAGTCTGCGACGTCTCCTCGTTGCCACATCAGCAGATGTGCGCGTACTCATCATCAAGCTGGTGGACCGCTATCACAACATGACCACGATAGAGCACGTGCCGGAACATAAACGAAGACGAATTGCGCTTGAGACCCTTGAAATTTATGCACCTATTGCCGACCGCCTTGGTATCGGACGCTTGAAGAAGGAGCTGGAGGACCTTTCGTTCCCGGTCGTTGACCCCGACGCCTACCAACACGCACTTGAAGTGCGGAAGCTAAAAAGTAAGGAAAATGAGACCGGTCTTGCCCGGGTGCAAAAAGAACTCCGTCACGCGCTTGTCCGAAAAGATATTAAAGAGTTCACCAGTAGCATCCGCATGAAGGGTTTGTGGAGTCTTCATAAGAAACTTGAACGTAAGAACGACGACATTACCCAAATACATGACATCGCAGCACTTCGGATTATCGTACCGACAATTGACGACTGCTACAGCGTGCTTGGTCTTGTGCATTCGCTCTGGAAGCCACTGCCGGGTGAGTTTAAGGACTACATAGCGTTCCCAAAACCAAACGGGTATCAGTCCTTGCACACCACCGTACTCACTCCTGAAGCCGGCATCGTAGAAGTACAGGTTCGCACGAAGGAAATGCACCAACGAGCTCAGTTCGGTATTGCCTCGCATATGTCCTACAAATTGCTGGGAAAAGAAGCTCCGAAGGGCGCTTTCCAGCGACTTTCCTTTCCGTGGATTCGCGACCTTCTCCCGACGCTTCTGAATTTTAGAAAGGGGGCTGTCACTACGACCGAACCTACAACTAAAAAAGGAAAGGCGGAGACAAATATTCCACGCTGGCTCACGGAGCTTGCTGACGCGCATCCAAGCAGCGAGCCGAGTGGCGACTTTGTAGAAGGTTTGAAATCAGATTTCTTCTCGCATCGAGTATTTGTGTTTACGCCTCGCGGAGACGTTATTGACCTTCCGGTGGAGTCAACACCTGCCGATTTTGCCTACGCAATACATAGCGACCTCGGTGCCCATATGAACGGAGCAAAAGTGAACGGAAAATTGGTCTCCTTTGATACGAAACTCCGAAATGGGGATGTGGTAGAGATTCTCACGCGAGAGTCTGCAAAGCCAACTTCAAAATGGCTGGAATATGCAAAGACCTCACTTGCCAGGCGACACATTAGAAATGCTCTTGAACCAATCGTCTCTAAGACACCCGAGCCAGAAGGAAAGAAAAAGAAGAAGCGTGTATCAAAGAAACGTTCTGTGAAGTAACCCTAGACGGCGAAATTACTGACTGAGTACAGATCCTCTTCTTGTTGTTTTTCAGCTGGCGTTTCATGCTCGAGCTGTGTGGTGTTCGGGTGTATTGGCATGTCACCCGTGGAAGCAGTTGCCTCAGGACTCATCGCCGCTTCAGCTTCTTTACGCTCTGCAAGAATAGCGGCGATGTGTGACAAATCTTCAGGTGAGAAGAACTCAATCAATACCCTTCCGCCGTTCGGTCTGTTTTCAATGAGGACTCGAGTGCCAAGTGTCTCAGTGAGACTTTTCTCAAGCTCCATCATCTCCGGCGTCTTGTCATGCTTACGGATTTTATCGGTTGCGATACGGCGCGCAAGCTGTTCTACCATACGTACGGAACTCTTCTTCAAGACGATTTCCTTAAACAACGTATCGCGTTCGTCTGGACGGTCGTTCAACATGAGGAGTGCACGTGCGTGCCCCTCTGAGATTTCTTTGTTGATAACACTCTGCTGAATGGCTTCCGGAAGTGCGAGCAGGCGAATGGAGTTTGAAACGTATTCACGAGAGCGGCCAATTTTCGCGCCAATCTCGTTGTGCTGCAGTCCGAAATCTTGCGCGAGCTGATTAAAGGCAACCGCGCGGTCAATCGCATTCAAGTCCTCACGCTGTAGGTTCTCAATGATAGCGAGCTCAAGTTTCATCTTGTCGGTTTGTTCACCCACACGGATAACCACCGGAACTTCTTTAAGACCAATCAACTTAGACGCGCGAAGACGACGCTCACCTGCAATAAGCTCATACGCACTTTGTAGACCACCGTCTTCTTTCTCTACTTCCTTTCTCGTAACCGTAAGCGGCTGAAGAATACCGTACTGACGAATGGATTCGGCGAGGGACTTAAGTGCGGTCTCATCAAATTCCTTACGAGGCTGGTAGGGATTGGGCACAATACGATTTACCTCCACCCAATAGACGGAGTCGTACTTCGTTGGTTCAGTATATTTTCCCTCGCTCATTTCCTTCAGTATAACATTCACTCGCTTTACGCCGTGGTGCCTGGTGGAGTAGGATGAGGGAATTGCCGGGGTGGTGGAATGGTATACACGGTGGATTCAAAACCCGCTGCCGCAAGGCTTGAGAGTTCGAGTCTCTCCCCCGGCACAATTTCGTGAGGCATATATAAGAGCTCGTTGGAGTACCAACTCCCCCGGCACAAACTAATAGAGCTGGCCAGCATGAGACCCTTCTGATAGGGTGGCACAGGTATTTGTCCTATGGGAGATAAGATATGTTTGATGAAATGCGAACTGAGCACGATTGGACCGAATCATTCAAAGGTTTTGGTGCCTTTTGGAAACACGATGGCAACCCCGAGCGCCCTTATGTCCGACTCACTTCAGGATTGATTTCAGATGGGTATTTCAATTGTGGTCTCATTGTGTCGGAACACCCCAGGTTTTTCAGGCGAGCATGTACTGAACTCGCTCGGAAGATTTCTCCGCCTCACGGGGCTATCGATCGTATTGTTGGCGCAGCCAAAGGTGGCATTGTACTTTCGTACAACCTAGCAAGTAGTATGCTCGATACCACCTATGCCTATGCCGAGAAACCAAACGAGGTGTTTGTTTTCGATAAACGTTTTTCATCACACTTTCGTGATGACGAACGCATCATGATGGTTGAAGACACGATTTCAACTGCAGGTACTCTCCGTGAGCTGAGAACTGTAATACTACGCGAAATACCTGGAGCTATTTTGTATCCTCAGGTACTAGCCATCTGCAATCGTTCTGGAAAAACATTTTTTGATGATTTTTCCATATTGTCGCTAATAACACTTGAAGCAAACTCATGGCAAGAGGGTGAAAACCCTTTCACGCCAGACGGGAATGAATTAGTACCACCCCTGCCGGCAGGAAAAGCAAACTGGCATCAACTCACGCGCGAATATGCATAATGCGATGCGCGAACGGCGGCCCCATGGGCCGCCGTTTTTCTTTGATTTCTTGAATATAATTCCAACTGAAGTAGCTCCATAAATGTTTGCCACCTAGGCACGGGGAAAACATCGACTGAGCCGTACCGTGCTGGTACGGTGAAGGAGATGTAGAGGCTCCGTAACAACGGTGGCGGATATTTTGGACTACTTCCACTAAATCTTACCTACAAGATCCATGCCCGGTTCCAGTGTGTCGTCGCCTTCCTCCCAACTTGCCGGGCAGACATTACCTGGATGGGCCTCCACGTACTGCGCTGCCTGTACCTTGCGAAGTGTTTCGCCTGCGCGCCGCCCAATGCTATTGTCATGAATTTCTATCGTACGAAGCACTCCCGAGGGGTCAATAACAAATGTGCCGCGTCGAGACTGGCCTTCATCTGGTGTATGCGCCATATCTCCTCCTTCAATAAGCGTACCGAAGGCAAAGGAAATCTTACCAGACGGGTCTGAACCCATTGGATAGTTCACCTGTTTGATAGCGGCAGAAGTGTCATGCCACGCCTTGTGTACGTAGACCGTGTCCGTAGAAAAAGAGAGTACTTCCGTATTCATTTCTTGAAACTTCGGATAGAGCTTTGCCATATCCTCAAGCTCCGTTGGACACACAAAGGTGAAGTCGCCCGGATAAAACATCACCACGAGCCATTTGCCGCGATAGTCAGAAAACTTTACCGTCTTTTGGTCGTCCTTATGGAAGATTTCAAACTCGTAGTCTGGAATGACTTCCCCGATCTGTACAAAGGAGGCTCCGTCGTGTCCGGCATCATGGAAATCTCCGCACGCTTCGCAATAATTGCTTTTCTGGCTGTTTTTGTTCATATGGAAGTATCGTTATCTGAAGTTAGGCCATGATATCACCGGAACCAGGGTCCACCAAAAAAAATCCTCTTTTGAAGGTTATTGCGGTTGTGGGCCCTACTGCCTCAGGAAAAACCGCACGCGCTATTGCACTTGCTAAGGAATTAGACGGGGAAGTTATATCGGTTGATTCACGTCAGATATATCAGATGCTTGATATCGGCACTGAAAAAATCACCAAAGAGGAAATGGATGGAATACCTCATCACCTCATTAACATTCGTGACCCGAGAGAAACCTACAGTGCAGGAGATTTTGTGCAAGACGCTGACAAACTCATTACTGAGTTATCTGCTCGTGGCAAGCTACCGATACTTGCTGGAGGAACACACTTTTATTTTGATGCGCTTATCTACGGACTTCCAGCCGAGATTCCAAAGAATGAGGATTTGCGGAGAGAGCTTGAAACCGTGAGCGATGAAGAATTAATGAATCGGGTGCGTGATGCAGATCCACGACGAGCCGTACGTCTTGACCCAAAAAACCGCAGACGCCTTATCCGTGCTCTTGAAATTATTGCTGAAAACGGGAGTGTGCCTGAGCGAGACACCCTTCTACCTCGCTATGAGGTGGGGTGGGTGGTACTTAATCCTGAACGTGACGAACTACGAGCACGCTTGCGCAAGCGTCTGATGGAATCTCTTGAGAAAGGCCTTATAGATGAGGTGGAGCGTGTCCGCGCGTACGTCGGAGACGAGCGCCTACAGGAACTTGGTCTTGAGTATAAAATTATTGGTGAGTATCTCCGTGGTGAACGCTCGTTTGATTCCCTTTTACCTACTCTTTCATCACGCCTCTGGCACTATGCTCGTCACCAAAAAGCGTGGCTTCGGAAACTCTCTCTAGAAAATCTTACTTAGGTACCACTTGGCGACCAGTGCACCGTATCAGTTGGAAGTGCGTTTCTAAAATTCCACTTGGAACCATTTGCCTTCAACCAGCGGTACTGTGGACTGTTGCACGAACTATCCGTCTTGGCACAACCGACGGTCAGGTCAACCGCCGTTCCAGAGTTGTGATTTGACCCACCACCTCCGAGCGTACAAGGTCGAGCTGCCTGGCTGGTGTCGTGCCCATATCTATCCCACAGAGCTATTTGTTCGGACTCAGATCGATATCCATCCGTTACTTTTAAATCAATACCTTCTTTAAGTGCAGCAGCTCGCATGGCAAGGAAATTCTGCACGGTTGTAGGAGTTGCCTTCTCGGCCGCACCTGAGGTTGCTGAAGCTGGAAAGTTAACCATGCTTCCAGGGTCAGCGGCAGGACAATTTGCACCACTCCCACCACTTCCACCTGCCCCACCCGCAGAACCAGGGTTTGTGGTTGGAGTTACTACAATATTTCCAGTAAATATTTCTCCGGTTTGTTGTTTATGCAGACAGAGCTCTCCTTGACCGAGCAAAATAGAGTTCCACGGTCCGAAAGAGTTTGAGTTATACAGACGCTTCATAATGAAATCAACCAGGAGCCAGGCCGACAAGACGATGACAATACCGATGAAACCGTTGATGAGCACGTTCCTACCGGTCTCGCGTTGCGAGGGGTTCGTCGCACCCATCATGAAAAGGAGGCCACCGTACGCAATGATGAGCGTAAGGAACACACAGGCGATGGAAATGATGAGGTTCATCAAAAGCCGGAGGCTTTCAAGAATGCAGCCAAGACCCGGGGCTTCACCCGGACAATTACATTGTGTCGGAACGATAGGGCCAAAGAAACTGGTATCGGCAGCCTGTGCCATGAGTGGTATTCCTATGAGGAAGACCGTGACGAGAAGTGGGATGAGGAATCTACACATAGTCTAAGGGAGCTTCACTGCTCCGGGACAGAAACTGAATCCTAAATTCTCACCTCCAAATGTGTCGTTGATGTATGACGTCGTACCGATGGTGTAGTTTAGTTTACACATTTGCTCTTGCGTTATACCAAGCGTTTGTATGAGATACTCTTCTGCTTCTCTGCGAATCTGACCAAGTGGTTCTTCATTAAGACTTATGACGAAAGAACCAGAGTCTGAGAAATACAGAATATTGAAATGGGTAGACGTGCCTGCTTTTGGACAGGTACCGTCTGGATTACAAATGTCATTACTTCCGGCAAGATAGTAGTCGCCCTTATTCGCAGGATCTTCAAACGTGACGTTGTTATGTATGAAATCCAATGTGGAGATGCTACCTCCATCCTCAGCAGGTATTACCATGGTTGAACTACCTCCTTGATTCATATCACCGATCGGAAATGTATTTGTACTATCAGGCGCCTGTGGGGTCTTTGTATGGGTATAGAAATAGTAACCAAGTCCGGCAACAAGCAAAAGCACGAGTATGACTGAAATGATGATGAGCGCCTTTTTCATAGTTGTAGTTTAGCCTCCATTACCAGAGATGCACGCCTGTTGCTTTGAACTACTTTTATCAGCTGTCCACGCACTTGCACCTTGCTTACGATATACACAATCTGCAGCAACCGAACTACACGTGAGGTTCGCGGCGGCACGCTTGCACTGTTCAAGCCTGGCACCGGGAATTGCATAGCCTTTTGAATCAAACGCTGCATCACAGTTTAGCGATCCACTAACACCGGCGGCTTGATAGCAAGCTGCATTCTCAAAACAGCCGCTGTTTCCTTTGAGTGTAATCTGAAAGGGCCCGTACGCGGTTGAAGGTGGATAGCTTTTTGCGCCGTTCCAATTATAGTTTTGTAACACTGCACCACATTGGCTTTCCGGACCTGCCACGCAGGCAAGAATGTTCGCCTCCTGTGTGGACATGCGTGCTCCACCTGCGGCGGCACTTTGTGCAACCGTTATTGCATTACAAGCTCCTTTTCCAGAGTTGGTGAGTACACCTCCACTTGCAGCCACATCGGTCGTCGGCGTCGTCACTAGATTTCCATCAAAGATGGTGTCGAGTTGTTGAGCAACAATACAGGCCTCGCCACCACCAAGAATATCGTTCCAAGGTCCAATAACATTTCCCGAAAATACCGCACCGGGGTTGTAGACAATCTTCATCACAAAATCAACGATGAGCCAGGAGGCGAGTACGATGACCATGCCTATGGCAACATTCGCGAGCATGCCTTTCGCTTGTGTCCGGTACTCCGGTTTGGTTGGGTTAAAGATGAGAAGGGTACCTGCGTAGGCAATGATGAGCACCGCAAGCATCGCTGAAAGTGAGACGCCGAGGTTAAGAAGGTTCTGTATGGTGTCTAGAATGCATCCAAAACCAGGAGCAGTGCCTGGACACGTGCAGACGTCAGAAATGACTGGCGCGAAGATTCCTGCATTAGACTCTGCTGACGCAATACTCGGCAGAAACACTATACAGAGCGCAAGGAGCGCTGGAAGGAGATATCTCCGCATACAAGCATTGTAGCCTCCCCTTCGCGCTCTCCTAGACCTTTGTTCCCACCCCCCAATCTGCTAAGGTAACCGTGAGGCTGTGCCTCGCCCTGGGTCCATAGTTTAGTGGTAGAACATCGGTCTCCAAAACCGATAGTCGAGGTTCGATTCCTCGTGGGCCCGCTTTCGAACAAGGGAATGTAAAAGGCGCCGGGATCGACCCCAGCGCCTTTTGCGATCTTGATTCAGAATCCATTGTCGAGAGCGAACTTCTTCAGGTCGTCTCCGAATGGTCGGGAGCTCACTTCGGTAATGACGCAGCGCGCCAGTCCCTTTACCTCCCCGCCTGCACCTGAATCGATGAAATATTCGCCGACCCAGGTGTTCGGGTCGTCCTCGGCAGGTTGAAACACATAGTCGATGGCCGGCCCTTGGATTTCAGCGCCACGCCGCAAGTATCGTTTACGGAACCGAATGTCCTTATCGCTTATGGCGACTTCCGATAGCTCAGCCAGGCCATAATCATCGAACATCGCACCGCTCAGAACGCCCTCCGGATCGGAGTCGTGCTGCCTGATAAAGCCGCCGAAGAATACGGAGACGACATCTTCGTTGGACATAGCGACTGCGCCGATTCCCGAAGCAAATCCGATATGGTAACTCCGGTCCCTTTGGCAGAAAAAACCTGAAATGAGATGCATCGACCCCTCCTCTAGTGAATGCGCGGTACCGCCGCAGCTCGGTACATATCTGTGGCAACTATATAGAGCTTAAAGGGCTAAGTAAAGGGTTGCGTAGCTCAGTTCGAATCTCGTCCCATAGGACCCGCACATACATAAAAGCCCCGCACCAAATTGTGCGGGACTTACGGACGAACCTGCAGTTAATGCTTATTTCCCCTCTTCGGCCGGAGTGGTGAGAACATGATCTTGAATCCCCACAAAACAATTCCGATCTCGAACAGTGGTCCCACGGCAGGTCCAAGTGCCCTGGTGACAGCTGTAAGAACATAGGCAAGAAGAGCTCCGGCCACGTTCGGTGCAGTCACCACAAGCATCAGGAACACTGTGAAGCAGGTCCATAGAAAGCGTTTCGGCGAGCCGAGAAAGAAGTGGACCCAATTCGAGCGAATCGAAGGGCGTTGCTGTAACGGCGCACGAGCCATACTGAGTCTCCTTTAGAAGTTGAGAAGCCTGCGTCCAGTGAAGAACGCAAACTGATAGAAAAACCATACGAGCTGAGCGACCATAACAAGGCACGGCATGCAGATTTTAAAAAGATCGAGCTTCGAGAGAGATTTCCCGAAGACAGCAGCAGATTTCTGTACCGGCTTCACGGCCTTTAGAAGGTCCGAGTGGTACCGTTGAGAGCTATACATCTGGAATTCCCTTACGTTTGTTCTGTAAATATAATACACCTAAAATAGGTGTATGTCAAGTAGCATAGAATCGTGGCTTGTATACAAAGAAAGGAGCCCCCAAGGGGCTTTTCTTATTTCTTCACTTCCTTGTAGATAACGCGCTCACGGAGCGTCGGATCAAACTTCTTGAGTTCAATCTTGCGTTCTACTTTCTTCTTGTTCTTTCGGCTGAAATAGACGTGGTCCGACTTCGTGGAGCGGAGCTTTAAAAGGCGTTCTTGAGACATAGCCCCACCTTACCAAATCCCGCTCCGTACCGCAATCCAGGGCCAGTACGGCAGGTACCGAGGGTGTTAGGTTTTCGGGACTCTCGGAGCTGTGCCAGCTTGGCAATTCTGGTGCCGTAGACAGTCTGCACCGGAATTGCCAAGCTGGCACAGCGAGAGCGAGTACGCCTTGTCGCAGGTCAAGGCGACACGTGCCCGAAAACTGAACATCCGAGAGTATTGCTACTTCTTCTTCAGACCCTGAAGCACATGCGCCGACATATTACGATGGATGATTTCGTCATTCCGGACGCCCATAAAGAAATCGTACTGGTTGGTGGGATTTCTGCCGTACCACGAAAGAAATTCACTCTCTATCGGCTTCCCTTTGAGCGCTTCCTCGTTCTCCTTCAGAAACTGATTGTATTGATCAAACGCGTGTTGCTCAAAACAATAATTGAGCTCAAGTGAATACTTTCGGTTAATCAAATACAAAATGTAGGAAGCCCAGAAGTAGAAGAACGCAAAAATCATCGGAATAAGGGTGTGTACGAAAAAATTCACGCGGTGTTCCAGACAGGCTAGTTTAGAAATGACCACCACGTGCATGGTTTCGTTATCCTGCGCAATGCGTGAGAATTGCGAGACTTCAGACAGCTTCAGTGCTTTCTGCTCGTTGCTGTAGAACATGGTGAGGAGTGTGTATGCCGCTGAGCTCCATGAATGATAGGGAACTCGTGCGATAACCTCCACCGCACGAAACTTCATATAGGAAGGACGTTTTCCGTAGACTAGATTCCCGGAGAACACGAGTACGGCTCCAAGCATGCTCGGAATAAACGAGATGTGATAGTTATCGTAGGTCTGTTTGTATTCAACAAGCACTGCCTCATCAACAAGTTCGCGAGAAAGCTGCTCCAGTTCCTGGCGCTCGTTTTGTTCAGTTTCCATGCCTTAGGCGCGTACCGGGACTTTCTTTGCGCGCGTTGCCGACTTCTTCACCTCAAAATGCGGCTCGCCATTCTTCATCACAACTTCTACGGTGCCTCCTTCCATGATGCCCTTGCCTACCATGAGCGAAGCTATAGGAGTGAGAATCTTGTCCTGAATCGCACGCTTCAATGGGCGCGCACCATACTGTGGGTTGTAGCCTTTGTCAGCAAGCCACGCACGCACCTCAGGTGAGATGGAAAGGTTAATGCGTTTTCCAGACAGACGCTTCACGACGTCCTTCACTTGATTCTCAACAATGCTTGCGAGAGATTCCTTAGAGAGCACATCAAAGATGACGATTTCATCAAGACGGTTGAGGAATTCCGGACGGAATCGGTCTTTGAGCGCAACCAGTACTTTCTCTTTCACTTGTTCATACTGAGCTACGTCATCACCTGAACTCACGCCGAAACCAATGTTCGCCATTCTATCGATAAACTCAGCACCAATATTTGAAGTAAGCACAATGATGGTGTTCTTGAAATTTACCTTCCGTCCCTTTCCATCTGTGAGGTGGCCGTTATCAAGTACTTGAAGAAGAATGTTAAACACTTCAGGATGTGCCTTCTCTATTTCATCAAAGAGAATAACGGCATACGGTCGATGACGAATGCGCTCAGTCAAGCTACCCGCTTCTTCGTAGCCCACATAGCCAGGAGGTGCACCAATCAATTTTGAAATAGAGTGCTTCTCCATAAACTCAGACATGTCCACCCGCACGAGAGCTTCGGTGTCGTTAAACATAAACTCAGCGAGCTTGCGCGAAAGTTCGGTCTTACCGACTCCCGTAGGTCCCATAAAGAGGAAGGAGCCAATAGGACGGTTCGGGTCTGCAATACCCACGCGAGAACGCTTCACCGCGTCCGTGATGACTTTCACGGCCTTATCCTGGCCAATCACGGCTGCGCGAAGTGCTTCCTCCATACGAGCAAGTTTTACCGCCTCTTCCTCAAGCATTTTGGATACGGGAATGCCGGTCCAGCGAGAGACGACCCCGGCGATTTCGTGCTCAGTCACTTCTTCGTGGAGTACACGACGAGACTTCTGGAGCGTCTTCAAACGCTTCATCTTGGTATCAAGTTCTTTTTCCAGCATGGGTATGCGTCCGTAACGAATCTCTGCCGCAACACCAAGGTCCGCACTTGCTTCGGCATTATCTGCCTGTACACGGAGCTTCTCGAGCTCTCCTTTTATTTCACGAATAGCGTGGAGCACTTCTTTTTCATTTTTCCACTTGAGCTCTAGCTCGCCTGTCTTTTCTTTCAGGTCTGCAACCTCGAGGTCAATCTTCTTCACACGGTCTTTAATCTCTTTTCCGTGTTCCCCGCTGATATCTTTCAGAAGTGCCTGGCGTTCTATTTCAAGACGACGAATACGTCTATCTGTTTCTTCAAGTAGGGGGGGTTTGTTCTCAAGTGCAATACGCAGACCTGACGCAGCCTCATCGATAAGATCAATGGCCTTGTCTGGAAGGAACCGGTCGGTGATGTAGCGAGAGGAAAGTTCTACCGCAGACACAATCGCGCCGTCAGTAATACGCACCCCGTGGAAGAGCTCGTACTTATCACGCAGTCCACGAAGAATTGCAACCGCGTCTTCATCTGAGGGTTCATTCACAAACACCGGCTGGAAACGGCGTGTGAGTGCGGTGTCTTTTTCAATGTGTTGCTGATACTCCTTCAGGGTTGTCGCTCCAATAATGCGGAATTCACCACGTGCAAGGGCAGGCTTCAGCATGTTAGAAGCATCCATCGCACCTTCAGCGGCGCCGGCTCCCACAAGCGTGTGGAGTTCATCAATAAAAAGGATGACTTTGCCTTGCGCCTTTTCTACTTCTTTCATCACGCTCTTCATACGCTCTTCAAACTCGCCACGGTACTTCGTGCCCGCAATCATGAGACCAAGGTCAAGGGAGAGGAGCTCCTTGCCTTTGAGAGACTCCGGCAAGTCTCCGGCTGCCATACGCGCCGCGAGCCCCTCGGCAATCGCCGTCTTTCCGACTCCTGCTTCACCAATCAAAACCGGGTTATTCTTCGTGCGACGGGAGAGAATCTGAATCACGCGACTAATTTCTTGATCACGACCAATAACTGGATCAAGCGCGTTGTCTGCCGCAAGCTTTGTTAAGTTACGGGTGTACTTTGCGAGCGCACGAAAACGTTTTTGCTCGCCGGTGTGTCCGTCTTTGGTTGATTTCAATTCTTTCAAGATGGAAATCACGGTTTCGTCATCAATCTTGAACCGTCCGATAATTTCGGTTGCTGGACCAGGGTTTTCAAGCACTGCTACAAAAAGATGCTCGGTACCAATGAACGAATCGTTCATGCGTGCCGCTACTTTTCCCGCTGACTCAAGTGCTTGAGCGAGGTCTGGGGTAAGATAGAGCTGGTACGACGGCGACAAAGTTGCGCTTGTCTCAGGTGCTTCAAGGGTTTCAAGTACGGTGTCAGCCAAAAGCATCGTATCAATGTCCATGCGGTCAAGGACTGAGAACACCATGCTTTCTTCCTGATGAATGAGGGCCGCAAGGAGGTGAAGTGGGCTTACATGATTTTGACCTCGCTCAATAGCGAGTTCGTGGGCCTTACGAATGGCTTCTTTTGCTTTGGTGGTGAAGTTTTTGAAAGGAGGCATATATCAAGTAATACTACTTTGCGGGCGAAGATGTTGCACTCAAAAGAATGGTTATCTTGTCGGCACTTGCAAACGTGCCGGCTCCATCAATGGAGATACCAACGATATTGCCCGAACTACTGACGGCGGCTGCACCAACCGGAATATTCATGAGGCTGGTATGAATAAAGTCGTCTATCTTTGAAACAATACCGGTAAAGGCACTTCCGCCGCTTCCAATTGCAAGGACCGTCTGTCCCTGCTTTACGTCCGTACGTGAGATGAGATTTGGTACCGGGACTTTCGGCAGTGCACTCGTGTCGGAGAATCCGTAAATGGTGAGGGTCGCTCCTGCACGTGAGAGAGATGCAGGTGCACTTGAACCATCAGAAAAGGCGACGATAATTTCTCGTGGCAAACCGAGCGTTGTTGCCGTTGCAACCGCACGTGCGTTTGGTAGATAGGTGCCGATAGCAACGGCAGGAGTACTGGTTGATCTCACATAGAGGCGTACAGTTCGAGAAACATCAGCAGCAAGTGCTGCCGTGAGCAGATCCTCATCATGAATCACTACCGTTGTGGGTTTAGACGGTATCGGTATGAAGGTCTGAATCGGCGTCGTGGAGGCAATCGTTTCTACTGTGTGGTCCACGATACGATTTACGGTCTGAGTGACCGTAGGCGGTGCCTGGTCGAGGAGTGACACAGTCAGCACACCGACCGCAATAGAGGTCACGAAGTTCACCAATACCGTGAGCAGGAGGAGTTGGCTTTTGTTCAGGTCTTCTAGATTCATATGTCGTTAGTATAACGCTTTCTCGTCCAGGAACCGAGTCACACCCACAAGCGTAGAGGCGAAGCGCACAAGTTCTTTTTCCGTTATTCCCGGACCCCATGAAATACGGAGTGTTGTTTCTGCATGTTCCGTATCCTTCATGAGAGCAACTGGGCGAGAACCTTGTTCGTCTGTCTCGCACGCGCTCTTCGTTGAAACTGCAAATCCAGAAGCATCCAGAAGCATCACCGCATAGTCAGTATCCCGACCCAGAAGTGAGATGTTGAGAATGTTCGGGACGTTCTCGCTATGCTCGTTCACCTCTAACCGAGGAATCTCCGTAAGCAGTTTCGTCAGGTGTGCACGCAGTCGTGTACCTTCTTTCGTAAACACTTCTCTATTCTTTTGCACTTCAGTGAGTGCAGTTACAAATGCATGCGCAAGAACCGGATTCTCAGTTCCCGGACGTCGTCCGCCTTCTTGGCCACCGCCACGCATGAGTGGAACAAGGGTGATGTGCTGACGAAGCAGGAGTGCACCGATACCACGAACCCCACCCACCTTCTGCGCGTCTAGTGTGACAAGGTCAGCGCCAAGGTGCGCGAGCGTGAGATTCTGCGTAAGGGGCGCCTGACTCGCGTCCACATGCAGGTAGATACGGGTACCTGTTTTCTTTGCGTAGGCATCAAGCGCGCGCCTGACACCACGGGTGTCGTAGACCATACCCGTTTCACCACACACCGCTTCAAGCACGACAAGCGTGGTCGTTGGTTTGAGTGTCGTGACAAGCTTTTCCAAATCAACCGCTCCCTTACTAAGGGGTAGTGCCTCAATCTCAACACCCCCTTCCTTAAGCATCGCTATTGAACCAACGAGCGACGCGTGCGCTCCCGGATGATACAGCACGTGGGGAAGTCGACTGCCCTTTTGTACTTCTGCGCGAACGAGACCGAGTATGGCAAGTGCGTTTGCTTCGGTCGCTCCTGAAGTAAAGATAACGCCATCTTCTTTCACCTCTACAAGGCGAGCAAGCTTCGTCCGAGCTTCTTCAAGCAGTACTCTTGCAACCTGTGCCTCCTGGTGGAGAGCGCCTGGGTTTCCAAAGACACCAAGAGAAGCCGAGAGGACGCTTTTGGCGCGCCCGCTTATAGGGGCGCTTGCTGCCCAGTCTAGATACACTCGTTTCGGTTTCCCCAACATATCTATAAAGTGGCGGTTTTATTGCTTTTTTGCAAGCTCCGTGGTCTACTTTGCCTATTATGGCCTTAGAAACCCGCCCACCTATCGTGGCCGTTATGGGCCACATCGACCACGGAAAGTCTTCCCTGCTTGATTACATCCGTAAGGCAAATGTCACCGCAAGTGAAGCGGGTGGTATTACGCAACATGTCTCTGCGTATGAGGCATCGCACACCCACGAAGGAGTGGAGCGAAATATCACCTTTCTGGACACGCCGGGACACGAAGCCTTTCGTGCGCTTCGTGCGCGTGGCGCAAAAGTAGCCGATGTTGCCATTCTCGTGATTGCGGCAGAGGAAGGTATCAAACCACAAAGCATTGAGGCGTATCAGGCGGCCGTAGAAGCGGGTACTCCGGTCGTCGTTGCCTTCACTAAGATAGATAAAGCAGGAGCAGACATTGAGCGCGCAAAAGTTTCCGCGCTTGAACACGAAATCTATTTGGAAGGTCTGGGTGGAAGCATTCCATATGTCGGGGTTTCTTCAAAGACTGGAGACGGTGTTCCGGAACTGCTTGACCTCGTGCTCCTCACCGCTGACTTGTCTGAACTCACGGGAGACCGGGGTGTGCCTGCAGAAGGCTTTGTGCTTGAGTCTTCACAAGATCCGAAGCAAGGACTCACGGCAACCCTCATCATTAAAAACGGTACGCTCACGACCGGTTCGTTTGTGGTTGCGGGTGGAGCAAGCGCTCCTGTGCGCTTCATTGAGAACTTTGCTGGAGCACGTATTACGTCCGCAACGCTCAGTCAACCAGTACGCATCGCTGGATGGAGCACACTCCCACCTTCAGGCACACCGTTCGTAATGATCTCTTCAAAGAAGGAGGCTGAAAAACTCACCACGCTCGCGAATGTTCCTCTCCGTACCCAGATTGACGGTCCAACCGAAGGAAAGGTTTCCCTTGCGCTCGTGCTCAAAGCTGACGTGACCGGAACGGTTGAGGCCATCAAGCATGAGCTTGCGAAAATTTCACACGACCGCGTTTCAATCCGCATTGTGTCAGAAGGCATTGGTGCTGTTTCTGAGGGTGATGTGAAAAGTGCCGTGGCCTCTACCGCGCGCATCATTGGCTTTAATGTTCCAACCGATTCAACCGCGCGTGACCTTGCGGAGCGAAGTGGGATTTCTATAGACACGTTTTCTATCATTTACGACCTTAAGGAACAGGTTGAGAAATTGGTGCTAGCAGCAGCTCCGCGCATCATCACCGAAGAAATACTCGGCGAGGCAAAAGTTTTGAAAGTGTTTAGTACGGCAAGTGGAAAATCAGTGCTTGGCGCAAAATGGGTATCGGGTTCCCTCTCACTTAACGACCTCGTAAAGATTGACCGACGTGGCATTGACCTTGGTCGTGGCAAGCTCGTGAACCTGCAGGTGGCGCGCGCGGATGTTACAAACATTCACACAGAAGGGGAGTTTGGTCTTCAAATTGAGACTAAGGCTGAGGTGGCGGGTGGGGATACTTTGGTCGCCTTCCGCATGGTGGAATCATAGTATGTCCCAAAATCTCCCCATGCTTTGTCGCTCACTCCGGGACTCGCTCAACGTATCACCTATACGTCTCACTCCGTTCCTCGTTCGCTCCGCGCCTGGGAAGATTTTTGAACACACTCTCGTATGACACTTCGCGATGAAAAAGCAGCTTCCCAACTCACCATGCTTGCTGGTGAGTTTATTGCTCGCGAGGCGGGTCGCTCTACCCTTATCACACCCACCCGTGTTGTCTTTGGACGTAACCCTAAGTTCGCTACCATCTACGTGAGCGTGTTTCCGTCTGATGAGATGCCTCATGCACTCGCCTTCCTCAACCGTAATGTAAACGAGTTCCGCGAGTATCTCAAAAAGCATGGTCGCTTCTCTATGCTTCCGTTCATCAAGTTTGAGGCAGACATTGGCGAACAGAATCGACAGCGCCTGGACGAAATTTCCAAAGACGTCTAGTCGCGCTACTATTCTAAAGTTCGGCCCGATGGCGAAGTAGTAACGCAGGGGACTGCAAATCCTCGATGCGCGGGTGCGATTCCCGCTCGGGCCTCTAGAATCCTCGAATAGAGGCACGGTGTCATTGCGTACGCAGTGACAGGGAATCGTAAGCCGGAGCGATGTTTGGCGAGTACGTCAAACCGCGAGGCGGGGTCGCGACCGAGGTGAGTGACGACGAACTGAGAGTTGTGACCGATAGTGTACTCACGATCCCGCTCGGGCCTCCAATTTGTGATATCGTCATATCGTACGCCGGGGTGATGGAATGGTAGACATAGAGGTCTTAAACACCTCAGACAGCGATGTCGTGTGGGTTCGAGTCCCGCCCCCGGTACCAATATGTCTTTTCGTACTGTACTTCGAAAAATCCGCCGGAAACTTACCGGCTATACACCTTTGATTGAGGTCGGTATTTCAAAAGAAAATCTCCTTCATAATTTGCATACGTATCAGGAACGCTATCCGGGAATTACGTTTGCTCCGGTACTTAAATCAAACGCCTACGGACATGATATAGGAACGGTTGCTCGTCTTTTAGACAGGGAGCGCATCGCTTTCTTTGTGGTTGATTCCTACTACGAAGCGCTCCGCCTTCGGCGTCATGGTATCCGCTCACGCATTCTCGTTATGGGGTACGTACGGCCCGAGGATATCGCCCGAAGTCGGCTTCCCCATGTTGATTTCACCCTTGTTGATCTCGCGCAGGTGCAAAAAGTCGCGTCACTTGCGAGGCGCCCTATTCGTGTCCATCTGAAGCTTGATACCGGGATGCATCGGCAGGGAATTACTCTCTCTGAACTTTCTTATGCTGAGGATGCGCTGAAGGGCCAGCCACTTCTTGAACTCGTTGGAGTGTGTTCCCACTTCGCAGACGCAGACGGAAAAGATGAGACGGTGACGACGAGCCAAACCAAGGTGTGGAAGGAAGGGGTCTCGGAACTCATGAGTGCCTTCCCTACACTCACCGAGAAACATATCGCTGCCACGAAAGGTGTTCGCTTCGCAACAGAGACTGATACAAACATCGTCCGTCTTGGAATTGGTCTTTATGGCTTTGACACTTCTCCAGCACAAGGTGCACCACTCAAACCCGTACTTGAAGTGCGTTCACTTATCAGTTCACTGCGCATCGTTCCAGAGGGAGATAAAATTGGTTACAACGCAACGTACACCACTGGAAGCGATATGAAGGTTGCCACCGTGCCCGTTGGCTACTACGAAGGCATTGACCGTAGACTTTCAAACAAAGGCTCCATGCTCGTTAAAGGAATCATCTGTCCCATTGTTGGACGAGTGTCTATGAATATGACGAGTATCGATGTATCAAACGTGCCAAATGTTACGATCGGTGACCCGGTCGTTGCCATCTCACGCGTTCCAACGGACGCAAACTCAGTAAGTAACATCGCAAGCACGGTGAGTACTTCTGAATATAAGGAGACTGAGTATGTGGTCCTGACTCACATTGCCTCCCACCTTGAGCGACACGCGGAGTGACCTAGACGCTACGAGGTGGAGACTATATAATCGCGAATAGCGTAGTACCGATACGCGAGTTAGTTTGCGCCCATAGCTCAGTCGGTAGAGCAGATCCCTCTTAAGGATAAGGTCCCTGGTTCGAGCCCAGGTGGGCGCACCAAAAGATAAAACCCCTAACGGGGTTTTATCTTTTGGTGCGGGTCGGAGGCACGCCTGCGGGGCAGGAGTAAGTGCCGAGACGGGGTCGAGAGCACTTAGTAGTTTGCGAATGCATGGAGCAAAGTCCTTAGTGACTCGTGACCACAAGGTGCGAGCCGGAAGCGCGACGGCGCTGAGGCGGGGTCGCGGAAATTTTCAGCAGAAAATTATCTGTGACCACGAGCGAAAATATTCCTGACCACGTAGTGCGAGCTGGAACCTAAATAATAAAACCCCTCTGCAGGGTTTTTATTATTTGTGTGCCCAGGAGAGGACTTGAACCTCCACCCCCGAAGGGACCTGCTCCTAAGGCAGGCGTGTATACCAATTTCACCACCTGGGCAATAACTGCATCCTATCAGAAATCTGTCCGTAGCACAGCTAGATAGTCACTATATACGGTGTTCTTCTGTGCTACGTGAACTTGACAAAACCACTATTTAGGTGTATTCTACCCATTAGATACAAGGATTTTGAAAATACACACTCAAGAGGAGTATTGAAATGTTCGATCAATTCATTCATGTGGCCATGGAACGGATGGTCTGGATTCTGGCTGGACTTGTGTTCAGCGCAATAAGTTGGAAATTTCGTTCTCAACTGGCGCGTGGCGCAATGTCCACTGCAAAATGGACTGGAAGACAAATCAAAAAATGGGGCGGCAAGAGTATCATCTTTTACCGAGCCGCCGGAACAAAGGTTGGTCGCGGAATCGCATCTGCTTCCAAATGGACTGGGAGGCGTTTGAAGAATGCCTTCCAGAATCAGGGTTCGGCAACGAACTCTGCACCTGAAGCAAGCGACCAGTCCAATCCAAAAATGGACCTCGTGCGACTCAATAGGCCGCTATATCGCAAAATCAATACAGCGATGCTGTTCGCCCTTATCGGCATCAGCTTCGGCGTGTATCTGACCTGGTTCACAATTCTAGGAACTATCGGGTCGCTCAACTTCAACCTCGGGTTCTGGTTTATCTTTTTCCCGTTGTTGTATGTGGCGTTTTCCATTCGGGTCGTGAAGCCGAACGAGCTTGCCTCGTTCTACTTCTACGATATTGCACTCAAGAACACTGGAGCGGGTCCACACTTCGTTCCTCCTGGTATTTTGACCCTGAAGCGCGGTCCCCGCGATTTGCAAGAGTTCTATATGCCAGGTCCACCTGACATCATTGATTGGAACGACGAAAAAATACCAGCGCCGAAAGGCATGGTGAAGCCAGTGTTTATCAACACGAGTTTTACCGTCGATAATGGCTCGAGCCAGGCACAAATGTCTGTTGGGGTCATATGGTTCGTCTTTTGGCGAATTGTTGACCTTGCTACGTTCATTGCGAACGTTGGCACGATTGCTGAAGCGCGAAGTCAACTCGAAAAGATGTCACTCGCAGTCCTGAACGAAGACTTTGCTTCTAAGGACTACAACGGCATCATTTCGGGGCTTGCCCAGTTGAACGAGCATTTGGATGACCACATCCGTGCTCGTACCCTCAATTGGGGAATCCAGGTCATCGACGCTGACGTCACGAAGATCAATCCGTCGCACGAATACGCGAAGGCACAACGTGACGCAGCCATGGCTCCGTTTCTGGCGACTGCAAAGGTGACTGCTGCGAAGGCAGATGCTGATGCAATTGTCGTTGTCGGTGAAGCAAAGGGCAAGGCGCTCCGAGCAGAAGCAGCTGGTCCCCTTCGGGGCCGAGCTGAAGGCATGAAGGAAATGATGGAAGCAATCAGCGTGGACGGTTCCGAGGTGCTCGCAGCTGAAACTGCGCGTGCAACGATTCCGGGCGCAAACGCGACCATTCTCGGTGACGGTGGCCTCATGCAGGCCGCAAGCATTGGGAAACTCTTTGGTCTCGGCCTGAAAACGGAGGGAGCAACAGAGAAGCCTGAGCCAGTAGGAGAAAAAAGATGACGGCGTTTTCCGCAACAAACGGTAACCTTGCCTTGCTTGCCTTCCTGCTCGTCATCGGTTTATTCGGATGGTGGGCACTTGGCTGGTGGAGGAAGCCGAAGGCAGTAACTGTCTCGGCAAGTACTCCACCTGCACCAACGGTTGTGCAGCGTCGAGAAAGTGGAGGGCATTCATCCTCCGGGATGAATGCCTCGAAATTCGTGGTGCTTGCCCTCCTTGGATTTGCGATTTGGTTTATCCTTACGCAACCCCAGGGACAGCAGTTGATTAGCGAGCTAACGGCGAGCAGACACTCTGTACCGTCAACGTCGGGCCAGAGAGTTGCGGAGGTGGTTCCACCACCAACGCGTTTGCTCCTTGTGCCTGCACGCGGAACGTACTCAGATGTCGTTGAGGGTGTTCCCGGATATGCAATGTGCGTTGATAACGCATCACCATCGCAAATTAGCGTGAGCTATCGGGATCGTCGTTTTCATGACATGGATGAATCTCACTGGTTTCCAAAACCAGAGGGTAAAGTTCCTGACATGAGTGCCGAGCGTTTCAGTTCGGCGGACGAGCAGGCCTTTACGACCCGTGTGTGTTTCAGAAAAGAAGCGAGCGAATGTAGTACACCTTGTCCTTCGCTCTAATTTGTACCTTTCAAGGGTCCAGTATGCCTCGCGCGTATTGGACCCTTTTTGTATGTACTAGGGGACCGGAACGCCAAACGTACTTGCAAGAAGCGCCACAATGCCTTTAGCACCAAACATAATGGCAAGTCCAATGAAGCCCCATATCATATGTTGCTGACCTATCTTTCTTTTTTCATCATTTCCCGCTCCAGCAATGAATTCAACGACCCCATATACAAAGAGCACGAACGCGGCCAGTATCAAAAGCGTGATGAGTGGGTTCAAAATAGCCTGTTCAACTTTACCGAGAAATGCGTTGAATTCTGTATTCATGCTCTCTATCATAGCAGAAACCCGCGCAAGGATTGCGCGGGTTTCCAAGGAGAGTGCTATAGGAAACTAGCGTCCTTTCGTGGTATACGGTGCGGTTGGATAATTTGGAATAGCTGGGTTCAAGTTGAAGGTTCCAATGAGGATGTGGATTAAGCCCCACACCGAGACCATGACAAAGAAACCAATGAGGCCCCAGAGCATGAGCTGCTTACCGTCTTCACGTTTTTCCTCGTCGTGTCCTCCTTGAACGAAGTATCGAAAGATACCCCAGATAAAGACGATGAAGGCGAGTGCGAATACGATAGGTACCGCAACATTGTTAATGATATCAATCACGATTCTACCTGCGTCATTAATGGTTTGCACCTGTGCAAACGCAAGAAAAGGCGTGGCAAAAGCTGCGAGAGTGTAGCCGAGTTTCTTCATATAAGGTAATTAGTATAACCACGTAGGTTCCCTCTAAGCATAGCGATTCTCACCCCTCCGTCAATTGGCTCGTTTTCGCTTTGTGGACAACAGTTTCTATATTGAATTCAATTTACAGAGACCATTGTTTGCGTTACACACGTATCCTGAAGGACAGGCTGTGTTCGGAAGACGACAATCTTGAGGGTTCGTGGTTATACATTGCCCTGCTTGCGTACCGCTAAACGAACAAACGGTGTTAGCAGGACACACACCGTCAGAACGACAGTCTGTAGACGTGTTTCCCGGGGTAACAGAACCTCCGCTCGTATTGGCAGATCCAGTCGTGTTTACTGACGGACTGCTTGGAAGAATCTTTGAACCGTTACTTCCTGATTGAGAGGGTGAACCGAAGGTCGGAAGATTGGGACGCTGATCATTTCCGAAACCAAGCGAACCGACAAGTAAATTAACAATCCCCCAAATTGAAATCATGATGAAGAAACCGATAAGGCCATACATGATGAACTTTTGACCCTCCTGACGTTTCTCCTCGTTGTCAGCACCAAGAATGAGGTACCGATAGACGCCCCACAAGAACACGATGAAGGCGAGTGCAAATATGAGCGGGACCAGATAGAGGTCAAAAAAGCGAATGAACTGTTGTAAGAATTGACCCAGCTGGTCTATGGGTGCTGAGCTATTGGTTGCTGTTTGTGCAAGGGCATGCGGAACGTTAACGATAAACAGAAGCGCCACAGCTGAAATGCCGGTGAGTAGGGTACGGAAATGTGTCATATAGATGAAGCCTAGCAAGCGCTTGGCGTGAATCAAGCAGTTATACACGTTACTGCGGAAGAGCAGTAAGGAGTAGATTCACGACGCCCCACACGGAAAATATTGCGACCATGCCGATAATGGACCAAAGGAGAAAAGCACGTCCCTTTTCCCTGTTTTCCTCCCCGCCGGTAAAGAAGTAGCGAAAGGCACCGAACATAAAAACAAGGAACGCAACTGCGTAGAGGAGCGGTATCACATAGGAATCAACGAATCCAACTGCAGTGTTATTTACCCACTCTTCAAACGTGGGAGTTGCCGCAAAAGCGCTGTGCAGTGGAATGAGTACGAACAGAAATGCGGGAAGCAGCGAAAACAGTCTTGTGAAGGGGCTCATAACGTTTGCGCCGTAGACTGAATGACCAGACTTATGGCTTCAGCACCAAGCAAAAGGAGTCCTCCAATCACGGTCCAGACAAGTGCTTGACGCGCATCACGTATTTTTTCTTCGTTCCCGCGCGCAGCTACAAAGAGGAAGCCGACATAGATAATCATAAAGGTAAGGAATATGGCACCAATCGCTACAACGCCCTTAAGAATCGCAGTAAGAAGCTCTTCAAGTGTTCCTGCCTGAAGCGGATTTTGGAGACCTGTTGGCGAACCAGACTGAGTTGATGTCTGGCCAGTTGCCGCGCCCGGAGAAGTGGCTCCAGTTGCACCTGGCGTAGCTGGTTTTGTTGGTGCGGGAGTTGATGCAGACGGCAGAAGAACCGTTGTCTTCGCTGGAGGATCATTCTCAAAGATTACGCCTGGAATTGTTGCCGCAGCCTGAGCCGAAAACGTAAAGCTACATAAACCTAAGAGCAAAAGTGGAATGAGTGAGGTGGCTTCTTGCCATTTAATTTGCATAGTTTAGTGAGAAAACGCGGCGGAGAGCGCATCATCTGCCCGCTTAATGGCATCATGCACGTTTGAGCGACCGCTTATCACATCCGTAATCATAGCAGTGAAAATTGCGTCGGTTACGCCTGGCGTTGGGGACAGCCATCCTTTCGCTATAATCGCCATTGGGTAATACACCGAAGCAAAAATATCGTTTGTTTGTGGCGTCAGAAAGGCACGCTTTGCAGGGGCCATGCCAAGCGATCCGGCAATAATGTAGAGTTCATCCTTCGCCGTTAAGGCCTGGGCGGTCTTGTACGCACCGTCAGGATTACTGGCGGCTTTTGGAATGGCGAACGCATAGGCGAGTCCATAGTCGGTCTTTGTTTGTGCGGTCTGAGGCTGAGGCACCGGAGCCATATCAAAGTCTAGATTTGGGTTTGTCGCTTTGAGTAAGGCTGCTTCAGAGGCAAATCCCACATAGAACACGGAGTCCCCTGAAGTGAATGCTTGGCGAGCGCTTGGGAGAGAGCGGTTCCACGAGTAGACCACCTTAGCGGGATCAGCGAACTGGGTGTAGAAACTGACGGCTGACTCAGCTGGAGAAAGGCTGTAAGCAGCGGAAGAGCCACCCGAAGCAAGTGCGCCGGTGATGCCGAGCGTGCCGTAGGTGGTTATTTGACTTCCCGATTGCAGTAGAAGCAAGGAAATAATGGCTCTGGCGTTTGGAATGTTCTCATACGTGCCAAAAGCAACGGTGCTTCTGCTCACGACTCCGGTATCACTCTTTCTCGTTAACGTGGGAGCGAGTCCGACGACTGCTTCCCAGGTTGTTGGTGGTTGTGCAAGACCACCACTTGCGAGTAGGGTGCGGTTGTAATAGAGGACGAGCGGGTCAACGACAAATGGAACACCAAACGTACCATTACGATCCAGGAAGAGTTCATATATAGGTACGTAGGTATCGCGATAGGTGCGCTCTGGAATCGTAGCGTAGGGAATAATGGACAGCTTTGGTATTTCTGCCGTTAGTTGTTCCTGCGTAATGATAATCATATCGGGACCCGTACCTGAAGCAATTGCTTCGGCAAGGTCAGCATCAAACGTGCTCTCGTTTCGTTCAAGATAAGCGACCTTATCAAACTCTTTGTGATTTCGTTTCAGTTCGTTGAGTGCTGGCTGCAGTGCATCAGCGGAGAGTGTTCCCCATATCATCACATTTCCGAGTGGTTTTGCTCCGCCGAATCCTTTAAAGGTGGCAAAGAGAAAGAGGCCCACAAGCGCGAGCAGAGCGAAGACAGAAATGGTGATTATTTGAAAGGGCTTCATATAGAAAAGGTAGCACGTGTCTCCCTGTTAGGGAGACATAAATAGTATTGCGTAATGATGTGGGCCGCCACGCCACGTTTTCGTCTTATGAAAACCAGCCGTGATGAACAATTCTTCGGCATCATGTTCTGACACAATGTGTTCGGGATGCGGACCCATACCACTGTAACTTCCGGCCCAGTCACATACGAGCACCTTGCCACCCGGTTTCAATATCCGTCTCATTTCAGCAACTGCCGTTTGTTTTTCTTCTACTTGAAACAGGGTATTAGATAATATAACCGCATCAAGAATATGATCGGTAAGACGCGTACCGCCTGGATACTGGAAATCGCCCCAGATAGTCTCAATATTCTGTAGCTTTTTTTCTTTTGCCGCGTCCCGGATGTGCTTCAAGATATCTTCTTGGACATCAAGCGCGTAGACACGACCGGATGGCCCCACAAGATGTGCAGCGGCAAGCGCATAGTGTCCAGAACCTGCGCCTAAGTCTCCGACTTTCATACCTTCAGTGAGCCCCATCTGTAGTACGTTTTTTGTCGGATTACTAAAGAGATCTGCAAGGTGCATCCCGTTAGAAATAGGACGCGGACAGCTTCGTGCCTCCGTACCCCACTCGATTAGTTCTATAAATGTCGATCATGTTGTATGTAGATGAGCGTCCGCGATTTCTAACGGGATGCATACTGTAAAAATAACACGGGCCGCCGGTAGTGGCGGCCCGTTATTCACCCAACTCGCTGCAAGCGTTGAAGACGAGTAACCCCAAGCGCAAGAAAATCATCCTTCAGTGCTTGCGTGAATGGGACTTCCAACGGAAAAGTCACGGTACGGCTTCCTTGTAACCGTACAAACAGTACGCACATGCCGTGATTCAAATACCACTTCCGTTGCTGTTGTGCGTACTCCTTCTCAACTTCACCCTCCTCAACCTCCCAGATACAAACGAAAGCAAGATGTTGATTCGGTGTTCTCTGTACATCAACGACGACACCGCATTTGTCCGGACGCTCCGCTTCGGTTCCATGTCCTTGTGCCCACGCACACTCATAGACTTTGCATGGCTGTGGCCGGGTCTCATATATATGACATCCGACTCCTTGTTCACAGTGCGTGCACCACTCACCTGGCGGCTTTTTCAGCACTTTTCGTACCTCGTGCGTTTTGCAGCAGGCAGTGCATCCGCCACACGCCCGCACCGGAGCTCGTTTTCTCCTCATGTGCATCTCCTTTCCGAGCGCACTTTAGCACAAGCAAACGAAGGGTGCGATTACAGCGCTACCATACTAGCGATCGAATCGCCCTCCCGCATCTTCATAATCCGCACGCCCTGGGTCGCGCGTGATAGGGAAGGAATCTCTCCTGCAGAACAGCGGATGACCTGTCCTTTCTTTGAGATGACGACAATCTCTTCTGCCTTTTCTACGTCACCGGAAATGACCTTCGCGCCAATGATACTTCCCGTCTTCGAAGTTACTTCGGCGGTCTTGATACCGGAACCACCGCGTCCTTGAATCTTGTATTCAGACAGTACTGTTTTCTTTCCGTATCCCTTATCCATAATCACCAAAAGTGTTGCTCCTTTCTCCATACCAGAGACCACCTCAGCAGAAACGACATAATCGTCCTTTTTGACAGTCATACCGCGCACACCTGCGGCCGTTCGTCCCATTGCTCGCACATCTGACTCATCAAAACGAATGGACTGGCCCTTTGACGTCACGATGGACATTGAGTCCCCATCGCCTGAAAGCGACGCGGAAACGAGCTTGTCGGAACCCTTGAGCGCAATCGCAATAATGCCGGAACGACGTACATCAGCAAAATTCTTTGCTTCCACTTTCTTCACGACGCCTTCACTCGTTACAAAAAAGACACTCATCGCGTCACGCGCTGCACCCTTTGGTACCGGAAGGACACTCGTTACTTTTTCGTCAGCCGCAAGCGGAAGGAAATTCATAATGGACTTTCCTTTTGTGGCGCGACGTCCCTCCGGAATGTCATACATTTTTGTTTGATATGCCTTGCCTTTGTCCGTAAAGAAGAGGAGGTCCGAGTGTGCAGACGCTACGAGGAAGTGTGTTACCACATCTTCTTCCTTCGTGGACATATCAATCACACCCACGCCGCCACGTTTCTGCGCTTTGTATTCGTCCGGATTCGTACGCTTCACGTAGCCACCTGCAGTAAGTACAAGCACGGACTCATCGTCCGCAATCAAATCTTCTACGGAAATGTTTTTAACGCCACCTTTTACTATCTTTGTACGTCGCTCGTCACCGTATTTCTCTGAAACTTCCGAGAGTTCCGCCTTCACGACGTCAAGAATATTTTTGAGGGATGAAAGGATTTTCTTGAGCCTCTTGATGAGTTCTTGAATCTCAGCAAGCTCGTCCTCAATCTTCTTGCGTTCAAGACCGGCAAGTGTCTGGAGACGCATGGCAAGGATGGCTGCCGTCTGTATAGGCGTAAAAGCGAATTTTTTTATGAGCGCTGCAGACGCCGTCGGAACGTCCTTTGATGCGCGGATAATTTTAATGACCTCATCAATATGGTCCAGCGCCTTAGAGAGACCAAGGAGAATGTGCTCACGCTCTTCTGCCTTCCGAAGGTCGTACTCGGTACGACGCTTCACCACCACCTGACGATGCGCGATGAAATTCTCAAGCATGCCCTTGAGAGAGAGGGTCTGCGGAACGCCATCCACGAGCGCGAGCATGTTGTAGTGGAAGGTGCTTTCTAGCTCGGTGTGCTTGTAAAGCGAGTTCAAGACCGTTTGTGGATGCGCTGAGCCCTTCATCTCCACGACCACGCGTATATCCGCCGCAGACTCATCACGAAGGTCTTTGATGCCTTCAAGCTTCTTATCGCGCACGAGGTCTGCGATACGGGTAATGAGGTCAGCTTTGTTTACACGAAATGGTAGGGAAGTGATGATGATTTGCGTTCCCTTCTTATCTTCCACAATGTCGGCTTCCCCACGTACGACCACGCCACCCTTACCGGTCGTGTAGGCGTGCTTAATGTCTGACTGATTGAACGCAATCGCACCGAGTGGAAAATCAGGACCTTTCACAAACTTGAGGAGGTCGTCCACCGACGCGTCTGGGTTCTCTATCAAATGCATGGTTGCCTCAACCACCTCACGCAGGTTGTGCGGAGGAATGTTCGTCGCCATACCAACCGCAATACCCAAGGTGCCGTTTAAAAGGAGATTTGGAATGGCGGCAGGAAGCACGGTCGGCTCATTCTTACTACCGTCATAGTTCGGCGCCCACTCAACCGTTTCCTTATCAAGGTCTTTGAGGAGTTCCTCAGCAATGCGTGACATCTTTGCCTCGGTGTAGCGATACGCAGCAGGTGGGTCGCCATCAATGGAACCAAAGTTTCCCTGTCCAAGTACGAGTGGATAGCGCGTAGAGAAATCCTGCGCAAGCTTCACCATCGCATCGTACACCGCAACGTCTCCATGCGGATGGTACGAACCAAGCACGTCTCCCACCACGGTTGCTGATTTACGAAACTTTGCAGATGCGGTGAGTCCGTTCTGCTTCATGGAAAACAGAATGCGGCGATGTACCGGCTTCAATCCATCACGTACGTCTGGGAGTGCACGACTCGTAATAACGGACATTGCGTAATCCAAATAGCTAGAACGCATCTCAGCCACAATGGACTGATCAATCACGCTCACGCGTGGCTCGGGTGCTACTCCCTCTACTTCAACTTTCTTTGCCATAAATAACTAGCTAGAACATGCCAAAAAAGCTCCAGATGCGAGGCATAGGTACGTCACCGAAGTAGACGTATGTGCTATACGGCGGATGAGGTGATGGGGACCCATAACGAAGCAGATGGAATTTTTAGGCATGTTCTTAAAAATGAATGACGGTCTGATCTTGCGGGGGGGTTGGCGCATCAAGCGTGGAGTAGGACTTGGTATCAACGACTTTAATGTTTGGCGCGGTAGAAGTTGCTCCCATCGCAGCTCCCGCAGCTCCAAGAAGCGCTTTGAAGTTCGTCTCGTCAGTCACACTTGATTTCGTTTGCGCAATGTCGCTTGCGGGAAGATTTGGTGCAAGAGAAAAAGCTCCCGTCGTACTCATGACACCGAACCAACCGAGTGCAACGACAAGGGTGCTACCGGCAGCGGTCAGAAGGGCAATGCGCTCCCGCACATGCTCCGGTTTCTGGCGGAGACCATGGACGACTTCGTGGACGCGACGAGTTTCCATATCTAAGGCGTGATTACAATAATAGCACCGTCTTTGTCTGCTGTGTCTTTTTTCTTGAGCGTCAGTTTATCCATTTTTTCGGCTCCTTCACCTTCCTCCTTCAAATACGCTTCAAGAGACTTTGGTGCGCCCATACCACTCCAGTGCATAGGGATAATGATGCGTGGTTCAAGCGTCACGGCAAGCTTTGCCGCTTGTGCACTATCCAGGACGCCATCGCCTCCGATGGGTACGAAGAGCACGTCTATTTCATCAATGGCTTCTCGTGCTTCGTGCGAAAGCATCGGTTCGTTGAGCGCTCCGAGGTGTACGAGCGTCATACCTTCAAGATTTACGGCGTACACCGTGTTCACCGCCTCGTCCTGATTTTTCGGGAGGTCGTATTCACTCTTGGTCAAAAAGCCCTGGATAGTGACGCCGGAGTGCTCATATTCACCCGGACCCGTGATAGCAAACGTCTCCTTGCCACCAAATGAGACTTCCTCAATACCATTCATGTTCGGATGATTGCGAGATACAAGAGCGATGTCGGCTCCAAAGCGAACAGCTGGGACGGAGCCTTTCTTAGAAATTGGGTCAAACACAAGGGTCAAGTCACCAAAGGTGACTTTGAAACACTGACCGCCGTGGTGCGTAATAACCATATATAAGGGGATTATAGCATAAAGTAAGCCAAAAAACGAGTCTTCGGAGCGCCAAAAACCAAAGAAATAGGGGAGTCGGAAGTGGGATTTTAGCAGGGGAGTTGGAACGCTTTTTTATTCAGGAAACGCGGTGTACGTGGCGCAGTACCATATGCCTGCAAGCTCGTGTACGAGTATATGAGGTAGTGCAATGTAAGGAATAGAGCCTAGAATAAGATTCCTACGGCTGAGTCCCCCACCATCTCGTTTCAGCGATAAAAGTTATCCACACCTTACTTGACAAGGAAAAAGGTTGTGGTAACTTGCCTTGGTCCAGGTGCCCGCAACTGTGCGGGAAGACAGGACTCGAACGAGGAGAAGAAGGATGCGTTCACCGTGAACATCGTCGTTTTCGACGGAATCTTTTTTTGTGGCTTCGATCGCGCGGATACTGCGATCACATCATCTTCACCAGCCGGCCTGGCGGCGTCGGCCGCGATCTAGGAAATCGCCGGCGCCCAATGCCTAGCAAAGAGCTTGTGCTTCCCTGCTCGTTTTTCGCCCCCCCCCTTGAAAATGGGTGTGGTTGCACAGGAGGCCCGGACGTTTACGTCCGGGCCTTTTCATTTTCCTCACTCTTTGCTATATTCCGTAGGTTCATTTACAGCGTCTGACGAGTCGTGTGTGGGCTAACCTCCAGCCCCAGATTGGATTTTCTCAATCTGGGGCTGGATACCCTCCACAAAAGTCCCGCTACACGCGAAATTTTTAATTTCGCCCTATAAAAGATTATGGAAACTGAAGAGAAGAAGGCCGCGCCTTTGGTGGTCAACACTATTGTACTTGCTCCTGAGCACCCGATGGCGGGGCTTATTGAGAGCATCCCTACCCCACCGCGTCCCGGTGATTTGGTGGAGGGCACTATTATTGAGCTTGTTCGTGGACGCCTCTACGTAGACTTGCCACCGTTTGGTACCGGCATCATTTATGGTCGCGAGTACCTCAACGCTGCTGACGTCCTTCGTAAAGCAAACCCAGGAGACCTCATCACGGCAAAAGTCGTTGACGCTGCGGGCATTGATGGCTACATCGAACTTTCACTTAAGGAAGCTCGTCAGGCTGCTATCTGGGGCGAAGCTGAACAGGCTATCGCAGGACAGGTGGTCTACAACCTCACCGTTGAAGAAGCAAACAAAGGTGGCCTCATCCTTTCATGGCAAGGTATCCAGGGCTTCCTCCCAGCAAGTCAGCTTGCTAAGGAGCACTACCCACGTGTACCTGAGGGAGACAAAGAAAAAATCTTTGGAGAACTTCTCAAGCTTGTCGGTGTTGCCCTTCCGGTCCGCATTATCACGGCAGATGCTAAGGAAGGAAAACTTATCTTCTCTGAGCGCGCAGGCGACGAGGAGCAGGAGAAAGCAAACCTCATTGATAAGTACCAAGTTGGGGACGTGATTGAAGGTGAGATAACGGGAGCTGTTGACTTCGGTGTCTTCGTAAAGCTCGAGCAGGGTCTTGAAGGCCTCGTGCACATCAGCGAGCTTGATTGGGGCCTTGTGGAAGACCCTCGTACCCTCTTCACCGTTGGCGACAAGGTCTCCGTAAAGGTAATTGAGATCAAAGACGGAAAGATTTCCCTTTCCATCAAGGCACTCAAGGAGAACCCATGGAAGACCGCAAGCGATCGCTACAAGAAGGGTATGGAAGTTTCCGGTGTCATCATCAAGTACAACAAGCATGGTGCACTCGCTTCCATTGAGGAGGGTGTTGCTGGACTCGTCCACATCAGTGAGTTCGACTCCCCTGCTGCATTACGCGAGTCACTTGAACTTGGCAAGAGTTATCCCTTCACCATCACGCTCTTTGAGCCGAAGGACCAGCGAATGACACTTACCTATGTCGACCCAAAAAAGAAGTAGGTAGTCCTCTCAAAAATCCTTCACCTGCTTTGTTGCTGGCGCAGGTAGCAGCTCACCGTATAGCACATACGACTCGCTTCGCTCCTCGCCAGCGCCTCGCATCTGAAATTTTTTGAGAGTCCTATAGAAAAATGCCCCATTGGGGCATTTTTCTATTTTGTATTCGCGACGAGCATCGCTTTTTCTATGTCTCCGGCAATGAAGTGTTCCGTTGCTTCTTGTGTTTTTTTCAACATCTTCCTGAGTTTCGTTTCTTCCTCCGGCTTCCACTTCCCTATCACGTGCTTAATAACTTTTTCTTCACTCCCTGGTTTCTTTACCTTACCTTTTGCTGTGGATCCTGAAATACCAATCTTGATTTGAGCAAACTCTTTTGTCTTGAGTGCGCGCATGATGCTCTCAGCACCTTTGTGTCCTCCACTTCCCCGTCCAAAGGTCATTTTCATAGTGCCAAGTGGCATATCAAGCTCATCGCGAATGATGAGTAATTTTTTTGCAGCTGGTTTGCTTTTTACAAAACTTGGAATGACTTTCCCAGAAAGATTCATAAACACTTCAGGAAGAACAAGCACTACTTTCTCGCCTTCAATCGCTCCTTCGCTCACCAGTGACTGCGCCGACTTACGAAGCGCAAAATCATCAAAGCCAAATTCTTTTTGGAGTTTCTCCGCCGCCATACGTCCCGCGTTGTGGCGTGTTTTTGCGTATTCTTTTCCCGGATTTCCGAGACCGATGATGACGTATGCCATTCCCGCCATACTACCATTTCGTTTAGTAACGGGTCCGCGGTGACTGTTATACTTAGACTTTGGAATAGCTCCAGGGAGAATGGTGATGAAAGATCTTGCTTCTCATGATCTATACGTGCGGTCAGGTACTGGTGTGCAACCGGATGAAAAGCGTTTTGAGCTCCGGATTTTTTCGACTAACGATTTCGTCGGGTGGTTCGAGACGAACCCGCGCCTTACGAAAGGTGATCGTGCGGTAAGCATTAATGCGCAGTTCGTTCATCGAGCCGAACTCACCGATGCACAAGCCACGTTGGCCAAGGCGTGGCTCCACGGGCAAATACTCTCCGCACTATAAAGACTTGAGGCGGCCACATGGCCGCCTCATTGTTTTCAAAATTGAAACTATTCTTCAAGAGAGTCGTTGCTTGCCAACCTAATAATCTGGGCACGCTTTTCAGGTGTGTCAGCGCTTGCAAGCAGACTGATAGCTTGTTTGGTCAGTTCAGTCTTCGAGAGACCGGAATCATCTGCAATTTCTTGCAGAGTACGTTTATTGTCAGACATTGTACGCCTCCTTTCTAGCTAGAACCTAGCATGTCTCACTGAAGCGTCCAATAGACAGTGCCCCGAAGCGAGTGATGTTTGATTTTGTGGGCTCTCGCAGCTGCAACAGCATGGTAATGTGCGAGCCGAAAGGCGGCTGCGAGCACATTTGTTGCAGCGAGAGTGAGCGTGCCGAGTCGCTGATTGAGGCGACGCGTACCACAAAATCAAACATCGCGAGCGCAACATTTGACGGAAAGAAAACTAAGACTACAATACCCTCACATGAAGTTCCTCGAGAGCGCGTTCAAGGAGATTCTTACGTTCATCGTTCTCGCTGTTATCATCGTCGTCCCCATCCGTTTGTTCGTCGCACAACCATTCGTGGTTGAAGGCGAATCAATGCATCCGACGTTTGAAAGTTCTGATTATCTCATCGTGGATGAGTTCTCCTATCATTTTTCTGCACCAAAACGTGGTGACGTGATTATTTTCCGCTATCCGGGAGACCCAAACGTCTTCTATATTAAGCGCATCATTGGTCTACCTGGTGAGACCGTACACATAGACCATGGGCAGACCACCGTCACCAAGACGGATGGTTCTACGGTGACCTTGAACGAGTCCTACGTCGTCGCTGAAGACGCTACGTACACCCAGGACACCACACTTGGTACTGAACAGTACTTCGTCATGGGTGATAACCGCCCACGCAGTAGCGACTCACGTATCTGGGGCCCTCTACCAAAAGCAAATATCATGGGACGCGCGTATCTGCGCCTCCTTCCTTTCAACAAAGTGGGCACGCTACCCGGCGCCGTAACCGAACCGCAATGAGTACCATCGCGAGCCCAACTGACATACTCCGCCGGGCACATGCCGTCGGAAATTACTATGGGTTCTCGTCGCTTGCTTCACTCTCCTCTAAGAAAAAAGGAACGAAGACTAAGGGTGCTCACCCTGAGAGTATCAACCTTGATAAGCTAGACCCAGCAGCACGCGATGTCGCAGGTCTTCTCAAGCAAATGCGCGACAACGGTATTGCTCCGTCTACCCTTTCCCCCGTCTTTCTCTGGCACACAAACATTGCACCGGGTCGCACGTCGCCGAAAGGCATCGTCGTACAGTTTCATGCCTTTGGTGTGGACCACGCGATTGCTGACGCCGTACTCATTCGCGCGGTGCGCTCGTTCATTGGAGACATCACGAAACACGAGCCGCGTCTTCGCCTCAACTCTATGGGAGACAAGGAGACGCGAAGTCGCTTTGCACGCGAACTCACCACCTTCTTCAGAAAGAACGGACCAATCCTTCCTGCTGATTGCGTCACCTGCGCACGCACCGACGTGTTTGAGGCTGCTGAGCGCCTCACGAAATGTGAGGGACTCGAATGCGATATTCCTTCCCCAACGGATCACCTCTCTGAAGCAAGCCGAAAACACTTTGAAGGTGTCCTTGAATACCTTGAAGCAACGGATACGCCGTACGAACTCGCACCCGATATTCTTTCTCGTGGCATGTCCTGGTCGGAAACGTGTTTTGAAATACTCACCGATGCGTCCATTCAGGCATGGGGCTCTCGCTACACTGAGCTTTCAAAGCATTTCTTTAAGAACAGTTTCTCTTCTGTGGGTGCGGTCATTCATATTGCAACCGAAGAACGTTCTGCGGTCGTTGCTCCGAAAGAAACGAAACATCCTCGTTTTGTTTTCGTACATATTGGCGAGGAAGCAAAGCGTGAAAGCATGAAGATGGCTGACCAGCTTCGTCATGCGCGCATTCCGATGACCCAGGCCATTGGTATTGAGTCACTTACCGAGCAAATGCGCTTTGCCGACAATTTGAATCCTCCGTACCTCCTTATTATGGGACGCAAGGAAGCCCTTGAACGCTCCGTCATTCTGCGCGAGCGCTCTACCCACACCGAAACGTTTATTCCACTTGATTCACTCATAGATCGACTCCGTGCGGTTGTGTAATTTTTGACAAAATAACTTAAGAGGGTATAATTGTCGCTAGAAACACACCGGGGTCCGGTAGTGTCTGGGAGATGGATTATGCTCATTTCAAGAAGGTCCTCACTACTCGATCGCATCACACCTGCAGTCGGCCACTTCTCTATCGGCTTTGGTTTTATGGTTGTCGCACTATCCTTCTGGATCATCAAGGTCCTGTTCGCAACTACAGCTGAACCACTCGTCTACTGGAAGATTCCGGTTGTTATCGGACTCGTCGTTCCGGCAGTCCTTCATTTTTTCGCCATGCGCAGAGCCACCGAGGGTCAATACAAGCGGAAGTTCGAAAATCGAACCATCCTGTATGTGAGCTTTTCAGTCACCTGCGCACTTATTCTGGTCTTCTGGCTGAACAAGGTCTGGCCGGTGCTTGCTGCGCTCCACATCCACGATGAAGGTTTTTTGTTCTTCATACTCGGCATGACGATTGTCGGAAATGGGGTGGGCTGTCTGTATCATCGGATACGCTGAATTGAATATGGGCCCGGTCGTCATTCGACGACCGGGCCTTACATTTTTATGTACGCAAAAGAAAACGCCCCACGCACTGCGCGGGGCGAGAGTTTTCAGCCGAGGTCCTTCACCGCAAGCTCGTGCAAAACAGCAAGTCCGGAAAGCAGAATGAGCTGCTGCCAAGCATGATCCAGGTTGTGACAACTAAACGGTGTGGGTATATCGGATTCGGCTCCATAGTCAGAATCAGGATAAATAGCCACATCACAGGCATCACCCGGACATTCAAGAATAAAGCGTCCGTCGGTATACAGGCGCGCACGACATTGGTCATTGAAACCCATTCCCAGTGGATGTCCCAGATAGTTGTATACCGTACGCATCGTCGCTTCTGCCTCAGAAATTGAGGAATTCTCATCCATCTTCTCGGCAGTGAGCGTTAGCCACCGACGAAAAGCTGGGAAGACAGAACCGTGGACAGCATGTCCCCATCCCGCTTGCCTGTTTGCAACACACCATGTCTCGAACGTAAGTAACTGAAAACGATTCGACTTATTTTCAGCCTTCATTTCGTCAGTGGTGACCCAGTCAAGAGCCATGCTGAAAACATGAACGGTGAGTGCGACGTGATACACCGTTGTTGGAGTCAGTGGCAGATGATATTCACGGAAGTCTTCAGCCTCAACAACATATCCGCATCCACCAAATCCAAACCCGCGTCCGTGAACTTCTGGAAATAGATCAGCTTGCTGACCTGACCAATGTGTTTTTGTCTTCAAATATATCTCTGGTGAGACGCGTTCAAAGATACGACTCTCAAAAATGCATTCCTCCGTCTTTTGACCGTGGTTGAAGGTTGTCGTAAAAACCAACTCAGGTGGTTTCTTGTTCTTCCCCTTCTTGCGAGGAGGAACGTAGGAAAGGTCGAAAACCCGACCTGGATTCTCTATATTCATCGTTTCCTCCTTACAATGAGCTTCCTCCCGCATCCTGCTGTATCTCACTAACTGTGTCAATTTAGGGCTTGGTTGCAGAAAACGGCCTCCGTATGCTATTCTCTTGCTTATATGACAAACGCTACACGCGTTGAGGTGCGTCGCGGTAAGAACGAGAGCGCAGCCTCGCTTATTCGCCGTTTCTCCCGCAGGGCGCAGGGGCTTAACCTCGTGCGCATGATGCGCAAGAAGCGCTACTACATCCGACAGAAGTCTAAGAACGTAGACCATGCTCGCGCCCTCGTTTCCGGTGAGCGCAAGCGAGAATACAACGAGCTCGTCAAACTCGGAAAGATTGATCCGGCAGCAAGACGAACGAAAGGCCGCCGCTAGTTGAACATGCCTAGCAGCTCCAGCTGCTTTGTTGCGGGTCCCGCTTCCTCACTCCATCGTATACTGAATACGTTTGCGTTCCTCAGCTTCCCGCGCCTCGCATCTGAAGCTGCGTAGACACATTCAAAATACATGAAAGCAGAATTGGATATTCGAAACTTCACGAAAGGAAAAACTCCCTCCTTCCCGTACGAAAAGGCTCTCAAAGCCGTGCTTCCTAGTTGGGAGTTGTCACTCGTGTTTGCCGGACGTGTTCGAGCGCGCTCACTCAACAAACGTTTACGGAATAAAGAGTACGTTCCGAATGTACTGTCGTACGAAAGTGGTAAAAAAAGCGGCGAAATTATCATTTGTCCTGAGGTAGCGCGCTCACAAGCTCGCTCCTATGGCTTTTCCTACACTGCGATGGTCGGTTTTCTTTTTATCCACGGTTTACTGCATTTGAAGGGGATGTCACACAGCGCTACAATGGATAAGCAAGAACGCGCGCTGCTTCAGCGTTTTATTAATCTAGTACCTCCTGATGGCAAGGCGTATCACGACCGGCATTGATATCGGAACGCATCACACGAAGGTCGTGGTGATAGAGGAGCTCCCTGCTACTGAAGGCGGGGGTGTTCAAATCATTGGTACCGGTCTTGCGGCTACGTCCGGCATGCGCCACGGCTATGTGGTAGATATTGAAGACGTCGCGCAAAGTGTGCGGCAAGCAAAGCACCAGGCAGAACAGATGGCGCGTTTTCCTATTAAGAAAGGGTTCCTCGCTGTTGGAGGCGTCTCGCTTGATGAAACTCGTGCTTCAGGAACCACCATCATTTCTCGCGCTGACCAGGAGATTACCGAACTTGATATTGAGAAGACACGTGAAGCTGCACGTGAGGCAGCTGCCCCCAATTTTTTAAATAAAAAAATTCTCCACGAAATCCCACTTGAGTTCCGTGTGGACGGAGTGAAATCACTTGGCGAACCCCATGGCATGAAGGGTACGCGTCTTGAGGCCGACTATCTTTTTGTTACCTGCCTTGCTCAGCACGAGCAGGCGCTCACGCTTGCCACCGAAGCTGCTGATATTGAGGTCATTGACCGCATGGCTTCCCCACTTGCGGGCTCCTACGTCATCCTCACGAAAGACCAGAAAATGAAGGGCTGTGTCCTTGCAAACATTGGCTCTGAAACCGTTTCTATTGTGGTGCACGACGAAGGAGTACCGATTTCCGTAAAAGTGTTCCCGGTTGGCTCCAGTAATGTGACCGATGACCTTGCACTCGGTTTTAAGATGTCACTTGAAGACGCAGAACGTCTCAAACTTGGTCGTCTTGGCGGTTCTATGTATCCACGAAAGAAAGTGGAAGAAGTTATCGCTTCACGAGTGCGCACGATGTTTGAACTCATTGATAAACATTTGAAAGTGCTCGGACGCAAAGGGGTGCTTCCTGCCGGCATTATTATTTCTGGAGGTGGAAGCGGACAGGCTTCTATTATTGATATTGCAAAAAACGCACTTTCACTTCCCTCACGCACCGCAGACATGCGCGTTGCTCCCGATAGTAAAGTCCGCGACGCGATGTGGGCCGTTGCCTACGGTCTTGCACTCTGGGGCCTTACCGGCGACACCGAAACTCCGAAGACACATAAATTTAGTGGGCTTGGAAGTTCATTTGAGCGATTTATCAAGCAATTCTTGCCATAAATAGCGATATTATTGCGTTTTTTGTCAATATTTGCGTAATTGCGTGCCCTGGTATCATTACCCCATTATCTTTTGTGGCTAATTAAGTACCTATGTCCAAGCGCGTTGAACCCGAGATCGAGACTTTTGCACGCATCCGCGTGGTAGGTGTAGGAGGTTCTGGCAACAATGCCGTGAACCACATGATTAATTCCAAGGTGAAAGGCGTTGAATTCCTTGCCATAAACACGGACGCCCAAGATCTCCACCGCTCACTCGCTAAGCGGAAAATCCACATTGGTAAGAATCTCACGCGCGGACTTGGGGCCGGCATGAATCCAGAACTCGGTCGCCGAGCAGCAGAAGAAACGCGTCAGGAAATTCAGGAAGCCCTCCAGGGTTCAGATATGGTGTTCATCACCTGCGGTATGGGTGGTGGTACCGGAACCGGTGCGGCCGCGGTTGTTGCAAAGATGTCCAAGGAGCTTGGTGCACTCACTGTTGCGGTGGTCACCAAGCCATTTTCGTTTGAAGGAGCACAGCGTAAAGAAATTGCCGAACGCGGTCTTGCAGAACTCAAGAAGGAAGTAGATGCTTTCATCGTCATTCCAAACGACAAGCTCCTCGCTATCGTAGAAGCACAGACGACGGCAAAGAATGCATTTGCACTTTGTGATGAAATCCTTCGCCAGGCGGTTGAGGGTGTGTCCGACATCATCACCACACCGGGAGATATCAACACTGACTTCAACGACATCAAAGCCATCATGGAAGGAGCAGGACCTGCACTCATGGGTATTGGTATTGCCGACGGAGACCGTCGTGCTCAGGACGCAGCAGCTATGGCGGTTAATTCCCCGCTTCTTGATGTCTCTATTGCAGGTGCAAAGGGCGTGCTCTTTGTGGTCGCGGGTAGCGACGATCTTGGCATCCTTGAGGTTCAAGAAGCAGCCAAGGTTATTGGTGACTCCGTTGATAAAAACGCGAAGGTTATCTTCGGTATCATGCGTGATGAGAAGCTCAAGAAAGGCCAAATCCGCATCATTGTTATTGCAACTGGCTTCCCAGAGTCTGAGAGCAGCGACACCTCTTCTGTTACGGGCGTAGAGCGTTCTCTCTTTGCTATGCCACTCAAAGATGAGGATGCGAGGAGTAAAATCTTTGGAGACGTTATGCGCCGTCACAACTCCGAGGAGGCCCCTGCTCCCGCACCGGCAGAGGATGAGCCCGTTCGCGAGTCTATGCGCCGTGAGGAGCCTATTGTGACCGCACAGCCGAAACCTCGTGACGAGACGCCTTCAGGTAAATCAGTTACGCCTCCGTCAGCATCAGCCACTCCCCAGGAGGATGATGAGGCGTGGGGGGCTATTCCAAGTTTCCTCCGCCGCCACAAGAAATAACTCCACTCGGAGTGCAAGTGCGAAAGAGCGAGAGCCACCCCAGCCGGTGGCTCTCTCAGTTCCGCGTTCGAGTTTTGGTATAGCGGAGACGCATAGAAATACCAAAACACCATGCTCGATCAACTACTCTACTCTTCCGCACTAACACTCCTCGCTCTGCTCTGAAAGCCCCTTGCGGAGTTTTCTTTTATGGATTTCCGTGTTTCCTCCCAATTCTAATAAGAAAGTTGACAAGTCTATACGTTCATGCTATGATTACCTTAGGTGAGTTCCCACCGCAACCTCAAAAAAGGACCGGTACTATGTGCAATTCAATGAGCACTTCTGAGATTGAAGATTGGAATCGCGAACAAGGAGAGGCATCGCAGTTCATCATGAAGACGCTTGCCGTTCTCTTGATTATCGCACTCCTCGTCGGCTACGCCACTGGTCAATTCGGTCTCGCCTTCTACGGCGCCTTCATGGCCTGGATTCCTGCCGTCGTCATTGTGGGCGGAATCCATGATAAACGGAAGGCAAGGCTGACCGTCGCATACTAAGCCAACTCACTAAATCGTTCGCTGACCGCACCACCTTACTCACGTAAGCCCTGGTGCGGTTTTGTTTTTTTATACAGAACTAAAGTGTTTTGGTATACTCGGGAGACTATGCATGACCTCATCATTATTGGCGGAGGACCCGCGGGTGTGTCCGCCGGTGTCTACGCTGCGCGTAAGCGTCTCAAGTCTGTTTTAATAGCAGAAGAAATCGGTGGACAGTCCACCGTATCAGAAGGAATTGAAAACTGGATTGGTACGATTAAAATCCCCGGGAGTGAGCTCGCTCATTCCTTCAAGACACACCTTGAGGCATATAAAGGAGAGATTGTAGAAGTTGTAGAAGGTGACCGAGTGGAAAAACTAGAGAAGGATAACGGTGCTTTTAAAGTCACCACTCGTGATGGGAAAGTCCTTTCTGCACGTTCCGTCCTTGTTGCTTCTGGTGCCGCTCGCAGGAAGCTCGCTATTCCGGGTGCTGACGTATTTGAAAACAAAGGAGTCACCTATTGTGCTTCCTGTGATGGACCTCTCTATGCAGATCTTGATGTCGCAGTCGTAGGTGGCGGGAACGCAGGTCTAGAAACGGCCGCTCAGCTCCTTGCCTACTGTAAGAGCGTTACGCTCATCCATCGTCATGATGCACTCAAAGGGGACGAAATTACGGTGGAGCGTCTTACCAAGAATCCAAACTTCAAGGTTATCTATAAGAGTGAGCCAACCGAGGTGCTCGGTGAGAAGTTTGTAACAGGTCTCAAAGTGAAGCACCGCGACTCAGGTGTTGAAACCACACTCGCGGTAGAAGGTGTGTTCGTAGAAATTGGTGTGATGCCAAACACTGACTTTGCGAAAGACTTCCTTGAACTTGATAGTGTCGGCCGTGTCGTTACCGATCCAAAGAACCAACACACGAGCATTGCGGGCATCTGGGCTGCAGGTGATTGTACCGACGAGCTCTATCATCAAAACAATATTGCTGCGGGAGATGCAGTGAAGGCTTTGGAAGATATTTACCAGTGGCTCATGACCCGCTAGGCACATGGCCAGAATCTTTCTCTACTTCGTTACGGGTCCCAGCACCCTCATCCGTCGTATACCATATACGCCTACTTCGGATACTTCCCCGTGCCTTGTATAGGAAGATTCTGATCCCCGCGCAACTCACGCCAGAAAACAGAAAACCCGCACCTAGGTGCGGGTTTTCTGTTCGATTGTCGAGTGGCTTATGCAGCCTCCTCGCCAGTCTCCTCAGCGACCTCAGGAGCCGCTTCGGTCTCCATAGCCTCTTCTGCAGGCATAGCGGCAGCAGTCTCCTGCTCGTCGCCCATAACCTGGTCATTGTTCATCTCATCCATAGTGTTTTAGGGAGAACAGCTTACTTCCGGCTATAACGCCAAAAAAATAAGCCGTCCAATATTTATTGGCTGGCAATCGACCTACCCCCTTAGTATATAGGGCGCAAAGGGTGAGCGCAACAGCACAATTGAGCGTGCTAGAGTGGCCTCATGATTTCTGCCGAACAGTTTACGCGCCTACGGAGCGCGGTACTCAAAAATCGGCCTGTCTTGAAAACGATACTTGAAACAAAGGGTGCTATGAGCGCCTTTGACTATGCGAAAGGGTACGCGGTGAATACTCGAGTCACGGATGCGAAGCGAAAAGAAGAATGTATTGCAGAAATTACCGCTCTCACCCAAGAACTTCTCGGAAAGGAAGCGAGAGAAAGTATTGAAAGACAACTCACGGAACACTACTACGCTTCAACCACCGACCATCACGGTCCTCTCATGCACCCTTTTTTCGTACATGCCAATCTGCTTGCAGCGAGTCCTCAGGTAGAGGCTTCGAGAGCGTCACATGAAAACACCCTCGTGCTTGCGTGTAGTAATGTCTCACTGGGCAATTCTTCCTTTCCGCGTTCGCTCCTTTTTCATGATGAACTCGGAACGGAGCATCGCCTCCACTTCTTCCCTGCCTCTGAACGCCTCTCCCCCGTGTTTCGTTTTCGTGCGTACACTGCCCAGGACCTTGAGCGCATGCAGCATTCCCTCAATAGCATGGGACTCAGTCCAAAACTTACCAAGAACGTGAGTACACTTTTACAAGAAATCTACGGAACACCTGAAGCTCTCTCAGCTTCAAACTTCGCAAGTCAGATTACGATAACGAACGAGGCACTCTGGCAAAACAGTTTCAGTGAGACGAGGCTTCCACGACTTATTACGCTCAGTATTGAAGAAGTGTGTATACGATTGTTGCTGAAGCACCATCTCGATGCTCCTACCGAACTCCATCAATTCTTGTTTGACGCAGAAATCCTAAATAAGGTTGAAGTAGAGTTTGATGGACTACCGAGTGCCTTCTCGCGGAAGGAGCACCGCGGGACCTTTCATTTCTGGTATCTACCGGAAGGTGCGCGAGCGCGTATTGCACTCATACGGAACGGCGCTGAGCTTGTCTCAACAGATGGAACATACGTAGTGCCTCTCACGCCTGAAGGTATTGGAGCACTTTTGGCTGCACAGATTCTGATTCCGAGCATGATGCTCTCCCTGATGACTCTCTCTCAGTATTACGGGCTCAAATGCCTCGGAGGGTTTAGTCAGGTGAACTATCTCACTGAGTTTGAACTTGCCTACCGAAAGGTATTTTCACTTCCTCCCGCTCCGGATGACGACTTCACTAAAAACCTCTGTGGGGAGTTTATTATCGGCCTTCTGGAAGCTGATGGAAAACATGTACCGGCTACTGGGTTAGATTTTGCTCTCTACAGCACCGAAACTTCCTGGACTCGTTTTATAGAAGCTGCTGAACAACTCACCCTTGAGGAAGCCCACTCACTCATGCATCCTGATCTCTATCGAGTCAGTGTGGCCGGTGCTGCACGCGAATCTGACCTCGCCGCGCTCACCTATAGCGATATGGAAACGGTACTTGGCCTCTCTGAGAAACTTGTACCGACGCTTTATACAAACAATCTTACTTAGAGCGTTCTATCATGTCCCAGATTTTCGCTGCTACATTACGGGGCTTACCTTCAAACGGTAAGTGGTGATTATCAAAAAACGGCATGGAGTTGCATTCAATAATTCCACACCGCTCCGTCTCCTTCCATGAGCGAGCGACGTCGGAAATGATGAAATCAATACCAACGATGGACGCTTTGAGCTCCTTTGCAACGCGCTCAAAAAGTTCGCGGTTGTCCGGATGTACATCGTCCGTGACGTCAGCCGTGGTACCACCCACACTCCAGTTTATCTTTTGATGAAGGAGTACGCGTTGTTCCTTCTCCGGTACACTCGTGCGAGTAAGGGATTGCCAGGCAAGTTCTTCGTCAGCAAGTGCATCCAGTGAAAGTTCGTGGAAGTAAGGTCCCTTTCGCTTCGGATTCTCGTTGGCCGCTTTCACTAACGTTTCTATCGTATGTATACCGTCGCCGAGCACATGGGGTTGGTCCCGTCTGAGCGTTGCTTCAAGCACGCCATCCACCACCGTAGCGCGATAGACCGGCCCCACGAGTTCTTCTTCAATCACTGCGGCCGGACAAATCTGCTTCGCAATTTCAAAGGCTGTTTTTAGTTTTTCTTCCGTATCTACGTGAAGCACCGTGTGACGTGAACCAGACCCAGAATACGGCTTCACAATCACTGGAGCTGAAAGTTTTCGGAAAATCCGCTTCGCTTCGCTAAGTGTTCGCGCCGTTCCACCCTCCGCTACCGGCAGTCCACGCTTCGTAAATTCCTTCTTCAACTTTTCCTTATCGTCCAACCAAGGTACTCGAGATACCGAGCTTGCTGGAAGTGGTATACCTTCGTACGAAATACGCCGGCCATTTGCGAGTGTTGCAACAAAGATGTTGCGAGGAAGTCCGAACAAGCGAACCTCTTCGACGGTGATGCTCCGCTCTTTTGCTTCATTCCACAGCATGAGTGCAAGAAGTTGTGTCTCATCGTCCGGCTCGGTGAGACGCTCGGCCCATCTCACTTTCATAAAAAGTGAGATGAAGAGTGGACTAAGCACCTCTTCTACCTTAAAAACCAGCGGATTTAAAAAACGACCCACAAATCCAGGGTCAAGAATGCCACGCATCGTGTCATCAATGAGTATCGTGTAATACGTCATTCGATGGAACACGGGGTCGCTGCCGCACTCGGCACACGGAGGAGCCTTCGGAACATTCATGATTACTTCTTCCAGAGTGAGAGCTTCAGATTCACCTTATTCTCTGTAAACTTCACTCCTTCTTTGAGGAGTAACGCTTTCTTTGTTGGGATTCCTTTACCAAATGCGTAACCCGTGAAAGCGCCCGTGCTTCCCACCACGCGGTGGCACGGAACCGTCTTTCGGCTTGGATTGTTCCGCATAGCGCTCCCGACCGCTCGTGCGGCTTTGGCGTTTCCTGCCAGCTTCGCGAGTTGTCCGTACGTCGCCACCTTCCCTTTCGGAATAGTCGCTGCGACCGCATACACCCTATCGGTAAAGCTCTTTTTCATGAGTTTATGTTACCTACTTCTTCAATTCAAAGAAAGCCAGTGTGAAGGGATACCACGGAATGAGTCGCACCTGTAACTTACCAAGGAAGTGTCCCGGACCAATCTCGACAATTTCGTCGCGAATAGGACGAAGCCAGAAGGGATTTTCTTCAATATCGTAGTCAATCACAATAACGTTCGTGTAGGTATCACGTAGTCCCCTTTCCTCACTCGTGACAAACGGGTATTTCTCGCTCGGTGTACTGCTTCCGTTTTCAAAAAGATTTATGCCTGACCAATGTATTGCATCAAATTTCTTACCGAGCCAGGAGACTTTGTGACCAGGAACACTTCCTGTATAGAGACCGTCCGGGAATGCTTGGGGAATGGTTCCTGCAAGAAAACGGGCTTGGTCGGGGCTTCGCTCCAGTTGCCAGGTGCGGTACATACCAAACCACACGAACAATCCAAGTACACATATGAGGAGGTACGAAAGACTGCGCAAAAGACTAATCATTGCAGATATCTTACCAAGTATTTCTGAATATAGATGCGGTGCGTGTTGAACGAAGTTCGAATGTATTTTGAATTGAACCCTGGTGACCAATGATGTGTGCAAATCCGCGCCGTTTTGAAGAGAAATTATAAAAAAGAAAGGGCACCCAGAGGGACAGAGTCCATGGGTGCCCTGATGTGACCGAAGTCACGTAGTGGTTGTTCAGGCGGCGATGTCAAAGCCTTCGAGCGTAGCCTTCGCAACTCGCTTGCCGAGCGCCTCGTCCTTGAAGCGCTGAGCGTTGATATGCGGACCGGAGCCGAAGAAGCCGCTACTGACCGAGAAGCCGTGCACGGTGCCATTCTTGATGGCCTCGAGCACTTCATCCTTCGTCCAGCTGTAGTAGCCGTTCGCCGGATTGCGCATCTCCTCGGTCTGTCCGACCAGTTGGAAGAAGCTGGCTTCCTCCTTCAGATCGGCGAACGAGAGCGGCTGGTTGTTGTGATACTTCCAGACGTTGCCGCGCTCGATGAGCTCAATCCACGACTCCTCGGCGCTGATCTGACCACCTTCCATGTACCGCCGCACATCGTAGAAAGGCCATGGTGAGCCGTCGTCACGACACTTGTGCAGGTGATGGTAGTCGATACGGCCGATGACCATCTCGTGCTCGTTGCCGTCATGCGGAAAGCGGACACGCACCTTGTCCTGTTCCCAGAACTTGGTTTCCGGCAGGTCGCCGAGGCGTACCTGTTCGGTGCGAAGCACGCCGTCGGCGCCACGCAGTGCGGCGTCGCGACGCTTCTCCTGGTCCTTGTCGACCATCTCGATCGACCAGTCACCGGGAACGACACGGCCGTCTCGAAGCCAGACCGACACCGCGCCCTTGCGGTGGTAGACGCCGGGTTGATGCACGAGAACCGGCACACGAGATTCGTAGATGACGGCATCGTAGAAGCCGCATACGATACCCTTGGTGCCGTCGGGAACATCCTTGTAGGTGTCCGTCCACGCGCGACGTTCGGGGTCGACCTTAAAGACGACCTCGTCGCCGATCTGCAGAAGTTCGGTAAGTGTCATTTGCTGTACCTCCTGTTTTGCTTGGGAATGTGCTTGTTTTGAGCCACAATAGCTCAAAATCCAAATCTGACATTATATAAACATATCAATAACTCTTTGTCAAGAGCGGAGAGGGAGGGATTTGAACCCTCGATACCTTGCGGTATGCCGGTTTTCGAAACCGGTCGTTTCAACCACTCACGCACCTCTCCCGGGTTCGCAAATCCTAGCATTTTAGGCTGTAAAAATGTAGGATATAGCAGTGTGGCCCTATCGTCTAACGGTTAGGACGCCCGCCTTTCACGCAGGAAATCGGAGTTCGATTCTCCGTAGGGTCATGATTTATGTCCACACAGTATAATTGGTACTCCTTAGAGTGCCTATTAAAATGTATATATGGGTTCAAAATATAGGCAACGAGTCCCTCCAGGAACCAAGGAGAAGGCCATTAATCTACGTCTTTCAGGTTTCAGCTATAGGGAAATTCAGGAAAAACTCCAGGTCAGTTCTCGTGGCACACTAAGTCATTGGCTCAAGGACCTTGCGTTATCCGCTGATGCTAAAAAGAGACTTCTACATACTACCGAGAAAACGGCGAGGTCTGGATTTAAGAAATTTAATGATGAAAGGTCAAGAAAGATACGTGACGCCGATGCTACGGCATATATTACTGGTAAGGATTTGGTAGGAGCTCTTACGCAACGTGAAATCTTTCTCATAGGAACAACACTCTATTGGGGTGAAGGTACGAAAAGTGGTGGAATTGGAAAAACTCCTCGCTTGATTTTTACAAACTCTGATCCGAGAGTGATTCAGGTTTTTATGAGATTTATTCGAGAGTCTCTACATGTACCCGAAGAGAAATTGTCCGGTGAATTGCGTTTATATGATGGTATCGACCCAAATACGGCTAAGCGATACTGGTCAAACATTAGTGGCATTCCAAAAGAGAAATTCTGGTATTCAAATGCAGTGAGTAAAGCTAGCAAAAAAATTAGACCAGGGACTACTCTTCCATACGGAACCATGGCCGTGCGTGTCCCGGGGCGACTTTATTTTGCAAGGATAATGGGGAGTATTGATGGCATATATCATAATCTGGTGCGTGAACTTTTGTGAAAGGTCTCTGCTATGAAAAGTTGCTTGTGGTGCTTAGTGCCCTATACTCACCGAGGAAGACTGGTCTTCTTGCTACAGGAGAATTCAGATGAGCACTGTTGATATTAACCAGCTCATTTCGCTGGTGCAGAATGTTCGCGACGGGATACTGGCCGACTACGCCACCAACCAAGGTAAGCGGATGAACATTCGCCGCGCAAGCGCAATCGAGTGGGTGCAACCGCTTATGTCAGTCCAACCAAATGCACCCGCGAAAGATTACCCGCAAGGTGCCCTTCACTACCGGACATATGAAATGGACAGCCACGGCTGCCAAACTGCTACACTTCGACTTCTTTCTCGAATGCCGAAGTCGCCAGACGAACTGAGCCCATTTGTGGTGAGCTCAGTTGAGGTACTTCTCACACTTACAGCCGGCAAGTATCTCAGTTCGTGCATCGGCTGGTCTACCCGGCACGCACTTATCGGAGTTGAGGTTGGTGGCAGACTCGGTGTACTGAACCTAGTCCATGACCTGGCTTTCATGCCACTCATGAACGACATGCTTTGCCGCTTTACCAAGGAAGTTGAGACTTTGCCAGCAAGATTCGATCCGATGGAAAATATCTCACGCCTGACGGCAGTGTCTGCATAGTCAGTATCAGTTAAATCATAGGGCCGCTCCTCCGGGGGCGGCCTTTTGTATGAAAAAATACCCCGAGCAAGCTCGGGGTATTTTGTGCGTGTGGGAAAAACGTGGTTATGCAACCACTTCCCAGCTTTGCGCAAGCGTGAAGTTGAATTCGCCGTTCGTGAAGCGAGTCTTGTTCTTGCGAATGTTGCGCGCAAGTTTCAGATTCTGCTCAGTCGTATTCTTGTAACTGCCAGCCGGTGTGAACAGCAACTTGCGTGAAGCCATTTCAACGTACTTCACGAGTTTGTAACGAGCGGCGAAGTCGCATTTGGTAATCCGTGCTTCCTTGCAGGCAGCAAGGACAGCTGCTTCAGCTGCCTCGTATTGTGCGCGAGCGTTTTGCGGCGCAGACTTCGCGGCGGTCACGAGGGCCGGCGAAACAGACAGGGCGATAGTGGCAAAAAGAGCAATAAAACGCTTCATAATCCTCTCCTCTTTGGGACGCCTCAAACACGACGTTTTTGGCCTACCGATACAATACCTCGGAACCTTATGGGCGCAAGAGGCCCGGGTGGCTAGATAAGACCGAGTTCTTCCCTGCTCATTTTGCCCTCGCGAAGAACACGAAGAATCCCGTCTTGATAGATCAAAACGGTAGATGGCGTATTGTTCTCGCAAATTCCTGCATCAATAACTAAATCTATTTCTTGAACTCGTGGTCCAAACTGTTCAATTGCTTCAGCAACCGAGGTCGCAGAAATGAGTCCAGAACGGTTTGCTGAAGTCGCGGTATAGGGTTTACCGAATATTCTTGAGAAAGCGGTCGTAAACGGATGATTTGGAATGCGGAGCCCGACCGCACCATTGAGAAGCAGTTCTGCGGCAACCGCCGGGCGAGCAGGTACGACAAGCGTAAGTGGTCCTGGTAAAAAACGTTGAGCAAGAGTGTGCGCTTCCTCGGTAAGTTCAGCGTATTCCTCAAGCACCGTGTGACTTTTAACAACGATGGAGATGGGTTTCTTCTTTTCTCTCCCTTTGAGTTCGCGTAGTCGAGTAAGCGCAGGAATGTTCCCTGCGTCAACGGCAAGTCCATAGAGCGTGTCGGTGGGATATAAGACGATACCTCCCTTACGTAACACAAGCGCGGCTTCTTTCGCCGCGGCTTCAACACCAACCTCATGAAGCTGGAGGATTTTCATATATTGAATACTAGGCCAAGTCGCGGTATTGTGCGAGCTATGCGCGGTTAGCTCAGTTGGTAGAGCGCGTCATTGACGTTGACGATGTCGGGGGTTCGAATCCCTCACCGCGCACAAAATACCCGTAAGGGGATTTTGTGCGCGGTAGCTCGTCTGGGAGACGAGCGTGAGGGATTCGAAGATGTTGCGAGCATGTTGCGAAGCAAAATCCGCAACGTGTACAGGTCCTGTAGGGACCGAAAGCGTACTCGCGTTCCCTCACCGCGCAGATCCGAGTGGCGACGAGGATTTGAGTTGCGGAAGAATCCCCCCAATTGCCACACTTCCACTCCGGGTGTATACCATACCCGGATGAATGGTTCGTCCAGATTAGACTAGAAAGGAGGGTGCCATGCGCACCTTAAAGATACTGACTCTTTTGGTAACAGCAGGCACTCTTTCCGTTCCTGCTTTCGCTGGCGACAACCCGCTTGTTGTTCTGGCCTTGAAATCTTCGGACTCCTGCCGTGTGGTGAACAAGGTACCGGGCACAAACGGTCCGAGGCGGTTGGACCTTATCTGCCCGGACTACGATGCGGCGAAGAAATTCATGTCGGACGTTTCCGGCGTCATGCTCTTCGACACGGGCCTTGCTGAAGACGGCAAATCCCGCAACTTTCAAATTGAGCTCAAGAAGCCCTAGGCTTTCTCGGCCCCAGCGTGTGCTGGGGCCGAATCTTTTTAATTACGCTTCCCTGAACCCATTCTTTGCTTTAGAGTGGCTCTATGGACACCGCACGAACTCTTATCTGTTACCACGCGAATTGCCCCGATGGCTTCGGGGGTGCCTATGCTGCCTGGAAGAAATTCGGTACCTCCGCTGAATATCTACCGGTTTCCTATGGCGCACCCGTGCCAGACGAGTTTGCCGGCGCAATGGTCTACTTTATTGATTTCTGTTACACCAAAGAGGTCATGGAAAAGATTCTTGGTGAAGCAACAACACTTACCGTCCTTGATCACCATGAGGGCATTGAGGACGTCGTAACCAGTATTCCGGAGCATGTGTACGACGCAGACCACTCTGGTGCAACTATTGCCTGGAGCTATTTCCATCCTGAGACACCGATTCCCCGTCTTCTGCTTCATGTAGAAGACGATGACTTGTTCCGTTTCAAACTCCCCGAAACAAAGGCACTTCTCTCGTACATTTCTGTAAGTCCATTTTCATTTGAGTTCTGGGATGAACTTGCTGCTACCCTCGATGACCCAGAGCGCTCTTCTGCACTCCTTGCGAAAGCGAGCGCTTACCGTGAATACTTTGATCTTCTCGTAGAACAAGCTGTGGACCGAGCAAAGCTCGTATCCTTTGAAGGATACGAGGTGCTCGTCGGCCAGGTACACCCCATGAAGACGATGGTGTCTGCCTATGGAAACGCACTCGCAAAGAAGCAGGGTCCGATGGGTCTCGTGTTGCAACTCAAAAGTGGCGGTGTTGCCGTCTCACTTCGAGGAGATGGCACTATTGATCTCACGAAGATTGCGCAGAAATATGGTGGCAACGGTCATCCTGACTCAGCTGCTTTTTTTGTAGAGTGGGGTTCTCCTCTCCCCTGGACTCCCGTTACCGGAGAGCATGTCTAAAAGACTCATCTTCTTTGTTGTTTCCTTCTCTCAAACATTCGCCGTACGACTTGTACGCCTCATGTTTTCGCTCGAAAACGCCTCGAATCTGAAGACTTTTACACAGCTCTCAAGAATATGAAGCTACTCGCAATTGAAACCTCGTGCGACGAAACCGCTGTAAGTATTCTTGAATGTACTGGCGAAGCGAACAGTGCCTCCTTCCGCGTTCTTGGTAACGCACTGATTTCACAAATAGATATCCACCGCGAGTTTGGTGGTGTGTTTCCGGCGGTCGCGAAACGCGAACATGCAAAGAATCTGGTACCGCTTCTTGAAGCTGCACTCGAAGAGGCTGGACTTCTCGTCGAGAACAAGCAGGCACTTGATGGCGGGCTTCAGAGTGAAGTGAGTACACTTCTTGAACGTGAGCCTGAACTCGACCAAGCTTTTTTTGCATTACTTTCTGAAATAGAAACTCCGAACATTGATGCGATAGCAGTGACTGCGGGCCCAGGTCTTGAGCCAGCACTGTGGGTGGGTATTAACTTTGCAAAAGCACTTTCACTTATCTGGAATAAACCGCTTATTGCCGTGAATCATATGGAAGGCCATCTTATCTCCGCGCTCGCCGAGGGTGGAAACGGTTCATTTACTATTACCGATATCTCCTTCCCAGTACTTGCACTCCTTATCTCTGGCGGACACACCGAGCTTCTGCTGATGAAAAAGTGGGGTGTCTATGAACGCATCGGTGAAACTAGGGACGACGCAGCAGGTGAAGCCTACGACAAAGTCGCGCGCATGCTTAACCTTCCCTACCCTGGTGGACCAGAAATCTCACAACTTGCTGAGCATACGCGACACACACATGCTGATGAGATGAGTGCGAACACACCCACGCTTCCGCGCCCCATGCTACACGACCCAAATTGCGATTTCTCTTTTAGTGGACTCAAGACCGCGGTGCTCTATCACCTCAAAGCCCATCCGGAGCTTTCTGAAATAGAGCGAGGCGAACTTGCCCGTGAGTTTGAAGACGCAGTATGTGAAGTTCTTCTAGCAAAAACATGCCGTGCCATAGAAGAAACTAACGCAGGTACACTCGTGCTTGGCGGGGGTGTCTCTGTGAACACAAATATCCAACGGAACTTTCAGAAGGCATTTGGAGGGAGTCAAGGGGGTGTTCAGCTCCGACTTCCGAAAAGTGAACTCACCACTGACAACGCCATCATGATAGGTATGGCAGGCTACCATAAGGCGCTTCGCGAGGAATATGCTGACCGAGAGGGCCTCCGGGCTGAAGGAAATCAGCACCTAGGTTAGGGAGCAGTTTTGGGCTTTATTTGCTATATTCAGTTAGTAATGGACGAGAAATTCAAAAAACCCTACGACTCAGTGGGGACTGAACCCCGCGTCTATGAGGCCTGGGAGAAGAGTGGGTATTTTAATCCGGACAATCTTCCGGGCGACCGTACTGAGGCATTCACCATTGTCATGCCTCCGCCAAACGCAAACGGTTCCCTGCACGTTGGGCACGCGCTTGCGATAACTATGGAGGACCTCATGACGCGCTTCAAGCGTATGCAGGGATACAAGGCGCTCTGGATTCCCGGAGCTGACCATGCCGGATTTGAAACCCAGGTGGTGTACGAGAAGAAACTAGAAAAAGAGGGTCGCTCCCGTTTCAACATGGAACCGGAGGAACTCTATAAGGAAATTCTGGATTTCACGCTTGCAAACAAAGCGCACATGGAAAACCAGGTGCGTTCACTTGGAGCCTCCTGTGATTGGTCGCGTGAGAAATTCACGCTTGATACTGATGTGGTAGAGGAGGTACAAAAGACTTTTGTGAAGATGTTTAACGATGGTCTTATCTATCGTGGAAAGCGCACGGTTAATTGGTGTTCAAAGCATCAAACCTCACTTTCGGATGTTGAGACAGAAAGTACTGAAGAGCAGACACCTTTTTATACCTTCAAATACGGGCCATTCTCTATTGGTACCGTGCGTCCTGAAACGAAGTTTGGAGATAAATACGTAGTGATGCATCCGAAGGATACTCGCTACAGCGAGTACACGCATGGTCAGACCATTGATGTGGAATGGATTAACGGACCGATTACTGCAACGATTATCAAAGACGAGGCAGTTGAGATGGAGTTTGGTACCGGTGTGATGACGATTACGCCATGGCACTCGCAAATAGACTTTGAGATTGCCGAGCGCCATAACCTTGATATGGAGCAGATTATTGATTGGCGTGGAAAACTCCTTCCTATCTCAGGAGAATTTGAAGGAAAGAAGATTGCCGAAGCGCGTCCACTCATTGTGGAGAAACTACGCGAAAAGGGACTCCTCGTGAGCACTGACGAAGGCTACAAAAATGTCGTCAAGCGCTGCTACAAGTGCAACACTCTGATTGAGCCGCAAATCAAAGACCAGTGGTTCGTTAAAATGGCTCCCCTTGCGAAACTCGCACTTACTGCAGTGGAGAAAAAGGATCTGGTCTTTTATCCAGCGCACGAGGAAAAAGTCTTCACCTACTGGATGGAAAACGCGCTTGATTGGAATATCTCACGCCAAATCGTATGGGGTATTCCGATTCCGGCCTGGTTTAAGGATGGCGAAGCGCGAGCAAGTCTTGAGAAACCGGAGGGTGATGGTTGGGAAAAGGATGCAGACACTTTTGATACCTGGTTTTCTTCCGGACAATGGCCCCTTCTCACAACGGGATATCCGGATGGTAAGGACTATGACACCTACTACCCCACCTCCGTTATGGAGACCGGGCGTGATTTGGTTTTTAAATGGATTCCTCGCATGGTTATCTTTGGACTCTATCTTGGAAAAAAGGTTCCTTTCAAAGATATCTACTTGCACGGACTCGTGAACGATGCGAAAGGAAAGAAGATGTCTAAATCCAAGGGTAATGTGATCAACCCGCTTGAGCTTACGGAAAAATACGGCACTGACGCACTTCGTATGTCACTTATCGTCGGGAACACGCCTGGTATGGACCTTGCCATGAGCGAAGACAAGGTAAAGGGCTACAAGCACTTTGCAAATAAGCTGTGGAACATCTCGCGTTTTATCTTTGAAAATACTGAAGGAAGTGAGGCGGGGGCAGATGTAAACGAGATAGACGCCAAACTCGTAGACGAGCTTGCGGAAATCTCAGCCGACATAACGAAAGACCTTGAGTCATTCCGCGTCTATCTTGCGGCCGACAAAATCTATCACTATGTGTGGGACCGCCTTGCAGCAGAGATTCTGGAGGAATCTAAAGTGATCTTTGCTACGGGAAGCGAGGAAGCAAAAGCTATGAGAAAGGTTGTTTTGATTTCACTCCTTTCAACCTCACTCAAGCTCCTCCACCCGTTTATGCCGTTTGTGACGGAAGAAATCTGGCAGCACGTACCCGGTGAGAAGGACCTTCTCATGGTCGCTTCCTGGCCATCGTAAGGCATCATCAAGTGTGTTGTAGTATATAGGAATGGTATTCAGTCCTGTCACTCTTGGCTACGCCTTTATTGGTGGCGTTCTCCCTGCATTTGTCTGGCTCTACTTCCTTTTGAAAGAAGATGCGCGCTGTCCAGAGCCTCGGCACGTGATTATCATTGCCGTTCTCGCAGGTATGCTCGCCGTACCACTCGCACTTCCGCTTGAACATTTTGCAGTTACCTCTCTTCCAAAGGAGCTTCCACCACCAGGTGGCTCAGTTATTCTTGCATGGGCCTTCATTGAGGAAGTTTTGAAATACTTGGTTGCTGCTGCTCTCGTGCTCTGGCGACGTGAGGTAAACGAGTCAGTTGATTTTGTCGTGTACATGATTACGGTTGCGCTCGGATTTGCAGCAATTGAAAACATGCTCTTCCTCATCCAACCAATTGCGATGGGCCACCTTGCCGATGGTATTGCCACCGAGAATCTTCGCTTTATTGGCTCCACGCTTGTACATGTTGTCTGTTCATCCATTGTTGGCTTTGCCCTTGCCTTTACGTATCGCATGCGCCGAAGGATACGCACGGCAGCCATGCTCGTTGGACTTATCCTTGCTATTACATTGCACGCGTCCTTTAATTTCCTTATAATTCAGCGAGATGGCTCCCAAACACTGACTGCGTTTTCGGTTGTGTGGTCGGGTGCAGTCGTCTTCCTAGCACTTTTCGAGATACTGAAATACTTCCGGTATCGCACATTACCAGCAAACACTTGTTAGCATCCTATGCCTCCAAAAAAACGATCGTTTTTTGATAAACTCTCCGGCGCGCTTCCAGCGGATGACTATGATGCGTTTGAAGACGAGATGACTGTAGCACCTGCTCGCGCTTCGCGTGGACCACAAGCAGTAGCTCCTGCCATCCACGACTCCTATCATCAGGAAGAAGAAAAAGCAGAGGGACAACTTCCCGTAGATGTCTATCAAACACAAAACGAAATTGTGATTCGTGCGTTTGTTGCAGGCGTACGAGCCGATGAGATGAACGTCTCAATAAGTCGCGACATGGTTGAGATTGACGGCTCTCGTGACGAGCGCGACCAGGTGACCGATACGGATTACTTCAACCGTGAACTCTTTTGGGGTTCCTTCGCTCGCACGATTCTCCTGCCCCAGGAGATTGATGTTGATACGGCTACTGCCTCCTCAAAAGATGGTCTTCTTACGCTCGTGCTTCCAAAACTAGATAAGACACGTCAGACAAAACTGCGAGTCAAAGCTGGATAATGCAGCACAAAGGAAATCAGTCCTCCGGGGCTGTTTTACTTTTGCTCGAGGTGGAGCAAGGGTTCCTCACTCACCGTAACAACGGTAAATGATAGTCTTCCGATGGTTTGGCCTTCTGGTGTCTGAATACGCACCCGCCATTTTCCTTCCTCAGCATCCGCCAGTTCTGAATAACCGCGATACCCGCCATCACGTCCACCGGTGATGTTAAAACTCACCCGACTGCGTTCCACCCATTTCTGCTTTGGAGCATCATAGCGTTCCCACACGTGCACGATATAAGTAGAGAAACGAACCGGTGCTGATACCGAACTATAGGCATAGAGCGGTGTGCCTGGCACATGATGCACCACATGCTCGCTCACGTTCCACCACGGCTGTTCTGCTTCTGCTGAAACAACATAGTTTCCATCCTCCCGAGCGAAGGAGTGATACACGCCGGACTCTGGAAGAGTCAGCGGGATGGGTGGCATGATTCCTGTAAAATAAAACACGTTCATAAGAAATAACACCGAAAGTGAGCCCGGAAGAATATATTGAAAACTTTTTCTAAACTCTTCAGGCCGGGTTCGCTTAAGGAGGTAGAGGAAAAGAGCAAACGACACACAGCTAAGAACCGTTGAGCAAACAAATACCCACGGACCAAGTTGATTGACTACGAGCGGCAGCGCGAAAATGGCATATGCGTACATAGCAAAGAACAAAAGCACCACTTGAAATGCTACGTGCTTATAATACGTTCTGAAGTATTCATTTCCAAAAAAGATGAGAACGAGGAACAACAGGAACGGCCAGGAAGCAAACACGTTTGCACTCTTTGTGTAGAAAATAAGACAACCAGAAAGCAGGCTACCGATGGAGTATTGCGCAACAAGCGGGAACATAACGGAAGAAATGCGTCGTGTAAGCGTCGGGGTTTCGCTCCTATGCGAAACAAGATGTGTTCCGAACGTACAAATAATAGCGACCACGAGATAGGCAAGGAACGCAATATTAACGAGTGCAATAGAAAGCACACCGAACGTAACGAGGTCTGTGACGAAACCTGCCACAAAAACAATGGCGCCGAGATGTCGCTCGTTTCGCTCCGCCCATTTGAGGGTACGCTGGAGGAATTCCATGTAGGTGCTTGGAGGCGGGCTCGAACCGCCGACCCTTCCCTCTTCAGGGGAATGCTCTACCAACTGAGCTATCCAAGCGTTATTGCTATAACTTGGCCATAATAGCCTAAAACCGCCCTGTTTAAAAGGCGGTTTTAGGAATGCTGCTGCTTGCTATTTTTGGGCCCGGTAGGCTTCAAATATCTGCCGGAGTTGTTCTGCAGACGGGAGTCCAAAGATGCCCGCCGGCTCTACCGGAGCACCACCGGAGACTGCAGAAAGTAGCGGAGCGAGGTAGCTGCTCAAGAAGAAGATAGGTACACCAAGCACGAGGAGCCAAATAACTATCTTTGCAACAAAACCGATGAGTGCATTGCGCTCCATGCGCCTTAAAATCTTATGGTTCGCTTCCGCAACCTCAAGATTCTTTTTGAGTAGTTCTTCTAGATGCCCGTAGGGCACCCCGCTCTGGCCCTGCGTCTCCATGCTTACTTAGGAAGGACGGTGCACGTGCCCGCAGCTCCATTACAGAGTAGACCACTACAGTGATCGCATTCCATCTTGTATACGGAATACTTTCCGCTACCCGTAAGCGCAATTGCAAACGAAATAAGCGAGAGGACAATTTCAATGTTGATACCACGTCCAAGCCCAACCATGACGGTCGCGACAAGCATCTCCACACCGAACAAGAAACCGAAGAGTCTGGTCGCGATACCGAGAATGAGTGCGAGACCTCCGATAACTTCAAGCCATGAGATGAAGTACACGAGTGGTGCGATAATGCCGAGCTGACCAAGGAACATGACGGTCTGCTCCATATTCTGAATCTTCATCCATCCGTGTGTGAGGAAGATGAGACCCGCTGCCACACGAATGAGGAGGAGTCCAAAGTTTGGATTATAAAAAAAACGACTGGTCGTGTTCACTATTTTCTTCATATCTATCGCTAAATTGGTATGTGGCTATTATACCACTGGGTCAAATCGTCAATTTGTGCCCTCGGCAGGAACGCCCTCCGTTTGACAATTATGCCTGTGACGGTACTGTTCGGGAGCAGACTGTGCGGAACTGCACACTTCATCCTTGAGACTGTGGACACGATAATATGGTGTCTGCTGATCAAGGAGGAAGATATGTCCAATCTATTCCCTGTTAACAATGCTCTTTCTGAATTCTCGCTTGAATCTGTAACCGATGGTATGCGGGACGGCTGTCCGAAGTGCGGAAGTCATGACATCTATCGTGGAGCACGCCTCCATTACGATAAGGAAAGTCAGAATTTAATTATTCGGCACATCGGCGGATTTGTAATCTGTCCTAAATGTCCGGCGGCCTTTGCTCTCCCGATGCCTGAGACGTCACTAAATCCTGTAAGAGCCTCAGAAGGCCTCATGATATCAGCCGACCAGCTACCTACTAGCGCACAGGTCGGGAGCCTCATGACGACAGTTCTGAGGGGTGAATCGATATCAGATATACTTGGCGCTGATGATGAATAACTTGCTCTGTGGATCTATGCCCGAGCCAAACCAGACTTTCGTGCCCCGCGCTTCGGCGCGGGGTTTTGTTTTATGGTGTCCTCGCCACGAGTCGAACGTGGATCTAGGGTTTAGGAAACCCTTGTTCTATCCATTGAACTACGAGGACAAATGAGGTCAAAAGGATGGTATGTACACATGCTATCCTTTTGCGCCAAACGCGGAACTCGCAAGCAGTCCGTTCCTATGGAGCTGCTTACAAGGGCGTACAGACAAACTAGCACAAAACCCGCAAGCGGAAAGCTTGCGGGTTTTGTTTCATCGTTCGCTATGCTACTTCGGTTGCAGTGGGTGCACTTCCAAGACCAAGCAGTTCATCAAAACGCTTTTTATCAAAACCGATGACCATCTCGTCTCCAATGTAGATGACCGGTACACCGCGCTGACCACTCTTTTCAATCATCTCAGCGCGCTTCTCAGCGTCGGCAGCAACGTTGTACTCGGTGTAGGCAACATTATTTGCCTTGAAGAATTCCTTGCTCATCTGGCAAAAATGACAGGTTGGGGTGGTGTAAATTGTGACGGGCTTCTGTTCCATATACGTAAATTATGTTTCGAGAGTATAGCACAAGGCATTGTGGATAACGTTACAGACCAAATCTACCAAGAACCTTACGCCACCATGGGAGTATTGGCGTACTTGTGGCTTCTTTCGGAGGCACCACAATAATCACGCTTTCACCGGGTTTTGCCACTCCAAAGGTCTGCCGGAGTGTTGCCTCCTCCCCTCGGGGAGTCTTGAGCTCATTAATATTCTGTTCCAGCACGTTTTTTCGCTCTTCAAGTGAGGCCAAGTCACTTTTCGTATCAGCAACCGCGCGGCGCGCTATCTCTTCCTTCCGTGCAATGCCAAAGAGAAGCCAGGAAAGCCACAGAACGAGGAGTGCGAGGAGTCCCGCAATGACGTATTCAGAGACGCGCTTACTACTGATACGGCGTGGCATGCCTTCAGTATACCAACGCACTCGGCGAACGATAAAAGGATTCCAGATACTAGGCGTGGGCAGTTTGGTGAAGTAGACGTACTCATAGTACGGCGGATGAGCCAAGCGGGGCCCACAACAACGTAGAAGGAGTTCTTTTATCGTTCGCTATCTTGGACCATTTTCATAAAAACTTCCTGCGGTATCTCCATCTTTGCATGCACCCCACGACGCTTCTTTCCCTTCTTTTGTTTTTCAAGGAGTTTCATTTTTCGGGTGATGTCGCCTCCGTAGAGATAGCCTGTTACGTCTTTGCGTACGGCTGAAATGGAGCGTGACGACACGATGCGCCCGAGTGCGTGAGCTTGGATTTTAAGCACAAACTGTTGGCGCGGAAGAATATCATGGAGTTTCTCCACCATACGTTCACCCTCTTCCACCACACGTCTGCGTGCTACCACACGCGCAAAAGCTGGAACCGGTTCTTCTGCTACAAAGATTTCAAGCTTCACCACATCCGCAACTCGCTCATCCAGAAATTCGTAAGAAAGTGAAGCGTAGCCGGACGAGATATTTTTTACTTTATCAAAGAAGCCACGCATGAGTTCACGAAGCGGCATCTCAGCGGCAAGTTCAATACGCCCGTCCAAGTGGGTCTCAGTATCTTTCACCGCACCTTCGTGGTCGTGAAATGCCTGCAAAAGCCCGGAAAGTGATTCAGGAGGTGTGATGAGTACGACATTCACCCACGGCTCTTCAATCGTCTGAATGTCGCCGAACGCAGGAAACTTGGATGCGGTGTAAATGGTTTCCCGCTTCCCTTTTGAATCCGTGACCACGTATGCAATCGTCGGAATAGTGACGATAAGCGTGAGGTTAAATTCTCGCTTCAAACGCTCCGTAATAATCTCAAGATGGAGCATACCGAGGAACCCACAACGGAACCCCCGACCAAGTACGCCGGATGATTCTTCTTCAAAGGAGAGCGAGGAGTCGGAAAGTCTGAGGCGTTCAAGTGACTGGCGAAGGTCTGCGAGGTCGTCCTGGCTTTCTGGATACACCGAGGCCCATACCACCGGACGGGGGCGCTCAAAGCCGGAAAGGGGCATCACACCAGGCTTATCAGCCATGATAGTGTCTCCTACGGCAACCACTCCCGCCTCCTTAATGCCGGTCACAATGTAGCCAATCTCACCCGCCTCAAGCTTTTCCGTCGGAAGCTCGTCCGGCATAAAGATACCGGTTTCAAGGGCAGCGAATCTTTTACCGGCTGCGCCAAATCGGAGTAAATCGGTTTTCTTAACCGCTCCGTCAAACACACGCGCGTAGACGGCCACACCGCGGTGTGTTGAATAGGAGAAATCAAAAATAAGCGCGCGTGCTTCTCCACTCCCTTCTCGAGGCGCCGGCACGCGTTCAATGATTGCTTCAAGAAGTTCGATAACGCCGTCTCCGGTGCGACCTGACACTGCAAGAATGGTGTCGGGTTCAACCGAAAGAAGCTCCGCAAGTTCAAGCTTCACTTCCTCAGAGCGTGCGTATGGTGAGTCAATCTTTGAGATAACGGGGATGATGACGCAGTCGGCTTTCCGCGCCATGCCGAGCGTAGTGAGTGTTTGCGCCTGAATGCCCTGCGTGGAATCAACCAAGAGAATCACGCCTTCAACTGCAGACAATGCACGCGAGACCTCGTAGGCGAAATCAATATGTCCGGGAGTATCAATGAGGTTCAGAATGTAGTCGGTTCCATCATTCGCTTTATATTTCATCCGCGCCGGCTGCATTTTAATGGTAATACCGCGCTCACGTTCCAAATCCATTTTGTCCAACACCTGATCACGCATCTTTCGAGCTTCAATCGTACCGGTACGCTCAAGCATACGGTCAGCCAACGTGGACTTACCGTGATCAATGTGAGCGATGATTGAGAAATTTCTGATATGCATAACACAACGTTGGTCAGTCCAACTATACTTGCCACAAGGAGTACTTATGGCAAGTAACTTGGACCAAGCCTGTTAAAAGCCTCATATGACAGGAGCTCGCGAGCGATAAGCTGAGGTGTACTCATAGTACAGTGAGGCTTTAAGCGAAGCGAGTAACAACGCAGATGAGTGGTTTTAACAGGCTTGTCTAGGAGATGTCTGCGTGGTCGTTGATAGCTCCATGTGGCGAAAGCGCCTTAGTGGTGAGCCGTCTGAGTGACTCTGAGAGATCCCGAAACTCTTGATTTTCAAGAAGTGACAGCACACAACCAGCCACCGCTAGCCCCACCATACCAGCAACTGCTCCTTCAAGAAAGACCGAAGGGAGCGTGGTGAGTGGTGCGAGTGTTCCCATGAAGGAAAGGACACCATAGCTGGCAGCTCCGCCAAGAATGGCTGCTCCAAATCCTTCAAACATTGGCCGAGTGAGGGACTCTGCGACTCCCTTCGCTACGGTGCGAAGCGTACCGAGCGCAACCGTACCCATAATCACCTGCCCTACCGTCGCGCCAAGCGCGATAAAGAGTACACTCGTGCCCGGCACGTCCCCAACACGAAAGAGCGATTCCACGAAGTACCGCACCATCGGAACGTTTGTAGCGAGGTTCAGCATGCCCCAGGCCGCGAGCACTGAGATACCACAATCAGCAAGCTGCACCAGAAGTGGATTCCAAGAACGCTGTGCCGCATAGAAGGCACGGGCTGAGAGCAGGATGAGTCCCTGTGCCATCAGACCGACAACAAGGATGGCGAGTACCGCAGCCGTCAGACGCGTGTCGTTCCAATCAAACGCGCCGGTACCGTAAATCACGCGAACAATGTACGCTCGTAGCACAATCGTGAGCACCGTGATAACTGCCGACCAGAAGATGATGTGACGAGCAGCAGCGGTAAGCGTTGTCTTGTAAGCCTCAAGCCGATTCTCGCTCATCATTTGCGTCATCACGGGGAACGCCGCGGTTGCGTACGACGCTCCTATCAAGGAGAGGGGTACGGCTTCCAGATTACTCGCAAGCGTGTACACCGCGACTGAACCTTCTGACACCCTTGAGGCAAGTGAGATGAGCAAGAGCGTAATCACGGAGCTCATCCCGAGCGCGAGTGAGCGCGGTACGGAGTCCTTAATCACGGACCACATCAGCTTCGGCGTCGGTACACTCGGACGTGGAAACAGTCCAGCGTCTACCACAATCGGAATATGGATAGCTAGGTGCGCAATCGCTCCGAGCACCACACCGATGCCAATACCGGGAATGCCGTACCGTGGATAGAGGAAGACCGTTCCCGCGATAATACCGACGTTGTACAAGACCGGTGAAAGCGCGAACAGCACGAAGCGTCGATGAATCTGGGTGACACTCGTCAATATGCCTGAGAGTCCGAGTAGAATCGGTTGAATCAAGAGTAATCGCGTCAGCAGAACAAAGTCAGCTTCATGACTACCCATTGAGAGTGTCGGGAACAACAGATGAAGTAGCTCTGGAGCGAAGATGGCGATGACCACACAGATGATGCCTCCTGCAATAATCAAGAAGGAGGCGCACTCTGAAATCAGTTTTCGTGCATGCGCCGTATCCGCTTTCGCAATCCGAGGAATCAGTACGTACGCAGAGACGAGGGATGCTACCAGTGCGAACACTACGTCCGGGATTTTGAACGCCGCGTAGTACAAGTCGAGCGTACTACTTGCTCCAAACTGATGCGCGAAGAGTCGGTCCCGCAAGAGCGCGAGCACCTGCGACGCGAGCGTAAGTGCTGCAAGCAAGTACGCGGCCTGATGAAGGCCGCGTACTGGTGCTGATAAGGATTTTAGAATCCTGCGAACCATTGTCTATTACTGCGTCGTCGTTCCTGCTGGAGGAGGCGTAGCTTCAGCCTTTTTCGGAGCTGGTTCTGCTACGGTTGGCTGTGGAATACCAAGCGCACCAAGACGGGATGGTGGGAATGGATTCTTACCTGCCGTGAGTGTAGCAACATCCGCGGCAACTGCTTTGGCGTTGTCATCAGAGAAGCCAGCAACGGTGTTCAATTCAGCGAGCGACTTATCAAGTTGACCCTTCAAGGCGTACATTACGCCGAGGAAGTAGTGCGCATTTGCGTACTGTGGATTTACTTGCACCGCTCGTGACAAAGCCTCAATAGCGCCATCCGTGTTGCCGTTTGCAGAGCGAAGGATACCTACTTGGAAGAGTATCGTAGGGTCGTTCGGTGCAAAGTAAGCAGCAGCTTCAGCAGCAGCAAGCGCTTCTTTAGCCTTTCCTTGCTGAGCCTGTAGTTGAGAAAGAAGGAAGATGGCCTGCGTGTAGTCATGCTTCAAGGTGATGGCACTAACGAGAGCAGCTTCAGCAGCAGGACCATTACCCTTTGCTATCTCAAGCTGAGCAAGAATGAACGGTAAGGTTGGGTTGGTTGGTGACAACTTCTGAGCCTGCTCAAATGCAGCTTTTGCATTTTCGTAGGCACCAGAGATGTTGAGTGGTACCACCGTCTCATACACGTTGCCGAGCATTACCCAGTTTTGGTAGTTGTTTGGCCAGAGACGGGTTGCCGTTGCTCCTGCTTGGATACCACCGGTGAGTGCTGCTTGGAACTGTTGCTGAGCATTTGCTGGTGTAAGCGTCGTGTCGGCGACAATTTGTCGCATACGACCAATACCGATAGCAGCGGCAAGCTGGTAGGCACGCTCGCTCGGTGCAAACAGTATTGAACGGTTTACCGCGTTCGTCGCTGCACCAAGGTCATTTGCTGCATACGCTGAGGTTGCTTGCGCGTACGCAAGGTCACCCAGGTAGCGCTCCACCACCACATACGCTGCCACAACGGAAGCGAGGAGCAGGAGTGTGAGGCCGAACACAATCACGAATCCAACACGTGGACTCTTGGCGAAGATAACTCCCCACTCCCTGCGCTCACGTCCGTAGCGAAGTGATGAAATGAAGATACCAAGCATCAGAAAACCCGTCATCAGCACAATCGGACCCGGAACGGTGAGTACCGACAACACGAAGACATACAGCACACCCGTAAAAGATGCGAGCGAAACAAATCGCATGAATGGATCACTTGGCGTGCGGAACAGAAGTGCACGGATACCGAAGAACAGGAAGAGTCCGAGGAATGCGAGCCAGGCGAGCACGCCAACGACTCCGGTCGTTACAAACGAGGTTGGGATAAATCCAATACCTGAATTGAAGTCAACGTTCCAGAAGATGGTGTCGTTGAGTGAGCGGTCACGGAACTTAAGCCACTGTGCACCGAACGTGTTTGGTCCGGAACCAAAAATTGGCGAAGATGCGTACGTATGGCTTCCAACATCAAACGTGGACTGCCACGATGGTCGGACATCAATCACACTCGCGTTCAGTGCGGTCACGAGCGCATTCCCAATGGTTGAACCTCCAATAAGGAAGAACAACGCAATGAGAAGCGTAACGAGTGGTGCACCAAGCGCTGAACCATCTGGCTCAGGTGCATCCATATCACGCTCACCGGAAACCATAGACACGCCATCAAACTCAGCATCGTCGTCCGTTGGACGCTTGCGCATAATCGCCTCAATAAAGAGACCAAGTGCAACGAGCGCTACCATGCCCCACACAATCTGAGAGTTCACCACGGCGAGAAGTGCGAGCGCAATGCCACCCCCTATATAGAGCGCCAGACGAGGTCGTCCGGTAATCGTAAGGAAGCGTAGTGCAAGCATGGTTAATGTTAGACCAAGACCAACGAGCATACCCATATCACCAAACGTACCGACAAGGTTAACGGTTGGTGTTACAAGCTTCGGCGCGATTTTACCAACCACGATGAAGCCCAACTGGGCGACGAGCACGACACCGAGCGTAATCGCACCCCACTTGAAGAACGCACGGTAGTGCGGTCCACGACGGAATGCGAGTGCGGTCAGTGTTGCCATTGCCGATAGCAAGATGACGAATCCGAGGGTATCGGATTCGAGATCAGTGCCAAAGAACGCGGCCTGCGGATTCACTCCAGAGAAAAGTGCTGAGAGTGCGTACGCAAGTGGTACCAACCACAATGCTCCAAGAAGCGGAAGTGGTGGAACAATGACGTTACCCCTGCGCAGACGCGCAAGAATAAAAAACACAAGTGCGATGAGTCCACCAATAGCGAGGATTGAAATCTTCGTATAGATGAACGGAACGGCTTGTGAAGGAATAAATGCGATGGTGGAAAGAGCGCCACTGGCGATCAAAGTCCATATCGCTGCTGTATCAAACGAGAAACGTCGAGGGTTAGACGCTGTCGTTGATACAGGGGTTTCTGTATCTTGCATATTGTTTTGTTACTCCGTAATCACGGGATTAACCCTAAGCACGCTAATAATGCCCTTTAAGTATACGGGCGAAAATAGCAATGAGTAGCAGAATCGGTGGGGACAGTAGAAATGGCAAAAACCCGCCGAAAAGGCGGGTTTTTGCATGTAATTGGACTGGTCCGATAAGCCGAATTCTGTCGCCTCAAAAGCGAGCTTTTGAGGCGGACGACCATCTATCTGGGACCATCGTTACCGATGGCCTCGAGCGGCTCTCCACCACACCAACTTTCTCACTAGAAATCAACTTACTGTATGTCTAGTAAGCAAATAACTAACAAAGAAGTTGGTGTGGTGGCACGGCCTTGCACAGGGGTAAGGATTTAGCCGTTTCACCTCCTATGTCACCATAGGAGCTCGTCTGACCTGTCCTTTCGGCTAGATCAGACGGTTCAGGTCTTTCGCCCTGAACCGTCACTGTTCGCACCTCGCGCCTTACGGCGGACGGGCGTTACCCGCTACCTTTCTGCAAATTGTGAAATCTGCCTGTGTTCGGACTTTCCTCCCGGGTTTTCACCCGAGCGATCGTCTGGGCCAGTCCGGAGTAATTATACTATAGAAAACAATTTTGTCTCGTTACGGTGTTCGCGCGTACTGCGGAGGTAATGTGACGCGAGAGCCAACAACCCATCCGGCGTCGTGCGCATAGTCCGTTCGTGTCTCAAGCACATACCGAACGGGTGACGGCGGGTAAAAGACGTTCGGATACGTAGCCGGAGTAACGGATGGATTGATGCCAAGAATCGTTCCGTTGTCCGATAACCAAATAATATCTATAGAAACCAGCATGTCCTTCATCCAGAATCCGTAGTTGCCCGGGGTATCAAATACAAACAGCATGCCGTAGTTATCTTGTATATAGGGACGACCACTGAGACCTCGTTCTTTTTCACTATCGGTTTTAGCTATTTCGTACTGAAATCCATCAATAACCGACGCAATGTCCTTTACGCCACCTCTATAGGACAGCACGCTATTCCCTATCAGGATGAGGATACCGAGTACGGACAGACACACGAGTAGTAAGAGTACGCTCTTTAGAATCTGCTGCTTCATGCGGTATATGATACTGCATTTGAGTGCGGAGGCGGAGAGAACGCGAGTACGCTTTCGGCTTCAACTCAAAGATTCGCCGTCGCTCATCTTTGGTCTAGCCACCGCCTCGCGACCAGCTCTGCTGAGCTGGTACCCGCTCCGGCGTTCGAATCTCTCCGCTTCTCTCGCAAAATTAAAGAAAAAGACGCTTGCGCGTCATTTTCTCATTTTGCGGAGGCGGAGAGATTCGAACTCTCGGTGGGTTGCCCCACACACGCTTTCCAAGCGTGCGCACTAGACCGCTATGCGACGCCTCCGTGTCGATCTGTTATAGCACGAAACCCTTCCGCAAAACTACGCGTCTGCTTGAGGACGAACACCAAGAAGTGCCTTAATGCGGTCTGCAGTTGGCGGGTGCGTAGAGAAAATACTATTCAACCAGTCGCTCTTACGCTCGCCAAACGGGTCATCAATGAAGAGGTGCGCCGTGGCGTGACTCGTCTGTAACATTGGCATGTTGTGTTGGTCCAGTTTTCGGAGTGCTGAAGCAAGGCCTTCTGGATAGCGCGTCAGAAGTGCTCCTGAAGCGTCTGCGAGAAACTCGCGTCTGCGCGATATAGCAAGCTGAATGAGTTGTGCTGCGATGGGAGCAAGAATGATGCCAATAACCGCTAGGACCATGAATAATGCGTTTCCTTTGCTGTCGCTGTCTCGTCCCCCACCCATAAACGACATGCGGAGAAACATGTCCGCAATGATGGCAAGAAAACCCGCGAGCGTTACGGCCACCGTCATGAGGAGGATGTCGCGGTTTTTAACGTGTGAAAGTTCGTGCGCAATGACGCCTTCAAGCTCTGCGCGCGTCATGATAGCGAGAAGTCCCGTCGTAGCGCACACTACCGCGTGCTTTTCATCCCTGCCCGTTGCAAACGCATTAGGTGCCGGGTCCTCTATTACGTAGAGCTTTGGCACGGGCATACCGGCTGTAATAGCGAGGTTCTCCGTAACCGTGTAGAAGTCAAAGAATTCTTCGCGACTCGCAGGACGTGCATTCGTCATAGAGAGCACCTGGTTACCGGAAAACCAGTAGCTATAGAAGTTCATTCCAATTGCAAACACAATTGCACCGTAGAGAATGACTGGTGACTGGTAGTACCACGCAACCACGTACCCAATACCAAGCACAAAGGCCAAGAAGCCCGCCATCAAAAAAGCAGTTCTCCAGACATTCTTAGACCGTTCTTGGTAGAGATTCATATGTGGTTAAGCGCTGATAGCGCTCCGGTTTAGAAGGATACCTTTACTGCTTCGCGAGCAGCCTCCTCGCCCGCACCAAGTTCAAACAAATCCATAGCCTTAAAGCCAAAGGATGAGGCAATGAGATTACCCGGGAAGGACTGCACTGCGGTGTTCAAGTCCTGCACGTTGCTGTTGTAGAAACGACGGGCTGACTGAATCTTGTCTTCGGTATCACCGAGCTCCTTCTGAAGTTGAAGGAAGTTCTGGTTTGCTTTTAGGTCTGGGTAGGCCTCAGCAACTGCAAAGAGTGATTTGAGAGTCCCTGAAAGCGTGTTTTCTGCTTCCGCTTTTCCTACCGCACCCGTTGCACTCATGGCAGCGGTACGCGCTTCAGTGACATTCTGGAATGCTTGAGATTCGTGGGTAGCGTAGCCTTTTACGGCTTCAACCAAATTAGGTATAAGGTCATAACGTCGCTTCAACTGCACATCAATATCTGCCCAAGCCTCTTTGGTGCGGTTAACCTTTGAGACAAAACCGTTAAAGGCACCAATAATGAAGAGCACAACAAGAACGAGAACACCGATAAGAATGTAGAGAGTAATCATAGGTAGAAGGTTATACCTCCATTATAGTCTTATTTGCCAAAAGTCAACAAGTGTTGCACAACATTTTAGGTATGGTATAGTAAATGAGGAATGGGCGGTTAATTCGTTGTTCCAGCAATCCAAGGTAAGGGAGAAAGAGATGATGGTTAAGCCTCACATGCCAAGCAAGAAGACGGTCGGTGTCGCACTTATCGGCGCGGTGGCCATCGGTGGCCTCGCCGTCGCTGCCAGCAAGAAGCGCGCAGCAAACAAGGCGAACGATCGTTCGGAAAATCAGGCAGGCGCCTGAACCATCAGGGCCGCGGAGGTTACTCCGCGGCCCATTTCATTTACCATTTGTCAGAGTGCAAACAAAACGATTAAATTCGAGGCGCTCGCGAGCGAAAAGCCGAGGTGTACTCAATAGTACAGTGAGGCTTTGAGCGAAGCGAGCAACAAAGAAGTTAGAAGTTTTATTTGTGCTCCTTTTTAGAAGTCCATTCCGCCCATACCACCCATGTCTGGCGTCGTCGCTTTTGGTTCAGGAATCTCCGCAATAGCAGCTTCCGTTGTAAGCAGGATGGCTGCAGCAGACACCGCGTTTTCAATAGCCGTGCGTCCCATTTTTACCGGGTCCACAATTCCAGCCGCAAGCATGTCATCAATGACTTTATCCGTCACGGCGTTGTAGCCGGCGTTCACTTTTCCATCCTGCACTTCGCGAAGTACGCGCTCACTATCCTTTTCTTTTCCTGCGTTAATCGCAATCTGGAGAAGAGGTTTTTCAAGTGCACGAACGACAGTGTTGAATCCGTTCAATTCGTCGTCCACGAGTTTCTTCTGTGCCATACCACCGGCAAGTTTTTTCGCAGTCTTGGCGAGTGCCGTACCTCCTCCGGGTACAATTCCCTCTTCAATAGAAGCCTTGGTCGCTTTTACCGCGTCGTCAATCTTATCTTTGAGATATTTCATCTCGGTTTCAGTTGCAGCTCCCACACGAATAACTGCAACGCCTCCGGTAAGTTTTGCGATACGTTCCTCAATCTTATCCTTATCAAACTTTGACGTGGTGTTTTCAAGAATCGCTTTGAGCTGACCCGCACGAGCGTTGATATCAGTTTTCTTACCCTTACCACCTACAAATGTCGTGGTGTCTTTGGTAGCAACCACGCGCGTAGCCTTACCAAGCATAGCGAGTGTAGCGTTCTCAAAGGTCATGCCGGTTTCGTCTGAGATAACCTGCGCGCCAACGATAGACGCAATATCTGCAAGCATTTCCTTCTTCTTGTCGCCATAGCCTGGTGCCTTTACGGCAAGCACGTTAAATGTCCCGCGAAGCTTGTTCACGACAAAAGTCGTAAGTGCTTCACCCTCCACGTCGTCAGCGATGATAACGAGCTCCTTCTTGCCGGTCTGAGCCACTTTCTCAAGAAGCGGGAGAATCTCCTGTACACTCGCAATCTTGCGATCCGTAAGCAGAATTTGCGCATCGCGGAACTCCGCTTCCATGCGCTCAGGATTTGTCACCATGTAAGCAGATACGTAGCCCTTATCAATCTGCATACCTTCAACCACTTCGTAGGAGAGGTCCATGCCCTGTGACTCTTCAACGGTAACCACGCCATTTTTTCCCACCTTCTCAATCGTCTCAGCAATAATGCCTCCGAGTTCCTCGCTTTCAGCAGAAATGCTTGCGACCTGCTTAATCTCAGCTTTGCCAGCAACTGGCTTTGCCATGGACTTAAGTTCAACCACGGCAGCATCGCGCGCAGCTTCCATTCCCGAGCGGAGTGCCATCGCGTTTGCTCCCTTCGTGATGTAAGCAAGACCCTCGTCAACGAGTGCTTCAAGAAGGACTACCGTGGTGGTGGTTCCGTCTCCGGCTCCATCGTTCGTTTTGTTTGCTACTTCCTTCACAATCTCTGCGCCCATATTTTCAAACTTGTTCTTGAAGGAGATTTCCTTTGCAATAGAAACACCGTCGTTGGTGATGCGAGGTCCACCATAACTTTTCTCAAGCACCACGTTTCGTCCGCGCGGACCAAGCGTTACTTTCACCGCCTGAGCTGCTTTCTGTATGCCTGTATGAATGGCTTTACGTGCGTCTTTTCCAAATAGAATTTCTTTTGCCATACGAACTATTTCTTAGGGATAACGGCGAGCACACTGGACTCGCTAAAGATGTAATACTCCTCACCATCTATCTCGATAGGATCTCGATAACTTTGCTCAAAAATAACCTCGTCACCTTTTTTGACGGACATCGGAACGAGTTCACCATCGTCATATCGGCCAGGGCCAGTTGCGACGACGATGCCTCGCTCCGCCTTTTCCTTCTTTACGGTGTCCGGGATGATGATGCCTGAGGCTGAGATTTCCTCAGCAGCCAGTGGTTTGATAACCACGCGGTCAGACAGGGGCTGGATTGAAAGTGTTTTTGCCATAGAAAATGAGACAGCTTAGATGAGCTTATAAATAAAGCACTATTTTGTGCCTTTCGGTGAACCTATCGTAGGTACAACCGACGTGTCCTCAGTATAGTGACGTCGCTCAGTAAATCAAGATTCCGGCATCTTGCCCCCAGCGGCTCCACTTGCTCATCCCATGGGCAAGTGGTACCCTTCGGGGTACAGATGGAGCTACTTAAGGCAATACTGCCATACGCGGAAATCACCCTCTCCCTTCTCCTTATCCTCGGCATTGTGCTTCAACAGCGCGGGGCCAACTTAGGAGGAGCATTCGGAGGCGATAACTTCGCATCGACATTCTACAAGCGGCGCGGCGCGGAGAAATTTCTATTCAACGCAACAATAGTCGTGGCTATTTTATTTGTCGCATCAGCAGTCCTCGGGTTCCTCATCTGAATACACCATGGATAGTCGGTTCTCTGGGATTCTTGCTACCCTGTCGCGCCGTCGACAGGTTCTCGTTCTGGAAAGACTTTCCAGCTTCTTTCGTAGTCTTTCTCCAAGTGACAAGCTTCTAACACTCGTACTTGGAGGTGTTCTCATTGTTTCGTGTCTTGTGGGTATCATTGCTCTTGAGCGTACGTTCTTGGTAGAGGTACCTCGTCATGGTGGAAGTTTGACGGAAGGTGTCGTCGGGCCTCCCCGCTTCATCAACCCACTGCTTGCACTCACGGACTCAGACCGCGACTTGGTAGCACTCACCTACGCAGGACTCATGGGTGTGGGGCCGGGTGGTCTTCACCCGGTGCTTGCGGAGAGCTACACGATTTCAGAAGACGGTAAGGAATATACCTTTGTCCTGAAGGAAGGTTTGAAGTTCTCAGACGGAACTCCGGTAACCGCACAAGACGTCGTCTTTACAGTCACCAAGGCGCAGGATCCTTCACTCAAGTCGCCAGAACTCGCAAACTGGGCGAACATCCGAGCAGAAGCAGTTGATTCGCGAACGGTTGTGTTTACCCTGCCGAAGGCCTATGCACCGTTTCTTGAAGACACGACGCTCGGTATTTTGCCGTCACATCTCTGGAAGAATATTCCAAATGAACAGTTTCCGTTTTCTGAGTTGATGACGAATCCGGTTGGCGCTGGGCCGTTTCAAGTGACGAAGATCACCAAAGACAGCGACAACATGATTACCGACTTTGAGGTGAAAGCTTTCAAGCAGTACGCGCTCGGAAAGCCGTATCTCAATTCCATGCACTTTGTGTTCTTTGTTACTACGGACGAACTAGAAAATGCGTATGCGCATGGAAAGGTGGAGAGTGCATATGGGGTTCCTTCGGACACCAGCATCACCGCGCCCTACTCCCGTGTGTTTGGCATCTTCTTGAACCCTGAACAGAACAAACTCTTTGCTCGAATTGAGGTTCGCAAGGCCCTCTCGCTTGCCATCAACCGCACGCACATCACGAAGGATTTGCTCGGCGGGTACGCCACACCACTAGCTGGGCCGGTGCCTCCAGGTGCAGGTGTCAGTGAGCCAGTTCCACTAGACGGCGACAATGTTGCCGCTGCAAAGAAAGTGCTCACCGATAACGGCTGGGCATACGACGAAGTGGCGGGTGTATGGAAAAATGCAAAGCAAAAGCTCACGCTTGGACCTTTGGTTATCACCACCTCAAACGTGCCTGAGCTGAAGACACTTGCCGCAAGTGTGCAGGATGACTGGCAGGCCCTAGGTGTAGCTACCTCACTTGAGTTCCATGAACCAAGTGCGCTCCCAAACGAAGTCATCCGTCCACGGAAATACGAGGCACTCTTCTTTGGCATGGTGATTGGTCGCAATCAGGACCTCTTTGCTTTCTGGGATTCCTCACAGCGTCAGGACCCGGGCCTCAATATTGCACTCTACGCAAACCGCAGCGTGGACCAGCTTCTTGAAAAGAATCGTCAGGAAAGTGACGAAACAAAGCGTCTAGCGAGTCTCCAAAAGATAAGTGATGAGATTACCAGTGACTACGGTGCACTCTTCACACACGCCCCAGACTTCGTGTATGCTGTGCCTCAAGACCTGGGTGGTGTGGTACTTCCACAAATCACGTCGCCTGCAGACCGCTTTGCAACTGTTTCGTCATGGCATAGACGGACAGAATGGGTGCTTCCCTTCTTCGCCCGCTAAGTTTCTTGAAAAATACTTATCTGCGTTGTTACTCGCATCACTCAAAGCCTCACTGTACTATGAGTACACCTCAGCTTTTCGCTCGCGAGTGCCTAGCATCTAAGCATTTTTAAAGAACTCAGATTACGTACTTAGTTTTTGTGCAGACAAACGTCCGCTCAAAAACTAGTGACCTAACTAGGCAAATCAATTTATAAAATCAGTAACACAACTGTTATGAGTACTGCACCAGCTCCCGCACCCGCACCGCGCGGACCCCGTCCAGACGGTGAGAGGCCTCGTGGACCACGTCCTACAACCGGCGCTCCTCGACCACGCTCAGGTGGTGGAAGTCGTCCCGGCAAAGCCGCACGTGGCATTCGCCGTCAGCTTCGCCGACCAATGGGACCGTCTCCGTCTGCCGCAAAGAAAACTGCCGATTACTTCCCTGAAAAGCCGGACCTGAACGTCGTTCGCGTCGTTCCACTTGGTGGCGTTGAGGAAGTCGGACGCAACATGTTCACGATTGAAGCAAATGGTGACATCTTTGTCTTTGACGTTGGATTCCAGTTCGTTTCAGAAGACACCTCACCTGGTGTTGACTACGTCCTTCCAAACACGAAGTACCTTGAGAAAAACATGGACCGCGTTCGCGCCGTCTTTATTACGCATGGCCACCTGGATCACATTGGTGGTATCCCGTTCTTGATGAACCGTTTTGGTAACCCGCCTATCTACACGCTGCAACTTTCAGCTACGATGATTGCCAAGCGTCAGGAAGAATATCCGGATATGCCAAAGCCGAACCTCATCGTCGTTGAGGCTGGTTCAACCCACACCATCGGCTCTACCAAAGTGCACTTCTTCCCCGTTACGCACTCTATCCCAGACTCGATGGGTATTGCAGTAGAGACGCCCTATGGAAACGTGATTGCAACGGGAGACTTGAAGCTTGACCATGAGAACGGTATTCCAACCGAAGCCGAGCAGAAGAAGTGGGGAGCGCTCGGAAAGCAAAAGAATCTCCTCTTTATTGCCGACTCCACCAACGCTGAGAAGGACGGTTTCTCCATCCCTGAGCGAAAGGTGTATGAAACGCTTGAAGAAATTATTAAGACCGTTCCCGGTCGTCTCGTTATTGGTACCTTTGCCTCGCAATTTGATCGCATGATTCACATCATTGAGATTGCCGAGCGTATGGGGAAGAAGATTGTGATTGAAGGACGTTCCATCAAGACCAACCTTGAAATAGGTCAAAAGCTTGGACTTGTGAAGCTTGCCCCATCTACCATTATTCCGGCACAAGAAATTGGCGACTACTCACCAGACAAAATCGTCATCCTCGCAACCGGAGCTCAGGGTGAAGAGTTCGCTGCCCTTATGCGTGTTGCGACGAAGCAGCACAAGAACATTGTCTTGAACGAACGCGATACCGTCGTGCTTTCGTCTTCGGTTATTCCCGGAAACGAAATCAATGTACAAAAGTTGAAGGACAATCTCTACCGAAATGGCGTTACCCTCATCCACTACCGCACGAGCGATGTGCACTCAACCGGTCATGGAAACACCGGTGAGCTCATTTGGATTAACAAGCAGGTGAACGCAACCTTCTTCATGCCTGCCTACGGCTACTACTCCATGACGAAGAGTCATGCCAAAGCAGTGGAGCAAGCAGGACGACCGAAGGAGAGCATCATTCTTGCGGACAATGGTTCCGTAATCGATATCATTGATGGTGAGCGCCTTGAATTCCACAAGCAAAAAGTCCCGTCTGCTCCACTCGTGGTGGATGGCTTCTCTATTGGGGACATGCAGGAAGTGGTGATTCGTGACCGCCAGATGCTCGCGAAGGATGGTATGTTCGTCATCATTGCTACCGTGAACCTGAAGACCGGAAAGCTCCGTAAGTCTCCAGACATCATCAGCCGTGGATTCATTTACCTTCGTGAAAGCCAAGACCTTTTGAATCAAGCACGTCTGCTTATCAAAAAGACGGTGGAAGACTCTACGCACGGCATGAATCCCGTTGATTTGGACTATGTGAAGAACACGTTGTCCGACACGGTATCCGGATACCTCTTTGCTCGCACCAACAAAGCACCGATGGTGATTCCGGTACTTATTGGCGTCTAAAATTGACACTTCATATTAAATAGTGCATAGTCACACCCGGTCTGGTTCCTTGCTAGGAACCGAAGGTATTCAACCCAAAAGGAGTGCGTGACATGTCTACTGAGCGTTTCTTTGAACGTGTCGTCTCTGCGGTCGCACGCGGGGATATGAAAAAATACACCCAGGTATGGAGCGATACCGAGGGTTTTACTCTGGAGCAGATTGCTTTGCTCCTGTATCCACAAGAACGGAAGCGAGCGGCACATGCCGCGAAAATCTGGGCGACCATTTGCAGTGCTTTGCTGTATGTCTCGCTCGTGCTTCTGTTTTACCTCGCTGCCTCTGAATACTTCGGCATTCGTTTCTACTGGACGCTTCTCTTCGGTGTTCTGCTGGCTCCGTTCGTGTTTACCACACAGGAACCAGCGGAAGCAATCCGGACCGACACTGTCTGTGGGAGATTCATGAAGATATTGTATCGGCATTTGATGCAGGGAGATATTCCTGCCAACTATGCAGACAAGCTTCATGAGTTTGTTGAAGACGTTGCCGCTGTCTGCAAGGTCCTCAATGTGTCGTTTGACGAACTTCTGCAGATGGATGTGAACGTAGCTTTCAAAAAGGCAGCGTTCACACTCGAGAAGACTGCGGACGCTATTGCAGCCTTGGAAGATATGGCTGCTCACGCGCACGAAAAAGCAATCATGCCTTCGGGGACGTTCATCGACCGAGCGAAGGAGCTCCATCGCGAGATGTCTTCTGACTATGATAACTTCACGTCGCTCGGCCTGTGGAAAGGCTCGTTCGGAACATTCTTTTCCCGGACGCAGCACCTCGCAGTTGCATAACCTGCACAAAGCCCGCCATGTCTTTGGACCTCTGGCGGGCTTTCCTATTGAAAAGGCGCCGCATATGCGGCGCCTTTGTTTCTCAGACTCAGCCCTTAAATCGTAACTCCTCGGTAACCTCCGGATAGTTTAGCTCAACGCCATTTTGAATGAGATGTTTGACCCAATCATCGTATGCATACTCATACCCGTCAAAATACCCCGTGCTCTTCCATCCGCAAGAGCAGGAATATGAGTCACACATGTGACCAGCTTCTTTGTAGCTGCCCGCATGACCCGCCTGCATTCCTGCCTCCTTTTCAACTTCTCGACGGAGGTCGTTCATTTCTTTTGAGAACAGCATAACTTTTCTCTCTTCTAACTCCATCAATACCACTACGGTGCCAATGTTACAATCACCTCAAATGAAGACGCGTTCTATTTTGAGTTTGGGCAATTTCTTTGCCTCAGCGCATTTCTTTCTCATCATCTACGTCATTACGCCGTACTTGGCGACGTTCATGCCGGACTCGGCGACTGGTCTCGTGGTCTCGCTTGGTGCCATCATCACCCTGTTTGCGTTTCCACTCATGCCACATTTAGTCCGTAAGTACGGTCCGCGTCGTCTTGCGGTCTTCTTTGCGACCGTTGAAGCGGGAGCACTTGCTTGGCTTGCAGTCGGTCCCACGCCACTTCCTGCGATTCTCCTCGTTGCACTTGCCTGCGCCACGACACCACTCATTCAGTACCAACTTGATTTGCTTCTTGAAGCCACCATTGCAAAAGAAGGCACGACTGGACGCATCCGCACTATGTTTCTCACTGCAGGAAATGTTGCACTCGTGCTTTCCCCACTCGCCGTCGGTATACTCATGGATTCAAGTGAAGCGTATTGGCGTGTCTTTGCGGTAGCAGCTGCGAGTCTCTTCCCATTTATCGCGCTCATTTCCATGAAGCGTCTTCCTCAAGGTTCACACCCAAATTTTATAAATATTGTGGACGCATGGGTTGCCATTCTGCGTGATAAGGACCTTCGTGCCGTCACACTCGCTCACGGCACTCTTCAATTCTTTTATCACTTGGCTCCACTCTACATCCCGCTCTATCTGCATCACGTACTCGAACTCCCGTGGGAACAGCTCGGCTGGATATTTGCCATCATGCTTCTGCCCTTTGTGCTCCTTGAATACCCTGCAGGTTGGATTGCCGACCAGAAGTGGGGTGACCAAGAGCTCCTTATTGGCGGCTTTGTGATGATGGCTTCGGGCTTTGCGGCGCTCGCACTCGTCACCAATCAAACCACCATCATGGTGATTGTAATTATTCTCATCTTTAGCCGTATCGGTGCGTCCCTTGTGGAAGCAATGTCTGAGGGTCATTTCTTTCGCCGGGTCTCTGAGGCAGATGCCTCAACCGTTGGTCTTTTTCGCATGACCCGCCCGGTTGCAGCCCTCGTCGCACCGATTGTCGGAAGTATTATTCTGTCGGTTTCTGGCTACCAACTTCTGTTTGTTGCCACAGCCTTTATTATCGGGGTAATTGGTGTGACGAGTGCGCTACACATTACGGATATAAAATAATCTAGGCCGGGAGTTGGTAGCGTGTTCCTTTTTTCTGAATCATTCCTTCCTTTAAGAGTTTTCCGAGTTGCAGTGAAAGTTGTGGTTTTCGGTCGTCACCAAGAAGTCCCGAGAGGCGCTTCGCGCTTGCTGGTCTTATTGAAAGTTCTTTCAGAATTGCGCCTCGTGCCTGTCGGTCTGAGCCGATAAAGGTTGATTGTTTAGTGTAGCCTTTTGCTTTTGTGTTGATACGCACCCCTGAGCGTTTTAAGTACGCACCGTAGTCCATCAGTGCTGAATACCATGCCCGTGCCTCTCCATGTGGAAGCATTTTCTTTAATACGTTTGCAATATCTTCTTCAGAAATTGATTCGTCATCTTTGTAGAAGTGATGGATGATGACTGTACGTATATTGGTCTCAATAAATACAGCATCGTGGTTGAATGCAAATGTCATAACTGCATGTGCAGTGTATGGACCTATACCCCAAACTGATTCCAACTCAGCCGCATCCGTAGGAATCTTCCCATTATATGTAGAAACAATTTGTTGAGCGGCCTTATGCAGAAATTTGGCTCTGCGGTTGTATCCTAGTCCTTGCCATATCTTCAGTACGTCTGCCAGTGGTGCGCGAGCAAGTGCTTGTATGGTCGGATATGTTTGAACAAATTTTTTATAGTACGGAATAACCCGCTCCACCTGGGTTTGTTGGAGCATCATCTCGGAAACAAGTATCTTGTATGGGTCTTTAGTTTTTCTCCACGGAAGTGAGTTTCTTCCGTGCTCCTCGTAATAACTCCAAACGAGATTCCTAAACTTTTGTCGGTTCATCCGCGACTGGTTTGGATGGAGTGATGAACGGGGCTTCTGGCACTACCGCGATAGCAATCACATACGCAAGAAGTCCGGGAACCACACCCGTGAAGACAGTGGCGAGGAGGTAGAGAAGACGGATAAGCACTGGGTCAACTTCAAAATATTCCCCTATTCCTCCACAAATGCCTGCGAGCACTTTATTGGTCCGGCTACGATATAAGCGTTTTGTCATGCTGGGAGTATATCAAAGATAGAGCTTTAAGGTTTCTTCTCTGTTCGTGTAGCTGAACAATTGAGTGCGTTACTTATCTCCGTAGCAAGTGCACTTAATTGAGTTTTGTGAGATGTAATTGCCGCTAAGGTACTTGTTGAGAAAGCTGGCGTGTCCAGATTTGTAGTTCCAATTAAGAGTTTATTGGAATAATTCATTTGGTAAGTTGCAATACCGACTCTCGCTTGAGTGGATGTACCATACTTTTCAAAGATAAAACCCAAATCGTTAAAAAGAATACTCGGTTCATACTGGCTGTACGAAATCGAATTGATGACTTTATTATCATTCAATATACCCTCAGCAACTAAGCAGTTATAGGAATGGGAAGCCGCGAGATCCTGTATGGTACTCAAATCATCTTTAGAAACATCTGACAGAAAGAACAAGATGCTTAGAAGCACACCTAATATGACAAAGAGTAGTTCTTCTGGTAGATTTCGCTTGATCGTTCTTACTAAGATGAAAACGAAGAGTGAGACTAGTATAACTGTCAATGCAAAGAGTTGGAGATCAAATTTAATGCCAGGTGATAGAAACAAAGAAATAATCGGCCAACAGAGTATGGCTAGACATATGAAGGAAACGGTTAGGATTATTAAAGTCCTATTATTACTTAATCTGGTTTTAGTCTCTTCTGAGTGCACTTGCACTTCTTGGTCACTCATATCTCATAAATCACGTCCTTACGCTCAACGATTATCTTCCAATCGTTCTTCTTGGCGTGACGGTACAGGAGCCGGTTCGGGTTAAACGCTATCGGTGTCTCCACCATGGTGAGCATAGAAATATCACTCTCGGTGTCCCCCACACCAACAGAGCCCGTGACGCTCAGGTTTTCCTTCTCCATCGCGCGCGCAAGGATGGCAGCCTTATTCATAATGATGTGCTCATCAATGATTTCTCCGGTGAAGCGGTTGCTTGCACCGGTATCATAGAACGTTCCGTAGGATTTATTGAAGCCGAGCTCGTACGCAAATCCGTCCACAATAAACTTTGGTGAGTGTGAGATGGCGAGGAGAAAATAATCTTTCTTGCGAAGGTCATCTATGAGGTCACGGGTGTAGCGATACAACCGGTCGCGCTTCGCTTCAATGATTTCTCCGGCGACGTCTGCGACGTCGCCGTATGGAATGCCTTTCGCATAGTTGCCAAACGCAAGCACGACTTTTTGAATGAACGGTCCGTACTCGCCCTTCCGATTGAGCCAGTCTTCGTAGGCATTCTCGTAGAGTTTGCTCGCTGACTGCGGGAAAATCTCGCGCTTTACCAGCTCCTCCACAAGCTCAATTAAGAGTGATGAGCGGAAGATGGTTCCGTCTATATCAAAGACTGCGACTGGCTGTTTCCGTTCCATGCCCCTATCGTACTCCTGATAGATATAAAAAGAAAAAGGCCATCCAACTGATATGTCGGACGGCCTTTTGTTCAGAGAAGCAAGGGTTCGGTAGGAATGTCACCAATAGTGGCGTGACCGCCGACCATGGCGGCACCAGCTTCAATACCTTTCAGAAGCAACCGGAGATCGGCTTCCGAACCCACGGTTTCGCGCCATTCACCCGTCGTGCTCACTATCTCAACATTGAAAAGATCGTGTTGCGGGTCAATCATTGCCCGCACTCGGACGATTTTGACCTTTATTTTCTTTGCTGCTTCGGCAGCCTCTCGAGCCTCCCGTTTCCGGCGATCATTGCTCTGAAACTCTGCTTCCAAGTGGTCGTCATATGCCATTTCTAAAGCTCCTTCTATCCCAGTCAGACCGTATCATAGATTCCCATTAGCTTCTAGAAAACAGAAGCGCTCCAGCAGAGCCGGAGCGCTAGTAGAATGTGCTGTTAGAATCGGTCAGCAGAGACCTTACGGTCAAGTTCAATTTGCTTTGGCGAATCAACGTCGGCACAACAAAGCAGGATGTGTCGCTTTAACCACTCATCGCCACCCGGGCCGTCATAGGTCTGTCGGTACCATTCAAGTACTGGGTGCGATTCATGACATTCCGGACACTCGGCACAAAGTACGTCAGCGAGTGATATGACCTTGCGTCTGGGATCAAATCCATGTTGCCGCTCACTCAGAGGAGCGGCTTCCCATTCCTCTTTTGTAAAACGTTTGATGTCGGGAGGTAGATATTCTTCAACCAAAACGCGATGTTCGTTTTGCCCAAGAAACGAGATGCTCAGACCGTACTTGCCTGGGTCGTTCTGGCTCCAATGCGTGAGTAGTGCATAGGTAATTCCGACAATACCATCCATCTGGTAACGACGTGTTTCAAGAGCCTTGATGCTTTGTTTGCAAGATTTTACTGTGGCGGCTGAGACTTGGTTCAAGGCACACACAGCCCTGTAGTCGATTGGAAACACTGTTTTCTCAAGAACTTCCGTCATATTCACCTCCTACGTTTAAAAAATCTATAACCCTCCCTACTATCCTGATTTCCAGGAAAAACGCAACCTGCTCGAGCTTGAGTAAACAGAAAACCCACCGAAGCGAGTTTTCCGCTTGGTGGGTCAAAATGCAACATCTGTTATGGTCGGCTTGTGCGAGAATCGGCCCTTAGTGTAGGCAACCGTTACTTGCGTACCCTCGCCAGCGCGTTCCCACGCATCATGTGACACATCCCGGCAGTCTGTTTGAGATATATCAAACACGTAGATGCATACTGAGTAAGACTCGGAACGCGACTGGGGCATGAGGATTACATTCTTACCAACCACCATGGGCATCATGGTCGTGTAGGCTGGACTATAATCCTTTACCATAATCTGACCAAGGCTTTGGTGAATCGGCAAATACACCACATCTCCAATGACAAAGCCGAGTCCCGCCACACACGCACACAAGATGAGAATTATTGCCCCGAAAATAAATTTCGTGAATAAATCCATTTGAAATACCTCCAACTGGTCTACCTAATATTATAGGTCATTTAGTCCTGTTTGTCAATATGTCCTTTAAATACAGCCTCTGCCCCAGCGACAAACGAGCGTTCGTTTTGTGAAGAAAGCGAGGGAGAAGATAACAATAGCTTCAAACAAGAGGAACGATGGGTACGCGAGGTTCGCAAAATCCAGCTTTTCAGTTGCCACAATACCGAGTGCTGACGCAATAATCATGAGGAACCACGCAAAGCGTTCTTCCGTATGCGGATATTTTCGGGTTTTTACAACAGTTGGAACCGCACCAATCGCGTCCGCCACAATCGGAAGCAAAATGGCGAGCACCGGGTGTTCCGTGAAAATAAGGATGAGAATGGCGATACCCGCAAGAATAAGTGCGACGGTATCAACGTTACTGTATTTTTTATACCCATACTTAGTCAACGAGAGGAGGAAAATGATTCCGGTGTTCAGCGTTGTTCCTACAAGCAGGAATATGGACCATGAAGCTCCTAACTCAAGCTGAGCCGCAATAGCAATCCCTTGCAGAAGAGTCCAGACAAAATACGTAACGGTGTTTGGCTTTGTGATGCCACCGATGATGTCCCATATGTACGGAATAGCAGAACCGAACGCGAGCACCCCCGCAGTGATACCAATAATTTCGTGGGGACTCATAGTTACTTAGCCTTCGGCCATATCATACCAGCCTTCGGCCACAGTTTGGTGAGTGGATGCTTTGAACAATCATGTGGAATGGCGTTACAGACATACCGTCCGTAGAGTACGAGGCCATTGTTTACATACTTCCAGTCTTTCTTCGGAATAAGTGCTTCCAGCTCCTTGGAAATCTTTGAGAGTACCGTATTGTCTACTAAATCAAATCGGAGCGCGAAGCGCCGTACATGCGTATCGGTTGGAATACCTTCTGAGATATTAAAGAGTTCGTTCAGAACGACGTGCGCGGTCTTGTACGCCACGCCCGGAAGCGTAATGAGTTCCTTCTCAGTCTTTGGCACCTTACCGTCAAAATTCGCTACGACAAGCTGCGCGGACTCCTGTATGTAACGCGCCTTACTGCGATAGTAGGTAATGCCGGAAATCTCACGCTCAAACACTTCCCTATCCATCCTGGCGAAATCGGCAACTGTTTTGTATTTCTTCCAGAGTTTGTCTGCGACCGCGTTTACTTTCTTATCGGTGCACTGCGCTGACAAAATGACTGCGGACAAAAGCTGGAAGTCAGTATCGTAGACAAGTTCCGTCTTGGGGACAGGATAGGTCTTTTTTAAATACGAGACTATCTTTGCCGCACGCTTTCTGCGCTCATCAAACTTCTTCTGGTTCATGACAAGTTGGGACATGGGCTTAGAGTACGTTTAAAAAGCTTCAGAGGCGAGGCACGGGAAAACTGGCGAGGGAGACGTATGTGCTATACGGCGGACGAGCCAGTTGGGACCCGTAACAAAGCATATGAGCTTTTTAGGCGTACTCCTTTAGGTCGGCAAGTACCATTTCTGCATGCATTTCCGGCTTCACTTTTTCGTAAATCTTTTCAATCTCTCCCTTTGGATTAATCAGAAATGAGGTCCGGACAATGCCTTCGTATTCTCTACCCATCATCTTTTTCAACTGCCACACATCGTAGGCTTTCACCACCTTCTTATCTTCGTCTGCAAGAAGCGGAAATGGGAGGCCATATTTGTCCACAAACTTTTTGTGTTTTGCGATCGAGTCCGCTGACACACCGAGTACGACGGCGTTTAGTTTTGAAAAATCCGGCTCAGCATCGCGAAGCATGCACGCCTGCTTCGTGCATCCTGGCGTATCGTCTTTCGGATAAAAATAGATGAGCACCCATGAGCCTTTGAGTGCGCTCAAGGTATGCATCTTTCCATCTTGGTCAGGGAGCGTAAAGTCCGGTGCTTTAGTATGTACGGCTGGAAACGCCATATTAGACCTCAGCTACGAGCTGTTCCTCCCGCTTGAATGTGAAGTGGTAGACGATAGAGACAATCGCTCCACCAGCTGACATCATGAGAATAAATTTAATGAGTCCGCCGAGGAACGGTATGAGTCCGATGAAATACAAGATGAAGGTACCAATCACCGCTTCCCTCCAGGTGATAACGTTACGCTTGAGGAAGCGCCGTGAGAGTGCAGCTCCTGCAAGAATTCCTGCATAGACGTAGGCAGACATGATGAAGAGTGCATAGACGCCGGTAAGGGCGATCGCGACCCCAATACCCACGAACGAAAGGCCGAGTATCAAAATAAGAACCGGTGTTGCAACGAGAACGCCGAATCCAAGAAGGGTGAGGAGGACGAACCGTTGCGGTCGGGCTGACAACGTTTTCTCAGCAATCTGGTGAGTAAACTCCGGGAAGAGTCCGGCAAAGAGTCCGGCAAGAATGCTGAGCGCAATCATGCCTACCAGGAAGAGAATGGTGGCACCGGCAAGTGCAAAGGTGTGTGCTTCGCTGTTGGTTGGAAGATATGCAGAACTGCCAATATAGGTGATTCCTCCGTCAACGAGAGCGGTCGCTGGAATCACAATCTGTTCCGGTGCGTTGTACTTTAGACCGCCGTGTATGTGCGTACCGTCCGTAATCGTGATGCTGTTTGAGGCTTCAATCGTGACGTCCCCACTAAAGTCTCCCGTAAGGGTGATGTCAGAACCAACCACGTGTACGGGGCCGCTGGCGCCTGCGAGGAGCTTTACGGTAGCGCCTGCAATACGCGTATCACGTGCACTCGTGGACGCGATAACGGTATTACCCGCTGCAAGCAAATCTCCACCAATTGGGGCGGAAAGGGTTACTTCACCACCAAACACACGCACATCGCCCGCTACGGGCTTTTCAACGAGTATCGTTCCGCCTGCAAGCATAAGGTCTCCTGCGATAGGAGCATTTGCGTGAATAGTTGCACCTGCAGCTAGCAAGTCACCGGCAAGTGGTGCGACGACCGTGACATCCGTACCAGCAAGGTACGCGTTTGTAGAGGAAGCTTCAGACAATACAATGGTCCGGCCAGATTCAAGGGTTGCCGCATGAGCCGACCACGGGAGAACCGTGAGAATGAGGGCCAAGGCGAGTCGTCTTGCCATATGGCCCGATAATACCACGAGTGGAGCTAAGGGATAGTCAAGCTGTGTCCGCGACGTTTTAGGAGAATAGCCAGAGCAAGTAAACACGTGGATGCAATGGCTGAACCGAGACAATACACACAGAGAGCTTGAATGAGGACAAACTGCACATAGAGGAAGTAGAGCGAGGACGCAAAACCACCGATACCAAGGAGAATGATGAGGTGATCAACGGTACGGGTCGGTTTGTAAAACGCGAGTGAGGCCGTGATGAGGAAGAACACATAGAAAAAGACGCCGTAGAGCGCGAGCGGCTGACCGAATAACCGTGAATAGCTACTTTGTGCAACCACGTTACATCCATCAAGACCTTCTAGTGTGCAGGTAAGGCTTCCACCGGTAAGTGCCATATCAGCCAAGTACCAGGCATCCAGAAGGCCTATAAAAGCAAAAAAACCTATCGTGTAGAGGAGGTTCTTGCGCGTCATGACCTCAATACTAGCATAAGCAAAAATGATAGAATGGGAGTATATGGAACCCATGCAAAAAACAGATGAAGAGTGGCGCAACAAACTTTCCCCTGAGGAATATGCGGTGCTCAGGAAAGGAGAGACCGAAGCTCCGTTTACTGGGAAATATGTAGATAATCACGAGGCCGGCATGTACAAGTGCAAGGCCTGCGGAAACGTCCTTTTTACGAGTGACCAGAAGTTTGACTCAGGTACGGGCTGGCCTTCTTTCACTGACCCTGCGGTCGCGGAAAATGTCGGGACACGTTCAGATGACAGTCACGGTATGCACCGTACCGAAGTCTACTGTAAGCAGTGCAACGGACACCTCGGACACGTGTTTGAAGACGGACCTGCTGAAGCAGGCGGAAAGAGATACTGCATTAATTCCGTCTGCCTCGACTTCGAGGAAGGAGCAAAATGAACACTGAAGTTGCAATATTCGGTGGGGGTTGTTTCTGGTGCACCGAAGCAGTATTCCAAATGCTGAAGGGTGTTTCAAAGGTTGAGCCAGGCTACGCCGGAGGAAAAAATCCAAACCCTTCGTACCAAGACGTCTCTACCGGAACCACCGGACACGCAGAAGTCATCCGTATTGAATACGATCCCTCCCTCGTTTCTTACCGTTCTCTCATGACGGTCTTTTTCGGTAGTCACGACGCCACACAGTTGAACCAACAAGGAAACGACGTCGGTACGCAGTACCGTTCCGCGGTCTTCCCTACCACCCCTCTACAAGCTGAGGAGGCAAAAGCCTTTATTGCAGAATTGGAACACTCCGCCGAAGGAGGCGACCCTATCGTGACAACGGTGGAAGAAAACGCGACCTTTTATCCTGCTGAGGATTATCACAAGAACTACTACGCCAACAACAAGAATCAGGGTTACTGCCAGGTGATTATTGCTCCTAAACTTCAGAAAGTGCAGAAGGAATTTGCCGACCTACTTGCAACCACATCAACTACGTAACCTTTCATCGGTAGCGTTGGTTTCTAAGGGTAGAGGGAGCCGTTCATAGATATAGTCAAGAGACCCTGCCTGTCTCGTTGCAGTTACGAACTGCAATTTACTCATCACCACATCTGTATGGGTATACGGAATGCTATTGGTCTTGGTATCTTGATTATTGTTCTACGATTTCTCGCCCCCGCTGTTCTCACCCAAGGAATTAGCACCATGGTCTCGTTCTTGCATGGAGCTGAAGTGTCAGCCAACGTTGCCTCTGGATATGCCGCAAAGTCCGCAGCTCTCGGTACTCCAAGCCAACCACCCTTTCCACTTCCTCAAGCACGTCCTATTCTTCCCTAATTCCCTTCAACCACACCACCATCGTCTCGGCATGGTGGTTTTTATATACAAACAAACAGCGAGGCTTACTGACAAGCGAGTGAATGAAAAAAGACCTCTTGTGGAGGTCTTTTTTCTGAGCGAGCGCAGTCAGCAAGACAACGCGTAGCGTCTGTCTTACATCGCAGAACCAGGCATCATTGCTGGTTTGCTACCGCCACCCATGGCGCCAGCAGCAATAAGCACGATACCAAGCACAGCGTGAAGGAGGTGATCAGTAGCATTCATCTGCACGAGACCAAGAAGCATTCCTCCTGAAGGAATCATGAGGAAACCAAGTACCGCAAGTACGAGGTAGACCGCGCCGAGGATTTTAAGCCATAGAGCGGACTTCATTGGTGCCGTGAAAGCAACAGCAAGGAGAATGATACCAACGAGCAAGTGCACGAGGTCATGCAACGTATTGGTCTCAAAGATTCCCATTGCGCCTACTATTCCGTTTGGAATGAAGCCGAGCACACCGACGAGCACAAACACGATACCGAACACAATCGCAAGCGTTTTAGCCATAGCGTTTTGTAATTTATTTAATGATCGTTATGATCTTACCCCTTAAGTATAAATCTTTCTAAAACAGTGAAAGCTACTTTTTGAGCCTCTGGGGATAGTCCTATTTTACCGAAACCAGTGCAAAAACCAATTCCATAACCTCTCGAGGAATCCAGGTGGTGGGGTTGATTCCGTTGTTGTAGTTGCCTCAGTAACAGGCGGTGTCGGATGTACCACTCCCGTACCTCCCTTTGGTGGGGTTACGACGGGAGCAGGCTCTTCATAGGCGGTACAGTACCCGGGTTTCTCCGAGCCTATTTGGCACGCACGCAAGGTACACATGGCAGTGCCTTTCGGACCTCGACTACATGAATTACAACCATCAAACCATGCGGTGCAATTCTTGGGTGGTGTGTATGCTTCAACCGGCAATACTGGTCCATTCTCCTCAGATGTGCAGGTGCCGGAGTGGATGAAACTTGCTGATTCTCGCTCCATCATGCAAGCATTTGAATACGTTTGATACACCGGATAGCACGGAGCCTTAATGCACTGTACTGGGTGTGCGCCACAGACTGGACTATAGTCGGTGGTACAGACATCGCTCGCTGCTTGCGTGACGGGAGTAAAGAGTACGAATGCAAACAGCACCGAAAGCAATGAATGTTTCATAGGTACAGTATATGACGCCCTACAGGACGTCATCTTACAGCTGTGTGAATCCACACCGTCCTTTATTCTGGGATGGGCTTGGCTATGCAATTTTCGAAAGTGGTTTTCTTACCCTCGGTAATAAAGGCTGTATTCCCCTCGTTCCAGAAAACCACCGACTCGTCCTGGTTGGTATAGTGAGCTCCTGATGCGGAAGGTGTCAGCGGAAGATAGAGATTACGTCCGTCAGATGCAGCGATACTGACGTGGTCACCAAAATAGAGTGCGTGGAGGAATTTGTCTGCATTGCAGCTGTAGGTAACATCTGCAATTGATTTTCCACTGTCGGGAGCAGCCTTACTATGAGCTTCCTTAAGAGAATTAGTGAAAGCCCGATACTCGTAGGTTTTTCCGAGCCAGAAACCAAGTCCGAAGACACCAACAAAGAGTACAACGGCGAGTATTTGAGAATATTTCGTAACGTGATTCCAGTCTACCGATTTAATTTTGGTGATGAGGTTCATACTCATCAGTCTACCTTATTCATTATAGGAACTGATATCGGCGTGTATCGAATCGTCTGCTACTGGTGGAGGTGTCGCGCCATCAAATTCAAAGAGTGAATCAAAGTGACCCATCTTGCCGCTCATCATGGCGCGAAATGTTTTGATACTGAAGTAGAGAGAACCGAGCATAAGAAGTACGCCGGCTTCTCGAGCAAAGAAAAGTTCGGAGGACTGTGTATGGTGCATGATAATGGCATACGACTCAAGTAAGAGGACAGATACGCCGGAAATGGTCGCATTGATAAGCATGATGTAGTGGTTTTTTGCACTCGTGAGTCCTGCAAGCAAGACGAGAAGAAGCGGTGCCACCGTCTGTGCAATCACCCCAAACGGGAGTAAATCTCCCCAGAGCGGAGTCGCGATAAAGGAGACCACTGCCATAACAATAAAAAGCGTGCGGACATAATCCCCGTAATAGTGCGGGATATCCTTCCCGCTCGTCATATCCACCTTCCATTCGTTATAGCCATTTGCCATTAGAAGCTAGTGTACCAGGCTTAGCAGGACTGAAAAGCCCTTTGTGAGATTAGAGAAAACAGCCCGAAGGGGCTGTTTTCTCTTTCAAACGAGTGAGGAGAGACTACTTCTTCAGCTGTGCATCAATGAGTGGTGCGACAGACTCGTAGGGCTGGGCTCCTGAAAGGAGGCTGGTGCCGATAATAACGTTTGGAGTACCCTTGATACCAAGAGCCTGACCTTCGGTACGGTCGGCAGTAATCGCGGTGTCATACTCTGATTTCTTGTCCGTCATGAGTTTGACCACCTTCGCGACGTCTACACCCGGAATCTTTGCGGTGAGTGTCTTCACTGACTCAAGATCACCAAAGCCTTTGTCACCTTCATCATCCTGTGCAGCGAACATAGCCATGTACCACTCGTAGTAGTGGTCAGGATATGCCTCCCACATAGCGCGAGCGAATTCTGCGTCTACCATAGAATCTTCACCGAGGAACTGGAAATCCTTGAAGACAATCTTGAGTTTGCCGGTCTTCACGTAGTTCTCAATGAGTTTATTGGTAACCGTCTCTTCAAACTTTTTGCAGTAAGGACATTGGTAATCAAACCAAATAGCTATCGTTACCGGAGCGTTCGCATCTCCAATGAACGGTGAGCCCTCTGTTTTTACATCCTTAATGTTTACCTTCACCGCCTGCTGACCCTGCTGAGGGTTCGCGGTTGTGCCACTATTTCCAAACGCAAACGCACCAGCAATAATGAGTGCACCGACCACTACCGCAATCGGAGTGAGGTATTTCTCAATAATTGTGCCGCCCGCTGTCTTATCCGTGTCCATACGTAATGATTATGTGCCCTTATTTGCCAATAAAATTAGTATAGCAGAAACCCCGCAGTCAACGACTGCGGGGTTTCTGGGCTTCGGGGGCTCAGTTTTAACTGATGAACGTTAGGGCTTTACCTGTCTTCCCCGCTCGTCCCGTTCGGCCGATGCGATGGGTGTAATCCTCGTACGTTGCTGGAAGGTCGTAGTTAATCACGTGTGAGACACCTGAAATATCAAGGCCTCGAGCTGCCACGTCGGTCGCAACGAGTACCTGCACATGGTCCTGTTTGAAGAGACCAAGTGCTTTCTGGCGCTTGCCGTGAGTTTTATCCCCGTGAATAGAGTCTGCTTTGATGCCACGATGCGAAAGGTCTCGAGCAAGTCGCTCTACCCCATGCTTCGTTCGTCCAAAGACAAGAACTTTGTCCATATCAGGAGACGAAAGCATTTCAACGAGCGTGTCGAACTTGGTTTCCTTCTTTACGTAGACCACGTCCTGATCAATCGTTGCGGCAGTGTCGCGAGTTTTTACCGAGACGCGTGCAGGAGATGACAAGAAATCACCAATCAACTTTTCAATTTCGCGGTCAAGCGTAGCTGAAAAGAAAAGCGTGTGACGCTTTGCCTGCATGTGGCTCAAAATAAACTTCATATCGTTAATGAAGCCCATATCAAGCATGCGGTCAGCCTCGTCCAGCACGACGGTCGCAAAGTCCTTCAAATCAAGGTCTTTACGCTCCATCAGGTCCTTGAGACGGCCTGGTGTACCCACAACGAAAGCAGGGTTACGACGAAGCACGCGGATCTGCGGAACAATGTTTGCTCCACCGACACAGGTAACGGACGCAAGCTGAAGACCCTTCGTGAAGCCAAAGAATTCAGCTTCAATCTGAAGAGCAAGCTCACGCGTCGGCACCATGATAAGTACCCGCTCATTCTTTCCGAGGGTACGGAACTTGAGCACTTTATCAATAAGCGGGATGAGGAAGGCTGCTGTCTTACCGGTTCCGGTGTTAGCGAGGCCGACGATATCCTCTCCCTTGAGTACGTGTGGAATAGCCTCGTCCTGAATAGGCGTTGGGTTCAAATATCCCTTTGCCGTGATGTTTACTTTCAAGCGCTCATCAATCGCAAAGTCTGCAAAAGCGTGTTTTGGGGTAAAGACTTCTACGTCTGCTGACGGGGTTGCCTTATTAACGAGTTTTGAAAGGTCCACGGCCATTTCCTGCATGTTGCGTTTGCCAGAGGCTGGACGAGAAAAGCTTCCACCTCCTCGACTGCCACCTGAAAAGCCTCCACGAGCGGAAGAGCTTCCGCCACGCATAGGGCGTGCGAAACGTGCACGAGCTGGCTCGCGACGAGGGACGTAATTATTAGTTGGTGCCATGGGCGCCATTTGGGCGAACTTCATGCCTGCTTCGTAGGCATTACTGGTGTCGGGGCGGCGGCCTCGAGGTCCAGAGGACCTTGGGCGCGCACCTCCCCTACTGTTGGTTGGATTCATGTATGTTGGTTTCTAAATACGCAAAAATGCGTATTGGAATAATGCACAACGGTTCTCGAGAGTTTAGAGGGTGAAGTGTCATCCCTCGTCTCGAGCCGTTTCTTTAGAAACCTCAAGACAGAAAAACTATAGAGCCCAGTTGTATGTTGACTATAGCATGGAGAATGCTGTTACGCAAGGTGCGTCAGAACACGCTGCAGTGCGGGTCCCGCTCGCTGAGACCTGCACTGCACCCTATCTTCTAAGCATCCTCCCTATTCTAATACGCGCTACGTTATACAGATATTTCATTACTACAGAAATCGGAACTACCTATCGAGAGGTTGTTGAAAAGTGTTCAGATGCTAGGCGCTCTGAAATAGTTCGGGGAACTGATTCAGGGAATTTAGAGAAAAGCCGAGGTGTACATGCTAGTACAGTGAGGCTTTGAGCGAAACGAGCAACAACGCAGATGGGTGCTTTTCAGCAAGCTCTATCGGCGGGCTTTTGCGCGTTCAGTCTCTGTAAGTCCCTGCTTGCGCAGTCGCACTGAAAGTGGAGTGATTTCCAAGTATTCGTCTTCAGCCATAACTTCAAGACCGCGTTCAATGGTGAGTGTGAAAGCTGGTACGAGGTTAATAGCCTCATCCATACCAGAAGAGCGTACGTTTGATTGGTTCTTTCCTTTCGTTGGGTTCACTACCATTTCTTCACCCTTACTTGTGTTTCCAACAACCATACCCTCATACACCTCAGTTGCAGGAATAATGTAGAGCACACCGCGCTCCTGCATGCTCCAGAGAGCGTAGCCAAGAGCCTTTCCGGTCGCCATGGAAATCATAGAACCCACCTGACGCTTCTTGATGTCGCCCGCAAATGGCTTGAAGCCAAGCACGCGAGACGAGAGGATACCCTCACCCTTCGTGTCCACAACAAACTGGTTACGGTACCCGAGGAGGCCTCGTGTTGGTCCTTCAAAGGTAAGGCGAACCTGATTTTCATGTTGTACCAGATTCTGAAGTACGAATGCGCGCGTACCGAGTCGCTCAATAATAGCTCCCTGGAACTCGCTCGGCGTATCAATAATGACTTCTTCAAATGGCTCAAGCTTCTTGCCTTCTTCCTCGCGGATGATGACCTGTGGCTGAGACACCTGCATTTCGTAACCCGCACGACGCATGTTCTCAAGAAGAATCGCGATGTGAAGTTCACCGCGTCCAGAAACTTTAAACGCATCTGGTGAGACGAAGTCCACTTTCAGTCCCACGTTTACTTCAAGCTCACGCTCAAGGTATTCGCGCAACTGACGGCTGGTAACATACTTCCCTTCCTTTCCAGCAAACGGTGAGTTGTTCACGAGGAAGTTCACGGTAATCGTTGGCTCATCAATAGCAATCGCGGGAAGTGGTTCAACGTTCGCATCAACGGAAATAGTTTCTCCGATGAAAATGTCGGGAAGTCCCGCAACGATAGCAATGTCTCCTGCTTGTGCCTCAGGCACATCAACACGCTCAATACCCTTAAAGGTAAAGAGTTTGGTGATTTTCCCGGTACGAGCCGTACCATCTGGCTTCTTCACGGTCACCGCGTCTCCCGCCTTAATCACACCGTCATAGATACGGCAGATAGCGAGACGACCAAGGAAATTGTCGTAGGCAAGGTTAAATGCCTGGAGCTTTGCAGGCTTCGTAACGGCTTCAGGAGTTGAAGCTGGTGGTACTTGTTCAAGCACCACATCAAGCAGTGGAGTGAGGTCTTTGCGTTCGTCGGTAAGATTACGCATCGCGACACCCTCACGACCAATAGCGTAGACCGTGGTGAAGTCAGACTGTGCGTCGCTCGCGCCGAGTTCAAGAAAAAGCTCAAGTACCGCTTCTTCTGCGTGAGCCGGATTTGCTGCAGGCTTATCAATCTTGTTCAACACAACGATAGGCTTCAGACCGAGCTCAAGTGATTTCTTTAATACGAAACGCGTCTGTGGCATCGGACCCTCCTGCGCGTCTACGACGAGGAGTACGGAGTCAATGGAGCGAAGCACGCGCTCAACTTCTGAACCGAAGTCCGCGTGTCCAGGAGTGTCTACGATGTTAATCTTCGTTCCTTTGTACTCAATAGAGGTGTTCTTGGAGTAAATCGTGATGCCACGCTCCTGCTCGAGCTTGTTGGAATCCATGGAAACACCCTCTGCCACCGCGCCCGTCTGGCGCATAAGGGCGTCAGTAAGCGTGGTCTTGCCGTGGTCCACGTGCGCGATAATCGCTATGTTTCGGATTTCCATAAAAATAAAGAGGCCCTGTGGCCAATTGATAGCAGAATAACCTTAAAATACAGACTCGTCAATTATTTGAGGTATTTGTTTACGTTATAAAGTTGTCCTTTATAAGTTTTGGAACAATGAATCTTTCCGTTGTTGTCGTGCAGATAAAAGAGACAATTCGTTGCAGTAGGATTCAGGGCAGCTTCAATTGCCGCAAGTCCTGGATTTGCGATAGCGTGGGGTGGAAGTCCCTTCCTTTTATAGGTATTAAAGGGTCCGTCGGGATAGGTAGATGCTGACGAAGGCGCCACCCACCAACCACGCTCATCTGAGCCAGTCATGTATTGGAGTGTTGCGTCCATCGCAAGCGGCATCCCAAGCGCGAGGCGTTTTTGAATAACACCCGAGATGATGGACATGTCCTCAACACTTCCCGCCTCTCTCTGAATGATGCTCGCAATCGTGAGGACCGTCGGCCACGATAGTTTCTTTTTCACTGCTTCTTCAGCATACGGAGCAAAGGCTTCCTGGAAACGACCCTTCAGACGTGCAGCGACGAGCGCGGGTGGTTGGTCGTTCGGAATGAGATACGTATCTGGGAAATACACGCCCTCTATGTAGTCCTTACCGTAGGAGTCGGTAATCGTGAGCCACTCTTGTTTTTGTTCGGGTGTCCACGCCAGTGCGCTCGAGAGAATGTTTGCAATTTGCTCCTTTCTAACACCGACCGGAATCTTCACCCATGCGTAGTACGGTGGCGCGACCAGCGCATCTGCAATGGACCATGCATCCATAACCTTACTAATCTCGTAGCCTCCGGGACGAATTCCCTTTCCATCCGTTGCTTTCAGAAATGCAATCTGGAATATCCACGGACTATGAATAAATCCTTTTTCGTAGAGGTCTGTTGCTACGTCTGAAACACTCTTGTCTGGTGTAATGACGAACTGTTCTTTTTCCGCTTCCTTCCACATGGGCCCGAACGCACTCGCGTACCCAAGTGCAAGCACAATGACCACGGCAACAAACCCGATAACAATTCTCAGCGTCACGACACCTGCGCTCGGCGGTCTTTTTACGTCGAGTGTCTTCATTTCCTCTATTGTACCTCGGCCTCTTTTACGTACAGGATACGTGCAAGCTTTAATTCGTCGTAGGTAAATTTAGCCCGTAGCTTTGCGTGCGCAGGAGCAAGCTTTTCCACACCCACCGTTTCAAAGACCTCGTGAATGTCAGGAAGTGCTGTAATCAAGCGTGCGGGAATCAGGGAAAGCAGCATGGGAACATCCAGCCTGTCTTTCAAAATAAGTTTCTCGGCGTGGTCCGCAATCGTACCAATCGTGAGTTTTCGTTCCTTTGCTATATCAATAAGGGGCATTCCCTCCATGATTAAGGAGAGGGTTTCGTCGTACGTGGTGCGCTTCATAGGGCGCTCGCCATCTTCGCTTGCTTCAAGCACACCGCCAGAAGCGCGGATAAAATTCAGATGCATGGTTTTGAGGTCGCCTTCTTCACGAAGTGTTTCAAAGGCCTCAATCGCTGCCATGGATTCTTCCCGGAGACGCTCATCCAGGCGCGCAACTTCCGGATGCACCATGGAGGCCTGCTCGCTCCAGCCAAGCAGAGTGAGTCCAGAAAGCGAGCGAACGCGGGAAAGTGCCACATACCCCTGACCAAATTCAAAGGTGCGAGACAAGTCCATGGCAGCAGCGTCCATACTCATACCCTGACTCTTATGGATGGTAATCGCCCACGCAAGACGGAGCGGAAGCTGACTTACTTTTGCGCGTATCTTTCCTGATTCTTCAAGCGCCCACTCCAAAGGAGTAATGATGAGTTCTTTCCCTTCATGCGTTTCAATAATTGGTTCGCCCGAACCACGCACAAATCCAATTACTTTTCCGAGGGTGCCGTTTACATAGCCACCTATCGGATTATTCTTGGTGCACATCACAATTGCGCCTTCTTTTAAAACGAGTCGTTCCGGTGACAGGCAGCCACGCTTCAGGGCTTCGGTCAAAACCGACGGACCAGTGTCTTGCATGGTGAATACGTGCGAAGCACCCGGAAGTTTTGCAAGATGGTCGTTATTGATTCGGTCCACATCCGTGTTGTGCGTAAATAAACGTGGGACTTCAGTGTCTAACTCTTCCCCGTCACTTTCACGAGAAAGGATTTCTGAAGCGTGCGTGTGATCAAAGGAACCATCACGAATAGCTGCAAGGAGTGAGAGGAAATGTGGGTCGTCCTGACGGTGCTGTTCGGTGAGATAACACACCAGCGGTACTGCGTCCCGCCACGCGCGTGAGGCGAATGCAAATTCAGCGACTGCTCCGCCACGGGTAATCGGTGGCAGCTGGAAAAAATCGCCCGAGAACACGACCTGCATACCACCGAAGGCACGGGTGTCGCCTCGAACTTCTTTGGCAACTCTATCAATCATCGTGAGTGCAGCACCCGACAGCATGGAAATCTCATCAATGATGAGTACTTTTGTTTTCATGATGCGCTTTGCCACATGCTCTTTTGACGCAATGCGATCCAAATCCTCCGCATCCATGCGCTCCAAAATGCCGATACCGCTCCACGAATGAATAGTCATGCCTCCTACGTGGGTTGCAGCAATACCCGTTGAAGCGGTGATGGCTGGTTCAATGCCGTGACTGCGAAGCCATGCGACGTAGGCGGTAAGCGTATGCGTCTTGCCACTCCCCGGCTCCCCCGTGAGAAACACGTTCGCACCTGTTTTTAAAATATCCAAGGCTTCGCTCTGCGTCATACATTTCATACTACCACTCGTGATTTCATGACAGATGGATTACGCGGTGCGTAACCGAGTGAAAGTTGACAAAAATACGAAAAAGGCTTATATTATAGTTCACTATGAAGCGTTTTCTTTCACGCATACCCGTCAGAGCCTATCTGACGAAGGTGCAGACGACTGCAGTTTCTCTGTATAAGCGCTACCGTGCGCTCTCTCGTCGCATGCAAATCATCGTAGGGGCTATTCTGGTAGCCCTTGTTGTTGGTCTTGGTTTCTTGATTACGGGATTGTTTAGTCCAAAAGTTGATGCCCTCACTCAGCTTCCAACCGTTACGGTTGCTGCCGTATCAGAACTTTCCGGAGGCACTTCTTCAGTTGGGGTTATTGGTTCAGTTCGTTCCATCACTGAGGCGAGCATTATTGCGCAAAGTGGCGGAACGGTGACGAGCGTTCGCACTTCGCTTGGCGGAAGCATTCCAGCTGGCTATGTGCTCGCTGAACTTGAGAATGCATCTCAACGAGCTAGTGTACTTCAAGCTGAAGGTAGCTATGATGCCGCTATCGCGGCACGCTCAGGAACGGCTCCTGGTGACATCAACACATCAGCTCGTAATACCTACACTTCGTCTTTTAATTCTCTTGATTCAACTCTGAATACGTATGTAGATACGTTCTATGGAGCTCCTGGTGCACAAGGTCCACTGTTTCTGATTGCCCCGAATCCATTTGACCTTTCCTACTTCCCCAACAAGCGAGTAGAACTTAAAAGTTCTATGGACGCATGGCGTGCACACCTTGCGACCAGTGGAACTTCCGACCCTTTGACATTACTTACTGAGGCGGAGGTCGTTACTCGTCAGGCAAATGCGCTCATTACCGACATCGCGACAGCAGCAACTCGTTACAACACCGACGCCTCGGCAAGTCAGTTGACCGCGCTCGCGTCAGCACGTTCAAGTGTGGCCTCTATCCAGTCCGGCATCACCACAGCCAAACAGACATATCAAAGCCAAGGGACGTCAGCGAGTGCAGGAGCAAATGCGAGTGTGAAGATTGCGCTCGGTGCACTTCGTGCTGCGCAGGCGCAACTTGAGAAGACACTCATCCGCGCACCAATTGGCGGCTCTGTAAATTTCCTTCCAATACGTGTTGGTGACTACGTGACTCCACTTCAGCACGTAGCAACCGTTGCACAAAATGGCGCACTTGAAATTGTGACGTTTGTTTCTGAAGATAACCGCACACTCCTTGCGGTTGGAAGCAAAGTAAAGATAGAAGACAAACATGACGCAACGATTACCTCCATTTCACCAGCCCTTGATCCCGTCACGAAGCAGGTAGAAGTGCACATGGCAGTGAGTTCAGGTAGTGGACTTGTGAATGGTCAATCCGTTCGTGTTGCTCTTCCGACAACGGGTATTGCACCAACCACGCCCGGAGCGTCTGGCCCGACTTTGCTTCCGCTCACCGCACTTAAACTCACACCATCAGCCCGCGTGGTGTTCTCTATCGGAGAAAATGGTCGCCTGGTCTCACATGCCGTTGAGATTGGGGACGTACGTGGCAACAAGATTGAAATCCGATCTGAACTTCCGGGTGATCTTCGCATTGTCACCGACGCACGCGGACTCTCCGATGGACAGAAAGTCCAGGTTGCAACCACACCGTAGCTGAGGAGCCAGTCGTATTTGAATGGCACGATAGAGACATGACAAACTTCTGGAGCTTCTTTCTTAAAAAAAGTACCTTTACGGTCTTTTTGATGATTGTCCTTCTCGGGAGTGGTTTCTACGCCGTGCTCGCCATTCCAAAAGAAGCAACGCCTGATATTGAAATCCCACTCGGTGTTGTTTCCACCGTACTTCCCGGAGCGAGTTCTGCTGACGTTGAACGACTCATTACCGACAAGATTGAAAATGGGGTTCTTGGCGTTGAACACGTGTCAAAAGTCACTTCCACCTCAGGAGCTGGCATTTCTATCGTGTCTGTTGAATTTGATTCTTCAGCCAATATTGATAAGTCCATTCAACTGTTGAAGGACGCCGTGGACAAAGTACGTCCTGACTTGCCTGCTGAGGCACTTGACCCGACTGTTTCTGATACCAACTTTGCGGACCAACCGATTCTTATCGTTTCCATATCGGGAAATCTCGCACCTGCAGAACTCACCGCGCTTGGTGAGAATGTCTCGGACGAATTGAAGCGTGTTTCTGGAGTCTCAAAGGTAGGTGTTTCGGGCGTACGTGCACGTGAGGTTCAGGTGATTGTGAAAGCAGAGCGACTTCGCCAGTACAATCTTTCACTCAGTGATGTCACAAACGCGATTCGCTCTGCAGGTGTCGCTTCGCCTGCGGGTTCTATCACGGTAGACGGTGTGAACTACGCCGTTCGTTTTGAATCGGGCGTTCCCTCTACCGATCAAGTTGGTAACGTGGCACTGCTCGGCCCCGGTGGCGCAACCCTCCATGTGCGAGACGTGGCAGAGGTGGTGGATGGTCTTGAAGACCCGACGACCTTCTCTCGCGTATCCGTTCAAGGGAAGCCAGCAGAGCCTTCCCTCACCCTCACCATTCACAAGAGTCGTGGTGGGAACATTGTTGCCACCGGTCACGCGGTAGAAAAGCGTCTTGAAGATTTGAAGAAAGAGGGACTCCTCACCGGTACCGATATTGTCATTTCTTACAACGCAGCTGAGGAAGTGAACAAAAGTCTCACCGAGCTTACGCGTGCTGGTGTTGAAACCGTTATTCTGGTGATGCTCGTGCTTCTCGTCACGCTCGGCTGGCGTGAGTCTCTTGTTGCAGCGGCTTCCATTCCGCTTTCTTTCCTGGTTGCCTTCATTGGACTCCTTGCGTCCGGCAACACCCTCAACAACGTCTCGTTATTCTCACTCATTCTTGCCATCGGTATCTTGGTGGACTCCGGCATTGTGGTGGTGGAGGCTTTCCATACGCACGTACGTAAACACGGTGATAAACACGCAGCGGCAGTCTCTGCCATTCGTGAGTATGCCTGGCCCCTTATTGCAGGAACCTTCACCACCATCGTGGTGTTCATTCCTCTCTTCTTCCTTTCCGGTATCGTCGGAAAGTTCCTTGCCTCCATACCATTTACGGTTATTTTCGTACTCCTTGCGTCAATCTTTGTGGCACTTGGCTTCGTACCACTTCTCGCCATGTTCTACGTCAAAACGTCTCATGATGCACTCACTGAGCGTCAGGAAAAATACAACCGTGTGGCGAGGCAGTGGTATCAGAACTTCTTGTACAAGATGCTTCGGAGTAAACATGACCAGAACCGTTTCCTCCAAGTGATGGTTGGTCTCTTTATTCTCTCTCTTTTGCTTCCCGTAACCGGCCTTCTAAAATCTGAATTCTTCCCGGGAGAAGATGCTGACACTATTTATGTGCAAATAGAAAAGCCACAAGGCACTGAACTAACCGAAACAGACCTCGCCGTTCGTGAGATAGAAGAACAGCTCTACGGCAACAAACATGTCGCTTCCTTCGTAACGGAGGTGGGTGCGGGTAGTTCCTTTGCAAGCGCTCTCGGTGGTGGACCTTCTTCAGGAACCAATATCGGTAACATCACGGTGAATCTGCCGAAAGGTCATAAACAGTCTAGTGCCGACTTCGTCACGGAGCTTCGTACACAATTTGCAACCGTCACCTCAGCCGCTGTCACCGTTGGTGAACCAGCAGGCGGACCTCCAGCAGCGTCACCTATCACCATTACTTTGAGTGGAGATGATCTCGGCGAGCTTTCTACAACCGCAGACAATGCTGCGCACATTCTTTCGGATATGCCCGGCGTCGTGAATATTACTGCTTCTTCCAAAGAAGCGAGTGCCGAGTTTGTCGTTTCTCTTGATAGCAGTAAGGCGGCTGAGCTCGGTGTTTCTCCACTCACGGTTGCAGACACACTCCGCACTGCGCTTTTCAGTGCCAAGGCGACAACTATTAAGACCGGAAAGAACGACATTGAGGTGCGTACCAAACTTGCGCTCAACCCGAACTACCGAGATCCTTCTGAAACGACGCACACCTCTATTGATGCCGTTCGTGATCTTCTCATCCCGGGTAGTAAGGGCCCGGTAGTACTTTCAACCATTGCTACTGTTACGTATGAACCTTCGCAGACTGCTATTCATCACGAGGCAGGCCACCGCATTGCCACCGTTACAGCGGACGTGGGCCCTAAAGCAAATGCTATTGAGTTAACCAACCAATTCCAGAAAAAACTGACGTCGAACCTCATTGGTAAAGGAGTGACCGTAAAGCTTGGTGGTGAGTCTGAGGATGTTGGTAAATCGTTTACCGAACTCTTCCTCGCACTTATCGCAGGCGCAGCACTCATGCTTTCCATTCTCGTACTTGAGTTCAATTCATTCCGCCAGTCCTTCTATCTTCTTTCCATCATTCCTCTTTCTCTCGTAGGTGTGTTCGTTGGCCTCACCCTTGTCGGTCAGCCGCTCTCACTTACGTCTATGCTCGGGGTGATTGCGCTTGCTGGCGTCATCATCAACCACGCCATTATTCTCATGGACTCTATCGCGCGTATTCACCGCGAGCATCCGGAGATGAACCTTGAAGAAGTGGTTATTGAAGCGGCGTCCACACGTCTTCGTCCTATTTTGCTCACCACGGTGGTGACGGTGATTGGTATGATTCCACTTGTGTTCGCCTCACCATTCTGGGCACCACTCGCCTTCTCCATCATGGCGGGCCTCGCCTTCTCGCTCCTTCTTACCCTCGTGCTCATTCCTGTTTTGTACTACCGCTGGCCAGGAAAGAAGATTCGTGAACTATACGCACACAAGGAAACCGCTCTATAGAAGTTGTGGGCGGATAGTGCTATAAGTAGCGTGGAACCGCCAGAAGGCGGTTTTTGCACATTACAGGAGAAGAAACATGATTCCTCGGTATTCAAACCCGGAAATCGATTATCTCTGGAGCGATGCTGAAAAGCTCCTTCGTTGGGAACGGGTTGAACTTGCTGTTATCAAGGCACGCGTCAATCTGAAACTTACCGACGCGTCGGTCTACAACCAGATTGAGCTGGCGCTCGCAAACAATGCGCCAGACGTTGCCTGGTGGCTCGAACGCGATCGCGTTCTCCACCATGACCTGAACGCCTTCCTTGAAGAGCGTCAACGCTTCATTCCAAACGAGCTCCAGTCGGAGTTTCATAAGGATATGACGAGCTACGACACGGAAGAAGCGGCATTCGCCATTGCGCTACGTGAATCGCACGAATATGTCGATAATGAACTTTCGGCACTTCTCGAGAGTCTTGAAAAGATGGCGAAAGACTATCGATACACGATATTCCTTGAGCGCACACACGGACAAGCTGCAAAGTTACGCACCTTTGGTGGACGCCTGCTCACCTACGTTGCCGACTTACAGCTCGCTCGTGACCAACTGAAAGTCGGCGTCGGCTATTGTATGCAATCACGACTTTCAGGCGCGATCGGCAATTATGGCGGTGGTCTCACCCCGAGAATTGAAAAAGAGGCACTCAACATCCTCGGTCTCTCTGCGTATGTCGGCGCAACACAGATCATGCCGCGGAGCATCTACGCTCCGCTCGCGCAGAGCCTTCAGGTACTGTGCGAGACTCTTGGCAAAATAGCACTGGATATTCGGCTCGGAGCGAGAAGCGGACAACCGTTATGGCATGAACCCTTTGGAAAACTCCAAAAAGGTTCCTCTGCAATGCCACACAAGAAAAACACCATCCGTACGGAACAGATGAGAGGTATGGTGCTCCTTGCGCGTGGACGTGTCGCTTCCATTGTTGCGGGGATTCAAACATGGGAAGCTCGCGCGATTGAGCAATCCTGTGTGGAGCGTGTAGACTGGCCTGACCTGTTCCATATCACTCTGCGCATGCTCAACGTGATGACCGAAGTTCTCACCAAGTTGGTGGTCTATCCGGACAATATGCTGGAAGAAATCCAAGCAAGCCGTTGCACCTATGCATCGGACGAAGCGAAAAACTTCCTTGCGGGAAAGCTCGCCGAGCGCGCTCTGCCTGCAAACGAAGCCTATCGAATCGTTCAGCTGGCAAGCTTCTGCGCGTTTGAACCGGGACCTGCTCGGCAAGAACTTCGGGAAGCACGCGCAGAGAGTCTTGAAAAGGCTGATGCGTTCCTGACGTCCTTTGAGCTCGTTCCAACTGTGCCTACGAGCACAAACCTTCGGGATATTATCAGCTCTGGCTTGTTGTATCCTGTTGATTCGCTTCAGGCGTCGGTGGATGACATCATTCCCTGGAATCTTTTGTTGAAGGATCTCTTCAAGGATGAATCGGTCATGAACGAGTGGAATAACCTATTCAGGCCTTCCCATTTGCTCCAGCAGGAAACATCTATCTTCAACCACTTCTTGGACACGTAACCGTTCGTCCAAGAAAATCGCCCCGTCTTTGTGCCGGGGCGATTCTTTTTAACCAAGACTTGTCGTGGATATCAGCCGCAACTGCCAGCAAAATTATCTCGCATAGCGTTCTCGACATTCTCGATGAGCCATCGAGGCGCAAAATACTGGTGGGTTTCAAAACCAGCCCAGAGTTCTTCTTTCTTTATGCCGAGTATCAAGGCATAAAGATGGAGAGACTGGATAGTCTCTATACCCTCTTCGAATTGCGTCTGAGTGATGCCGAGTGAGGTCAATCGTGAGTCATGAGAATACTCTTCACTGCGCATGACTTCGTTAAACCTGGCTGGAGTACAGTTGATGCTTTCCAGCCAACCGAGTAAAGGCTTCATAATTTCCTGAGCTACAGCCGTAAGGTCTGGTTCTCCGCTTTCAACAATGTGCATTGCATTCTCCTTGTCCCAAGATTCCGCTTTTATGTATAGCATCAAAAAGATGATCGTGGTTGTTCTTCGGTAAGGCTTGACGGGTGAACCATAGTTCACCTATGCTGTAGGAATGTACGACTCCTACAAACGAAAGATTATTGGCTTCTACGAGCGCCATAAGCGAATGCCGGGCTATAAGGAAATCATGTCAGCGACTGGTCTTGCTTCTAAAAACTCGGTCTACAAACTTATTAACAAACTCGTTGAAGACGGCATTCTCATTAAAGATAAGCTCGGACGACTTGCGCCGGGGCGTGCCCTTTCTGGTGTTCCCCTTCTTGGTCTGGTTGAGGCCGGCTTCCCTTCCGCTGCTGAAGAAGAGCTGCTTGATGTCATGGACTTTGACGAATACCTCACGCCAAACAAAGAGAGTAGTTACATTCTCAAAGTAAAAGGGGAAAGCATGATTGATGCCGGCATCTGTCCCGGAGACCTCGTTATCGTTGAGCGTCGCTCTACCTATAAGCCCGGACAAATTGTTATCGCGTCTGTTGAAGGCGAATACACGATGAAGTATCTCCGCAAATCAGGTGAACATTATTACCTTGAACCCGCGAACGCTGCCTTCAAGCCTATGTATCCAAAAGGAAATCTGACGATTGAGGCGGTGGTTACTGGCGTTGTCCGCAAATACTAGTGGGAACGCATATGATTGGCACATTCCATGCGAGTGAAGGGATGTTACGAGAAAGGGCTCTGCGCAGGCTGACGAGCCGAGCAGGAGGAAGATTCTCAGCAGAGAATCATTCCGGTCCTTTCGAGAAATATGCCGAACGAGCAAAGCGCCTATGGTAGCTGAGGTGGGTTGGGGGCGCTCATATTATTATCCAAAAGCGATAGTACACGTCGACGGTGACAGTTTCTTCGCCGCGTGCGAAGTTGCTCGTAACCCGGCGCTCCGCGGAAAGCCAGTTGTCACGGGAGCGGAGCGCGGGATAGTGTCGGCAGCAACGTACGAGGCGAAAGCTCGTGGCGTCTCGCGTGGTATCCGTCTGGCTGACGTGCACAAGATTTGTCCGGACGCGATTATTCTCTCGTCTGACTACGAGCTCTATACCCTCTACTCACTGCGCATGTATGAAATCATGCGACGCTACACTCCTCAAGTAGAAGAATACGGCATTGATGAATGCTTTGGAGACATCACGGGACTCAGACGTCTCCACCATATGGGCTATGAGGAGATTGCTCTGAAGATTAAGAACGACCTACAAAACGAACTGGATATAACTTTTTCGGTAGGAATCGCTCCAACCAAGGTACTCGCTAAGGTGGGTTCTAAATACGCAAAGCCAAATGGCTTCACACCAATTCGTCTGGTGGAGAAAGATACGTTCCTCAAAAATACCCTGATTGGAAAGATTTGGGGTATTGGTCCAAACACAACCGAGCATTTGAATAAGCTCGGTATTAAGACAGCCTTTGATTTCGTACAGAAAAATGAGGTGTGGGTGCGTGCTCACGTAACTAAACCCGCTCTTGAAATCTGGCAGGAGCTTTCCGGTGTTTCCGTACTAGAACTTGTCACTGAAACTAAGGACAATTACCACTCCATACAAAAGACTCGCTCCTTCTCACCTGCTTCGGGCGACCCTGCTTTTTTGTATTCACAACTCTCCAAGAACATGGAGGGCGCGTGCGTAAAGGCTCGTCGTTATGGACTCTCCGCCACGGGGTTTTCGTTTTTTCTAAAATCTTCAAGCTTCCGCTACCGCGCAGCACAGCTTACACTCGCCCACCCCACTAGTAACCCTCACGAACTTATTGAGGCACTCAAACCTTCTTTTCTCAAAGTCTTTCGTAAAGGCACCACGTACAGAGCAACGGGAATAACCCTTACCGGACTCCACGAGGCGCGTGAGGTGCAGCTCGATTTATTTAGTGACCCGGGTAAGGTAGAAGGTACGGCACGCATCTTTGAAAATGTTGATACCCTAAACGAACGCTACGGCCGACACTCGGTTTACTTGGGCTCCTCTATGAAGGCGATAGAAGCGGGTAAAGCGGCAGCAGGAGGTCGCGGTATGGGAAGCATGTCCAAGAAACGAAGTGATGCACTTTTTACCGGAAAGGAGCGTGAGAAGATATTCCCCCTTCCCTACCTCGGAGAAGTGAGCTAACCAAACGTGAAGGTATAGAAGCGTACGCTACCACTCTTCATGTGGAGTTTGAGTGTGTGCGTTCCTGAAGCATCATTCTTAATGAGTTTGTATAAACGACTTTCCTTTACTGGAACGATGCCCGATGCGTTCACGTCTGCTCCAGAAATAGTTCCGAGTGGTTTCCCATCCTGCATGACTTCTATCTCGGCCCCCGCATCACTACTGGCAACGAGGTAGACCTCTTTTGCAGTATAGGTATAGACCACATCTGCTCCAGACGATCCTATGGCGTGCTCAAATTGAATATCCCATTCACCTCCAAGAAATAGTTTGTTCTTGGGAAAACTACTCGGGAGCGTAAGCGATTGCTTGGTTGGCGATGCCGGCTTACCGTTTCCTAAGAACTCATTTCGTGAAGCACCGAAGTACGTTTCTGGACTCGAAGCGGAAGTAGGCGCGGTAGCCGATACCGAAGCGGTGCCCTGAATACCGCTTCCGTCCTGTCCGAGACGTTCTGCCCTCTCTTTGAGTGCTCGCTGGATCGCTTTCTCGGTTTCCTCGTAGTTACCCTCACCAGCATGGTCGTACACAATATACCCATCAATATCAATAAGGTATTTGCGTGGCCAATACTGATTACCAAATGCATTCCAGGTTTTGTATTGGTTATCGAGTACCACGGGATAGGTTATGCCAAAACGTTTGAGCGCGTCAGCTACGTTTTGCTGTACTTGTTCAAATGAGAACTCGGGAGTATGAACACCGATAATAACCAATCCTTGGTCCTTGTATTTCTCATTCCAAGCTTTGAGGTACGGAAGTGTTCGCTGACAGTTGATACAACTGTAGGTCCAAAAATCTATAAGCACGACGTTCTTTCCTCGATTCTCTCCGATCGTAATCGGTGCACCTCCCGTATTGAGATACGCATTCGGTGAAGCTAATTCTGGTGCTTTTTCGTATCGAGTTGATTTTTCTATTTGCGTAAGCGGTGTAGCTGACGTGCCTAGCGGAACGAACGTTGGCGTTGAGGTTGCATCCCCATTCTTTCCATTTGTTAGCTTAAGGAGATTCTGTTCAATACCCGTTATTCCGTAGGCTTGCTGTGGAAGTGAGGTGGCAAGTATTTTGTCTATGCCAAACGTTACCGCAAGACCAATCACGATGAAAAGAATGCCAAGTCCTCGCTTAAACCAGCCATGCGGGTTTGCTGCTAGATCAAGTCGGTCTACGATGCGTTGTCCCACAACAGCAATAAGAAGTAGAGAGAGTGAGAGCCCAAACGTGTAGGCCAGAAGATAAATAAAACCAATGACCGGGTTTGCAGGAAGAATTGTTGCAAGCACGATGAAGTACGTAGGACTACACGAAGTAAACACGGGACCAAGTGCAATGCCGACGAGCAAATCACCAACGAAGCCCTGTTTCTTGTCACCAGTTGCCATGAGTCGGTTTCCCTTAATGTTCAAGAGAGCGGTGATACCGAGACTCTCCCACAGATTTGGAAACGTCGTGAGAATACCAAAGAGAATGAGAAGTCCTCCTGAAAGCAACTGCCAGAAGAGTGGCGGAACTGTAATAAAGGCCGTACTTACTTTTAGGAGAAGCGTAAACGCAACAACGGAAAACCCAAGCGCCGCCACAACCGTAAAAGCTCGTTTGAAACTGGTGTCTCCTGTTACCGACCCTCCAATCACAACTGGTAGCAGTGGAAGAATACAGGGAGCAAGTACCGTGAGGATTCCAGCAATAAAGGCAATTCCGAGGAACAAGAATGTAAATGTCATATTGCTCTAGTATAGGTGGCTTTACATCAATGTAAAGCCACCTTTACACACCTATTTCCAGTGATCAGCGTAGAGTCGGCTGGCGAGCTTCGCGACTACCATTACGGCTAGCGCTGCTCCTATCCATGGATCGATATGATGAACAAGCCCCTGTGAAAGAAGTGCGAATGTGAGCATGAGTACTCCAGCAATATACGCAACACGACCTGAATACGTGCGGTGCTGTTCTTCTCGCTCATCACCTGCTTGTTCAGCAATAACAAATGTTGCCCATACTACACCAAGTACTGTTGCAGCAAGCAGAACGAGCATTCCAGTCGCGCTTGGCATATAGAACATAAAAGGGTTCGTCAAAAGTATAAGCAATACTATGAGAACAACGGCAAGTAGAATCTGAATATTATGTTTCATAAATACGAAAGATACGTTCGACAGGTAGTTTAAATACCTTAGCTATTTTGAGAGCAAGTATGACTGATGGAGCGTAATTTCCTTTTTCAATTGAAATAACCGTCTGACGACTGACCCCGAGACGAAGGGCCAATTCTTCTTGGGTAAGACCACGCTCCATGCGCTCAATATGTACTCTATTTTTAATGCCCTCGGTCATTGTACTAAGGTATGCTCTGGCTGTAGCAATGTCAAAGTGGCTTTACGTTCCGCTCCGATGAGATTAAAGATATCTTCTCAGCTCGCGACAAATTCCGCACGATATATTCGCGTTTCTGAGCAGCGCTCCGCGATGCACAGACTTCGGTATAGCCGAGCAGTACCGGGCGACGAGTCTTAGTATATTTGGCACCTTTGTCAGATTCATTATGTTCTTTGAGTCTGCGTACTATGTCGGTAGTGACTCCCGTATACAGAGTCCCGTCAGCGCAGGTGAGAATGTATACAACGTAGGAAGTCTCCATAGCGCTACGCTGAGCTTCCCGCCACAAATCCGGTGGTCCAACACAGCTGGAGTGAGTAGCCCCCTGAGGGACGTGAGATGGAAAGGAGATCACCAATAATAAACAGGTTCGGCACAATGCGGGAACGCATCGTCTTGGTATCCACTTCAGTAAGGGTCACTCCCCCGTCAGCAACAACGGCGCGATCAAAGCCCATAAGCCCTGAGATCGTAAGTGGAAGTGATTTCAAAAGTCTTGATAACTCTTTGCGCTCCTCCTTCGTAATGCTGTTAGTCGTGCGCTCGGGAGTGAGTTCTCTAGTAAGAAGTGTGAGGATGCTTTGACTTGTGCCGGGAGGGAGTAGCTCCTTGAGTACATTCTTAAGCATTTTGTTTTTGTTTGCATCAAAAAGCGAGAGAATGTGTTGTTCAAGAATACCTTGATCAAGCGTAGGAAAGAGGTCAATCTCGGCGGTGACAATACCCGCGTGAAGAAGGTCCCCTACCGCGCTTGCACTATTCATAATGAGCGGACCCGAAAGGCCGAAGTGCGTACAGAGTATTTTTCCCGTCTTAGTGAGGGACTTCGTTCCATTCGTAAAAAACGTAATCCGCACTTTTTCAAGGGAGATTCCTGAAAGTGAGCGAACCCATGCATCAGGCACCGAAAGTGGCACAATGCCGGGTGTTGGTTTCTGTACGCTATGGCCGAGCTTCGTGAGCCACGGGAATCCATCTCCCGTAGAACCCGTTTCTGGATGAGACACACCACCGGTCGCAAAGATATACGAGTTTGCCGTGTATTCCTTTTGTCCGACCAGAACAGCGAAAATCTTCCCCTCAGAAACTTTAATGCGCGACACTGGTGAACTGGTGAGTACAGTTACGTGTCCTTGCTTTACGTACCAATCAAGTACTTTCCATACATCATAGGCTTTGTGAGTTTCCGGAAACGCTCTCTTACCTGCCTCAAGGACGAGGGGCAAATCACGCTCTTCAAAGAAATTGAACGTGTCCTCGACACCAAACTGCGAGAACGGTGAGTGGAGAAATTTATCGGAGGAACCAAAGTGTGCAAGGAGTGCACGCGTATCTTTTTCTGCGTTTGTGATATTACATCTCCCACCCCCCGTGATTTTTAGTTTCTCGCCGGTCTTTTTATTTTTCTCAATGAGGAGCACTTTCTTCCCGAGCTCGGCAGCACGCCCGGCGGCCATGAGTCCTGCCGCTCCCCCACCGACGACTATGACGTCGTACATGTTTCTTTACAGGTAGGAGTACAGTACGCAGATCCTTCTCCCTTGCACTCGCTACACACCAAAAAATGTAAGTGGCAGAAATCATTTCCGCAGTTTACATAGGTCTCAGTAGGTGTATCACAGTGATAGCATCTGCCCACGACTTCGCGGTCACCGCCAAAGTCCATCGTCAGACGTTTATCAAACGTATAGAGTGTTCCTTTGAAATCTTTCCCAGGATATTTCTCCATATAGCCATGGATACCGTTCTCAAGTTGGTACACATCCGAGAAGCCCTCGTGCAGGAGGTACGCTGACATTTTTTCACACCTGACACCTCCCGTGCATACTGTCAGCACTTTCTTATCCTTATACACTGCTAGTTTTGGAAGTGCCTCAGGTAAGTCGCGAGAGTTACTGAGTCCCGGATTAATAGAATCTGTAAAATGCCCGGAACGGTATTCATAGTCGTTTCGCATATCAACCACGACAAAGTCTTCGCCTTGTTCATACCAGGAACGAAGTTCCTCTGGTTGAATACGTGGTGCGGTCCGTACACGCGGATCAATTTCTTTATCAAAGCGTGTGCCCACAATCTCGTCTCGTACCTTTACAACGAGTTTCTTAAATGAGACTCCATTCCCCGTACTTCGCTTTACCAAAATGTCGGTAAAACGAGGGTTGCTAAAAAATGCTGATACAAATGCCTCAGTATTTGGAAGCGTTCCTTCAAGCGTGCCGTTGATACCTTCCTCAGCAATAAGTACTCGACCAAGGAGATGGTGCTTCTGTGCAAGCGTACGCACTTCATGCATAAGGACTGTGGGGTCCTCAATCGTCACGTATTTATAGAAAAGTAATACCTGGTAGTTCACAAGCGTGATTGTATCGTACTCTTAGAAATCCTAAAGTCTTACTTGGCGAGGTCCAGAATCTGAGAAATCCGGATTTGGGCTACGAATTCCGGGACGTGACTCACCAACACCATCGCACCCTGGTACGAATCAAGAGCTTTCGCAATCACCGGGATGTGCCGGAAGTTAATATGATTTGTTGGCTCGTCCAAGATAAGGAGTCCCGGCTCAAGGAGCACGAGTTGCGCAAACGCCACGAGCCCTTTCTGCCCTTCTGAAAGGGTACCGATGGTGCTTTCAAGCAACTGTGCGGATAGCAGAAATCCCGCAGCAACACTGCGAAGGCGCTGTTCGTCTTTTTTCTTCATCACAGAAGCAAGTGAATCCATGACCGTATCGTCAAAGTTGAGTGTGGAAAAATCCTGCCGATAGTAACCGACGGTGACGCCGGGTGCGATAACGGCACCCACTGCCTTCCCCCCGGCAAGTGCTTCCAGTAAGGTGCTTTTTCCAATACCGTTTGGACCAATGATATGCAGATGGTCGGTTTTCTTTAAGGTGACATTCGCCTTGTGCACTACTTCCTTATGTTTCTTGAGTGTGGTGAAGGACGTAATGGTAAGAATCTCTCCAACCAAGCCTTGCTGCATAGGGATAGTAAACGGTCTGATGGTTTTATCTTCCTTACGAACATCTACTTTGCTTTCCTCCATATCCTCAATCTTGTCGCGCATACGCTTCGCTACTACACGCATCTTTCCTCCTTTCTGTGCAAAGAAACTGGCCTTGTCTTTATTTTCCTGAATTTCCTTTGCAAGTTGCGCATTCCTTCTATTTTCCTTTTCTATACGCGCACTAATTTCTGCCACGGTATCGTGATAGTTTCCTGAGTACTGTTCTACCTTTCTCGTGTGGACATCAAGATAGAGCACGCCGTCACTAAACGCGTTCAGGAACTCTGCATCATGAGAAATCACGATACAGGTTTTTCTGTAGTTCACGAGAAAATCAGTGAGGTGCTCAATTCCCGCTGAGTCCAAGTTGTTCGTGGGCTCATCAAGTAAAAGCAGGTCGGGGTCTTGAATGAGCGCAGAAGCGAGCAGAAGACGTGCCTGCTGACCACCCGAAAAGGAACGGACGAGACGCTCGTGATCGGCAGTAAGGTGTACCACCTCAAGCACCGCATCAATACGGGGATCAATGTCATACGGAGGCTTTGTAAAGAAGCTCTGGAAAAAGGCACGCACCGTGAGGTCCAATTTCTCACGCGGTATAACCTGAGCAGACACGGCGATGCTCGTTCCGGTTGGTGTGAGAATCGTTCCTTTGTCCGGGCGCGTGATTCCTGCGATGAGGCCAAACAAGGTACTCTTGCCAGCACCATTTTGACCCATAATCGTAATCTTATTCCCGCGACGTACGGAGAAGTCCACCTCCACTAAGATGGGTTTATTGTGGCTATATTCAAAACTAACCCCTTCAAAGCGAAGGATTGAAGAATCACGTGACATAGTCTCACCTTATCGTATGTAGCGTGTTCTGTAAAAAATCGCCCGCGTCAGAAATGACGCGGGCGATTTTTTGTCGTGATTACTTATCGAACCACATAAACACTGAGGTAAGTATGCTGCCGAGGAAATCATGCTGGGTCTCAACAGCTGCGGGTCCTCCATTTGGCGCACCTCCTGAAGGTGGTACTGGTGGCATACTTCCGAACCGCTTCAAGAAATTTTTAAACTTTCCAAGGAAACTTGGACGAAGCATTTTCTCAGTCGTACTGCCCTCACGGAGTTCTTTACCCTCCACATGTTCCTTCATCACACCCTTCCCCGGGTTGATCATCACACGCTGAGCGGTGATGGTCTTCGTAGAGGTTGCTACCTTCCCAAGTACTTCTACTTTTGCTCCAGCGATAACATCAGCGAGTGAGCCCGTGGTAGAAGCATTCTTAGAGAACTTTGTCGTTGGGGTGATTTTAACGGTAATCGTCGTCGTTGCTTTTCCAAGACCACGAGAGGTCATGAGAAAATAATCAGCGCCAACTGCCGTAACGATACCGGGTACACCACGGAATCCCTCTCCACGCATCATCTCGGTCGATGAACCCTGTTTCATCATTCCCGGACCATGCTCCTTTGTGGTTGAACCCATCGCGCCAGGTTTTGCTCCCGGGACAGGTGCCTGACGTGCTTCCATAGCATCTCCTCCCACCATCGTTTCATCGTGAGCAGCTACTACACCGCCCGAAAGCGAAAACAGGAGCGCGAGCGCAACTACACCCATACTTGTTTTTTGTATATTCATGTTCAAATTACGCAATACTATGGTACCAGTATAACCTCTCTACTAGGGAATCAAATTGGCTGTGTTGTAAAACGGGAAAGCACTTAAGAAAGCTTATATTCCTTAAGCTTTTTCCACTGCGTCGCTTCGCCATGAGTCTGATAAAGATAGAACCGGTCGCAAATAAACGAACGCCCTTCAAAAGAAGGTACGGTGTTCATGATTCCCTTAATCACCTTTGGCTCATAGTTTCCGTAGAGAAGACTGAGGTGTGGTGTGTACGTACCTTCATCAAACATATGAAAAAGCGAGTTGGCGTGAGCATGATGTTCAGATATAAGTTTCCCTTCCCCCACACCCAGATAAAGTGCTCTGAAATAGGCATGCTCATGAGCTGGAGTGCCAAGCGTAAGTGTGAATGGAGGAATGTGCTTCGCGAGCGCTTCGCATGTTTCTTCAATCTTTGATTCCTCGGCCTCTATGCGCGCAAGGAGTGTAACATGGGGAGGAAAGACTGGTCCGCCAAACTCGCTTGCGAGTTTCTGTATGGTTTCAGTAAGTGCATTTCGAAGTTCATCCACTGGTTCAAGAAAGAGGTGGTATCCGATTGTTGCACTACGTGCAGGGTCAATCATGCAAGGAGTGGAGCCTTACGAAACAACTGAGGTGCAGTGTGCACAGCGTTTTGCTTCAAGTGGAATCTCTGACAGACACTCCGGACACTTCTTACTGGTTGGGTCTACAGGTTCTTCTTTCTTGGTCTTTGCAATAAGTACATTCATCGGTTGAACGACGAAGAAGAATACCGCACCTGCGACAAGCAAGAATGAGATGAGTGCATTAATGAAATGTCCATAGAGGAACTGGCTTCCATTTAAGGTGAGCGACAAATCGTCAAAACTTGGCACTTTTGCGATAGCGGCGATGAACGGTGTGAGCAAATCTGATACAAGTGAGGTGACTACAGTACCGAACGCAGCCCCGATGACCACACCAACTGCGAGGTCAACGACGTTTCCGCGAAGCAGGAATGTTTTGAAATCAGTAAGCATAGCGAATAGTTTTAGGAATCATTAGTGCGCACTGATCGGTAATGCCTCGCATACCTTACCATTCTTGTTTCCATCAAGTCGGTATACATCCATATTCTTCCCAAGACCTTTGCAACGCTCATAGACAGATTGCGCTTCTAGCTGGGTTTTAAAATCGTCGCAGTTGTAGTCTGCGTCTGTTGCATTACAGAATGCATCCACGTTTATCAGATTGCCCTTCTCGTCACGTTGAATGTGAGCTGCTGAAAGTGAACCAGTCTTTACGAGTGTGCCGACATCATAGTCATTCTTGGATGCTTCAAGTCCAAAGCTCGCAAGCAAAAGTACAATGGCTCCGCCAATAACGACTTTTGCTGCCGTGCCTTTAACCAGGAGGAATGCTGCAATGGCAATTGCGATAAGTCCGCCAATAATCCAAAGCCGTGCCTTATGTGAGTTTCGTAGTTCGGTGAGATTCATAGTCAAATGATAGTAGAAAGTTACGTGTTGTGCCACTGTACGCCCTCCGCATACTCCCTGAACTGTTTCATCACTTCTTTCGTTATAGGACCTACTTCCCCGGTACCAACCGGCACTCCATCAAGTGTTGTCACTGGCATAATTTCCTTATTACTTGCAGTAACGAACACCTCCTCTGCTCGCCGCAATTCCTCAATCGTGAAATCGCGCTCTACTGGTTTAGCGGAGAGTGAGAGCTTGGTGAGGACAACGCTACGGGTTATTCCTTTCAAAATAGTGGTTTTGGGGGTCACGAGTGCACCGTCAATCACTGCAAAGACGTTACTCGTAGAGCCTTCTAAGACGTGTAAGTCGTCATAGTAGAGCGGTTCAATTGCACCAACCTTCTGCGCAATTTGCGCCTGACGTACCCCTTCAATGTAGTTATTGGTTTTCGCTTCTGGAGTGTACCGGGTATGCTCTACGGTCACGAAGCCTACACCCTTGGTGTAGCACTCCTTCGGGTAGTAGTGGCGCGGGTCCACCAGAATAGCGATGGTCGGCTTCGTCTCAGGTAGGAGTGAGTGAGCGATGCCACCGGAAACAATGACTTTGACAGCTTTTTCACCCTCAGTTGTTTGCGCTTCAAGTGTCGTTCGTACAAATCCTGCAATCTCTTCCGTACTCCACGGAAGCGCGAGACCAATGAGTGAAGCGGAGGTAAATAGTCGTTCAATGTGCTCGTGAAGGAGAAAGGGCTGTGAGTGGTACGTAATAAAAAAATCAAACACCGCATAGCCTCGCATAAAACCGAGGTCTCGAACCGAGACCCGGAGTGCTTCCTCCCCCACCAGCTCCCCATTAAGAAAATGAACTGACTTCCCTGCGTCAGTCATGGTCCAATACTCGTGCACGAACCAACTCCATGTGTGGGTAGGCAATGCGAATGTTCGCTTCATGTAGCGCGTTCGCGGTAGCTTCGGTCGCAACGAAATGGAATCTACGTTCTTCGTTCGCGCTTGCAATCCAGAATCGCACCAACATCTCAACGCCCGAATCGCCGAGCTTATCAACCACTACATCTGCATGTGGTTTTTTGAGTACGCCCGGTATTTCGTTGATATGTTTCAAGATTGCTTCTCGTGCTGCTTCAATAGATTCTTGATATTCAATCGTGACCGGCACAAGGAGGCGAGTATCGCCGTTGGTGGAGTGATCAATCAAGACTTCGTTAATGATTTTCTGGTTTGGAATGACGACGTACTTATTATCCTGAGTGCGAATACGGGTACTACGCATGGTGATAAGTTCCACACGTCCATAGTTTTCTCCAATGGTGACGTAATCCTGCACCTTAAAAGGCTTATCAAGGAAAATGAGGAAACCAGCGATAATGTTAGAGAGTGAGTCCTGTGCGGCAAATCCAAGTGCGATACCTATAATCCCGATACCGGCAAGCGGAGCTGTAATATTAATGCCAAGTTGCCCGGCGGCGGTAACGAGTGTGACTGCCAGTATGGCTATCTTGTAGACGTTATCTATGAGAATGCGGGCAAAGGCGTCTTGTACGCGACTACGAAGGAGTACCCGGCGGAACATCACTGCCGTGGCTCTATAAAAAATATACCCCGCAATGAGAATAAGAATGGCGAGGAAAATGTCGGTGGAGTGGGCCCAAACGCGTTCCTTGAAGAGGTAGAGGTGATTGACAGTCTCAGTCAGAAGGTTCTGCATAGGCTCAGTATACCCCCAGAGATACGGGTGGTTCTAGGGAAACATGAGTATTTCTCCTTCCCCGACCTGCTCGGCACTGAGCGAGGTTAGAACGTCACTGCTCGAAAACTCGCCACTCACAATCCTTCAAATGAACTAGTTCGAGTTCTGGAGCCATAGCTAAGAGCTCCTCATGTGACTGCTGGCTCGGAGGCAACTCACTGCTTCCATAGTGACAAACTACTCGGACAGGCACGAGTCCCAGTCCTTCTCGGACATGCTGTTCCGTATGAGCAGTGCCGTACTTAGCAAGTGCGTATGCACCTGCAGAGGAGCCGGATATGACCTTTTTCTCTTTCAATACAGTTACTAGTTCAGGATATCCTCTAAGTATTGAAAGGAGTTTTGTCGTGTTCCCTCCTCTGAAGTGGACCCCGTCTGCTTGTCTGACCTGACTCATAAAGTCTTCTTCTGTTGCGAGGACAAAACGCAGGTCTTTTCCTGTAATCTCGTGGACTCTATTAGTCTGTTCAGTGAAGGCTTCTCTTACTTCTTCGTATTCAGAGGCGAAATATACCAGCAACAATGTTGCGCCGGTCGGAAGATCTCTCACTAGTTCTCGGTAAAATGAGTTATTAGGTTCGTTATTTTGACGTTCAAACCCACCGTGAAGTATGTACTTTGTCATACTTATTTCTTATTCCACTTCCTTACCCATATCAGGGTCTCATTAAATAACTCCTCTTCTGTACTCTCCTCATTAAATGTATGTCCTGCTTTCTTAATGATGACCAGTTGCTTGGGTTCATTTGCATACTTTAAATACTCCTTACTCCCCCGCGGATTTCCTTTTTCGGCTGCGAGTATCTTGATCGGTTTATTGATTCTACCTGTAAGTGTTGCGGGTCGAAGAATCTTAAACTCCTGAGCCATCTCTTTACCAAGAATGTACTCAGTGCCCCAATCCACGATGTAGCTTCCGGATATTTTATTCTCCTTCAATGAACGTTCTTGGCCTTCAGTGATGTCAGCAAGACCTTGCATGTCTGAGGGATCCCAAAGCACGACTGATGAGACAGTAGATATGTCGGCAAGCACAATAGTCGGCCCACCAAGACTATGCCCCACAATATGAATGCTTTTATATTTCTTTTTGAGCTGATTCAAAACTGTGGACAGGTCCGAGGCATGAGTTCGGACAGTGCAGTTGGATAGAGCCCTTCCTTTTTTCTCTCCACTGTATAGATCGAATCGATAGGTTGTAAATCCCTTCTTCGGAAAAAACCGAGCGGCATTGTAATAATAATGCTCATTCTGATGACCAGTCAGTCCATGTACAAACACAATAACTGAACTGTTCTCTTTTGATGGAGTATTGAGTGTTCCGTATATGATATGTCCGTCTTTCGTTTTGAAGTTTAAAGCCTTTTCCATGCCTTCAGTCTAGCAAAGTTCTAACCTCAAACATCCTCCCCCCACAAAACCTACTACCTAGGAGCTTTTATGATGGCTGGCAGTGTGGTACGACGTGGGAACCTCTATGATTGAGCCAGCAGAACGATAATTAATATTCCGGTCGTATTCAAAATGAACGTCAGAATAATAAATTGCCATTCTTTAATTTTACTTAAGCCCATCATTCCAATACCTACTTCGTCGGGAAATGGTGATGCGATAATAACCGCACCAACTACAGGGGTGAGCCATCCGAAGTAGGGACTTTTGAAGAGTTCAAAGATATGACTTTTTCTTAGTTTCTTTGCAAGCGGAGCAAATTCTGTAAATATCTGATCTTTGAAGAATCGGAAAATCAATAGGTCTCCTATGACAGCACCAAACCCAGCAGTAAGTGCTATCTCAAGTGCATTGTAATCTTGCGCGAGGTGGAACAATACGAGTGATGCGGGAGCAATAGTAAAGGTAGATACAAAAAAGATACCGGTAATAAAAGAGCCCAGATATCCATACGACCCTATATGTGCAATAAGAGAATGAACAATTGAAGTATCAGCCAGCAATGCGAATACTATGACACTCAGCATAAGGAGGGTTGTATTTTTATATGCCCATCTTTTTCTTCGGGATTTTTTCACTTACTACCATCTTACCTCACCAAAAGTATTGGCTGCGGGACTAGGACTCGAACCTAGATAAACGGATCCAGATTCCGTTGTCCTACCATTAGACGATCCCGCAATATCGAAGCGGCTAACAGCCGCTTGATGTAGGCACAATACTCGAAAAAGCCCGCGGGTTCAACTGGATTGTGAGCTGGTTGAAAAGGCTCCAGAGGCAAGGCGTGGGAAGGTTCCGAATGCAGGCGTACTTGAAGTACGGTGAGGAAGCGAAACCGAACCGTAACGAAGCATGTGGGGACTTTGCAACTAGCTCCCTATATAAAGTACTAGCTCCTGACAAAGTCAGGAGCTAGTCCGAATACTATACACCCGGAGGGATGTGGTTGGAGTGGCTCCAACCACGGGTGTGGATAACGATTAGTTAGAGTGTTCTACTCCCTCGCCCTTTCCTTCCTTACCCTTTACGACACCGAAGATTTTTCCAGCGTCTTCCCGAGCCGCTGCAAGATCCTTGTGTGCGAGCTCTAGCTTCGTACGCGCATCCTTGAGGGCTGCAAGGTTAGAAGCTTTAACGGTTGCGTCACCGTTGTCAGGCTGGAGGTTAACGGTAAGCGCTACGGCTGCATCAGCCTGTACCTTGGCGTCAGCAATCTTTGCCTTGAGGTCAGTAAGAGCAGCTTGTGCTTCGATAACGTCCGCGCCAGCAGTCTGTGCCGCAGCAATGCGTGCCTCGAGCTTCGTAACGAGAAGTTGCATCTGTGTTACCACCGCATTGATGCGTGATGCAGAGGCTGCAATACGTGCCTTTGGTTCAACGAGGAGGTACACGCGGTGTGCCTTCGTGATTTCAGAAGCATCAGCTTTCACGGTTGAAGTTGAAGTATCGCTTCCAATCTTTGCCTTGAGCTCAATCAAGCTTTTAATCTCAGCGTCAAGAGAAGCCTTGATGCTTGCGAGGGTATCGGCTGAAAGGAGTTTCATATGCGCTAGGCGCTCAGAGAGCTTTCGTAGACTCTCAATGCGCTTATCAATAGCATCTCCGGCGTGTTCCTGAACCTTTTCAACTCTCTTTTGGATACGCTCTTCCGTTGAGCTTGCGTGTTCGCGCTCGCGTTCCTCTTCGCGCTCACTGCGAATACGGAGAGTGGTAGAGGCTAGCAATCCATCTCGACGTTCGCGCTTATCGTGAAGATCTGAATCTGTATTGTCGTCGTCAACCTTAATCTGAATGGTGTTAGTGGTATTGATGCTTGTTGCATCGTCTCCGCCTCTGTCTTCGGCAAATGCAGGTACTGCTATTCCAAGAATAAGTACGAGACTGAGTGTAGCGGTAATAAGTGGTGAATATTTCATAGGAAAGTTACGGTGTTGGAATACTACTGGGCAACGACATCTTGAATGCTCGCCTTCGCGTCGGCATTGTCGCTTCCGACGGCATTAATTTGAGCATCAATGGAGCCGAGGTCACTTTCAAGTGCAGTATCAGACTGGTCGGTTCCAGACGGAAGTGTTGTCACTTCAGTCTGTTCAGCTCCACTTCGTGTACTCTCACGGTACTGCCAGTAAGCGTAGCAACCACCAAGAATGACGACGGCTGCCAGAATTCCAAGCACTATTTTTGTATTTTTTGACATAGGGTAATGATAAGGAAAGATCAGCTACTAAATATCTAAGACGTTCTAAGTATACCGCTCTTACCGGCCGGAAAACCGGGGGTGTGTAAATTACAAGAACCCGATTTTATCCCTCTTTGTAGAGCGCTCGCTCCTGAACAGCTTCTAGAAACTTGGTAAACAAAGGATGCGGAGTAAGTGGACGAGCCTGAAGCTCTGGGTGAAACTGACAGCCAAGGTAAAACGGGTGCTCTTTAGTTGGGAGTTCTGCAATCTCCATCAACACACCATCTGGGCTCGTACCGGAAAATACGATACCAGCCTTCTCAAGACGCTCTATGTAGTCCGGATTCACTTCGTAGCGATGGCGATGACGTTCCTCAACCACATCTGTTCCGTACGCGGTGTGTGCAATCGTTCCTTTTTTAAGTTGCGCTGGATATGAGCCCAGGCGCATAGTGCCACCGTATTTTCCGTCAGCAATAAGTTGCTTTTGGTCCGGCATAACGTCAATTACCGGATGGGGCGTCTGTGCATCAATCTCAACCGTGTGTGCGTCTTCAAGTTTGAGCATGTTTCGTGCGTACTCAATGACGAGCATGTGCATGCCGTAGCAAAGTCCGAAATACGGGATCTTGTGTGTGCGACAAAAATTCGCCGCAAGAATCTTCCCTTCAATACCTGTTTCACCAAATCCGCCCGGGACAATCACACCGTCATACTTTTCAAGCATCGTTACTGGTGTTCCTTTCTCAAAGTCTTTGGCGTTCACCCACTCTATCTTTGCCTTGACCCCAACCGCTGCTGCAGAGAATTTGAGTGCCTCAATTACGGAAAGATAGGCATCGGAAAGTACGAAGTCTCCCGTATCAAAGTATTTTCCGACAATTCCAATAACTACTTCTTGCTTTCCTTCTGAGCGTGTTCGTTCCACAAAGTCTCTCCACTCATCGAGGTCCGCTTCAGCCGTTTTCTTCTCTAATTTGAGTGCATCAAGGATGAGATCACCAATATGGTCTTTCTCAAGGTTAAGCGGAACGTCATAAATACTTTCTACGTCCGGTGCAGAAATGATGTGATCAGGACGAACATTGCACCAGATTGCGAGCTTTTCCTTTCTTTTCTCATCCATCGGGCCCTTGCTCCTTGCTATGATGAAGTCCGGCTGAACACCATACGAGTTAAGTTCACGAACTGCTGTCTGGGTTGGCTTTGTTTTCATCTCGCCGAGGGTGCCGGGAACCGGGAGGTACGAAACAATCACGAACAAGACATCGTCTGGATGTTTCAAGCGCATCACACGAGCCGCTTCAATAAAAAGTGCATTCTGAAAATCTCCAACTGTGCCACCAATCTCAATAACACTCACTCGACTACCGTTGTTAGCGGCAGCTTTCTCAATCCTCCGGAGAATCTCGTCGCGCACGTGCGGGATAGCTTCAATGCACTTACCACCGTACTCAAGTGCGCGTTCACGTTCAATCACGGTTTGATACACCATACCGGACGTCATGTAGTCCTCGGGACCAAGATCACGTCCGAGGAAACGCTCGTAGTTACCCATATCCTGATCGGTCTCAAGACCACTCCTCAAGACAAAAACCTCCCCATGCTCGGTTGGATTCATCGTACCGGCATCCACATTGAGGTAGGGGTCTATTTTCACCAAGTTCACCTTGTATCCACGTTGGTTCAAAATCAGACCCATAGAAGAGGTAGCAACACCCTTTCCTACTCCGGACATAACTCCTCCTAATACAAAGATGTACTTGTGTCCTTCAGTTGCCATACACTCTTATACTGTTAGATACCTTCGTACCGCAATCCATGAGGCAAATGCTCCAAGGAACACACCCGAACCAACAAGAATTCCGAAGATTTTTGCAAAGTGACCAATATAATAGGAAAAGAGATTGAAACCACCGAGCCACGAGGAAAGCGCGCCACCCGCATACCAGCTTATTGGATAGAACAAAATAAGAGCGATAAGTGCCGCAAGTCCGCCCGCAATAATGCCAGCAACAATGAATGGCCCCCGAATATACATGTCCGAAGCTCCCACAAGGCGCATAACAGCTATTTCGTCACGCGACGTATAAATAGCGAGTCGGATGGTTGCAAGCGCGATAATCGTAGAAGCTGCAGCAAATAGAATAACGATGGCAAGCCCCACTTGCTGGGTCGCTGTGATGGCGGCAGATAGGCGATCAATCACCGTCTTGTTTTGGAAGTAATTCACCCGATCAATAATGCCGGCGCTGGTAGCCGAGCTCCCGCTCAGAAAATCAACAATCCCGGCGTATAGAGAGGGATTCTGAGCTTTTACGGAAAGCGATGCCTCGAGCGGATTATCTCCGAGTTCCTCAAGTGCCTGGAGTGTGAGTTGATCATTTGCATGACGCTCTTTGAAACTTACCAAAGCTTGTTCACGCGTAGTATAGGAAACTTGTGCAACTGACGGAAGTTCTTCAAGTTTTGACTTCAAAGCAAGAATCTCATTTTCTGGAGCAGTAACAACGAAATATACATTTACATCAACCTTGTCCTCAATCGTCGTGAGGGTATTCGTGAGAACAGCTGAAAGAAATATCAAACAACCAATGATGAAAAGGGTCACGGTCATGATGAGCACGGTAGCAAAGGAGACCAGGCCACTACGAGCAAAATTTGTTGCTCCAGCTCGTATGACTCGTTTTAGAAAAGTAAGTGACATGAATTAGATACTACAGTACGTACTGACCACGCTGATCGTCACGTACGACCCGACCACGGTCCATCGTGACTACTCGCTTACCAAGTGCGTCCACGACTCCTTTGTTGTGTGTGGTGATGAGTACCGTGGTACCGAGCTGATTAATCTTCTTCAGGATTTCAATAACTTCATAGGTATTAATAGGATCAAGATTCCCCGTTGGCTCGTCCGCAACAATAACATCGGGCTGGTTCACAATAGCCCGACCAATCGCAACACGCTGCTGCTCCCCGCCTGAGAGCTGGCTCGGAAAATGGTGTGACTTCCCCGTGAGGTCAACGAGATCCAAGATATGCGGTACGTCGCTCGCAATCTCATCATCGGGCCTCCCTGCTGCCTCCATCGCAAAGGCTATGTTTTCGTAGGCGGTTTTGTTCGGGATGAGACGGAAGTCTTGGAAGACCATGCCGAGCTTCCTGCGGTAGTGATGCAAGGTGTTTGTTGGAAGCGCATGCACGTCAACTGACTCAAAAAAGACCGAACCGGTGGTCGGTCTCTCTTCTGCGAGAAGCATTTTTAATAAGGTCGTTTTTCCAGCACCGGAGTGACCGACGATGGAAACAAATTCTTTCGGGGCGATGGAGATGGTGACGTCTTCTAGTGCTGGTGTTCCGTCTCGGTAGGTTTTCGTAACTTTATCAAAATAGATCATGACGGAGCCATTGTACCCTACTTCAAAGTTACTCGTCTATGAACAGCTACCTTTTCCTTACTTTCAGGGCGTTTGCTGGGGATAAGTTAGTTTTCCGGGACGAACGTTCGAGCTGCTTCTATAAAGCCATCCAGATCTCCTTCGAGCACTGATTCCGGATCATGTGACTCATGTCCTGTCTCGTGATCTTTCACCATTTTGTAGGGATGCAGTACATAGGAACGCATTTGGCTGCCCCATTCATTTGAAGAATTAGCCGCAATAGAGCGTCCCTTTGCCTCTAATTCCTCGCGCTCTTTTTGTTTGGTGTAGAGCTTGGCTTGGAGGAGTTCTAGCGCCTTTTCACGGTTCGCTTGCTGAGACCGCTCGCTTGAAACATGGACGGAGGTGCCGGTGGGCGTATGCACAATTCGCACTGCTGTTTCTCGCTTATTTACGTTTTGTCCACCAGCCCCACCCGATTTTGCAAACTGCATATCAAGCTCGTCGTCTTTGAGAACTATTTTCTCTCCAGGCACGAGCATGGGGAGCACTTCCACGAGCGCAAAGGAAGTCTGGCGCTTCGCGTTTGCATTAAAGGGTGAGATGCGTACTAGGCGGTGCACACCGGACTCTCGCTTGAGTGTTCCGTAGACACCCCTCCCGGTAATTTCAAGTAGTACATTTCTAAATCCTCCATGGTCGTTTTCGTTTGCGTGGAGTTCACGAACGCCCCATCCTTTCTTTCCCGCATATCCTTCATACATACGACGGAGCATGCGAGCAAAATCTTCAGCATCGTCTCCGCCTGCACCTGCTAAGACCGCAAGAGTGGAACCGCCTGCGTCATGCGGATCATCTCCTACCTCTCCCCCATCCTTGAGGGATTGATACTCACGTACCACCGCTTGCGCAGTGTCTTTATCAGCCCAGAAATCTGGACTCGCCATGAGCGCCTCTATTTCTTCGAGCCGTGAGGGAGGCGTATCAGTCATGGAGCGAGTATAGCAAAATCCCGGGCGTTCACTTTTTGGAGCCACCTCGCAGGATCGAACTGCGGACCTTTTCGTTACGAGTGAAATGCTCTACCAACTGAGCTAAGGTGGCGTGTTGCTAATCTACCCTACAAGAGGGCTCTCTATCAAGCCTTCGTCCGATAGATGTGTATGTGTGAGCCGTTGGGCAGAATTGAACTGCCGACCTACTCCTTCGTTTACACCTTCTCTCCAAACCACTTGGAGAAGGACTAGACTGTATCTTCCCCTCTTCCAGCTTATATGCTGGAAGAGGGGCCCTTGTCAGTCGTTCGGGCCCGAGAAATCTCGTGCCACGGTCTTGGCTTGTGGAGCTATTAACCGTTATTCGGGATTCACCGTTTTCTCACGAAAACGGTGGGCAGGAATCAGACGACCCACCATGGAGTTGCTCTACCCCTGAGCTACAACGGCTGGGCAGAACTATCGTATCCTACCGTGAAGGCTGTAATTTCTCAATTCTACTGAGACTTGCGTCGAGTTTTAATAAGTCGTTTCGTAGATTCTGAAATTACGAACCTTCTGGGAAGATGTAGCTACTAGGAAGTGTTGTTGGTGCTTCTTCGAGAGTTCCATACACAATCGTAATCTGCTCGTGCGCCGTAAGTTCCAAAGTACGTGGGTCTCCTTCATACTTTGTTCCATTCACATACAGAGTCAGTGTATTCTTATCGTCAGCGCAATATCCGCCGATGCAGGTTTGTGAAAGTCTCACACCCCAAATATCGAAAAACTGACCTACATAGAACTTTTCTATGGTCGGAGATTCAACATGAATCATGGCCGTTGTATCGTGGGTGTGGATGCTTGAGATAAAACCTCCTGGGCCCTCGTTAACTCCAATATCTGCAGGTACCGGAACGGACTGTCCGTGAATGAAAATATCCAGGTGTTGGTGAGTGTGGAGCGCCTGTCCCTCGCTTGTGAGTGCAGGTAGATGTATAGCGTTCAAACGTTCACGCAAGTGAGCGACCTCAGCTGGCCACGGTGCTTCGCTCGTACTGATGCTTTCAAGACTTCCCGTATTTGCTGTCTTTTGACTAAAAAATACGAAAACGACTCCGCCGAGAATGAGAACGGTACCGAGCAGGACGGTAAGGTGGTTTTTCATAGTAGAAAGGCGTATGTATGTTAGGACTTTACCGTAAGCGAAGTCTCAATAACGGTATCTCCGCCAAGAAGTTGAAGTGTATATGCTCCTGGTTTGAGTTCAATCGGTGCGGTGTAATTCCAAACGCCATTCTCGACCGCGATATCCCATCCGGCACAGATACCGACCCGGTCGCTGTTCACAATAATGACGGAAATGCTCTTTATATTTGCTTTTCCAGTGAGTGTTGGATGTGATTCGGTTGTTGTTGAGTCCGGGTTGTCAAAACTTGTAGTCTTGGCTTGGGAGGTAACGGTAATCGCCGGCCTGCTCGTGTAGCGTTTTGTAGGCTCGGGCACCATGGCTCCAAGTTCTGCTGGAGCTCCAATAACCCCAGATTGGCTTGAAGTTCCAGTCATTGCAGGCGCAGTATTCACAATCTCGGGCGACTGTGGATGGTTAGCAATAAAAAATCCGACAACGGCAAGGATAATCCCTCCCACAATCCCAAGTGCAACATTCGTATTCATATGCGTCAGTATATATGGTCAGAGAAAGACCTCAACTAGAGCCGGTCTTAATCTCTCCTGCTGGCTCGTAGGTGGCGAAAATAAGGCCAGTTGTTCCGATTTTAGAATCAACAAGTGTAAAGCCTTCTGCTTGTGTTCCTTTTGCGAACAGCCGCTTGCCAGTGCCCAGGGTAATAGGATGTATCCACAAATGCATCTGATCAATCAAATGCTCGTTGAGCAGTGTTTGGATGAGATTCCCGCTGCCCCAGACCCACAAATCTGGACCGTCTTGTTTCTTCAGTTCCTCCAGTTGCGCCACGACATCCCCGGTAATACAAACTGAGTTCTCCCACGAAGGCTCGAATGATTCATGTGATACGACGTATTTCTTTGTTCTATTAAAGGGACTCGCTACCTCGAGATCGGTCGTTGCGCTCGGCCAATATGTTGCAAAGATTTCGTAGGTAGTTTTTCCGAGGAGCAGCTCAAATGAGATGCTAAAGAACCCACTCAAAATCGAAATCAGTTCCTCGTCCTGGGGAAAAGACCTTTGCCAGCCGCCATACGCAAATCCGCCTGAGGTATCTTCCTCAGGTCCACCCGGCGCCTGCATCACACCGTCGAGCGTAATGAATGTGGTGGTAATGATTTTCCTCATACACTATGATTCTATCAAACTTGCACTAAACCAATCTACAATTATCTCGGCGCGGCCAACCGGACTTGAACCGGCAACCTCCCGCGTGACAGGCGGGTGCTCTAACCAGTTGAGCTATGGCCGCAATAGCGAACTTACCGAATATAGCTTTTTTAGGCGCTATGTTCAATAACCGGTGTCTTCGGGTGCTGGTGGAAGGACTTGCACCTTCGACCTTGGGTTTATGAGTCCCATGCTCTAACTACCTGAGCTACACCAGCAGGTGTTGGGTATATAAGGTGTAGACCGTATATATGAGCGAGCTTACTATGTATCGCCTCTCTCTTCAATGTCTTTGAGTCTCTCCTCAGCAAGAGATATGTCCTCCGGACAACCTACTGGAATCCATAGTGGTTGAGTAACAACGGTTATAGGTTTGTCCGCTGCAAGCATTTTGAGCGGTTCGTTGATATAGTACTCCCCATTTTCATTTTGAGGTGTCTCGTACATGAAGATTTGCTCATCAAGAATCATGGCTCCAGTTGATACCACGTTACTTTCCGGATGTTCGGGTTTTTCAATAATTGACTCAAGTGTTCCATCTTCCCGACAACTCACGACTCCCATGCGTGAAGGGTCACGGTAGGGAGCAACGAGGACGGCAAGCGGATACTGTAGTGCTTCTTTGAGTGCTTCAGCACCATGAATATCGTCTGCATTCATAAGGATGAACCTTCCTGAAATATACGGTTGAGCGAGAGCGAGTGCTCGAGCAGTTCCCTCTGGTTTCTCCTGATGCACGTAGCGAATCACGCGCCCTTTGTATACCTCACCAAGAAAATCCTTAATCATTTCCGCCTTATAGCCGACGATAAGTATGATCTCATCAATCTCAGAGGGGAGTGCAGTAAGAACGTACTCAATAATAGTTCTCCCCGCGACCCTCACCAAGGGCTTTGGAAGGTCGAGCGTTAGTGGAAGCATACGCTTGCCTACACCTGCTGCGAGTATGACTGCTTGCATGCACTGCATACTATATAAAAGTGTCAGCTACGTCTAACTCACTGTGCTACCCTACGGACATGGAATCCCGGAAAGAGGAGCGAGAAATATATCAGTTTTTTAAATGGAGCGTTATGTTGAAAGGCGCAATTTCTCTCGCTGAAGTGATTGCGGGGTGCGTGGTATTTTTTATTCCGCCCACAGTCATTGTTATGTTTGGGACGTTTTTTCTTCAGTTTATCCCAATACCCGCACTTCAAAATGCACTCATGGGTGAGGTATCGGCATACACCACTGGTGCCGTCACCTTCCTAGCACTATATCTACTATCTCGCGGTCTGATTAAGGTCGGTATGATATGGGGTCTCTTACACAATAAGATGTGGTCGTACCCACTTTCGCTCGGAATCTTAAGTTTGTTTGTGCTCTATCAGCTTGTTCAGATTGTGAAAGATAGTTCTGTCATTATTGTTGGGATTACAATCTTTGACTTGATTGTTATGTACTTCATCTATCGCGAGTGGCGTATTGTACTACGTCACCAAGGCACGAACATTGCATAATACATTATCCCCTTCACGTACTTTCTTACTTCAAAAAGACCTCATACTTATAGGTGGTAGAGGGCTTTTTAGTAACTAAACGAACTTTCATGAAAGGACTTCACATAGTCACCTTCCTTCTCGCAATCATAGGAGCTCTTAACTGGGGTCTTATCGGTCTTGGAGGATTCATGGGCTCAGACTGGAACGTGGTGCATATGGTTCTCGGCAGTTGGCCTACCGTTGAGTGGTTGGTCTATGTACTTGTCGGTGTTTCAGCGGTGTATCTCGTTCTTGGTCACAAGAAAGACTGCAGAATGTGCAGTGTGATGTAGGAATTCCAATCACTAACGATAAAGACCTGGCTAGGAGCCAGGTCTTTATCGTTTTTGGGGGGTGATAGAATTGAGATTATGGAAATGCCACCCACAGACAAGCGCGAAGAGGCTCTTTCATTTCTTATGTCCCACACAACCGGTGTATTATCCACCGTATCTACAGAACATAAGTCTCGTTCTCGTTTTGTTTACTACGCCTCCGATGATACATTCTCTCTTTACTTCATAACGTTGGCGAATACTCGTAAAGTATCTGATCTTGCAAATAATTCGAGTGCTTCGTTCGTTATAGCTGAGAGTGACGTACCTCGTACCCTTCAGATTGAAGGTGATATCACTGATCTTACTGAAACAGCAACGATAGAGCCTACACTCGTCAAGTTAGTAGATACTCTCATGTCCAATGCGACATACGGGGCGCCACTCACTCGTTTTGATTCAAGCACACTCAGATTCTATAGACTTATTCCAAAGTGGATTCGTTGGGGTAACTTTACACAGGGTCATACTACTAACGAAATACTTTCTCCAATTTATCCGAATCCGGCTACGTAACACTTGGATGCGTTTTGTTTTTCTCAAAACGAAGTGTATGAAAAATTTCTTACTTCCTCGCATCGTAAAGAAAAACACTCGTACGAGACGAGTGTTTTTCTTTGCTTGTTGCGGGGGCCGGAATCGAACCGGCGTCTAGAGGTTATGAGCCTCTCGAGGTACCTCTCCTCTACCCCGCTATGTATATTCTACTGAACCAAGCCTGGCTTCGCATTTGCCCTCCCGTCATGGGAATGACCTCAATCCTCTACCCCGCTCCGTATGAGCGGAACCTATATAATAGGCTCTTTTCTTGAAAAAGCAACGGCTGAGCTATATCTCGCCGTGTTCCCTGAAGACGTTTTCGTAATGCAGGATGGTTCGATACGCGATGTGATCGGTGAGCGGATATTCTGAACCCTGGTGAGCTATTTCGTTCCTGACTTTGTGCGCTTCCCATGCCTCTTGCAGTGTACGGAACTTCGCCGGGTCTACTACCTTAAGCTTCTCTCCTACCGACGCTCCCGGATACCCAAGGCTGGTCAACATGTCATCAAGTATGATATCTGCCTCCAGAATCGCCTGACGCCAGTCATTTGATGAGGTGCTTTCGATGAGGGTTCGTATATGATTCCACCGATGATGTTCAGTCTCTAGTTCTGCTGCGTGTACATCAGTAAAGGTCGTATATCGTAGGGCTTCTTCAGATTCAACCTGATGAATGCGGGTTCTCGAATAGAGAAAGAGTGCGAAAAACCCTACGCAGAACAGGTATGCAACAATTGTGATGATAATCCAGAGTGTAGTAAATAACGGTGCAAGTGAGGCAACCGTAAACCCTTGCTGACTCACACCAACGACACCACCTCCCCCATGAAAAAGTAGGTACAGTTGATAGAAGAGGTATTCAATATTCAAAAAGTGAACACCTCCCTGAGTCGCCGGGGCGCTTGCTACGATAGTCGGATCCATTACGCTCTAGTATAACGCCTCGCCTGTAATGAGTGCGCCTGCCGTAAAGAGAATAGACTCCGCCCCTTTTGGTGCGGTGAAATGCATACCAATAGGTAACTGTTTTCCACCACGTTCAACCATACCCATCGGGACTGAAATGGCAGGCATGCCGGTTAAGCATGCGGTCACGGTGAACACGTCCTCAAGGTACATGGAAACAGGGTTTCCTGTTTTTTCACCAAAGGCAAATGCTGGTGCTGGAGTTGTTGGAAATGCAATCACGTCACAGGTCTTGAATGCTTCGTCATACTCGTTTGTAAGTACTTCACGTGCTGCGTCTGCTTTTCGATAGTACGCATCAATGTAACCTGAAGAAAGAACAAAGGTGCCAAGTAGAATACGCCTGATTGTCTCGGGACCAAACCCTTCGGTACGCGCACCAAGATATTCGTCGAGCAAATTCTTTCCGGTTGTGCTTTTTCCGTAACGCATACCGTCATACCGAGCAAGATTGGTTGAGGCTTCTGCCGGCATAATGACGTAGTACGTCGGGAGTGCGTACTCACTGGTTGGAAGAGATACCGAAACAAGGGTATGTCCCGCTTCTGCAAGACGTGCAAGCGTAGCATCAAAGGTTGCTCGCACATCTTCATCAATACCATCTGAAAGAAGGTCATAGGGAACACCAATGATGAGCTTTTCTTTTATCTTTGGTGCTGGGTAGGTAGCATCCGTTATCGTCGTTGCATCTAGAGGATCGTGCCCTTTGAGTACATCATAGAGTAGTTGCGCGTCCGCAACCGACTTTGTAAGTGGGCCAATTTGATCAAGTGAAGAACCGAGTGCAATTGCGCCGCTACGCGACACACGCCCGTAGGTCGGTTTCAGCCCTACGAGTCCGCAGTGAGCTGCTGGCTGACGAATGGAGCCTCCCGTGTCCGTACCAAGAGCGGCGAGCGCAAGGTGTCCTGCAACTGCGCTCGCGGAACCACCGGACGAACCTCCCGGGACTCTCGAGGTATCGTGTGGATTTTTTGAAGGACCGAATGCCGAGTTTTCAGTTGATGAACCCATAGCAAACTCATCCATATTCGCTCTCCCAAGAAAGAGCGCGCCATCAGCCTTGAGTTTAGTAATAACGGTGGCGTCGTACGTCGCCGTGTAATTTGAAAGAATCTGGCTTGCAGCACTCGCAAGATGTCCCTCTATCAAGATATTGTCTTTTATCGCAAGCGGAATCCCACAGAGTGCGGGAGCGGTGTCTCGCTCAGTGTCTATTCTCTTTTGAGCTGCCTGTATCGCGGGCCCATCAGCCGGGAAGAGCTCAAGGTAGGCATTGAGTTCGGGGTTCCGTGCATGCGCTCTACTACTACAGGCGTCCCATAATTCTTGGACCGTAAGAGTGTGGTCGCGAAGCATCTTTCCTGCTTCGACCATGCTGAGCTCGTTAGCTGGTTTAGTCATGAGACAATATTTGCTTCACTTTGAGATAATTCCCTTCCTTATCTGGAAATTGTGCTACGAGAGCTTTGGTGTGTTTCCCTTTTGCATGAGGCTCGCCGTCAATGCGAAAGACATTTCGGACAGCTCCAGCCGTCCCGGCGTACTTTGCGGGAAGCGTTAGTTGCTCAAGTTTACCCACATAGGCAAGAATTGCATCAAACTCCTTCGCGGTATGAGCGAGGTCTGCTTCAGGTATGGAAAGTCTTGAGAGGGCCGCAAGCTTCTGTACGTCTTCGGCTGATGCCATATATAGGAATCTATCACACTTAGAGAAGCTTCTTAAAGTCCGCCTCGGTAAGTACTGAAATGCCGAGTGTCTTAGCTTTCGTCAGTTTTGAGCCAGGGTTTTCACCTGCAAGAACGTAACTTGTCTTTTTTGATACGGAACTGGACACAGACCCTCCCAATTTCCGCACAAGTGCCTCTGCCTCGTCACGTGAAAGCGTAGGAAGTGTTCCGGTTACGACGACTGTTTTCCCTATGAGGACGCCTCCCTCTGTCTTCGCCACTTTCGTAAGCGTGATGTGTGTAAGCAATCGCGAAAGTAGAGCGAGATTCTCAGTATTCATAAACCACCTTCGCAGCGATTCAGCTACCACGTCTCCAATACCCGCGACCCGCGATAATTCGTTTTCTGATGCCGCTCGTAACCTCTCAATCGTTTGGAATTCCGTCGCGAGCAGAAGTGCCGTTTCAGTTCCGACATGAAGGATGGAGAGTCCCACGAGGAAACGATCGAGCGGTACGTTCTTCTTTTCCTGTATCGCTTGCAACAAATTCTGCACCGAGGTTTCCTTAAATCCCGGTAGTGCTAGCAGTTCATCTTCAGTCAGGTCATAGAAATCGTCGGGTTCTGAAACTAACTCATGCTCCATAAGAAGTTGCACCGTCTTTGCGCCAAGACCATCAATATCAAGTGCGGACTTTCCCGAAAAATGAGCGAGAGTACGCAGTCGTTCCTCAAACGAGCCTCCAACAACACAGCGATACGCAGCAGCACCCGGTACGCGCTCCAAGCGACCATCTCCCCCACATAATGGTGAGTGCGTTGGGAATTTCCATTTCTTTTCTTTGCCCGTCCTAAACTCTGGCAACACCTGGACGACTTCCGGAATAATATCGCCTGCTTTTTGGAGAATAACCGTATCCCCAATGCGTATATCGCGTTCCAGTATGAAATCTTCGTTATGGAGTGTCGCACGCGCAACGGTGGTTCCTGCTACCGATACCGGGTGTAGATGCGCAACCGGAGTGAGTACCCCGGTACGTCCGATTTGAAGCGTAATGTCTTGCACAACGGTTGTCACCTGTTCTGCAGGGAATTTAAACGCAACGGCAAAGCGTGGGCCCTTGCCGGTGTATCCCAGCGTTTCCTGATATATATGCTCATCTACCTTAAGTACAAGGCCGTCCAATTGATAGTCTTCCTTGTCCCGCACGCTTCCCTGCCATTTTTTCCAGTAAGCCATGACTTCAGTACGAGACGACAAATGTCGGTGATGGGGATTCACGGGAAGACCGAGATCTCTCAAAAAATCGAGTTCTTCCGTTTGCGTTTTTGGAAGTGGCTCGCTACAGGCATCTACATCGTAAAGAAACACGCCGAGCGGGCGTTTTGCAGCAATTGTTGAATCCAGTTGTCGCAAACTACCGGCAGCTGCATTACGAGGATTCGCAAAGAGTGGTTCTTTTTTCTTGGCTCGCTCTTTATTTAGTTTCTCTAGCCCTGAGCGTGTCATATACACTTCTCCCTCAACAACGAGGTCAACGGGACGAGATAGGGTGTGCGGGAGACCACGTATGGTACGCACGTTATGCGTAACGTCTTCACCAACAACACCGTCACCGCGAGTTGCAGCAACGGTGAGTATTCCTTTTTCATAGGTAAGCACAATGTGTAGTCCATCAATCTTCAGTTCCGTATCATAGGTTGGCAGAGCGTCCTCATGTCCTGATTTACGTAGGAGACGAGTAATTTTCTCGACGTACTCGCCGAGTTCCTCCTCAGAAAAGACATCATCCAGTGACCATTGCGGTACCTGATGAGGTACCTTTTTGAGCTCTGGGAGTACGGTGCCCGCAACCTGTTGAGTTGGTGAGTCTGGCGTACGAAGCACAGGATACTGCTCCTCAAGAAGCACGAGCTCGTGTTTTAGGGAGTCCAAAGCTTCAGGAGATATCGGTGTTTCGTCCTTCTCGTGTTGAAGGGTTCGGTAGATGGTGATTATGTCGCGCAATTTCTGCGCTCGTTCCTGTATCTCTTTTGGGACACTCATTCCCTTATTGTACCTAATAGTTTACTTTGAGTCCGCGTTCAATACGACGAGGGTCACTTGCGTTACAGGTACTATATCCTGTTGCAAAGATGTTAGTGGCGGCTGCACTTGATTTCGTTACGGTAACGATACCTTGGATTCCTCCTGTGGCACACGGAAGTGTAAAGGTAGTAACCCGATTCGTAGTAACGACCGATGACGGAGTGATGGTCTGATTATTGCAGGAGATACTTCCTATCGGTGACGTGTAGTCAAAGGCATTCCATTGCTGGTCCCAGTAAAGTGCGCATTCCATCACTGAGTCGGCCGCATAGAACGCATACTGTGATTGTTTCGCAGTTGATGCGAGCAGTTGTTGCTTATAACTGATATCTAGAAGTGCAAGTGCAACACTCACAATCACCGAAGAAAGGATGACTGCGATGAGGAGTGTTACGCCACGTTGTGGATGGTTCGTCATCATAGCCAATTTTGGATATTCTCAACCAAGGTCACGCTGTAGTTTGCGTGACCGACCCACGATACCGTTACGGTTACCTGTGTCTCGGTCGCACTTATTTGAACCAATTTTATGGTTCGCGTGAATCTGGTTCTCACCCCACTCGTCTGCTGATTATATATATTGCTTGATGAAAGATAGAGTGGTCGTGTTGAACACGTTGAGTCACTACAGGCGATAATAGAGTTTCCTGCTTGAAATGGTACCGCTGCTGGGTATTGGGAGGTATCGATAACGCACGTGTTTGAATAACAATTTGGTCCATTATTTCCGTCAAATCCAGAGAGCCAGCTGAGCGTCGAGCTAGTATGTATATTGTACAAATAGTTACTATCACGAATAGCACGGAGATATTCCATACCTTCCTGAGCAATAGCAGAGGCGATGAGTTTATCACGAGAGACGTAAGCAGTCGCAAGTACACCCTGGGCGACTTGAAACGGCCCCACCACACAAATAGTAAGGACCATGATAGCCACCAATGTTTCAACCAAAGTAAAAGCCGTAACGGTTGGCGTTCCTTTTACAAGTAAATCAAGTCTTTTCATAGGTTATAAGTCGATGAGTCGTTGGGTTGCTCCTTCCTGGATAGCAAATGGAACCGTCCCTCCTTTAGAATCGCTTGGCATCGTCCCCTTCACTACAAACAATACTTGGGGTTGTTGGTCTCGCACTCCTGCCGTAACGGTACCTGCTCCTCGTACGTAAAACGCGAGTGTTTGAATGGTTATTTGTGGATCGGTAAGTGATGACGCCGTGCTGTCGATACACACTCCGTTTCCTTCGCATCTACCGATAGTGCCATTACTTTTTAGAATATAGGTAACGGGAGTGGTGAGGTTCGTATCCGTATATTTGAATGAAGTACAGGCTCCAGAAGTTGAATTACCGTCTGCATCTGGACTACCGTTCAAACATTGGAAGTTAGTTCCCGTGCGAATACCACGAACCATGGTATCTACTGCAAACGAGAGGTTATCGACGATTTGATTCGTTGCGTGAGCCTGTCTATCAAGACTGATGAGTGTGAGGTAGGCACTTGTCGCAACCAACATAACCACTGAGAAAAGTCCCAGAGACACTATCATTTCCACGAGCGTAAACGCTCGAAGCGTTTTAGACTCTGGATGAGAAAGATATTTCATACGGTAAATCATGGGCAAGCGGTAGGGGTCACGGAAATCTGTCCTGCATATGAAACACAAACGAGGCGTTGAGCTGCATTATCAGGAGTAGAAAGTGTAATACTTAAATCCTTGAGCTGGATATCGCCCGCTCCTGACCTGCTCGCAGTCACTACGGTGTCGGTATTCGGACGAAGAAACACAATATCAATACTGGTGATTGGGTTTGTTTGGTCCGTTGAACACCTGAGTACACCTCCCGTGTCGCGACCACAGAGTGCAGCGACCTTAAGACCACGTCCAATCTTATAATTTTGAAGTGTCTCTGCCGATGTATCAAACCTGCAGTTCCCTGGCTTTGCATCAGGGCTACCAGCAGTTCCGACTGGACAGTAGGACGGGACGCTGTAGGTGCTCTTATTTACATCGGCAAAAGTTGTATAGGATATTGGTTTTGCAGCTTCAAAATGAGCACCGTAACCATAGTTAGCGGTTGTTTGTCCGGTAAATGTTCTACTTGAAAGCCCAAATGTCTGTACCTGCCTTAGTGAGAGAGCAATCGTGTACCCAGTATCGGTGATGACCAATGATTTATTAAAATCTTGCTGATTATTGAGTACAACAGCGGTGATTATGCCAATGATGCCGAGGACGACAATCATCTCAACAAGAGTGAAGCCACGTACGTGTACCGAACGCTCGTGAGCTACAGCAAACTGAAAAGGTTCCATTGGGTAAAAAAAGCAAGCAAATATCCTGCCGCAAGGAAAGGTACGAACGGTACCTCAATTCCCATTCTATGCCCTCTTTCCGCAGTCGCCAAGATGCCTATGCCGATAGCTGCACCAATCCAAAACGAAAAGAGGAGACCAGTGAAGGCAACAGAGCCCGCCACAAGCGAAAGTGCGAGTGCAATGGGTGCGTCGCCGAGTCCCATAAGACGGCCACCGGACAGCACGTGCATGAGAAAGAATCCAAGAGCTATAATTCCAGCGGTAACGCAGCTGACTCCAAGTGTATGGAGGTCTGGTGAATTCACGATGGTAAACAAGAGCGCGAGGCCGATAAGGAGCAAGGAGAGTGGAAATGGCACCACAGTGTGTCGGAGGTCATACAAAACGATAATGGTAAGCACAAAATAAAAAGCTGCGAGGGTGATTGATTCGTAGGAAAGTCCGTACACTGTGGAGGTTGCGAAGAAGAGTGTCCCAACAACAAGTTCCGTGAGTGGATAGAGGTACGGTACGCGGGCACGACATCTTCTGCAAGCCCCACGTGTCGTAATCCAAGAAAGAACGGGGATGAGGTCAACAACTGACAAGACTTCACTGCAGGAGTTACAGCGTGAGCGCCCTCGGCTCCATGACTCACCTGTATTCAGTCGTTCACTGATTACTCCCGCAAAGCTTGCAAACAAACCTCCAACAATAAAGGAGAGTATGGCGAGCACAGCAGACAGACTCGTCATGTTATGGACATCCGCAAAGTCCTGAAGTTGCAAGGCCTGAAATATCATCAATACCGCACTTCTTTCCGGTAGAGTCTGCGCACCAATATACGGTTGCGGGTGTGTAGTCGGCAGAACTTGCGCGCGTTACGGCAAGTGCGTAGCTTGTATCATTCGCATAACATTCCCTTGGCGCGTTGTTATTCGCTGCGTCAATAGCGGTAAAGACTGACTGAATCTTAGTATCGCTAAATACCCCAGCCGTACAGTCATTCACACTCGTTCCGTAGGTATTGTTACTGTCTTCAAAGAGAACTGCTTGGGGGGAGACGGCGTCCATGTTTGCAAGAATAGCTGAATCTCGCGCCTTGGTACGAGCAGAATTAAGTGAAGCAAGCACGACCGACGAGAGAATGCCGATGATAGCGATAACGACGAGGAGTTCAATGAGGGTGAAACCCTTACCTGTTCTACTCATACGGCGACTAAAATAATCGGGCATGCTTAAAAGATTACGGGCAAGTAGCTGCGGCGCCACCACCACCGATTGCCGGGAAACTATTGGTGTAGGTTTTAGAGGAGCCGGTGGAGTCAACACACCAATACTGACACTTGTTCGCTTTGAGAGATATATTCACGGCCCAGGTGGCACCATTTACGCCTGTTGCCCAGGTACCGCCTCCTGACGTGGCGCCACCACAAGAAGCATTGTTCAGTACGACGGGAGCTGTTTGAGCGAGAGCTGCTTTGAGTGCACCATTAATGCTAGCGTCTACGATATACGCAGAGGTTCCGAGACCAGGAACGCTGTTCGTCGGGTTTGCGTTTGCGGCAAGCGTGGTGCCGTAGGTGTTGTTATTTGAGAAATAGATTTCCATTTGTGACTGGATGGTGTGTACATCTGACTTTATAGCCGCATCGTAGGCTTTTTGACGACCAAGGGCGAGTGAGCCAAGAACAACGGCTGAAAGTATGCCGATGATAGCGATAACGACGAGGAGTTCAATGAGGGTGAAACCACGTCTAGTTTTCTGAGATACAAGAGGATTCATACAAGTAGTAGCAGTGATGAAATAACGCATGCTTTCAGTATACTTGCACCTCGCTCACAATAAAGGTATCCCCGTGGATACAAAAACCGCCCGAAGGCGGTTTTTGATTGAACCTTAGACTACGGTATTAGCAGTTTGTCGTTGAGATGACTGCAGAACGAATGGTGGTAGTACCCGTTGAGTCTGCGCACCAGTACTGTGCCGTATTAGCTTTAAGCTGAGCTGACATAGCCCATGCTGTTGCACTGTCGAGACACGTAACCGTTGCAGAGCCAGCTGATGATGCACCCGTCTTCATGTTTAGAATACCGGTGTTCGCTGTGGTACAAACGTTCAAGTAGGTCTGTGCAGTATCGTAGAACAGTTCTGCTTGAGCACGTGCACTGTCAATGTCTGCCTTGATTGCCGCATCAGCACCCTTGTTTCGAGCTGTGTTGAGAGAGGCAAGCACGACCGACGAGAGAATGCCGATGATAGCGATAACGACGAGGAGTTCAATGAGGGTGAAACCCTTCTGGCCCTGTCGCGCGCTTGTAGATACGAAATTCATATAATCGATTGTATGGATGCGGGTTACGAGTAAATATCCGCTATGTCTCATTGTACGAGAGAAACTGCTGGGTATTTTTCTGCGTGTGGATAACACGCAGAAAAATACCCAGCGCGCCTTCGTTAGGAGATAGAACCGGCGAGATTATAGATAGGCACGAGAACTGCCGCAAGCAAGATACCAACACCAAGTCCGAGAATGACAATCATGAGTGGTTCAATCAAGTCCACGAGTGTGTCCACGGCGTTTGTTACTTCACGCTGGTAGAAGTGAGCGAGTGTTGCAAGGATTTTACCAAGCTCTCCCGTTTCCTCCCCCACACGAACCATGGCACTCATAATACCGGGAATCTCCTTGTGCCGAGCAAGCGCGTCAGAGATAGATGCTCCTCCTTTCACGTCTTCTCCCACCTGTCGCAAAATTCCTTCATAAATAGGGCTGTCAACAACGGCTGCGGTAATTTCTACTGCTTCAACTACCGGCACGCCAGATACAAGCATCGTGGCAAAGTTATCCGAAATACGAGAAAGATAGAGTTTTTGATACAGGTCTCCAATGTAGGGTGTATCTAGTTTGATACTGTCGAACATGAGACGACCTGACTCTGTTTGCATTGCTCGATAGCAGTAGAAGCCAAAGATAACAAAAGCAATAAGGATAAATCCACCATAATGGACTATGAAGTCAGAGAGACTCACTACAATTTGAGTATAGAGCGGAATCTTTTGGCCTGAGTCGATGAGAATAGCACTAATCTTCGGGATAACGAGCGTGAGCATCAAGCTCATGACCGTAATAAAGACGCCAATAACGAACGCTGGATAAATAAGGGCACTCTGGGCTTTGCTTGCTACCTCGTAGTTACGGTCAAGATAGTCGGCAAGATAGCCGAAGGTTTCAGAGAGTTTTCCTGACTCCTCACCTGCCTTTACCATATTTACGTAAAAGGCTTGAAAAGCTTTCGGGTGGCGTGAGAGCGCTTTTGAGATAGGGCTACCTCCCTGGAGATCGTCTGAGACTTGCGTCAATATCTCACTTAAATACTTGTTCTCAACTTCTGCAGAAAGGAGACGAAATACACGAAGTGCCGAGACTTGGGCTTCAAACAGCGTTGCAATCTGGCGTGAAAGAATAACGATTTCCTTGTTTGAGACTCCTTTAAGAAAACTAAACTCTATTTCCAGTTTTGACTTCTTCTCCATGGGCTCTATGGAGGAAACGATGAGGTTCCGTCGTTGCAGGGTTGAAACTGCAACATCCATAGAGAGTGCCTCGACACTTCCTTGCCGCTCGTGTCCGTCTGTATCCAGTGCGTTGTATTTGAATAGCATGGGTTAGAGGTAACGCTCAAAGGTCTTGGGGTCTACCGAACGTTCGTATGCATGTTCAATCGTGACTTCACCGCGACGAACGAGCTCTGCGAGAGAACGGTCCATGTCAATCATGCCTTCTTGAGAACTCGTTTGTACGACTGTGGAAATTTCATGCGTGCGTCCTTCACGAATAAGGTTTGCGATGGCGCTGTTGTTGATTAACAATTCGTATGCAGGGATGAGACCACCGGCAATTCGTGGCACAAGTCGTTGAGAGAAGATTCCCGCAAGAGAACCGGCAAGCTGTACGCGTACCTGGCTCTGTTGATTCGGTGGGAACATATCAATAATACGGTCAATGGTCTGGGCCGCATTGTTCGTGTGCAGGGTAGAGAGCACAAGGTGTCCTGTCTCAGCAGCAGTCACCGCACTTGAAATGGTCTCTTGATCACGCATTTCACCCACCATAATGACGTTCACATCCTCACGAAAGGCTGACTGGAGAGCCGCATGGAAGTCAGGGGTATCAATGTGTACTTCACGCTGATGAATGAGGGACTTCTTTTGTTCAAAGAGGTACTCAACCGGATCTTCAATCGTGACGATATGCTCGGCGCGCGTCTCGTTAATACGGTCAATGATGGTAGCAAGCGTCGTTGACTTTCCTTGTCCCACAGGACCTACCACGAGGAAGAAGCCCTGGGTCTTCTGAGTAAAGATTTCAAGTACCGGCGGAAGATTCAAATCAGTAAAGGTACGAATTGCGTGTGGGATGAGACGCATGGCAACAGTGACTGCTCCCTGCACAATGTACCCGTTGATACGAAAACGGTTATTGTCGTCGTGAGCATACGAAAAGTCCACTGCCTGGTCACGCACAAACACTTCCCACCTCCCTTCAGGAAGGATTTCTTTCAGCATTGCTTCCGTGTCAGCCAGTGTCAAAATAGGCTCCTGCACCAAAGGCACGAGCGAACCAGACACGCGAATAATGGGGTGGCTCCCTACCGACAGGTGGAGGTCAGACCCACCCTCTGCAACAACAGTTGAGAGAAGTGGTTTTACGCTTTTGGAAGAGGTGCTCATGCTTTTGCTTCAATAATGCGAATAGTCTCTGCAAATACTTCACTTGGAATTGCGGATGCTTTAATAATATACCCTGCAGCACCAAGCTTTTGTGCGCGCTCGATATCTGATTGTTGACCTTGGTTTGAGAGCACGATAACTTTTGTCGTTTGGGCAAGAGCGTCTTTCCGGATACGCTCAAGAATCTCAAATCCGTCGAGATTTGGCATAACGATATCCAGAAGAAGTGCGTCAGGAGCTGGATCTTTCTTGAGAGACTCCAGTAACTCTTCGCCATTTTGAAATGCAGTTACTTCATGACCTGCTGTCTTGAATTTAACAGCATACATATCCAGTAAGAAGCGGTCATCGTCGACAAGGTATAAGCGGTACGTAGCCATAAAGTGTTAGATTGATTCTTCTTCCTCGGGGAACAATTCACCGCCAAGCGTATTCACTTCTTCAAACGGAATCTCCCCCGCCAGCGCTTTCATGATAGCATCCTCGCGCATCGTAAACATACCCTTTTTACGAGCAACCGCGTATACCGCCTCTTCCACGGGATTCGTTAGTACCGTGTGTTCTAGGTCCTTATCCATGCGCATGAACTCAAACACGCCAATACGTCCACGAGTACCATTTGGACAGTCTGGAGTCGCCTGAGCACGATACATTGACTCAAATGCAGGTATCCTTTTCATTGCGTCAGGAGGAAGGTCCGCAAATTCTCGCTCAAGAAGACCCTTGATACTGTCGGTGACCGCGATTTTCTGCCCAGCGCCTGGACAGAGCTTACGCACCAGACGCTGGCCGATGGCGGCCACGAGAGTTGGTGCAATCAAATACGGGTCCACGCCCATATCAATGAGGCGTGGAATGACGCCCGCGGTGTTGTTGGTGTGAATCGTAGAGAACACGAGGTGACCCGTGAGCGCAGCCTGAATTGCAAGCTGGGCTGTTTCTTTATCACGAATCTCGCCAACCATGATGACGTCGGGGTCCTGACGCAAAATGGAACGGAGCCCGTTTGCGAAGTCATAACCAATCTCTGGGTGTACTTGCGACTGTGCGATACCTGGAATCTCGTACTCAACGGGGTCTTCAATGGAAACTACGTTTTGTTTTTCACTATCAATCTCCGACAACATACCGAAGAGAGTGGTTGACTTACCTGAACCAGTTGGACCACAGATGAGCACAATACCGTACGGTACCTTCAATATTTCTTTCACCATGGCAAGCTGGTCTTCGGTAAAACCAATGGCTTCAATATTTGCTACCGAGCGGGTGCGGTCCAGAATACGCATTACCACTTTCTCGCCGTGTTGCGTTGGAAATGTGGAGACACGGAAGTCTATGAGCCGATTATCTACTTTTGAAGAGAACCGTCCGTCCTGTGGCTTACGTTTTTCATCAAGCCTAAGCTGCGCCATGATTTTAATACGAGCCACAACGGCAGCATGTACTTTAGCCGGAAGTTCGAGTGAGGTGTGTAACTCACCATCCATGCGGAAACGTACGCGCGTCTTTCCAGGAGATGGTTCTATGTGGATGTCGGATGCACCACCCTCTACCGCATATCGCAAGGCGGTTGCGACAATCTTTGTTACCGGCGAGTCGGCTTTAATCTTTCCATCAGCACCTACCGCTGCTGGCGCACCTATGGCTGCTGACTCAACCTCAGCCTCCATCTTCTTAGACTCTTCAGACTCAGCGGCTGAACCTTCAAATTCTGAAAGTGCTTCACCCACAACTCCCGAGAGGTTTTGATACTCTTCAATCACGTGTGAGAAGTCATTTTCACTAATAAGGAACAACTTATAGGGCATGCCCGCACGTGTTGAGATAAATTGAAGTGCGTCACGCGCCTCTATGTTATCGGGGTCAGTAATACCCACTTCAAGTGCCCCGTCTACAATGCCAAGTGGCACAAACCGATAGTGTTCAGCTGATTCCTGAGGAATAAACTCAAGTGCCGCTTGTTCAATATCTTTGTTTTGCGGAAGCACTCGAGATGGAATCCCATAGTGCTCACTTGCAGTTGAGAGTTGTACGTCGCGTGTAACACCCTTACTTTCAAGTACGCTTTCGAGTGGAAGCTTCTTTTGTTCAGCCTCAGCCTGAATTGCTGCTACATCCTCAGCTTTAATGAGACCCTTCTCAATAAGGAGAGAAAGTATATTCATAGACTCGTGGTGCGATTTCTAACCGCAGGCATCATGTATGTATGATACTCCCTCAGTGCGTATTCGTGCGATAGTTTGCACGGGATAAATTATTTATTTTGGAAGTGGAGCAAAGGGGTCTTTACGACCACTTACCTCAGGAAGAACGATGGTATGGATGTCCACAAGTTCTAGGAAACGAGGGATAGCAAGAATGCTCGTATCAAATCCAAGGGGTTCAAGTTGTGCGGCGAGGTTAACAAACGTCACTTCGGCTTCACTTGAAGCTTCGGTTGCTGTTACAGCTGAGGAGGCTGGCTGCTGAAAAAAAAGCATGTAGCCAGCGACAAGCAAAATGGCGACGCCGATGATGATGGAGATGATGGTGTTTTTACTCATACAATTAGTGGAGCCAATAGATTCTAAAAGTAATAGCATAGCTGTAAACACCGGTCGGTGAATCGCTCACATCAAGCTGAGTCACGTCAAGAATACGCAGGCTTTGTTCGGCTCCCGCAAGGAAGGTCCGAAATGCTGAATACGAAGCCGTTGCTTTTACAGAAAGATCTAGTGAGTCTGTTTGCTTACCTCCCTGCTCAAGGGCAATGCCTCCACTTTGTGGCTCATTTTGAGCTACAACACCATTTTCTTTAACATCAAAGTTTGAGAGCTGTACTCCTGAGCGTGCCGCCAGTGCATTCAAGTCAAGAATCAACTGCACATTGTCCACGCCATCCGGTAGGAAGGTTTCAATCTTCTGAATGCTTTCTGCTGGAATAGCGGCTCGCTCGGTCGCGAGTTGTGCCTCCTTTCTATTGAAGTCAGCTGCTGCCGCAAGTGCACCATCATACTCTCGAACTTGCGCTTGGAGCGGGAGAATCTCTCGCGTATACAACGGATTCGTATATCCAACGAAGATGGCAATCGCGATAATGAGTACTATAACCGGTAAGAGTCGATTAATCATGGTGTGGTGGAGGTAGCAAGGGGGATTTGTGGTTGTGTTTGCGGTACCAGTACCGTGCCCGCAACAGGGTTGGCATTATTGACGATAAGTGCAGGATCAAGTTCTGCCTTCAAACTGAAGGATACGTTCCCAGATTTTTGATCAAGCGTGATCCCTGAGAAAATAGCACGCTTAATGCGTTTTTCATCTGAAAAAGCGTTTGACTGTGCAGCGAGTGCATTAAAACTTCTTGCGACACCGTTCATTTCTATGGTTGCCACATGACTTTCAGATAGGGTGACTTTGAGTGAAGAGAACTTAACCGTTGCAAGGGTGAGTGATTCAAGAACATCAAAAAAAGCTGACAAAGTCACGTGATTACTTAATATTTGTTGTGAGACGGTAAAGCGATCGCGCAAACGAATGAACCCGGTTACCGTTGCTTGGTCAATATCGTTTTGTGCCTTTACTAACTGTGCTCCCTTGCTCTTTGCGACGCCTTCAAGGTAATACTGGTAGGCGAACATGCCGGCAGCGCCGAGAAGGGAAATAGCAAGCACAACGGAAGCAAGTGTAAGAAATGGGTTTGGACCCGAAGATTTCCTGCGCGCAGTTGGCGAAACAGGCATCTTTGGTACAAACGATGTCGGAATAGTAGGAGGAAGTGCCACAAATGAAGTATACCGAAAGACTTTAGAGAAACATGAGGTTTATACACATGAGATGAGTGTGCTACTCAAGCTCTTGGAGCTTGCGGAGTGCAAGTCCTACCGCAACCGCAAATTCCGGGCCAATTTCTGCAAGTACTGGGCGCATGAATTCAGGTGCTTGTGTCTTACCAAATGGATCGGCAACTTTTACGTCAATGGAGAAGAAGGACTGTGCATAGGTCACCAGCTCTTTCGTGACTCCCCCACCTCCGGTGAGAATAATCTCAGAGATAGTCTTTTGGTGCGCGGTTTCGTACTGAGTAATAGCTCGTTTCGCTTCTTGAAAAATACGTGAGAAAACGAGTTCAATAGTTGCAAGTGTGTAGCCATTAGCAGGTTGATTCTGAAACCCGTGCTCTTTCTTGAGGGATTCAGCCTTCTTTATCGAAAGATTATGCGCGGTTGAAATGGTGCGTGTAACGTCTTGTCCTCCCTCGGGAATATTGTGAGAAAGTGCAACCACACCTCGTTCTACAACATACACTTTTGTGGCAGAAGCTCCGATATCAAGTACGAGTACTGGCTTCACGGGCTCATCCACGACGGAACGAATCGTGCTAAATATCTCTATTTCATAAAAACTTGCAGCAAGACCGGCTCCTTTCACCACGTTTTCAAGAAGTGCGAGTTCGTCATTATGCACCGCAACAAGAAGTACCTTCACTTTTTGAGGTGGTTCGGCATTCTCAGGTAAAGCCTCCGGCAAAATGAACCAGTCTAGTTGGACCTCAGAGACCGGCACGGGAATATACTTGCGAGCTTCTAGTTCAATAACGGTTTTTTGTTCATTCGCATCGTCTCTGCGCGGAAGTTCTACCAGAGTGAGGAGGGAGCGAGAGAACGGAATAGAGACCCCTGCCTCTGTGGTAGTGACGGAAGCTTCACGAAGTAGGTCAGTGAGGGTTTCTGCAATCTTTGCAGCTGGAAGATTTGTTGCCTGCCCCACTTCTGCACCTGCATAGGGTCCGAGGGCAAGTTCTCCATATGTTTCAAGCACCGCAGTACCGTCCTCCTCCCGAATTTGAACGACTTTCAGTGATGACGAACCGACATCAACACCGATGACGCTCTTGCTCTTCTTCTTGCCGAAGAGTGTCTCGAATAAACTCATAGCGTCATTGTATCACCCCACATCTCAAGAAGTACGGGCGCAGGGACGACGCGATAGTATGAATGGTATGGATGTCCTCCGATTCCTACTCACACAGCTTATTCGTCTGGTGTTCCCACCAAAGAGCCATGAGGCTTTGGTTGAGAAAGCAACCTTGGAGCAACTTTCTCAATTGGTCTCGCCACGCATCGTTTCAGTAGATTCTTCTCACATAACTGCACTCCTCCCCTACCGTCATAGTCTTGTGCGTGCACTGATTACTGAGCTGAAATTTAAGGATAGTGAGCGAGCACGAGTGTTACTCGCTCAAGTCCTTCACGATTATCTTGAAGGGTTGGTTGAGGACGAGAGTGGTTTTGAAACAAACTCCTATGTTCTATTACCAATTCCGCTTTCCGCCCTGCGAGAGCGAGAGCGTGGATACAACCAAGTAGAGCGGTTATTTGAAAAACAGAATAGCCTTCCGGTACCTATCAAGTATGGCGTGCTTGAGCGAGTCCGGGACACTAAACCCCAGACGCGCCTCAACCGAGCAGAGCGGTTAGTGAACATGGAAGGTGCCTTCCGAGCGAACGGTCCGCTTGATGCGCATGTTACGTATATCCTTATTGACGATGTCGTAACGACGGGAGCGACGCTACGAGCAGCTGAACAGGCACTTCGCGATACGGGAGCGAAAGACGTGCACCTGCTTGCCCTCAGTTATTAGTGCCGTGTACGAAATAAGTAATTTTTATTGCCATGATTATTTCCTAAACTCGCATTTACCAGAAGATACTATCGCCCCCGTTCCGAGTGTCGCGACATCAATAAACTCTCCTTTGTTGTCTAAAATATCTCCGGTGGCGACTTTGAACATCATTGCTTGACCTTGCGATGGAGTAAATTGCGTAAATTCTCCAGAAGTGGTTACTTCAACTGGGTATGGATAGCATCCTTTAGCATCACACCTAAAATAGGTTCCTTTCTCTGTTCCATAATCTACGAAATAGTAAGTTGCTGGCGCAGAAGCGGTACAACTTCCTCCACCACAATCAAACCGACTTGTCGGGAAACAAGAAAGCTCCGCGATATCTGCCATTGCGGAATGTTGTGAAGATTCTTCATAGGCAAGTCTCAATGATTCGCTGGGCGGGATGATTTCAGTTGTCGTTTGAACCTCTCCTCTATTTTGAAAAGCTAAATACAGAGAAATACCCAGTGAGAGTATGAGTATGCCAATAATGAGATTTTTCTTTTCCATATATTTCAAAATGTTGTTATTTTGCTTCGGTTCAAACTTGGTAATCTGGCGGAGACGGAGGGATTCGAACCCTCGGAGCCTTTTACAGCTCGCCTCGTTAGCAGTGAGGTACTTTCGACCACTCAGCCACGTCTCCATATTTTCACGTTGTTCAACACCCACCCCTGCGGATGAATTGAGACCCCATCTCAATTCATAGCCACGTCTCCATATATAAAGCACTACGATAACCTAGCACGCCTCGCGTATTCCTTGAAGTCGCGCCTCTACGCACCGAGGTATTTGCCAATGTGGTGACCGGCCCAGATACCGAGGACGCCGCCGAGGAAGGTCAGGAATACGGAGGAAAGTGATAAAACATCTTCACCCCACAGAACGGGCAGAAAGCTCCCGATACCAGAACCGACGAACATTCCTCCCCAGATAAACGTTTTCATATCCATACACCTAGCCTAGCACTCTTGGTTACTTTTCTACCAGGTATATACTGAGCTTTATAAGCCTAAGATATACACGCTATGAAAACTGCTATCTCCGTCATCGTGGTCGTTCTGGTTGTTGCAGGAGGATACTTTCTCTTTGCTCAAAAGACAGAAGCTCCCGTGACCAACCCTGCACTCGGAGGTGAAACAACCTCCGCACCCCTTGAAACAACGAGCCCGGCTACGGGGAGTGATGTTTCAGGAGAAGCTACAACACCAGCAGCGGGAAAACCAGTGACCGTCACCTATGACGGAACCAACTTCTCTCCAACTTCTGTATCTATCAAAGTTGGAGATACAGTTACTTTTGTGAACAGTTCTAATCAGCCAATGTGGGTCGCTTCAGATGTACACCCTGCACACACCGGGTATAGCGGAACCTCAAAGAGTCAGCACTGTCCTGATACGACCGGCACCGCATTTGACCAATGTAGCGTTGGTAGCTCCTATACCTTCACCTTCGGAAAAACTGGTTCATGGAAATATCACAACCACGCAAGTGCGAGCGCCGTCGGAACCGTTTCCGTGAGTCAATAAGTATGAGATTCCCACGCGTTACTCCTCCTGAAGCACTACTGCGCGCCGGTCTTGCGTTTGCGTTTCTCTACCCAGCAGTCAACGCATTCTTTGACCCAACAACCTGGCTCGGGTACTTCCCTCAGTTTGTAACGCGTGCGTTTGACGTCATTGCTATTCCGCTCAAGTTAAGTGACGTAGTTCTCCTTCACTCGTTCGGGATTCTTGAGATAGTTCTTGCGCTCTGGATTCTGTTTGGAAAACGAGTTCGCCTCCCTGCCTTTGTGATGGGCGGTATTCTGTTTGCGATTGTGCTCTTGAATCTTGATGCTTCAAATTTCTCGGTACTCTTTCGGGATATCTCTATCGCGTGTGCAGCACTCGCGCTTGGTCTTTTGAGGCCAGAACACTCCTAGGGTGATGAGTACGAGCAACAGGCCGTGTGGAGGAGGTATTGTGCTCGGAGATTCAGGTACCGTTGCGCTTGTGCGCAGACGTCCTGACACACTATGGTTTTTTCCGAAAGGACATCTTGAGGGTGGAGAAACCCATGAGGACGGTGCTCGTCGTGAGATATCAGAAGAAACCGGACTTACAAATCTTGAACTTCTCGATACACTTGGTTCGTATGCGCGCCCAAAGATTCTCGTAGATGGCTCGTATGATGAAAACGAAATGAAAGAGATTCATATGTTTCTCTTTGCAGCAGAACCTCACGCGGAGCTACATCCTGCGCATGAAATAACGGACGCTTCATGGGTCTCACTCTCGCACCTCGCCGAGAAACTAGAAGATGCAAAAGACCGTGCATGGTTTGCGACGGTCTTTGAGAGGGTGCGACACGCGGTCCAACGAGACTAGAATTTCACACAGCAGTCGCAAGGTCTGAAGTGTTGTCCTGATCGGAATAAAAGAATCCGCTCGGTCATGACCGAGCGGATATAGGTTATCTTCTATACTGTTTCAGGAATGTATTTGTACTGAAGATCAGCAAGTTGAATCCTGGCTCGACCAAAGAATTCCTTCATTGGATCGAATTCAGCGAAGCACTCAACAAGTTGTTGGACATCCCGTTTACAAATGCCCATCAGTCTATCGCTGTCTGGACAATCTTTTTGCGGAAGAAAGCCTGCCAGAACTAGGCGTTCTTTTTGAGCATCTGGGAGAGCGTGTCCAAACTCGCCCACCATATGCCAGCCAGACTCGCGTGGTATTCGGATAAGTAGGATTCCCCACTGACCTCCATTACCGTTATGCATAGTCTGAATAACTATCCAGGTATCCTCTGGAAGATCTGGATAATACTCTGAAAGAAACTTGAGCGCGGCAGACCGGACGTCTCCGTAGAACATGCCGTCATAGAAATACAGGCGTAAAAGCCGATTTACCTCAGCTCGACTGAATCGCTGAGAAATCTGATTGAACTTCATTGTCCCACCTCCTACTGAATAGTGAACCTCTTGCCAGAGGGTACGTCACCTATACAGTATTGCAAGTACTAAAGTACCCACTAAGGAAGGTGACGCATGATGTACACACCAAACGGCACCACCCATGAAAGCAGGTCTATGAGGCTATGCATCTTCATTTGTCCGTGCGTGCGGGGTTGTAGGTAAAACTCCTGAAACACGAGTGCGATCGTTGCCATCACGAGGATGACATAGATGGCAGTCTCACTCCCAAAGAGGTCTTTTGATACGAGAGCAGAGAAACCAATAAACAAGGTAGCCCCGACGACGTGACAGGCACCTCGGTAGGTGATGAGCCATGCACCGTATCTCCCATAACCCTTCTCTTCCTGATAGCGAGAAAGCGCCTGGTCATAGGCAGCACGAAACCGCACCTTTTGGCCTTCAATCTCCTCGCTAAAGGGATAGAGACGGTCGGGAATGGTAACGCAAAAGTTATAGAAACGGAGGCACCAAGAAGGTACGTTCATACGATAGAGACAGTATAGCGGATTACCGGATGGATTTCGCTATAGCGGGGACAACTCGTTTATCAAGTGTTTCAGGAACAATATGCGTCGCATGGGGCTTGGTAACGAGACTCGCGAGTGCCTTTGCAGCTTTCAACTGCATAGTCGTCGTGATGGCTTCCACTCGGTTATCAAGCGCACCTCGAAATACGCCCGGAAACACCAGAGCGTTGTTAATTTGGTTTGGAAAATCTGAACGACCCGTTGCAATAACGACTGCTCCCGCTTTTTTTGCTTCGTCTGGCATAATCTCCGGGTTTGGATTAGCAAGTGCAAAGACGATGGAGCGTGGAGCCATGCTTTTAATCTCGGCGCTGTGAAGCAGTCCTTTTCCGGACAGACCGATGAACACATCTGCTCCTCGCATTGCGCTCGCGAGGTCACCTTTCACGTTGCGAGGGTTCGTACGTCGCGCGAGCTCCTTCTTATGTTTCGTCATTCCTTCCTTTCGTCCGACATAGAGCGTACCGGTACGGTCGGTCAGAATGATGTCAGTGATGCCAGCGGATAAAAGTAGTTCGGTGGTTCCCGAGCCAGCAGCTCCTGCTCCTGAAATGACAATCTTGAGTGAGGTTAATTTCTTCTTCACCACCTTCGATGCGTTAATGAGGCCTGCAAGTACCACGATAGCCGTGCCGTGTTGGTCGTCATGCATGACCGGAATAGAAAGTGCTTTGATGAGTTTTTGTTCTATTTCAAAACACTGCGGAGCGGCGATATCTTCAAGATTGATGCCTCCCCACGCCGGAGCAATTGCCATAATAGTCTTCACGATTTCGTCGGGGTCCTGCGTATCAAGCACAATCGGCCACGCGTCTATCCCTGCGAGTTCTTTAAAGATAAGTGCCTTCCCTTCCATCACGGGAAGTGCCCCATAGGGTCCGATGTTTCCAAGACCGAGTACTGCAGACCCATCCGAGATAACCGCCACGCTATTTTTCTTCACGGAAAGGTCGCGTGCATCTTTTGGATGTTTTGAAAGATGAAGTGAAGCGACACCTACACCAGGGGTGTAGTAGAGAGCAAGATCCTGCTTGTTCCTCAGATGAACTCGAGCAGTAGTTGCAACACGTGCACCTGTTTTCTTAAAGGCTTTGAGTATTTTCTCGTCTTTGGGTGTCATTGTCGTGCCAGTATAGCCCATGGCTATTCCTTCGCTATACTCAGTACATGCAGCCAAGCGACCTCCTTTCACAGCATTTCACCCGCCTCAAACCCGACCAGAAAAAAGCGCTTGGGAAGCTTGGCATTCATACGATTCGCGACCTCCTGTATCACTTCCCTGCCCGCTACGAAGCACAAGGGCCAACCGGGACCATCAGTGGCGCGAAGTTTGGTACTGAGGTAACGCTCTATGGAACGATTCGCAAACCCGAAGCGAAGAAGTCGTGGAAAACCAGACGCCCAATGGCCGAAGCATGGCTTGAGGACGCTTCCGGAAAAATAAAGTTGAGGTGGTTTAGTCAGCCCTACATTGCAAAGATGCTCGCCGACGGCATGGTCGTACGTGCTACCGGAAAAGTAACCGGAACCGATTCCTCGGTGTATATCGCAAACCCGGAGATAGACCGTACACCGGTTACTCCCGAAGACGTGCACGACAATTTATTTAAAGAGGGAGATATGCCCGAGAGCAAAGAGCTCTTTGCTATTTATCCTGAAAGTAAGGGGGTCTCGTCCTTGTGGCTGCTCCATGCGGTACGAAAAGTCTTTGAAGCAAAGGTGCATGAAACAATTGCTGACCCGCTCCCGAATGAGATTCTCGAGCGGTATAACCTCCCGAGTCTTTCCACTGCACTCGTGTGGATGCACGCACCCCGCGCACTGCCTGATGCACAGGTCGCGCGTAAACGCTTCGCGTTTGAAGAAGTCTTTGCGATACAGCTCGCAAGTCAGATGCAACGTGCAGCAGCGCTTTCTGAGAAAGCGCTTCCCGTGGAAGTGGACCGAGGAACACTAAATGAATTCGTCGCATCGTTTCCGTTTCCACCCACCGAAGCCCAGCACCGTGCGATTGAAAGTATCATTCTCGACTTTGAGCAGGGCCATCCTATGCGTCGCTTGCTTGAGGGCGACGTGGGTAGTGGGAAAACTGCAGTGGCTGCGGCAACGAGCTATATGGTAGCGGTCTCACGACCGCCCGGCAGAAAAAGCGGAACACTTCAAGTGGCCTACATGTGTCCAACGGAAATCCTCGCGAAGCAACACTTCTCTACGTTTGTTTCGTATTTTAAAGATCATCCCATTCCGATTGGCCTCATCACGGGAAGTGAATGCCGAAAGTTCCCTTCCAAGATACGTCGTGAGGAATCAACGAAAATATCTCGCGCACAATTTTCTAAATGGGTGGCTAATGGAGAGATTCCGATTGTCATTGGAACCCACGCGCTGGTATACAAATCCCTTCAATTTCAGAATCTTGCCTACGCCATCATTGACGAACAACATCGATTTGGAAAAGTGCACCGCCAAAAATTGGTTCGCAAAGATACCGTGTCACCTCATTTACTTTCCATGACGGCAACTCCCATTCCACGCACGCTCGCGCTTACCATCTACGGTGATTTAGACTTGTCGCTCCTTGACCAGATGCCACTTGGTCGTAAACCGGTTATTACGGAAGTACTCGGACCAGAAAAACGTGAGCAGGCGTACACGCGCGTACGTAGTGAACTTGCGATCGGTCGTCAGGCCTATGTGATTTGTCCGCGTATTGATGAACCCGACCCGACGAAGGAACTTGCAGTACAGGCCCGCTCTGTAAAAGCAGAAGCTGAGCGACTAAGGCGAGAAGTCTTTCCTGACGCCACCATCGGTATTCTTCACAGCAAGATGACACCGAAGGAGAAAGAAGAATCTATGGCCAAGTTTGAAAATGGTTCCGTGGATATTCTTGTTGCGACTTCCGTGGTTGAGGTGGGCGTGAATGTGCCGAACGCAACCGTGATTCTGATTGAAGGCGCCGAGCGTTTTGGTCTCTCCCAACTTCATCAGCTTCGTGGTCGTGTGATTCGCTCCACGCACCAGGCGTATTGCTTCGCCCTTCCGGAATCCTACGGTCCAGCCACCCGTGACCGCCTGAAAGCACTGATGACCGCAAAAGACGGGTTTGAACTCGCGGAGTATGACCTTGCACTCCGTGGTGCCGGCGAACTCACCGGAGCACGCCAGTGGGGTATTTCAGACATCGCGATGGAAGCGATTCAAAATATCCGCATGGTAGAAGCGGCGCGCACGGAAGCAAAGAATCTCATTCAAAAAGACCCTTCCCTTTCTTCGTGTCCACTTCTGAAGATGGCTGCGGCGCGGGCTGAGGAGAGCGTGCATCCAGAGTAGAAGGCTGATAGAGTGCGCCAAGATTAGAATCCAAAGGAGGAAAAGATGGATTTGAGTTCCTTTTCAATTGGCAACGCTGCCGGGTTCATTAAGGGGCCCGGCAAGCTCTTTGACGATATGCTTCGCTCAGCTGCAACACATATTGTTATTGGTTCAATCACGAGACACCGGGGAGAGGGTAATCCTGGAACAACCTACGAAAGGTATCCCGACGGAACGAGTATCAATGCGCTCGGTCTTCCAAATCCAGGGTTAGATGAAATACTGACCCACGCCCAAGAAATGGGACGACGCGCTGGAGCTCTGGGTAAGCGGATTAGTTGGTCTATCGCAGGACAAATTCCACCCCACTACGCAGCCCTCGCCCATGCGCTCTCGCCGTTTGGAGACGTTGAAGTGAATCTCGGCTGTCCAAACGTCTGGGGTGATGGAGAGCAAAAACCTATTGCAGGTTTCAAGATTCAAACCATGGAGGCAATTTTAAGGTATGTCATGGATTCGGTCGTTCGAGGAACAACGATTACGCTAAAGGTATCGCCCTATAGTGATCCCAACTTCCTTAAAGAGGTAGCTGAAGTCATAAAGCGCTACAACCCCCATGCAATCGTGACTTCAAATACATTTCCAAATGGTGTTGGCACTATTGATACGCCGCACGGATACGGGGGCGTGGGCGGAAATGCGCTTCATCACATCGCACTTGGTCAAGTCTCTCAGTTCGTTGATGCGCTTGCGAGTACCGGTATCAAAGTTACAGGCGTAGGTGGTATTGATTCTGGGTACCGACTCGCTGCCATGCACAAAGCTGGCGCATGTGGCGTACAGATTGGCACGGCGTACGGTGAATCCGATGCAGGTATTTTTACCAGAGTACTTGAGGAAGCAGTCAATCTCACCAATTGAAGCGACGCGGGCGGCCCTAGGGCCGTCCGTTTTCTTTTACTTCGTGAGCGTGCTACAGTCCGGCCAGAAGCAACCATAAGGAGGTTCAGATGCTAGGCATAGGTCCTGATTTCTTCCGAGACCGTGAAGAATTATTCGAACATGGTGTTGGATACAATTCTTCAGTTCAAGCATTGACGGTAAGTGTAGCCAGTAAGGGCAATGAATTGTTCACAAACCTAAGTGTTGCTGTTTGGTGTCCTTCCACTGCTGTAGAACTTATGCGTCATCCGTATGATGTTAGTTCGTATGTCGGTGCTCAATTCATTGGAACAGTGTCACTGGCGTATACGTATCGAAAGGAGTTCCCCGTACCGGAGAAGGGTACGGCAACATGGGTATCGGATCTTGCCGATAGATTCCTACAGGACCCACGCTGCGTCGTACCTCCCGAACGGGAAGCTGAGACGAAACATATGCATGCCCAGGCGCGTGCATATGCAAGTGAACTGGGAGAAATCCCTGAACCAGTTTTTGCACGTCTCGTTCAAGACATTAGAAATATCACGCAGAGGTTTTCATAACGTCCCGGCGCTTCGGCGTCGGGATTTTTGTATTGGTGCATCCACCTGGACTCGAACCAGGGACCGCGGAGGTATAAGCTCCGTGCTCTAACCAACTGAGCTATGGATGCCCTCACAATTTACACTTTTTTATCCTAACGAGCACGCGCCAGGATTTCTCCTGGCGCGTGCTCTAGCACTCAAGATTTTGGAACTATCCCTCTGTAGGTGGGATGAGGTTGTTTACGATATCAACTCCTTCCACTTCTTTTGATTTCGGCGTGATGCCGTTTGCAATCAAGAGTTTCTCAAATTCTTCGCGCTCGAGCGTCTCCACTTCTACGAGTTTCTTTGCAATGGCGTTAAGGGCACCGCGATGCTTTTCAAGCACTTCACGGGCTCGTACTCGTGCCTCTTCGATGATGCGCGTCACTTCTGTATCAATCTTTCCTGCAATGGCTGGAGAATAGGCCTCGTGACCAAGTCCACGGTCGGCAGAAAACGCGACGGGACCAATCACGTCTGACATACCGTAACGAGCCACCATGTCTTGAGCGAGTGCGGTGACGACCGCAAGGTCATTACTTGGACCAGTGGTGATGTCGCCATACACCATTTCCTCCGCAACGTAACCACCGAGCGTAGCTGCGATGTCATCAAGGAATGACTTCCTTGTGTGCATTTTTTTATCCTCAAACGGGAGCTTGAGCGTATAACCACCAGCGCGTCCGCGGCTGATGATAGAAATCTTATGCACGGGGTCAGCATCCGGAAGAATGGATGAGACGAGTGCGTGGCCACCTTCGTGATACGCGGTGAGTTCTTTCTCTTTCTTTGAGAACAGGTGACTCTTACGTTCCGGTCCAAGCATCACTTTCTCAATAGAGCGGATGAGGTCGTACTGGGTAATTTCCTTTCGGTTTTCACGAGCAGCAAGAATCGCTCCTTCGTTCATAAGTGAGTAGAGTTCAGCGCCGGAAAATCCTGGGGTGCGCTCTGCAATCACCTCAAGGTCTACGTCAGGTCCAAACGGCTTCTTACGAGCATGTACGGCAAGAATCTCAAGACGGTCTTTACGGTCCGGCAGGTCAATCGTCACGCGGCGGTCAAAACGACCAGGACGAAGAAGTGCTGGGTCAAGCACGTCAGGACGGTTTGTTGCTGCCATCACAATCACTTTTTCGGTTGGGTCAAACCCATCCATCTCAACGAGAATTTGGTTCAACGTTTGCTCACGTTCATCATTTCCACCACCCACACCCGTACCACGCACGCGTCCCACCGCGTCAATCTCGTCCACAAAGATGATGGCCGGAGCGGAACGCTTCGCGAGTTGGAAAAGGTCACGTACACGTGATGCACCCACGCCCACAAACATTTCCACAAACTCGGAGCCACTAATAGAGAAGAACGGAACGCCTGCCTCTCCTGCAACCGCACGTGCGAGGAGTGTCTTTCCCGTTCCGGGCGCGCCCATCAGCAGAATGCCCTTCGGAATGCGTGCACCGATATCCAAAAACTTCTTCGGATTTTTAAGGAAGTCCACAATCTCCATGAGCTCTTCCTTTGCTTCCTTTGCTCCAGCAACATCCCCGAAGGTAACGCGCTGTGAAGTGTCTGCAGGGTCCGTCATTCGTGCTTTGGACTGGCCAAAGGTAAAGGCCTGCATACCAGCACCACGCACCTGGCGGGTGAGGAACCAGAACAAAAACGCGAGGAAGATAATCGGAAGAATGATTGGAGCAAGTGAAAGGAACCAGAATTTAAATCCGGTCTCTCCTTCTATGGAGATGGCTACGAAGCTTAACTGTTCGGGGGTCACGCCGTAGGTCGCGAGTGTTTCTGGTAGTCCGGTTGCCGCATCTTTCACGGATGTTTTCTTTGCACCGTCCGTGTACGTAAGCGTGAGTTCGTTTCCGGAAATTGTAATGGTGGAAATGGTTCCTGCTTTGACGTCCTGCGCTATCTGCGAAAGTGGTATCGTCGTCTTATTTTCGCTCGCAGTCGTAATGAGTGAATACAGACTAATTACCAAGAGAAGCATGAGAATGGTGGACAAGAGATTGCCCATAAAGCCCGGACCTCCTGGCATGAGGCCCTTACTTTTATTCGCCTGTTTTCCCTTCTGTGGGCCTTTTACGGGCGTCTTCTGCTCCTTCTTTGGTGGTGTCGTATTGTGAGCCATAGTGTGTTCAGACTATACAATATATCGTTCTGATGCGCTAAATATGCAAAACTTTGCTAGTCTTTTTATATGTCTGCGACATTGATTGAAAACAAAAAAGTGACGCTGCGCTTTTCCATACTGGAAACCTTTTCTGCTGGCCTTGAGCTTTCTGGTGGTGAGGTAAAGGCACTCCGAGCAAAACTTGGGAGTCTTGAGGGTGCTCGTGTGGTGGTTCGCGCTGGCGAGGCCTATCTCGTCGGTGCCACCATTCCCCCCTACCAAATGGCAAATACGGAGAAGGGATATGATCCCGAAAAAACCCGGCGTCTTTTGTTGAATAAAAAAGAAATTGCCCAGCTTGCTGATGCAGAATCTAAGAAGGGCTTGACTGTAGTGCCACTTGAGTTGTATAATGCTGGGAGATATCTGAAGGCGCGTATTGCTATCGTGCAAGGTAAGAATAAGGCTGACAAGCGAGAAGACTTGAAGTTGAAAGATGCCAAGCGGGAGATAGACCGTGCGCTAAAACAGAAACGTTAATTGAGAATGAATATCTGAAAGTGGTAACGAAGGAGAACAGGAATGAGACGAAACCAGCACAGTCAGCCAGTGAACGAGGAGTTGCGTATCGTTGACGAAGACCAGGTAAGCGTACGGGAGCGGATAGTCCGTCAACACGGACTTGAATCTCGGGATCTTGATGATGATCCTGCCGATAACGGGCTCGACGATGATGAAGCACGTTTCGCTGACGAAGAAGCTTCCGATGATGGCGATCCTATTCCACTCGACAAGCTTTTCCGTTAATCTTCAACCACTCGGGCAACTTCGGTTGCCCACACTTTCAGATATTCATTCTGCGAGCCGTTCCCCGTCCCGACTCCATCTCCTGATAGAGTCGGGACTGGGGGTGACTGGCTTTGACGGTCTCGTTCTTTGAGAAACGTGCGACGCGGTGGAAGTATGCTCACCACCTAAATCTGGCATACACCTAAACTTGCCAACACAACTGTTGCAAGCGTAAAGTCCCCATACTTCGGTAGCAAGGACTTTGCGTTCGCTTTCGCGTAAAAGCCCCGCGCTTTCGCCAAAGCGACGTTCACTCACTCCGGTTTTCGTAGCGGATGAGCTGGGCGGAATATTCTACGGAATAGGTTCTCGTGCTCCTACACGAACGACTGAAAACTAAGGACTAGGTAGAAGCGTTTTTGTTAGCGTTCTTATGCTTCTGCTGAAACTTCAATGCTAACTATGCGTCGTAGACTCGTTCTCAAAGAGAGATTCGGACCGGGGTTCAATCCCCCGCACCTCCACCGATAGAGAACAATAGAAAAAACCGCCTGCGTGGCGGTTTTTTCTATTGCAAGGAGCGCTCTAATTTCCGTACCAGGACTTCTGCCAATCCTTCATTTGCTGTATCTCTATAGTTTGCGCTGAGATGATAGCGTTCGCCATAGTCTTTATCTCCTCGTGTTTGGCGTTTTGTAGAGCGGCTTCTGCCATAACCACCGCTCCTTCATGATGCATAATCATTTCCGAAAGGAACGCCTTATCGAACGCGTCGCCAGTCTTCCCCGAAAGTCCCTGCATCATCTCATCCATAGCCCCACCCATTCCCATTGAATCGTTATGCATCATCATGCCGTTGCTCATCATGTGCTCATCCGTGTCCGGAGACCTATTCCCGGCAAGTATGTATCCGCCACCCAGCCCGATAATGAGAGCAACGGCTATAGTTGCGATTGTTTTTGTTTCCATAGTTTTGTAGTTAGTTAAATAGGCGAAGTTAGTACGTTATGGAATCCTCGGATTTAGCAGTCCTTGCGCGAAGAGCTCTTGGTAGAGTGTGGGGTGATTTTCCAATCGTATCTCTGACTTCCATTTGAGCCGTACTCTGTTACCGCGAGGAAGGAATGGGAAATAGAGCAGTACGGTAACCAGCAAGAGCGCGGTAAATACGACTATTACGGGTAGCGCTGCGGCAAACGCAATCTGCCAATGCTCTATATGGTCCAGTGCTGTCGCACAGAGAGACATCTCAGAGCCCATGAGCGGACAATGACTGTCGTGGTGTGCAGGACTGGAGGCAGTGAATGTAAGGCCGAAAAGCGTCACTGTCGCGAACGTAAGGAGGAGGAGACGAGTGAGAATTCGTGTTGACATAGAACTATTATCTAACACGCACCGACGAAGTCAATTCGTATGCCTTTCGCGAGTAGCGTTCGAACCATGCAACCTTCTTGTTGTATATCCAACCGAAGACGAATCCAGCAATCCAGCCAGCGCCGATACTGCTTGAGAGGGCCTCGTTCACGCCGTCTCCGACGATCGCTATCCTCTGGGTGGTGTTGGTATGTAGGAAATGCCGTTGACGTAAGAGGCGTAGAACGCTAGAAAGAGACTGGATATAGAAAGGAGGAGCACATGGGAAATCACGTAGGTACTGAGAACGGTCCGCGCGTTTCGAAATATGCACAGAAAGTGTCGGGACGTGCACAAGGCATCGTTCCGGACTTTGAATTTAAGGCTTCCAAGCAGCTGGTTACGGAAGAGAGAAAACCAGAACCAGCAGCACCCGTTCATACTACTGAAGTACGTATTCTGGACCTCACCGTGACAAATTTCTTCGTGGGGAAAGGCATTCTCTTTCTCGAGTCGAGTCAAGGAGAGAAGGTCCTAATGAATTACAAGCTCTTCTGTAAGCACACGGGAAGGAGCATGATTGACCTGGGCTGGAAGGTACAAGCCAAGGTTCAAGAAAATCCAAACGGAAAAGGTCTTCGGGTTATACGGGTTCTTTCATACACACCATCATGAAGTGAAAAGCCCGGCGCATGCGCGCCGGGCTTTAGTATTCCCTACTCAGGCCGCCGCAGGTGGTGCGCCTTTCTCAGTGAGTTCAATGACTTTCTCTACTACCTGTCCGGGGTTGTAATCACTCTTCACGAGATAATCCAGTGCACCAAGCGCAAGGCCTTTCTGTCGGTCTTCTTCACTTCCCAAATTCGTGAGCATGATGACCGGGATATTTTTCAACTTCTCATCTGCTTTTATTGCTTGCAATACATCAAAGCCGTTCATTTTCGGCATCATGATATCCAGGAGAATAACTGCGGGTTTCACCTCCATTTTAGAAAGTTTGTCTAAGGCCTCTTCTCCATCATTTGCTACTTCAATCTCGTGTCCTGCAACACGGAAGGAACGTTCATAGAGGTGGCGGATTAGTTCATCGTCTTCGACGGCAAGAAATGTTTTCATACGTGTACGTAGTATAGCCTACCACCTAGTCGTCGTCTAAGTCCCGTGGATTACGCTTTTGGGGCCTCGGTTGGAAGCATGAAAGCAAAGGTGCTGCCCTTCCCGAGCACGCTCTTTTCAAGGCCAATCGTTCCTCCCATGGCTGTCACGAGCAGTTTTGAGATATAGAGCCCGAGACCGGTACTTTGGTTCACATCACGCGCAAGCATATCCTCTCCTGCCTGCTGGAATTTCTTAAAGAGCCTCGTTTGGTTGTGTTCAGAAATACCGGCACCGGTATCCGTTACCGAAACCTTGAGGAAGGGTCCATTGTGTTCAGTGCGAATCGTAATCGTTCCCTTCTGGGTAAATTTAAGTGCGTTGCCAAGCAGATTCTCAAGTACCTGCTCCGTATTGTTTACATCGGCATAGACTTCCGTTGATTCTCCAGCTTTTGGTTGCTCGTAGGTAAGTGTGAGTGCGCGTTTGTCAGCCATCTCCTGCATGGAGTGCACGGTCTTCTCCACGAGCGCGCCCACATCAAAGAGTTTCTTGTCCACTCGTACTTTTCCTTGTTCAAGACGTGAGACCTCAAGGAAATCGGCAACGATATCTATCAGACGGATACTGGAATTGTGAATATCATGAAGCATTTCTTCCTCGTCTTTCTTCGTGGAGGCGTTCTTCTTCATATTGAGGAGCATGTCGGTATTCCAGCGAATGGCCGTGAGCGGGGTGCGCAGTTCATGAGACGCAATAGAGAAGAACTCTTCACGACTCCGCTCCATATTCTTGGAGTCAGTAATATCCTCAACGATAAACACGTAGCCAATGACCTCTGTTGAAACCGCAGTGTCACTTCCTTCGTCGGCAAAAATTGGAGCACACAAGAAACGGAGGAATTTCTTCCCAAATGAAACGCCGCTTTTTTCCATTGTTCGCTTTTCTTTCACGACATCATGCGCAAGCGTAACCGGATCAAAGGTTGTTTTTATAGTATCTACATTCTTGAGTGCTGCTGATATGTCGCTGATGGACTTTGGAATTATTTCAGTCTCTAGAATCGCGGTGAGTGCTGGATTGCGAACGATAATGGTGTCGTCCACGGAAGCAATGACGAAGCCGAAGGAGAGACTGTTAATGGAAGCGAGGAGACGAGCCTTTTCATTACTCAGTTCGTGCGTGCGTTGAATCACCATTTTCTCAGCTTCTTCTTTACCATGTTTAATCGTATCCAAGAGACTCACAATTTCTTTCTTGGATTTAGCTTCTGCCTCCTGCGCACTCGAAAGCCACGCGAGCATTTGGTTGATGCGTCCAGCGAGCGTACCGATATCATCCATGACACCCCCTTCAACGTGGACGGTTAGATCCTGATCTCTATTTATATGCTCCACATCCCGTGTCAGTCGAACAAAGCGTGCGATGACGAGCCGCTCAAGTAACCAGATTATTGCAATGCCAAACAACCAAAGTGATACCCCTGCAATTGCAAGGAAAATATAAATAGTCCCTAGACCCTGAGTATAAATCGGCCGTGGTTCCTCTACACGAAGAATCAGTCCCGGGTTACCGAAAATATCTTTGTATACAACGTACCCGACAATCGTACGGTCTGTGAGTGCTCGCACATAGTGATCCTGTTCGGTGCTGAGATGCTGTTTTGCGTCAACGACATCGGCAGGCAACTCCGGGTCATCATATACGTAGGCCGTAAGATTGAGATGAATAAATTCAGCAAAATTCTTTACTTTCTCTACATCGACCGCTCGACCAAATGACAGTGACCCTCGAATAGGACCGGTACCATCTCCACGAACAATGGGAAGTGAAGAAAACATGCTTGGTTTTCCATCTATAATCACGAGCCCCGTGTGTCCAGTTTCAAAATCGGGATTATGTAATAACTCGTGATTCTGTACGAAAAATTCCTTTTCTGAGGTGGAAGCAATTTCAACGCTTCCATCAATATCAATGACTCTCAGTCGGTATATATGGTCTGTATTGTCTGAAAAAATGACGTAGCTGATGTCCGCATTGGCCATACCTGCTGGGAAAGCCGTGCGTTCAAACCAATCTTCATCATGCGTCTGTGCATAATCGTACGCATCATCCCATTGTGACCAGTCATTTACTTTAATCTGCTGCTGCTGAGCAAAGTTATCAAAGGTGTCGTGTGCACGACCAAGATCTTGCACTACGCCTGCTTCTTCAATCTGCTTGTAGCTCGTCAGGAGCACACGTGTTGATATGAGATAGACGACAACAGAAAGGATCGCAATGGTAATCCCAATGGTGAGAAGGATTTTTGAACGGACTGAAAACGGCTTTCGATGCGACGACATTCCGAACATACACTTCAGTCTAGCATTTAGTTTCTCTACTTTTGTGCGATACGAACGTTACAAGTACTTTTCTCCGTAGGTACGCATCGCCTTCTCTATCACTTTGAGTCCCTTCCCTTTTTCGGTTGCTTGATAGTGACCTTCCAGTGTCTTCTTAACTAACTTTTCCTCTTCAAGTTTGCGAAGTTTATTGATGAGCGTACGAGTGGAAATCCCTGAAAGTTCCCGCTCAAGCTCACAAAATCGCTTCTCGCCTTCGTTTAAGGCATGCATGATAAGCATCGTCCACGTATCAGAGAGAATCTGCGCTGTACGCTCCATGGCGTCGCATGATTTCATATCAGGCTTCATACCCCCTATTCTACACCGCGCTCGGCCTTCTGTGTACTTTACAAAGTAAAGTACTTTACATTATACTGTAGTCATATCTCGCTAACCGTATATATCTATGACTACAGACCATACAGCACTCGCCACCAAGGAAGAATTGGCTACCACTGTAACGGCACTTACCAACAATAATTTCCTTCCTGAGGTACTCGCCACCAAGGAAGCTGCGCTTGCTCGTGTGAAGGAGCTTATTCCCGCTGGTTCCTCGGTAATGAATGGTGCGTCAAAGACGCTTGAACAAATTGGCTACATTGAGTATCTGAAAGCCGGAGACCATGGCTGGAAGAATCTGCATGAGGAGATTTTGAAAGAGACCGATACTGAAAAGCAGGCTGAATTGCGAAAATATTCTGTCGTATCTGATTTTTATATCGGCAGTGCACACGTCATTACTGAGAAAGGTGAAGTTGTCGTTGCTTCAAACACAGGTAGTCAGCTTCCCCATCTTGCCTTTACGTCACCTAATCTCGTACTCGTTGTTTCTACGAAGAAACTGGTCCCGACGCTTACCGAGGCATTTGACCGGATTGATTCTCACATCGTTCCCCTTGAAGAGGTACGCATGAAGGAGGTGTATGGATTCGGTACTACCCACGCAAAAACCCTGATACTGCATAAGGAGAACCCTGGCATGGGTCGCAAGGTGCACGTCCTCTTTGTGGAAGAGGACCTCGGATTCTAGAGAAACCGAGCCAGAGTGGATAGTAGTGAAAAAGCGAGCTTTTGCTCGCTTTTTCTAGATTTACTGGTAAAATAACCTGATAAACCCTTGAGTACTGAACGAACCCGCATAAACCGTGAGATAACTGCACGCGAACTCCGTGTCATAGGCGCCGATGGTGGAAACCTGGGCGTTATTTCCTTATCTGAGGCCTTGAAAGCCGCAGAAACGGCCGGTTTAGACCTTATTGAGATCTCGCCGAATGCGGTCCCGCCGGTTGCGAAAGTGATGGATTATGGTAAGTTTCAGTACGAGCAGAAGAAGAGAGAAAGTGTCGCCCGATCGAAGGCTAAGGTCTCAGAGACCAAAGAAGTCCAGATAAAGGTGGGTACTGGAGAGAACGATATGCGGCTCAAAGCCAAGAAAGCAGCCGAATGGCTCGCTGAAGGCCACCGAGTACGCGCCGAACTCTTCCTCAAAGGCCGGTATAAGGGCATGGAAGAAGCCTTCCTCAAAACCCGGCTCGAGAAGTTCATCATGCTCATACCGTACGCGTATCGCATCGCAGAACCGGTTACGAGGTCTCCAAAGGGCTTCGCCGGCATCCTCGAGCGCGATCCGAAAGCAGCACCAGGTGCAAAGAAAGTCGATTCCGAACCAACACAAGATGAAAACAAATAAATCATTCAGCAAAAGAATTCGTGTAACCCGTACGGGGAAGCTTGTCGTACGCAAGAGCGGCCAGGACCATTTCAATGCGAAAGAGCGTGGACGCACCAAGACCGTGAAGGGTCGCGCGCAGTCACTCATCGTCACCAACGATGTACGTCGCCGCTTCCTTCCAGGCTCTCCTGCAGCGCCTCACAACGGGTAACTTTATTTCAGTACGTAATTAAACCGGTATGTCACGAGTAAAAGGAGGAGTCACATCAGCAAAACGCCGTCGCAACATTTTGGTTCGCGCGAAGGGCTTTCGTCATGGACGCTCCACGAAGGTCCGTCTTGCAAAGGAGTCTCTCGTCCACGCTGGTAAGAATGCTTTTGCGCATCGTCGTGACAAGAAGAATGACTACCGCTCAATGTGGATTATCCGCTTGAACGCAGCTATCCGTGAGGGTGGCATGAAGTCCTACAGCACCTTCATCGCTCTCATGAAGAAGAAGGATATCCAGCTTGATCGCAAAGTCCTCTCTGAGTTTGCAAGTGAGCACCCTGAGATTTTCACCCGGATTGCTGAGCAAGTCGCAAAGTAAAGAAAAGCCCCGCATCAGCGGGGCTTTTCTTATATAAGGCTATATACAAAAAAGAATCCCGCGCCATAGGCGCGGGATGAGTAGATTGTTTTGTCATGACGGCTTCAGAAGAAGATGCGCATGTTTGCACCTACGACGGCCCCTTGAAACCCAATTGAGATGTATTCAGCGAGCCTGGCTGTTCGCGGATTTTGCTTGAACGTCCGACGCATCGCCAGATAGTGAAGTGCGCCTCCACCGGCCTTGATGGCGATGAGCTTGAATGTGCTTGGATGCCGACCGAGAAGCGGGTTGGCCTCGTGGCAGGTGCTCATTGAGAGACAATGGACCGTCTGTACCGCATCAATCGCGTTCAGAACCTGATATATGATTTCAAGCCGTTTGATTTCCTTCCAGCTCGGCTCCTTGTGTTTTACCTTCAAGGGCTGGGTTTCCGTGGTTGGCACTGTGGCTTCTCCCACCTGATTTTCATTGCCCGGCTGAAGGCTGTAGTCGAGTGCCAGAATAGTCTCCGCTGGCTGATTTTCAGCTGCGTGTGACGGTGTTGCAAACGCTACGACAGCAAGCACTGTCGTAATAAGGATGTGTTTGAGCATTCATTCCTCCCATGTACAGGTTGTACCTGGAGGGCTTTATACTTAAAATCTGAGTATCTGTCAATACTTGGGCTTTCGAGCGCCTTCCTTCGTAATTTCCCACACCTGCCCTGCCGAAGGCACAACGGCATTCCCGCCGAGATAGTCGTGGATACGCTGGGCAAGAAAACGCTGACTTGAGGGTTCACCGAGCGCGGTGAAGATAGTCTTTGTGTGTGGCAGAGCACTCTGCGCAAAGTTGAGGAGTTCATCACGGTCTGCATGCGCTGACCAGGATGAAAGAGTCTCTACCGTCGCGCGAACTGAGACGTCACGTCCATCAATCTTTACGCTCGGTGACCCGTCCTGAAGACGCCTGCCGGGGCTTCCTGGTGCTTGATAGCCCACAATCAGGAGCGTCGTGTTCCTATCAGGAAGAAATGCCTGCTCCCAGCGCCCGATGCGTCCGCCATGACTCATGCCGGCGCCTGCCATAATCATCTTTGGATTTTGCGTACTTTCAATTTCACGAGACTCATCACGAGACTCGGTCATGGTAAGAAACGGGAATTTGAAAATACTGTGCTCACGTTGTATCTCTGCCTGTGCGTCCTTATTAAAATACTCGTCTCCCCACTTCTCATACACACGCGTGGCAGAAATCGCGAGTGGAGAATCCAGGAATACGGGAATCTTCGGAATCTCGCCCGCACTCATGAGGTTTGAAATCTCATAGAGCATGAGTTGGGAGCGCTCAAGAGAAAACGCCGGCATCAGAATGACTCCCCCACGTGCTATGGCACGCCTCAGCGTGTCGCGCAGTTGTGGAATCCGATTATCTAAATGCGGGTGCAGTCGGTCTCCATAGACACTCTCCATAACGAGCACATCTGCGTCAGGAATCGGTTCCCACGGCTCAAGGTACGGGGACTTCGCGCCAATATCTCCCGTGAGTGCGACGGATGCGCCATCTTCATCACGTACGCGCACGCTACAGGAACCGAGAATGTGGCCGGTATGCCGGAGGAAGATGGAGAGACCAGGAGCGACTTCTTTTTCGGTGTGGTAATCCAGTGGCTCCACGCGGGCCATGAAGGCTCTAATATCGTCCTCGTCATACATCGGAGCAAGACCGTGCTTCTTTGCCTCCTGCGTCAGAATGTTCACACTGTCATAGAGCATGACGTCCATGAGGTCTTTTGTAGGTGGTGTGGCGTAGACCTTCCCTTTGAACCCTTCCCGCATGAGTTTCGGACACCGACCGATATGGTCCAGATGTGCGTGCGTGATGACGAGTGCGTCAATGGAGGGCACATCGTACGGAAAGGGTGCGTACATTTCCTCCTCTACAAAGTCCCTTCCCTGTTCAAGTCCGCAATCCACCAGTATTCTTCCTTTCTCATTCTCCACTAAGAAATTAGAACCAGTGACGGTGTTTGCACCACCGACAAACGTGAGTTTCAACATTTTTCTATGCTATCACGCCACCACACCAACACATGGTGGTGTGGTGGCGCGAGAAAAACCAGTCTCTTTCGAGACTGGTTTTTCTGTACGCCATCCCCGTGTGGCAACTTTTTGATGCCACGTGGGTGCCCTCATCGCATCGGTTTGAACGTAGAATGCTCAGAGTGACACGTGAATATTGGGCTCCCGAGAAATGAGCAAGTTGCGTTTTTGGAGATGGCCTGTCGCTAGTATACCTCCAGGCTTTCTGGTGTCACAAGTCTCGAACGTTTTTTATTCCAAGATGCCGTCGAGATTAATATCATAGAGAATCTCGTCGCCAATGAGTCTATAGCCAATCAACTCATTCTCAGGGAACCAGAGCTTGATTTCGGTCTCAGCATTTTCTGGCGTATCAGAGCAGTGAATGAGGTTACGTACAGCTCGATCATCAATAGCAGCGATATTGTAGGAATCTATGGTGAAGTCTCCACGAATCGTACCGACGTCAGATGTTGCTGGTTCAGTTCCCCCAACGAGCTTGGTGATGACACCAACAGCAGACGTTCCCTCCCATACCATCATCACCACTGGTCCGGTCGTCATGTACTTTTCAAGTGCACGAATGATATCTTTTCCGTATTCAATCGGTTCTTTTTCGGCTGAGAGTCCTGCAGCAGCACGGTCCTCTGCAATCTTTGCACCCTTTTTCGTGTACCATTCGTCGTCCTTGTTGTAGTGCTTCCAGATACGGTCGCTATCAAGCACGGTGAGTTTGAGTCCTACTAGTTTGAGACCAGTTCGTTCAAAACGTTTAATGACTTCTCCAATAAGAGAGCGTTGTACGCCGTCCGGTTTGATAATCACAAAACTGCGTTCTTTCTTGGGATGAGGAATTGCCATACGTTGTAAAAAATCGCCCTGTGGCGCTTATATAACTGGAGTATAGAGGAAAAGAAGCGGTCGCGCTACTGCTCGCTTGGACGGCGCGTAATCACGCGAGCGCCTTCTTTCTCAACAATAATAGTGTGCTCAAAGTGAGCACTACGAGAGCCGTCCTTGGTTCTATACGTGTAGCCGTCACTTGCAAGAATGACGGATGCTTTGCCTTCGTTTGCGATTGGCTCTAGAGCAAGCACCATGCCCTCCACTATCTCAGGACCCGTTCCAGGGTGGCCGAAGTTCGCAATAAACGGTTCCTCATGTACTGCCGAACCAACACCATGACCACCAAGCACTCGCACGACAGAAAAGCCGGTATCGCGGAATGCCTCGCCAGTTGCGTGTGAAATGTCACCAATGCGGTTACCTACCTTTGCTGCTTCTATGGCTCGTTCAAGGGATGCTCGGGTGGCGTCCATGAGAGAATATGCCACTGGGTCTACCTTCCCGACTGGCACGGTGAGTGCTGAGTCTACGACATACCCTTCGTGAATGAGACCGAGATCAAGTGCGACGATATCGCCCACTTTCAACGTACGTGGGTTTTCATTTGGAATACCATGCACCACTTCATCATTCACGGAAACACATAGTGCTGCTGGATATGGGCGCGGGGCACCTTCCGGGATGTAATCAAGAAAGGCTGGCTTGTCACCTCCCTCAAGGATGAGCCGAAGCGCTTCGTCTTCAAGTCCCTTTGTAGAGACACCCGGGGCAACCTGACCCGCGAGTTTCTCAAGAATTACGCCGAGACGACGTCCCGCCTCAGTAATCTTTTCTCTGCTCTCTGGTGACTTAGCAATCATTGCCTATGCAGGAAGATTAAGCGCTGTCGCAATGTCTTTCGCCACTTGTTCTGGTGTCTGTTCACCATTTATTACTGTCAGGTTTCCACGATCGCGGAACAGTGTGAGTGCTTTGGTAGTGTATGCGTCATATTCTTCTAGACGCTTCGTAACCGCATGATCGTCAGCCCGGCCCTCAACACCCTTGCGACCTTCGAGACGACGATGCACCTCTTCATCCGAGATGTTGATCTCAAGTACGGTATAGGGACGCCCGACCCAATCAAGAGAGTCCGTAACGAGTTCTGCTTCAGCTTGTTTACGATTGAATCCGTCAAACACAACGCTTTCGTCACTCTTGAGAGAAAAGAGGGCGCGTAGATAGAGATACATGGCAAACCAGTGTGGCGCAAGAAGGCCGTTATCTATTTCCTCCTTTACTTTGCTGCCAACAATATTGTCTTCCTTAGCAATGGCTCGGAACTGATCTCCTGACGCAAGGATGGTCCATCCAGTCTTCTCCGCGAGAAGTCTTGCCTGCGTGCCCTTACCGCAGCCTGGCTTGCCAATAAAGAAAACGGTTGTTGGTTGAGTCATAAATGAAAGTATTTCTAAAATGTATCACGAGAGAAGCCGGCTTGTGCCGGCTTCTAATATTCGCGGAGGGAGATCTGCGCATCAACCTTTCGGATAAGGTCGAGCAGTACCGTAACTGCAATGAGAAGCGCGGTGCCGCCAATAAGAATAGCGGTGATGCCGGTCAATCCTTGCACAATAAACGGAACGACCGCAATAAATCCAAGGAATGCAGCACCTGGAAGGGTGACTCGGTTTACCACAGACCCAATGTATTTCTCGGTCTCTTTTCCTGGGCGAACACCCGGAACGAAGGCGCCAGACTTCTGAAGGTTGTCGGCAACGCGGTGTGGTTCAAAGGTGATGGAGGTATAGAGGAAGGTAAACGCAACAACGAGAATGAAGTAGACCAAACCGTATTCAAATGGGTTTGCGGCAAAGGCACTGTACCAGGCACTTGCACCGGCTAGACCCTTTACGCCAACTGCAGCCAAGCCATTAATAATCATTTGTGGAAGTAGGAGGAGAGAAAGAGCAAAAATGATTGGAATTACTCCCGCCTGAAGAAGACGTATGGGCAGATAGGTCGCCGCACCTCCTTGCATCGCTGCGCCGCGCACTTGACGAGCGTACGCAATAGGAATAGAACGCTCAGCCTCTGACACCATCACCACAAAGAAGATTGCAGCTAGTGCAATTAAAAAGAACCCAACGTAGGCGGGGATGTTTGCCGCGGTAGCAGAAAAGAGTGCTTGGGAGATGCCCGTAGGCACACTAGCAATGATGCCCGCAAAGATGATGAGCGATACACCATTCCCAATACCGAATTCGGTGATGAGTTCTCCAATCCACATAAGGAGCATGGAACCAGCTGCGACAAGCAGTACGTCAATAACAAACAGGGTTGGGGTAAGGCCCACCAAAATGCCCTGGTTGGTCAGAAGTGAGAGATATGCGACACCTTGAAGCACCGCAAGCGGCACCGTAAGGAGACGACTCAAGGTAACGAAACGGGTACGACCTGTCTCGCCCTCATCCGTATACATCGCCTTTACCTGCGGAAAGACAACCGTTGCAAGCTGCATAATGATGCTTGCAGTAATGTACGGACCAACACCAAGCATCACGATAGAAAGAGTTGAAAATCCACCTCCCGAGAATACAGAGAGGAGACCAAAAAACTGGTTATTTTGGAAAAACTGTTCAAGACGAACACGGTCAATACCCGTAATCGGAATCGCGGCGAGCACGCGGAACAGTACGAGTGCGGCGAGTAGAAAGAGTATGCGATTACGGAGCGCTTTGTCGCTTAGAGCAAGTCGTAGTTTGTGTAGAAATTTAGCGAGCATTGGAAGGAACGGATGTCGTAAGAGATCCGCCAGCTTTTTCAACAGCAGCGCGTGCGGCTGTTGAAGCCGTCACACCTGAAATTGAAAGCGCCTTAGTGAGTGTACCAGTACCAAGAAGCTTCACCGGAAGCACACGTCCAGCACGTTTAGAAACAATACCCTTCTTGAACAAGATTGCTGGAGTGATAGCGTCGCCTGCACTAAAGGTTGCCTCAAGTGTTGCGAGATTTACCGGAACATAGTTCGTGCGGTCAATGCGTACTGTACGAGAACGATTTTTTCCGTGACCACGAAGCTTTGGAAGCTTCTTAATGAGGTCACGCATCTCTGGACGCTTGCGGTGACCAGCACGTGCGTTCTGACCTTTGGTACCACGACCGGAGGTCTTACCACGCTTGCCACCACGACCTACACGAGTAGTCGTTATGCGGGGAGTTTTTGCGGCGAGAGTATTGAGTTGCATATGCTTATTTTGCGGCTGCTTGGCCAAGCGCAGCTACCGTTGCGCGTGCAATCGTGAGCTTGTTTTTGGTACGAGTCAAAATCTTTGCGATGACGTTCGTGACACCAGCGTACTCAAGCACCGTACGCATCGCAGAACCAGCAACGAGACCGCGACCTGGAGACGGGATGATGGAAACAATAGATGAAGCGTATTTTACGGAAACATCATGTGCGATGGAGTTGTCGTTCGTCATCTTCACGGTGATGAGATGCTTCTTCGCATCACGAACAGCCTTATCAATAGCAAGCGCGGTGTCAGCACCCTTACCGATACCCACACCAACACGTCCCTTCTTGTCACCAATCACCACGGTAACGCTGAAGGAGAAACGACGACCTCCAGCCATTACACGAGCGACACGACGAACATCAATGGTCGTCTGCTCAAACTCGCTCCGTTCGCGAGGAGCTCGGTCACGACGAGGACCACGACCACCCCCACCCTGACGTCCGCGACCACGAAGTGCGGTGCGTGCTGGAGCTGCAACCTCTGCTTCTGGAGCAACTTCAACAACCGGAAGTACTTCTACCTCAGGTACGACTTCCGTTGTTTCTGTTTCATTCATAATGGTGGTGTCGCTCATAGTATTAGAAAGTAAGGCCGCCGTCCCGTGCGGCGTCAGCTAGTGCCTTCACCTGGCCTCCGTATTCGTATCCACCACGGTCAAAGACGACGGTGGTGATACCCTTTTTCTTTGCGGCTTCAGCAATAGCTTTGCCGACGGCAACGGACTGTACAGAAAGTGAACCCGGGAAGGAGCGGCCATGGGCGCTCAACATAGTTACGCCAGCTTCGTCATCAATAAGCTGTACCGATACAAACCGATTACTTTTGAAAACGGCAAGACGAGGCCGTGCCTCGGTCCCAGAAATGCGAGAACGCACACGTCGGTGACGACGATCACGTTGTTCCTGCTTGGTGAGAATTGAAGTAGCCATAAAAGATTACGCGGCTTTCTTGCCCTGCTTACGACGAATAACCTCCGTATCGTACTTGATACCCTTACCAAGATACGGCTCTGGCTTCTTCACCTGACGAACCTCAGCAGCAAACTGTCCAACCTGCTGCTTGTCAGGCCCTTCAATCGTGATGGTGTTCTTTACGACGGTAACCGTAATGCCCTCCGGGACCGGAAGGCTGACGAGGTGAGAGAAGCCAACGGCAAGCACGAGGTCATTTCCTTTGAGTTCTACCTTGTAGCCCACGCCGTTCAAGATAAGCACCTTCTTAAAAGGAGTTTCAACACCGTGCATCATTGCGATGAGGTGAGCAGCAAACGTACCCGTGAGGGCGTGTGCGAGACGTGAAGAGTTGTTTGGCGTAATGACCACACCTTCAGGAGTAACCTTGATATCAATAGAAGAGTGCACCGCACGTGAGAGCGTTGCCTTACTTCCCTTTACAGAAAGACTCCCATTTCCAGCCGTGACTTCGACTTTAGCGGGTACCGGTATCGGTTTTTTTGCTAGGCGTGATGGCATACAAAATCAATTACCAGACTTCAAAAAGATTCTCACCACCGACATGAGCCTTACGTGCCTCGCTATCTGAAAGCACACCTTTTGGTGTTGAAAGGAGGCGAGCACCAATGCCATTCTTCACGGAATGAGCTTCGTGAGTTGGAGCGTACAAACGACGGCCCGGTTTGCTTACACGCTTCACTCCATGAATCTTGTGGTCACCACGCTCGTCGTACGCAAGCGTTACCTCAAAGTGGTACGGGACTTTTGACTTCTGTACATCAGCAACGAAGCCGAGACTCTTCAGCTTGTGTGCAATTTCTTCCACGTGCTTAGACGCAGGAACCATCACCTTTGGCTTACCGATAGCACCGGCATTCTTCAAGCGAATGATGAAATCTCCAACGCGGTCGGTTACCATGATGCTTTCTTTACGCCAGGAATCTTTCCTTCACGTGCAAGTTCACGAAACGCGATGCGGGAAAGGCCGAAATCACGCATGTAACCACGAGAGCGACCAGTAACGGCACAACGGTTCTTGATACGAACCGGGGAGGAGTTCCGAGGGAGCTTTTGTAGGCCATCAGAATCACCCGCAGCTTTGAGGGCTGCGCGCTTAACAGCAAAACGAGCGGTGAGAGCCACCTTTTTGCGGTTACGGGCGAGTTGTGATGTTTTAGCCATACGAAAAATAGCTCCGGAGAGCGTGGAGGTACTCTATCAGCTAGCATTTACGCTGTCAAATACGCGTAGGGTCTTTTTCAGAAGTTTGCTTTTTATAGTAGGGCAAACAAAAAACGCCGTATCTACGGCGTTTCTTGCTACTGCCTAAAAGCGGTCCTTACTGCTTCTTAAACGGGATGCCGAGATGACGGAAAAACGCGTCGGCTTCTTCCTTAGTTTTTGCCGTGGTGACGAAAGTAATAGCGATACCAAAGACGTCTTTGAGGTCTTCGTCAGCTGCTTCAGGGAAAATCGTGTGTTCCTTAATGCCGATGGTGAGGTTGCCCATGTCATCAATAGCTCCAGCAGACAAGCCGCGGAAGTCGCGCGTACGAGGAAGGGCGATATTGATGAGCTTATCAATAAAGTCGTACATGCGTGCGCCGCGAAGCGTGACCTGATAGCCGACGACATCCCCTTCGCGCATCTTGAATTGTGCGATGGAAGCCTTTGCCGGGCGGGGAGAAGGCTTCTGTCCCGTGATACGAGCGAGACGGGTCTCTACAATCTGGAGACGGTTTTTGTCTTTTGCAGAACCAACACCAGAAGACACCACGACCTTAACAATACGTGGAGCGCGAAGACGATTCGTGTAGCCAAACTTCTCAGAGAGTGCCTCGAAGCTGGTTTGTACCTTTTGTTTTGAAAGCATCATAGTCGTGAAAATTAACCGAGTTTGGTAGCGCTCTTAACGGCAATGCGAACGAGCTTACCCTCACGTAGTTCACGCTTCACACGGGTTGGCTTCTTTTGCTCAGGATCTACGACCATGACGTTTGAAATGTGGATGGCGCGAGGACGCTCAGCGATGCGTCCGACGCGACCGCGAACTGGATTCTTCAAATGGCGCTTTACAATAGCGACTCCTTCAACCACGACCATTGCGTCCTGAGGAAGCACCTCAAGTACCGGACCCTGCTTGCCCTTGTCCTTACCAGAAATCACCATGACCTGGTCACCCTTCTTTATTTTGAATTTTGCGGTCTGCTTGCCGCTGGTTGCTTTACTCATACGAAAAAATTAAACGACTTCAGGTGCGAGTGACGCAATGTTCTGCCATCCCTTTTCGACCAAATCACGTGGCACCGGTCCGAATACGCGGTTTCCTTTAGGACCCATTTCCTTACCCTGCTTCTCAATAAGCACGACCGCGTTGTCATCAAAACGCACATAAATACCACTTGCACGACGGAAGGCCTTACGCTGACGGACGACGACGGCCTTGTAGATATCCTTCTTCTTCACGGCCTTGCGGGGCTCTGCGGTCTGAATAGATACCACCACGACGTCGCCAATTTCAGCGTAGCGACGCTTAGACCCCCCAAGCACCTTGAAGACACGAGCTACTTTAGCTCCTGAGTTGTCTGCAACGGTGACGATTGATTGTGGCTGTACCATACGTAAATTATGAGACGGCTCCCGCTATCTTGAAGCGCTTCAGTTTTGAAATAGGACGGCAGCCAACGATGGTTACCTTCTGTCCCACTTCAACCGTGTTGCCTGGGTCGTGCACCAAGTACTTTTTGGTCTTGGTCTGGTACTTCTTGTACTTCGGATGCTTTACATAGCGAGACACCTCCACGGTGGCCGTGTCTTTCATCGCCGTCTTTACGACGACGCCCTCAAAGCTCTGTGGTTTGGTAGTAGTAGATTCCATAGTGTTATGCCTTCTTCGCACGATTACCCTGTTCGGTCAACACGCGAGCGATTTCCTTACGTGCCTTCTTGGGAGCATTGCTGTCCTTTGCGCGAGCACCCGCAGCTGAAAAGCGAAGCGTGCGAAGCTCTTCACGCTTTTCTTTGAGCGTCTTTACGAGCTCAGCTTCGCTCTTATCCTTGTACTGTGGTTTCTTGGTTGCCATACGAAAATTAGCCACGGGTTACGACACTGCTTTTGAGTGGAAGCTTTGCGCCAGCGCGGCGAAGTGCATCACGTGCAATCGCGTCCTGTACACCATCAAGCTCAAAGAGTACGCGGCCGGGACGTACCTCAAATACAAAGTGCTTCGGGTCTCCCTTACCCTTACCCATGCCTACTTCAGCCGGCTTGTTGGTGATAGGACGGTCCGGGAAAATGCGAATCCAGAGCTTGCCTCCCTTTCCGGTTACGCGGGTAAGTACCTTACGGGCTGCCTCAATTTGGTTTGAGGTCACGCGTGAAGCGGTTGTAGCCTTAAGGCCGTAGGAACCGAAGGCAACGGTAATGCCACGCGTCTCAGGACGTGCGAGCTTGGCTTCAGACTTTCGTCCGGTCTGCCACTTGCGGTGTTTTACTTTTTTAGGAAACAACATATGAAAATTTAGGTGCGTGCTCCAGACGGATTCATTTGACGTGTTGCGCCCGCGCGCTCCTTTTCATTGAACGTCTCACCGAGGTAAATCCATACCTTGATACCGATAACGCCGTACGGAAGGTAGGCACGCTCAACCGCGTAGTCAATATTTGCGCGGAAAGTCTGGAGCGGAATACGACCCTTCTTGATTTGCTCCGTTCGGCTCATGTCAGCACCACCGAGTCGTCCAGATACCACGATGCGAACACCAATGACTTCACGCACCGCAAGCACCTTTTCAACGGTTGACTTGAGGACACGGCGAAATGGCATGCGCTTCTCAAGTCCTTCTGCCACCATATAGGCAACCACCGCAGCATTGGTCTCCGGCTGACGGATTTCCATAATATCGAGCTTCAAGAGACGACCCTGACTTGGTGCAATCTTCTCTACGACACGCGTGAGCTCAGTGCGGAGTTTGGTCGCATTTTCTCCTGAGCGTCCAATGACGAGACCTGGGCGAGCGGTGTGCACGATGACACGAATCTCGCTCTGTGAACGTTCAATTTCAGCATCAGTTGCGTGCATGCCACGCAGACGCTTCTTCAAGAAAGAGCGGATAGCAGCGTCTACCGCAAGGTTTTCACGGAAAGATTTCTTGTCACCAGCAAACCAACGGCTCTTCCAATCACGGATGATGCCGAGGCGGTGTGCGTAAGGGTGTACGGTATGAGTCATAGTAAATTAGGAAGCAGTAGATGAAAGTTCAAGCACCACTTTGCTGCGGCGCTTTCGTATAGGTGCTGCACGACCCATGGCGCGTGGCATGAAACGCACAAGCATACCAGCAGAATCAACACGAATGTCAGCAATACGAAGGGCTTTCTCGTCTTCACCCTTTGCTTTTGCGTTTGCAATAGCGCTCTTCAAAAGCTTCAAAATAGGGAGCGAGGCACGCTTTGGGAGGAATGAGAGTGCATTGATTGCCTCCTGTACGGTCTTTCCTTTTACCATATCGGTCACGAGGCGGACCTTGCGAGGTGACTGGTTGTAGGTAGAAAGCTCAGCCTTCGCAACAGTGGTGACCTTGCGAGCTGAAGCAATCCTATTCTTCTGTGTTCCGATTGAAGCCATATATTATTTCTTCTTTGCGGCTGCAGGAGCGGCCTTCGCAGCCTTAGCGGCGGTGATTTCAGCTTCCTTTCGCTTCTGCTCAAGCTCCTTCTGCATCTTTCCTCCGTGACGGACGAATTTCTTAGTTGGCGAGAACTCTCCAAGGCGGTGCCCTACCATATCCTCAGTAACGAGAACGTCTACGTGTTTCTGACCGTTGTGAACTCCGAAGGTAAATCCAACGAATTCAGGAGCAATTTGGGAACGGCGGGCCCATGTCTTAATAACCCCAGCAGAAGCTGGTTTCTTATCTGAAATCTTCTTGAGGAGCTTTACGTCCACAAAAGGTCCCTTTTTAAGTGATCGTGACATGTATAGACAATGGAAAGCCCGCGAAGCGGGATAGGTAAAATCTATATGATTTAGTGTTTTTTTGCAAGAAAACACGAACGTGGGCTTTCCGGGACTCAAAAAACAGGTGGTATAGTCATTCTGGAAGGAGAAAATCATGAGTAAACTCAATAAAATGCCTGGTCATTTGCTCCAAGCAGATCTTGAAGATCTACGGGAACGCGGAGATAGAGCCTATAATCGTCTCCGCCGGCGTGCGCGTTCGTACGAAAGGTTTCAAGCCTTTCGCTCCTGGATCGAAAAACTGTTCTAGCGTGCATACGAAAGAAAATAAGGGACCCCACTCAGGCGGGCCCTTTTTGTAAGACACACTGGACTCCATCGTCTAGAGGTGCAGGACGTATACTAGTAGTACCTAATCTATGGATACCAAAAGTACGAGTATTGTCGGCGTTATCATCCTCGGGGTTATCAGTCTCGGTCTCGTGCTCTGGTACATGAGCGAGCACCCAGCCCCCTACGTACGGAACCCAGACGGCGCAGTTCCGGGAACCGCAACGACCACACCCACAGCTCCCGATAAAACCTTGAGTGAGAATGGTCGCTACTACGACATCACCGCCGTCTATCCCTCGGTCACTCCGCTGAAAGCTTCTGCATCCGCTCGTGCAGACGCACAAGCCATTGAGGTCATGAAGCAATTTGAACTGAACACCATTTCCGCTTTTAAGGAGCAGGGTAATTTTGACCACCTCACGGCTGAAGACATATCCATGCTTGGATTTGACCAAGGACGGAAAGAATCTCTTGAAATTACGTATGTGCTAAAACGTGGTGGAACTACTCTTTCCTACCTCTACACAATGTATCAAGACACGCTTGGCGCTCACCCAAATGCATACTTTAGAAGTTTCACCTTCAACTCAAAAACGGGTGAGGGTCTTGATTTAACAGACGTATTTGCTCCTGGAACCGACTACTTGAAACTGCTTTCAACAATTTCTCGAAAGAAGTTACCGACCATTATCGCCAAAACGGAAGGTATGCAGGGTGTAGAAGTGGATGTTGACTATATGAACCGAGGTACGACTCCTGACGCCGATAACTTCCAGAACTGGTACATCGATGGAACCTCACTCGTGCTTCTCTTTCCTCCCTACCAGGTAGCTGCCTACGCTGCCGGTGTGCAGACGGTCTCCATACCCTTTTCAGAACTCGGTACGAGCGTACGAGCGAGCTATCGCTAACCATGAAGAAGCAGACGCTTCTCTTTCTACGCCGGAGCAAACCTGACGAACTACTGCTCGCGATGAAGAAACGCGGGTTTGGTGAGGGGAAATGGAATGGTGTTGGTGGAAAGGTAGAAGGCGAAGAAACAATTGAGGAAGCGGTAATCCGCGAAGCCGAGGAGGAAATCGGAGTCAGTGTGCTCCCTGAAGATCTCACACCGCGGGGAATACTTACGTTTCAGTTTAAAGGAGAAGGCGGTCTCCATATTCAAGTACATATATTTGAAACATACATATGGAAGGGCGAACCGAGTGAAAGTGAGGAAATGAAACCCGTTTGGTACCGAACCGACTCAATTCCCTACAAGCAGATGTGGATAGATGACCCGCACTGGTTGCCACTTTTTCTTAAGGGTAAAAATGTCCGTGGAGATTTTGTATTTGATGCAACGGGCAAAACGATTATTTCAAAACATATTGAAACGAACTAAGAAAAATGGCCCGGACAAAAGTCCGGACCGAAGGTTACTCAACAAAGAAGGTACTGAATTCTTGCGGGGTGCAGGTGTAATTCCAACCAAGGGGCTGAAGTTGCTGTGACCCGTAGACCGCCTTGTTGAAATGCTTCCGGGTCAGGTAATCAACGAAGATAACCGCTGCCACCCTACCCTCTTTGCATGAAATCGTGTCTGCAATCACTCGGTGGGCGACCGCTGTTGTTTCGCTCTTCGTGAGTTCTTGCAGTCCGATGCCAGCGAGCACAGGAAGCATATGTTCATGCTTTTCCATTTCTCTCCACACGAGCGGTTCACGTGATTCAAGGTACTCAAACCGGCCGTTCCCGTTGATAAGATCAAGCGTAAAGCCTCCCTTATCTGCGTGTGGCATGGCCAGAACCTCTCCACTTGGCAGTCCTGGCGGATACCAAAGAAATCTGAGCATCCAGCGCTCCTTCAAGCACATCGTTTCTTCAACGAGGAGAGGATCGCCGAGAGACTTTGCATAAGCATGAATCATCTCTTTCGTGGACTCAAGCAAACACTGAGCCAACAAGATAAACCTGAAGAACGTGCCGGTTGTATCCACTTTGTCCGCTTGTAGAAGCTGATCCGGAATTGTTTTCAAAGTGAGGTGCATATCGTACTTGTGGTCGAAACTCGTACCAGACGTTTTCACCTCAAATCCAACACCGCTTCGTCGTCCATCTGGCTCATAGCCAAACGTTTCCAACGTTTCAACAGGAAGCGCACAGACTTTCGTCCACGCCTTCTCTGCTTGCTCTAAATATCCACGAGTAAGTTCGTCGAGTGGCACATAGTCAATATGCGCCTTACGACTTGTGTATGGTGACATTGCACCCTCCTTTCGTGTTTCGTACAACTATCCTGAATTAGAGTACGGGCTGATATGACAAATGTAAAACCGCCCTTATGGGGCGGTTTTAGTGAGAAATCTATTAGCGCTTCTTGCCGACTTTGCGACGAGAAACAATAAACTTGTTTGAGTATTTCTTCGGGGTGCGGGTCTTCTGTCCCTTTCCGGTTGGCTTACCCCACATGCTCTTTGCACGACGGAGTCCACGACCCTGCTTACCTTCACCACCTCCGTGTGGATGGTCTACTGGGTTCATTGCCGTACCACGAACCGTAGGGCGAATACCCTTCCAACGACTCTTACCTGCCTTTCCGTAGTTCTGGAGACGCTGTTCCTCGTTACTTACGGAACCGATAGAGGCCCAAGCGAGTTCGGAAATCTTTCGGATTTCTGTTGAAGGCATTTTGAGCTGAGCATAGCCTGCGTCATGTGCCACCACTTCAGCATAGTTACCAGCTGAGCGGGCAAGACGTGCTCCAGCTCCAGCTTGAATCTCAATGTTGTAGACAAATGTTCCAGACGGAATCTTTCCAAGGGGAAGACGGTTACCTGCTGTAAGTGGTGCATTCTCAGAAACTTGGAATGTGTCGCCCACTTTCATGGTCTTTGGCGCAAGCACGTAGCGACGCTCTCCATCAGCGAACACCACGCGAGCGATGAAGCCGGTGCGATACGGATCGTACTCAATGGTCTCAACGCGTGCAGGAATGTTCTTCTTGTCGTACTTAAAATCCACATCGCGAAGACGACGCTTGTGACCCCCACCCTGGTGACGAACGGTGATGCGTCCTGCATTGTTGCGGCCTGCACGATTACTCTTGCTTGCCATCAAGCTCTTCATTGGCTTGTCACCAGACAAGACGCCACGATACGTGACGGTAGTCATGTGACGACGAGACTTGGTTGTTGGCTTGTAGCTTTTCATACGGGTAGTAATTACGAACTAGGCAAATTGAATAGTCTCCCCCTTCTTGAGGTAGACATACGCCTTGTGACGACGAGCGCGTGCTCCTTCACCACGGCGGGTACGAAGGTTTACCTTCTTTGCAGGCAGGTTCACCATGCGCACCTGGCGAGGCGTGACCTTGTAGATGGACTTTACGGCGTCCATGACTTGAGTCTTTGTTGCGCGCGCAGGAACTTTGAACACGTACACGCCCTGCTCAGTGCCGATAAGTGCCTTCTCTGAGAGCCATGGTGCTATGAGTATGCGCTCAAGGCTTCCATCTTCAGGGACCCGCTTCGCCCGAGCGTCAGCGAGGCGAGGTTTCTTTGCCGCTTTAGGTGCAGTAGATTTTACTGCTTTCTTTACGGTCTTCTTTGGAGTTGATTTAGAAAAAAGTGCCATACGAATTTATTATGCAGACTTACCGAAGCGCGCCGTAAGGACAGCGAGGGATTCTGCCGGCTTCTCAATCACGAGGTACTTCTTTGAGACGAGATCAAGCGGGTTTAGGTTACGCACCTCCTCCGTCATTAAGCTTCCGATGTTGCGGAATGATTTCTCGGTGGTCTCGTCCTTGGTGGACATCGCCATGATAGCTGCGTTCTTGCGCTTCGTTGCGAGGGTTGCCTGTCCTGAAGCCTTTGCAAGCATGTTGAGGAAGGTTATCGCGTCCTTCGTTTTTGGTGCTGTAAATGCAAATGAGTCTACGAAGATAACTTCACCGTCCTTAAACTTCTTAGAAAGCACTGAAGCGAGTGCAGCTACACGCATCTTGCGGTTAATCTTCACTGCGTACACCTTCTCAGCGCGTGGACCATGCGTCACGCCTCCACCCTTCCAAATCGGAGAACGAGAAGAACCATGACGAGCGCGTCCGGTGCCCTTCTGCTTCCATGGCTTCTTACCACCTCCAGACACTTCTCCTCGGAACTTCGTGTGAGCAACCGTTGGGCGAGCGTTTGCCTGCATACCAACCACTACCTGGTGGACGAGGTCGGCATTCCAGGATGCACCAAAGAGTTCAGCTGGAAGTGCAATCGTCCCGGCCTTTGCTCCTGTAGCGCTGTAGATAATCGCCTCGTGTGAGGAAACTTCAGTAGGAGCCTCTGCTTTCACTGCGCGGGTTGCAGTCTTCACTACCTCGCTCTTTGCGACTTTCTTTGCGGGTGCCTTCTTGGCTACGGTCTTTTTAGGTTGGGTTGCCATACGTACAAAAATTATGATTTGCCCGCTTCGCCGGAGTTTGAACGAGGCGAGGAGACAATCTCGACCACGCCACCGGTTGCCCCTGGCACCGCACCAGAGACAATTATCTGGCTGTTTGCCGGGTCAACGCGGAGCACCCTGAGATTCGTTACCGTAACACGGTCGCCACCCATACGCCCAGCCATCTTCATGCCGAGGGTCACGCGACCACCAGCACGTCCAGGACCACCGCCGATAGAACCAGCCTCACGCTCTGAGTGCTTCTGGCCGTGAGAACGTCGACCTCCCTTGAAACCATGACGCTTCACGACACCCTGGAAGCCCTTACCCTTTGAGGTACCGGCAACCTGAATGGTCTCGCCTTCAGCGAAGGTATCAATCGTGAGTTCACTGCCGACAGTAAACGCTTCTGGGGTATCCGTACGGAATTCCTTGAGTACTTTAAATGCCTTCGTTGCCTGAGGCTTGTTCACGCGCGCGAGTTTCTGAACCTCGTAGCCAATCTGAACCGCTCCGTAGCCATCCGTGGTCGCACTCTTCACCTGCGTGACAATGTTCTGGCCTACCGTAAGAACGGTTCCAGCATTAACACGACCATCTTCTTCGAAGACTTGAGTCATGCGACCTTTTCGGGCGAGGATAAATTTCATGCAGTAAAAATAGAAATCGCGCTGTACAACAGCGCGGTTAGGAGCTCCAGAGAGCTCTCCCGGCCATTGGTCCGAGCCAAAAGCTCGTACATAGCGACTTAGGGACTATACAGGTGGTGCCTCCCAAATGCAAATTCTGGTGCTATGCTTCGAACAGACCCGATTGTGCGGTCAGAAAGGAGAAAATCATGCGCGAAGGATGGGGTGGGACCAAGCGTCCCACAAGATCCGACGGTGGTAGTGTTTTCATCGGAGATGGAGGAAGCGCCGGCATCAGCGAAGGTCATGGCGGAATCCGCGAAGGATGGGGTGGTGACATTCAATCCGAGGGTTGGGCAGACATTCGCTCCGAATGCTGGCTCAGCACCGAAACACTCTGACGACACGCGGTCGTCGCAAAGACGAAGGCGGGACGCAAGTCCCGCCTTTTATATAACGTAAAGCCGGCCTTTTAGACGGAGGAAAATAAAACGGGCGCGGATTTCTCCGCGCCCGTTTGAGTTCGATTGCTTGGATCAGACCGTAGCCGGCTTGTACCAGCGCCGATAGAGAAGGATTGCCCCGCCGAGGATGGTGCCGACACCGAACGGCAAGGACGCGGCAAAGCAGTCCCAGCCCTTCTCGTCTTCAGCCTTCACAGGATTGAACGAGGCAAGGTAGAGCGCCACAAAACCACAAACGCTTCCCACAATTGCGCACGCGACCCCAATACCGATCTCGAGAGAAGTCGGCGACAGCACAGGATTCAATGCAGCTGTTGCCGATCTGGCGACGAGCACCCCGCAACAGCTTGCGAAGCCGATGTGTAATTCCGGCCACGCAAGTGCACCAGTGAGTGCTAACCCGATGATTGTGAGAACAGCTAAAACGATGCCACGAAGGAGATCTCCGGTGAGGTATCCGAACACGACAGCGATAAGGTACAGAATGGTGAAGCTGGTGCTCCACTTCAAAAAATTAGACATCTCAAACCCTTTCTGCAGACCTGGCTGCACAACGGCTTTATACAACAAGGTATTACAAAAGTCAAAAGCAAAACCGCCCTTTCGGGCGGTTTTGCTTTTGTTTCTTCTTTACTAAGTGTTTTCAAAAAACTTCAATGACGAGGCGTCGGAGGAAAATATCTTGAGTCGTACGTGCTGGTACGGTGAAAGATATTTTCCGAACGATAACAAAGTCAGTGGAGAACTTTTGGAAGCACTTCCTTACACCATCTTCACATCAATCGTGACGCCCGACGGTAGATTGAGATTCGTAAGAGCCTCAATAACCTTTGGGTTTGGAGAAAGAATATCAATGAGTCGCTTGTGAATGCGCATCTCAAACTGCTCGCGCGCGTCTTTGTGGACGAACGTTGAGCGATTCACGGTCCATCGCTTTATCTCAGTTGGAAGCGGTACGGGTCCTACGATTTTCGCATCAAAGCGATTCGCAGTATCCATAATCTGCTTCACCGAAAGATCGAGGATTTTATGCTCATAGGCTCGGACACGGATGCGAAGCTTGGGCTCAGCCGCAGCCTCAGCGGCTGCTGCTTTCTTCGTTGTTTTCTTCGCGGTGGTAGCCATACGAGTAATAGTAGCAGGCTATTTTACGCAGTGATCTTCGTCACCACACCAGCACCAACGGTCTTACCTCCTTCGCGAATAGCGAAGCGGGTATTGTCCTCAAGTGCGATAGGTGCCGTGAGCTTTACCTTGAAGGTAACCGTGTCTCCTGGCATAACCATTTCCTTTCCTTCAGCGAGCGTTACCTCTCCAGTAACGTCCGTTGTTCGGATGTAGAATTGTGGCTTGTAGCCAGAGAAGAATGGTGTGTGACGACCACCCTCATCCTTAGAAAGGATGTAGACCTCTGCTTCAAAGTCAGTGTGCGGAGTAACCGTACCGGTCTTCGCAAGCACCTGACCGCGATGCACGTCCTCCTTCTTCGTTCCACGAAGAAGGATACCTGCGTTGTCGCCAGCCTGTCCTTCCTGAAGCTGCTTGTTGAACATTTCAATACCGGTGATGGTCGTCTTGGTTGTTGGCTGAAGGCCGACAATTTCAACTTCTTCACCTACCTTGACCATACCTCGTTCGATACGGCCGGTAACGACGGTTCCGCGTCCTTCAATTGAGAAGATGTCCTCGATTGGCATAAGGAACGGCTTGTCCGTCTCACGAACTGGGTCTGGGAAGTAAGAATCCATCGTGTCGACGAGTTCCTTTACCTTAAGAGCCCATTCGTCAGAAGCGTCAGTAGCCTCAAGCGCCTTGAGACCAGAACCCTTCACGACAGGAGTGTCCTTATCGAAGCCCTGCTTGGCGAGAAGGTCGCGGATTTCCTCTTCAACGAGATCCACCATGTCCTTATCATCAACCATGTCCACTTTGTTAAGGAAAACAATGAGACGAGGTACACCCACCTGCTTTGCAAGAAGGATGTGCTCGCGCGTCTGGGGCATTGCGCCGTCGGTCGCGGCGACTACAAGTACTGCACCATCCATCTGGGCAGCACCCGTAATCATGTTCTTGATGTAGTCAGCGTGACCCGGAGCGTCAATGTGAGCGTAGTGACGATTCGGTGTCTCGTACTCAGAGTGGTGAAGAGCGATCGTGATTCCACGAGCTTTCTCTTCTGGAGCGTTGTCGATGTTCTCAACCTTCTCAGCGCGGGCCTTGTAGCCTGCTGCGGAGTTAAGATTGAGCACATTGAGGATAGAAGCCGTGAGCGTGGTCTTACCATGGTCCACGTGACCGATGGTTCCTACGTTCATGTGCGGCTTGCTGCGATCAAATGCATCTGCCATAAGCGTAAAATTACTGGTAGCTAAAAGTAATAACTTTTGCCGCGCCTGTCCGGCTCCAGCTGTGAAGCTGAGGCTAGACGACCAAGGCGCTAAGCGTTCCCCGCGCAGCGCCTTTCCAGCAGTTGTTCGTCCCTATGGCCGAAAAACATTGAAAAGAGCGCCGTACTCGCGTTAGAAGTAAAGTTACACGGCGTAGAATGAAAGGTCAAGCAAAATAGCTACCTTCGGTAGCTATTTTTAACGTCGGTCAGGAATCTCTTAGTCTTCCCTGCTAGCCCATTCAATTACGGTGGCATTGTCTGGAAAGGTACGTGCGAGTCCGTCGAAAGCGCTCTTACCCTCAGCATTCTCCCAGTGTTGCTTGTCCATTTCAATAGACTTCCGGAGAGCCTGTCGAATCTCAGGGAGAGTTGCGTGTACGTCCGTACCAGTAAGCTGGCACATCACCGCGAGTTCCGTGTTCGATGGTTCCCAAGGTGCTGGGGCCTCTTCTGTAGGGACACTTTTCTTAAAAGGGGTTTCAAACATGCGAGATTTCTTATAGCTATGCGCTTATTATCAAGTCTCTTTCGCTATCGTCAAGCAGGTGACTTCTACACCTACAACAAAAGCGCCGTTAGGCGCTTTTGTTCACTAGAGTAGAGAGGATCTCTATTTCCTACTTGCAATAATGTCGGTTGCGACGTTCGTTGGCACCACCTCGTAGTGGTCAAACTCCATGGTCATGGAACCACGTCCTTCGGTCATGGAGCGGAGGCTCGTGGTGTAACCAAACATTTCAGAAAGAGGGACCTTGGCGTGTACCGCCTTGTTCATACCGCGGTCTTCCATGCCTTCAATAGCGCCGCGCTTTCCGGAGAGTGAACCAGTGATGTCACCCATGAACTGCTCAGGAATAACCACCTCAACGTTCATGATTGGCTCAAGAATAACCGGCCTTGCCTGCTTAGCCGCTTCCTGGAAGGCCTGGGATGCTGCAATTTTGAAGGCGATTTCAGATGAGTCCACTTCGTGGAAGGAACCATCGTAGAGGTCAACGGACACATCCACCATTGGGTAGCCAGCAAGAATACCGCGATTCATAGCCTCACGAATACCCTTTTCAATTGGGTTGAAGTACTCAGACGGAATAACACCTCCCTTAATGTTGTTGATGAATTCAAAGTGGTCCTCGCGGGTAACGTTCTTTGGAACCTTCGCTTCTGGGTCTATCGGCTCAAGGTGCTTAACCTTAATCTTCACGTGACCATACTGACCCTTACCTCCCGTCTGTTTGATGTACTTATTCTCCACATCAGCATTTCCCATGATGGTTTCGCGGTACGCTACCTGTGGCTTACCAACATTCGCCTCCACATTAAACTCGCGCTTCATGCGGTCAACGAGAATTTCAAGATGAAGCTCACCCATACCCGCCATGATGGTCTCACCCGTCTCTTCATCACTTGAAATCTTGAAGGTTGGGTCTTCGTCAGAAAGCTTACGAAGTGCCATACCCATTTTCTCCTGGTCGGCCTTGGTCTTTGGTTCAATACGAAGGGATACCACGGGTTCAGGGAATTTAATCTCCTCAAGAATGATTGGATTCGCTTCGTCACAGAGCGTGTGAGAGGTCTTCGTGTCTTTCAAACCGACGAGTGCCGCAATTTCTCCCGTGAATACCTGCTCTACTTCTTCACGCTTATCAGCCTGCAGACGAACGATACGTCCAACGCGCTCCTTCGTTCCGGTGTTTGCATTGTAAATATAGGAACCAGCAGTAACGGTTCCTGAGTACACGCGGAAGAATGTGAGTGCTCCCACGAATGGGTCAGTCTGAAGCTTAAAGGCGAGCGCGGTGAACGGTTCTGAGTCTGAGGGCTTTCGTTCTACTTCTTCTCCGGTCTTTGGATTTGTTCCTTTTACTGGTTTTAGGTCCACTGGGCTTGGAAGATAATCAACCACGGCATCAAGTACGAGCTGTACGCCCTTATTCTTCAACGCTGAACCGGTGTACACCGGGAAGATTTCGTTTGCAATAACCGCCTTACGGAGGGTCTGCTTAAGCTCTGCAAGCGATGGCTCGTTTCCTTCAAAGAAGGCGTTCATTTGCGTTTCATCATGCTCCACAATGCGCTCGACGAGTTCTGCGCGGTACTTCTTAGCTTCCTCAACATACTTTTCCGGCACTTCCCCTTCTGTAACGTCTTCACCCATGTTCCCACTGAAGGTGTAAGCCTTCATGGCAAGGAGATCAATCACGCCTTCAAAGTCACCCTCTGCTCCCATAGGAATTTGTGCACGTACTGCCTTCTTAGAAAGGCGATCAAGAATGGATTTATAGGAGTCCTCAAAGGACGCTCCGGTACGGTCGAGCTTATTGATGAAACACACACGAGGCACATTCGCTTCGTCAGCGTAACGCCAGTTGGTTTCTGACTGTGGCTCAACACCAGCAACACCGTCAAACACAACGATGGCACCATCAAGCACGCGCATAGAGCGTTTCACTTCCGCCGTGAAGTCAATGTGTCCCGGAGTATCGATAATATTGAAACGATACTTTTTGGACATGTCCTTCTTGTCCTTCTCCTCGGTTTTAGACCAGAAACAGGTAATGGCGGCTGAGGTGATTGTGATACCACGCTCACGCTCCTGCTCCATCCAGTCGGTCGTGGTCTCTCCTTCGTGCACCTCACCAATTTTGTGCTGGGAGCCCGTGTAGAAAAGCACACGCTCAGACGTGGTGGTTTTACCGGCGTCCACGTGGGCGACGATACCGAAGTTGCGCACTTTCTCTAGAGGATAATCACGTTGCATAAGGATACTGGTAAGCGAAATGCTTGTTTGAGGCGTTGGTAAATTAAAAAGCCCGCCGAGGCGTTAGGTACAAGATACGGAAAAAGTCAGGAAAAAGCAAAGGGCGCAGACATTCTGTCTGCGCCCCGAGGTTAGAGAACATTGTTTCGTTTGAAGCGGAGAATGCCGGTGACATCGCCCTTGCCCTTTTCACGACGACGGCCGATGACTTCCCTGAGCGGTTCAGCCACCACCTTGCCGAAGTCAACGGTCGCATGAATCATGTCGTATTCGGACGTCATGATTCCCACATGCCCTTTCCAGAACACCAAGTCACCGCGTTGGATGACATGAATGCTCGGCATGTAGGCTTCTCCTTCAGGTAGAACAAGTTGTGCTTGTTTCTTCTCGAGGAGTTCGGTGAACATACGGCCAGCATTGTGCGGTACCGGGTCCCGATGCGCAGCAAGCCGAACAATGTTCACGAGTCCAGAACAGTCGATGCCACCCTCTTTCGCGCGCGACGTATTCCGGCCGGCCCATTTATAGGCCAGCCCAACAAGCTGCTCAGCAAGAGCAACCCAGTCGTATTTGCCACGCATGACTTCACGGGTATCTGCCACCCGAACCCAACCGCCACCTATCATCTGGCGGAAGTCTCCCTTGTGGTTAATGACCGTGATGAGCGAATTCATACCGAGCAAATCGAGTTCCTTGCTTCTCGCCAGTGGTTGTTCTCGAACAATGGCTGACGGCGTGATGATGCGGTGCGAATGCACCACGTGAGTGTCGGTCAAAGATGCAACCATCACATATCCCGGCATGAGTGTTGTCGGAGCAAATCCCCAACATTTGTCACCTTCGATACTCACAACATGGAACTCCTCTCCAAGAAGGAGCTCAGAGTCTGGTTCATCATTCATGTCGTACAGAGTTGTTGCACTAACTCCGCAATGGAGCACGGTTGGCTTAACCTTTGGTTCAGCCAGTGCTAGGCGACGATTTCTAGGTAACATTCTATTCTCCCTTTCAATGATTCGTTCGAGCAGGATGCTCTTCCGTAATTATATTAACACATAATTCAGAAAATGTAAAAGGCGCCCTGTGGCGCCTTTTACCTTGTAAGGGCGAGCTTTGATTACCAGGCGAAGTGCGCAAATGCCTTATTGGCATCAGCCATGCGGTGCATGTCGTCCTTCTTTTTGATAGCAGAACCTTCGTTCTTTACTGCAAGGAGAATCTCCTCAGCAAGCTTCTCAGCCATAGGCTTCCCCTTCTTTGCGCGAGCTGCGTTGATGAGCCAACGGTACGCGAGCGAGGTACGGCGCTGTTGTGGGACTTCACGAGGCACCTGATAGTTAGCTCCACCCACACGACGAGAACGCACTTCCATAAGTGGAGATACGTTACGAATAGCGGTCTCAAAGAGTTCAATTGGGTCCTGCTCAGTCTCACCTTTTTTCAAAAGTTCGAGTGCGTCGTAAACCACCTTGGTTGCCGTGTCTTTCTTTCCATCCCACATAACCGTGTTGATGAAACGAGAAATAGCATCTGACTGGTATTTAGAGTCAGGGCGGCGAGGATATTTATTTTTTACGGGATGTCGCATATCAAAAACTACGCTTTAGGCTTTTTCGCACCGTACTTAGAGCGACCGCGACGGCGCTTATCAATACCAGCAGTATCAAGCTTTCCGCGCACTACGGTGTATTGCACACCAATATCCTTCACGCGACCACCGCGAAGAAGAACCACGGAGTGCTCCTGGAGGTTGTGTCCCTCTCCGGGAATGTAGGCCGTTACTTCCATACCGTTCGTGAGGCGTACACGAGCAATCTTACGAATAGCGGAGTTTGGTTTGCGGGGGGTTTTCGTGGTTACTTTGACACACACACCGCGCTTAAAGGGAGCCGGATAGTATTCCGGACGGTTTTTAAGCGCATTGAAGCCACGACCAAGAGCCACAACCTTACTCTTTCGAGTTTTATTGCTGCGTGCCTTTTTTGTAAGCTGTTGAATTGTTGCCATTCGTAAATGAAAACCCGCACCGCGGGATTGGCTCACTATAGAGGAATGCCTTAAGAAAAGCAACCAGGGCCTACATGAAAGGCCCGGAGCATGCTCCGGGCCTTCTTGGCTTTTTGGCCTATTTATCTTCAAGCGGAATCGTGAGACGTAAGCGGAGTCCGCCTTTGCCACTTCCAGCTGAAAGCGTGGAGGGGTGCTCTGGGTCAGCCCATTCTGACTCGTCGTACCAGAGAACCACCACTTTTGTACCCTTACTCTTCAGGTCCCGACTCAATCGTGGTGTTGGAACGGAGACGTCTGCCTCGCGTGTATCGGGCATCTCGGAACGAGGAGCGCGTGGCTTCAAGCGGAATGTCTTCAATTCAGACGTTTCAGACATGGTCGGATATATTGCCGGCTCTCCACGAGCGAGTGCATAGGGCTCAAGTGCAACAACGAGCACGAGCAACTTACTGAGGTACTGCATCCTATTCTCTCCCCCTTTTTTGAAATCTGGTCCGTCGGCAATAGTACTCCTCTTTCTAAAAACTGCACTTAGTTCGTACCGAATTGTTTCTCAAGAAGTTGAATATCGTACCGTTTTACACCCATGTCGCTTTCTGCAACTCCGAGTGAGCATAGAAATTCTTTCATGTCCTTAATAACAGGCTCAACCTCTTCTTCATGTTCAGTGAGTCGCTCCACCTCAATAAATGAGCCTAGGTCTTCCACTTCATCAACACAGATTTCAAAATCTCCCACGTGACAACTCTCTCGTGTCTTGTTGATGACAAGTGCCGGCACAAAGCCCATGAGACGAAGCATTTCCTCAAGTTCTTTCTTGTTACTTACGGTTAGTTCATGCTCAAGCGGCATGGCAAGCGCGTTGCCATTTCCTGTCCGGTTCGGGTGGTATTTCAGTGTGAAGATAATGCTTTCTGGTGTTTCTCGTATACGAAGAAAGCAATCATTACCGAGAAACTTCTCCATTGTGGAGGCGTCTCGAACAAAGACCGTATCGTTCTGGGTGACGGACTTTGCAAACACAGCCCCAGACTCCGTGAGCTTTCCTAGAAGCTCTTCTTTGTTTCGTAGATGCGCCTTTACTTCCACTTCTCTCATACCTCTATTGTCTCAGTATCTTTCAAGTCTTTGAAAACAATCCCTGCTGACTCCAAATGCGTACCGATAACTCTTGGGACGAGTCCTCGTCGCACTTCTTCCGTGTAAAGGGCATCGTGGACGGGAAAGACAAGGGCTGGTTTGAGTTTCTTCGCATAGTCGATTGCTTCAGAGAACTTCATCCAAGGCCCCCCTGTCGGTAGTGCTAGAACGCGGACTTGTGTGGTTGGAACAACTGAGAGTGCGTCGCCTGGAAAAAAGAATTCGTTGTTAATGAGGTAGCCAGTATTTTCACAAGGAGATGAGGGACCATACACAATATCGTGTTTGGTACCAATGCCCTGTACTACGATACCTTGTACCTCAGTAGTGTCGCCGTCTTGTAATCGAGTATACGAGAGCTTCTTTTCTTTCAGGATTTTCCCTACCTGGTCATTGGTAAAGATGACTACATTTGGGTTTTGTTCGACAAGAGTTTCAATGGTCTCGATATCAATATGATCAAAATGTTCGTGCGTAATCAGAACTACGTCGAGTTCTGTAAGGGCAGGGACTGAGCTCCACATTCCTGGGTCAATAAGTATTCGAACAGTACCCTGCTCAATCAATACACAGGCGTGCCCATACTTTGTTACTTTCATATTTTCATTACACACCAATAAGAATCCGGAAGAGGTACTCAACAAACAGCGAGAAGGGTCCGGCAAAGACGTAGCTGAACAGGAACAAAAAGCCAATGAGCATGAGGAGGCCTCCTTGCTGGAGTTTCTCTTCAAACGAACGGAAGGCGATTGCATAGCGATACGGCAATATGCCGCGCAGTACGGTAAACCCGTCCAGGGGTGGAATCGGAATCAAGTTAAACATGCCGAGGAATAGATTCACGAGTGCAATCACGCTTGCTGCCTGTCCAAAGGTGTCCATGCCTGAAGCGTACGCATAGCGCGCAAGGAGTCCGAACGCTACCGCAATAATGAGGTTCGTGGCAACGCCAGCAATACCAACAATTGCCTCACCCCACCGCTTATTACGTAAATTGTGAGGGTTGTACGGAACCGGCTTTGCCCAGCCAAAAAAGAAGTGCCCGGGAGAAATAACACACAGCAAGGGCACAATGATGGAGCCAATAGGATCAATATGCGGAAGCGGATTCAATGTTAACCGTCCAAGGAGTTTGGCCGTTGGGTCTCCAAGCGAGTTTGCGGCATATCCATGAGCCACCTCATGAATGATGATGGAAATAATGAGCACAACGAAATAGAGAATCTGGAGAGCGGTATCGGGTTGCATAAGCTGACTGCCTCATGCTAGCATGGCCCCACTATGGCTCGCGAATGCGCAATCACTGGAAAGACGACCCAAATCGGTGGGCGGTACTCTAACCGTACCCGTGCAACGCAGTTCAACCCAACGGGCAAAGTCCGCCGGAAGGCCAATCTACAGAAGCGGCGTATTTTTGTGGCTGAACTCGGTACGACCGTCCTTATTGATGTCTCCACCGCTGGTATGCGCACCCTGAAGAAAAATGGGGCGCACGCGACTTTGAAGAAAGCCGGCATCATCTAGCGAAAAGAAAACGGCCCCTCGGGGCCGTTTTTGTTTGAGGGCCGGCGCATCCGCCGGCCCTTTTTCTAGTGTGCTGGATACAAGATCGTATCGTCGGAAAGACGAATGTACTTTCCACCGGCAGCACGGAATGCTGCCGGTGAGGCGTTCTGGGCTACCCCGAGAATTCGCTTCCCCGTCTTTATTGCCCCCTCGTCATGTGGTGCATGGAACGTCTCGCGCCGACTGTCCCGCCGCTCAAGAATATATTCTTTTGCCAGACGAACGGGAGCTCCTGCATATATCCGACGCACTGGTGCCACTACCGGAGCTACCGGCTGCACCCGTCCAAAGCCATGTATCTTCATGCTATTTCCTCTTATCCAAAGACCGAATCGCCTGTAATAATACACAACAAAGCCTCGCTCTGTCAATTACTTGTAGATAAGCGTTGTGCCGTTACTCGTAAAATCAATCCGGCCCACATCAATCGTTGAAAGTATTTGTGCTTTCCCGTAATCGGTAATTCGCGCGAGCGTCTCCGGTGCAGGATGCCCATACGAATTATCTTTCCCTGCGGAAATGACTACGTAGCTTGGGGTGACCGCAGCGAGCCACAGACTATCGGTTGAATATTTTGAGCCGTGATGACCTGCCTTGAGTACCGTACTGGTGAGATTCCCGTCGTGGCTATCGAGTCCTACCAGGTAGTCCTCGTACGTGCTCGGTAAATCTCCAGTAAGTAGGAATGAAGTGGCTCCATACACCACGTGGAGTACGATTGAGCCGTCGTTGGTTTCTGTTTGAGTGGATTCATCACGGTCCGGAAAGAGCACATATGCGTAGGCTCCCCCACCAAGGTTGAGGCGCATACCTCGCTTTACCGTTATGTGCTGTATTCCTTTTTCTTTTGTGACGTCGTCCTTCACATGAAGCGATACACTGGTTCGGTCTGGAATCCCCGACTCGAGAAAGTACTTCACGCGGTAACGCTCAAGCACATCACCCAGCCCAGCAATATGATCTTTGTCAGGATGCGTTTCCACAAGTACATCGATAGTCCTATCCCACGGTGGGAGTTCGTGCGAAAGCTCGCGCAGTACGGAGCGGTCCGGACCCCCATCCACGAGCATTTGTATGCCGGTTGGTCCCTGTATCAAAATAGAGTCGCCTTGGCCCACATCCAAAAATGAAACCCGGAGAGTATGCGTAGGAGGCGTGTAGAGGACCAAAAATACGTACACGTTACAGACAACTAACACGATAAGAAACAGCCAGTACAATCCTTCTCTTCCGTTCCTCTCGCTCATGCCTTCAGTATACGCAAATGAGCTCCGCCGAAGCGAAGCTCATTGAGGAAACGGAGTAAACGCAGCAAATTTGATTTTGCGGAACCCGCTCCCTCGTTCGTTGTACATGATGTGAGCATTAAAGCGTTTACCGGACAACGCACGAACGAACCAGTGTCGGTCGGCTTCATGCATCTCGTCTACGGGAAGTGCCAGGGTTGAATACCAGGCAGGTTCCATGGACGAAGTCTCAATTGGCTCACCACGATACGCAAACGTCATGTATACATAGACCCTGAAATCAGGAATGTCCTTCGTGTAGCAGGTAAGTATTGCTGCTTCGTTCAAGAGGGCGGAAGAAATGGTGAGACCTGTCTCCTCTTTCACCTCACGAGCGGCACATGCCCGGAGAGTTTCACCAGGTTCCTGTTTTCCACCCGGCGCATTCAAGAGTCCGCGCCCTACTTCTCCGGTCTTTTTCCTACCAAGTAGGACCGCGTTGTTTGTTCGAATAAGAACTAACGTGGCTAACTTCATGACACGTCTCCTTTCCTCTCTTTTCATACTCCTCTTTTGCTTGTCCGACAACCTCTATCGAAAAGGAGTATAGTAGTGACATAACGATATCTCTATATGATCTACGCAACGCGAACCTTTACCTTCCCTGAACTCAAAGGACTCTCACCAAAGCAAATTGAAGTTCATTTGGCTTTGTATGCTGGCTACGTAAAGCACGTAAATCTGATTATGGAGAAAATTGCTTCGTATAAAGAAATGGATGCTGAGGGAAATGCGTACGCCATTAACGAACTCAGACGTCGTCTGGGCTTTGAGTTTGATGGTATGCGCATGCATGAGTACTACTTTGAGCAGCTTGAGGGCGGCAATACTCCGCCGACAGCGACCCATGCATTCCAAACTGCCGTGAACGAGAAGTATGGAAGCTGGGATGGTTTTCTCGCACATAGTAAGGAGGTTGCCGGCACTCGCGGCATCGGCTGGGTAGTGGTCTACAGTGACCCTTCAGCAAGCACCCTTCACACTGCTTTTGTGAACGACCACGAGCTTGGGCAACTATCAGGACTTCCTATTCTGCTTGCGGTTGATTTGTGGGAACACGCCTACATGGTGGACTATGTGCCAGCAGAAAAAATGACCTACGTTGATGCATTTCTCTCAAATGTAAACTGGTCTGTAGTTGAAAATCGCTACACAAAAGCAATCTCGTAGGAGCGCGCTTACGGTGTAGGGAGCGCAGCCGTAGAGGCTGCGCTTTTTTGTAACCGAACAACGAGCACAGCAATCAAGCTGTAGGCGACCAGCAGGAAAACTGCAGAAAAGAGCGGGATGATGACGTGCGCAAATGGAATATGAGAGGCGCTCTCGGCAACACCGATGACATATGAAAGGAGTGCGTACGCTGGTAGTCCAAAGAAAGGAGCTGCTAGTGGAACGAGAATTCCGACCACGCCGGCGATTGCAGCGAACGCCATGGCAAAGGGAATAACCGGAAGTACGAGTATGTTTGCAGGAATCGCGACGAGCGAAAGATTCCCCGTTTGATACAAAAGGAGCGGAAGCACGAAGAGTTGTGCGGCAAGCGTGGTCGAAAGCACTTCACGAATACTTTTCATGCGAATGCGGAGCAGTCTTTTTCCAAACAGTGGGGACGCGACAATGAGACCGAGAGTTGCCGCAAATGAGAATTGAAATCCAGGATCGTAGATAAGCAGAAGTGGATTGTACAGAAGCAGGATGACGAACGTGGCAGCGAGGGCTCGCAGTGCGTCGTAGGTGCGACCGGTCATGCGTGCAAAGAGTGCGAGTCCAGCCATGAGTCCTGCCCGTACTGCAGACGAGCCTCCACCGGCTGCGAGAATAAACAAAATAATGGTGAGCGTTGCGAGGACGAGCGCATGGCGCTTTCTCAAAAACGAGAAGCCGATAAGTATAGCTTCGGCGACAATCATGACGTTGTAGCCAGAAAGAACGATGATGGGAAGTAATCCCGTTATGGTGAACGCATCAAGGAGAGATTTGCCGAGACCTTGTTTCCCTCCTGCAAGGAGTCCCTCAGCAAGGCTTGCGTGTGGTTCTGAAAGACTCGCTTCAAGTCCTTTAGCAAACTGATGTTTACCCTCGTAGAGAAGTTGCTGTCCGCGCATGAGCAGTGAGTCTGTCATGCCCGTCTTTTCAACGCGTGCGAAATTAATCATGGAAAAGATTCCGTCCTTTGCGAGAAACTGGTCATACGCAAACTCCCGACCTCCGTCAGTTTCAAAGGGTTTCGGTCGCGTCAGCATACCTTCAACTGAAATCTGATCGCCATAGGAAAACGCTGTGTATCGGTCAGTGACGACAAGGACCTTGGTGTGTTCACTCCCCTCCTGTATTCGGACTGTAATCCGTTGGGTCGTCTCGCGAATATCAGGATCACTCGCAATCGTACCAACAAGCGTTACCTTTGTTCCGACTCGTTCTTCAAACGTATGCGGTAGTTCTTGTGGAGTAAGCATGACTCTCCCTATGCCAAACGCAAGGAATAAGAGAAAGAGGGAAGGAATCAGATACCAATCTTTTCGCGCAAAGAACCACGCCCCAAAGCAGACGAGGGCAAGAAGAAGCAAAAAATACAGTCCCACGTGCGGAACTATAACTATTGACGCGCACGCAACGCCGAGTGCAAAACTGATGAGTGCAAGGAGTGCGAGCAGGTCCTGCATGAATCGGAGGGTCAGCGACCCTTGTCCATCGCTTCGTTGGCAAGCGCATCAGCGTCCTTATTCTTTTCGCGTGGAACGTGCTCAAAGTGCACCTTCGTAAAATTTCGTGCAATGAGATTCTTCACCTCAAGATACCGTGGCACGAGGTTTGGATGCTTCACTTTGTAGTTACCTTTCAACTGTTCAATCACGAGTTTGCTATCCATACGAATCGTCAGTTCCATAGTGGTGAGGTGTTCTTGTGAAAACGACGCTTGGAGCTTGGTAAGTCCGCGCAGAATCGCTTCGTACTCGGCGATGTTATTTGTTGCAACACCGAGGTAATCAGCTACCTCAACCACGCGCTTACCGAGGGAATCAAACACAACGGCGCCTGCACCCGCTGGCCCTGGGTTACCGCGCGCTCCTCCGTCTGCGTAGAGTGTGAAATGCATGTGTGCAGTATAACCTTGCTTGTAAGAGGTCGCTGAAAAGTGTTCAGATGCTAGACACGAGCGAGCGAAAAGCTGAGGTGTACACGCTGGTACAGTGAAGCTTTGAGCGAAGCGAGTAACAACCCAGATGGGCGCTTTTCAGGGGCCTCTACGTGATCGCGACAAGGCGAAGCCTTACCGGCTGTCCCCTCGTAAACAAATCCTGCTCCAGTGTTGCCAAAATAGTTGCTGTGGAACCTGCCGTGAGCAACTTAACTGATGAGCCCAGTTCCCGGGTCGCATAAAATGCGATTGCCTCGATGGCATGTTCATCAAAGTCGTCCACGGCATTTGTAATGGTGATGCGCAGATGTTCTTCAGACTTTCCAAACCACGAGACTTTCTGTAGTAGCACCCCGCGCATCACAAAGGTCGGTTTTGGATTGCTCATACCAAAGGGTGCCATGCGCGTCAGTCGCGAAAGAAGTTCGCGAGTCGCTTCACTTGGGGTGATATGTGCGTCTGCACGACTGAAGCGGTCATCACCCCCGGGTGGTGGGAGTGTGTGGAACGCTTGAATAAATCTTTCTTCAAGCTGAAACACGTTTTCGGGAAGTAGACTGAAACCTCCTGCGGCAGCATGACCACCAAACTCAGAAAGGACATCTCCCGCTGCCGTCATGAGGTCAACCACATGTAGGCCGCCCGGGCCTCCACGGCACGATCCCTTCAACACTTGTGAACCTTCCCGTCCCCACAAGAATACCGGCCGTTCGTATTCGTCAGCGATACCGCTTGCAACCAGACCGAGAAGACCGGGTCGCCAATCGGGATCCCCAAGTACAATGACTTCCGGTATTTCTTCTGTTTCTTTTCGATGCGCGAGTTTTTCATGCACTGCGCGCGTAATAGCACCGCTTGCCGCCCTGCGACTTCGATTCACCGCCTCAAGTTTCTTGGCGAGTGTATCGGCAATGGTTTCGTCTGTAGTAGTGAGGAGTGTGAACGCATCACGTGGGTCACCCATGCGTGACGCCGCGTTCACGCGTGGAGCAATCATGAACGCGACGTCATCCTCGGTAATCTTTCGCTGGTCTACGCGGGCAACTTTGCAGAGTCTATTCAAACCGAGTCGTGGAGACTTGCGCATGACGAGAAGTCCGTACTTTGCGATAACACGGTTCTCTCCCGTAAGAGGCACCATGTCGGCAATCGTTGCGAGCCCTGCCATATCAAGGAGCCACTTTTCCCATCCTTCGGGTATCGCTTCCCTCCCAGTAAAACCAACGGTGAGTACTGCGCATACGAGCTTCCAGGCGAGTCCTGCTCCGCAGAGTTCACGAAACGGATAAGTTTCACCATGTTGTTTCGGATCAATGACCGCAAACGCGTCCGGTAGGATGTCTCCCGGAAGATGGTGGTCAGTCACAATCACATCCATGCCGAGTTCTTTCGCGCGGGCAACTGCTTCAAGGTCGGTGATGCCGGAATCTACGGTGATGACGAGCTGTACCCCGTCACGTGCCAATTGTTCAATTCCTGGAATGTTCACACCATAGCCTTCGTTATGGCGATGCGGAATGTAGTTACAAAAATTTGCGCCGACCTTTTTAAGAAAATCATGCAGAATGACGCCACCCGGTATTCCGTCGCAGTCGTAGTCACTCCACACTGCAATTTTCTCGTTCGTATCAAGTGCGCTCGCAACACGCTTCGCTGCCTTCTCCAGGTTGAGGATGAGCAGTGGGTCATGGATGTGCGCCTCGTAGGAAGGTGAGAGGAATGTTTCCGCTTCGGCGCCTGTTCGTATACCGCGACGGGCGAGCAATCCTGCTGTGAAGTCGTCGTGTGCTTTCAGTTCTTGACGAAGTTCATCGGTAAGTGCGTCGTGGAGGGGGTACATGGTGGAGAGAATTGTAACAGAATGAGAAAATAGAGTATCCTTTGCCTATATGGATGACTGCATCTTCTGCAAAATAATCAGTCGCGAAGTGCCTTCAGTTCCACTCTTTGAAGACGTGAATACGTATGCCTTTTTGAATAACGCACCAGATAGTACGGGTCACGCACTTGTGATTCCGAAGAAACACATGCGAAACTTTTTTGATGCGGACCCAGAAGCTTTGCGAGCGACTATGGAGACGTCACGACGCATTGCTCCGGCTATACGAGAAGGAGTTGGGGCAGAAGGCATGCGTATCATCATTAACAATGAACCTGCCGGGGGTCAGAAGGTATTCCATTTGCATGTGCACCTTATTCCCTTCTTTGATGCTGATCCAGTTACCTTTGAACCGAGGTCCGAGGTAAGTCTTGAAGAACGTGAGCGTGTTGCTGAAAGGATTAAGAGAGCTCTTAGTTTGTAAGCGCCTCAAGCCCAGGGAGGGTTCCTTCAGCGAGGAAGTCCAGCATCGCTCCACCTCCGGTAGAAACAAAGGAGAACTTTTTGGTGAGCCCTAGTGCATCAAGTGCTGCTACCGTGTCTCCCCCACCAAGAATACTGTGTGCGTTACTCTCGGTAATGGCTTCAGCCAGAAGGCGCGTTCCTTCGGTAAAGCCATGTTCGTACCGCCCGAGCGTTCCGTTCCATAGTATGGTTTTCGCTTTTTTAATATACGGAAGGAGTGATGTAATACTGTTCGGTCCCACATCAAGAATCGCGGTGTGGTCAGAGATGTCAGAAACACTCACAATTTTGCTCTCGGAGCGCGCAGCTTCCTTTTCTGCCACATAGACATCTTCTGGCAACAGAAGTTCTGGTAGTGCTGCCAATTTCTTCATCTCGGTTTCATTTCCTCCCGAGACGAGTGAATCTGCAACGAAAAATCCTTTAGCCTCAAGAAAGTCATTCGCAAGCGCGCCGCCAACGAAGACCTGGTCGTAGGACGACAGAAGTGTATGGAGCACTGGCTCCTTGGTACTGAATTTTGCGCCAGCAATTATCGCGAGTGCGGGATGTTTAGGAGAAAGCGCTTTTGATAATTCTTCAACTTCTTTCTCTACCAACAGTCCGAGGTACGACGGAAGCAACTTCGGAAGGCCTACCACGGATGCGTGTGCTCGATGACATACATCAAAGGCGTCCTGTACAAATACGTCAGCAAGTTCCGCAAGTGACGCTGTAAAATCAAGGTCATTTGATTCCTCTCCTTTAAAGCGGCGGAGATTCTCAAGCATGAGGACATCTCCCGGTCGCATGGCGCGCACGAGCGCGCGCACTTCTTTCCCAATAGTGGTTGGTGAGAACTCAACAGCAGGAAGCATTTTCTTCAGTACTTCGTACATAGGCTTCAGAGATTCTGCTCCTGTGCCGGTAACGTGACCGAGTAAAATTACTTTGGCTCCACGCTCTTGTAAATACGCTATGGTCGGCAGTGCCTGACGAAGTCTGAACGTATCAACGACCACGCCATCCGCGACCGGTACGTTCAGTGCTGCACGTACCAAGATAGGTACATTTTTATATTCAGGTATGTCGCGGACGCTCCGCATAGCGCTTAGGACACTGCCTTACACAAGGCAGTGAACGTCGTGGTATCAGTACTTGCGTGGCCGACAAGAAACCCATCAATGCCGGAACTTGCCGCAAGGTCTCGTGCATTCCCCGTCTCAACCGAACCACCATACAAAATCTTCGCCGAAGTTGAGCCCTTCCCAGGAAGATACTCGCTTAGAAGCTTTCGGATATAGAGCACCATTTCTGTTAAGTCAGCGTGCCCGATGGCTTCGCCAGCATCATGATTGATAGCCCAAATAGGTTCATAGGCAACAATAATTTTGAGACGTTCTTTCAGAGTCAGCGGTTCGTAGATGGCGGAGAGCTGTGACCGTAGGAATTGCAGATACGCCCCGTCGTCGTCACGTGTTTTTTCACCAATGCACAAGATTGGAGTGAGGCCGTGTGCAAGTGCTCGTCGCACTTTTTCAAGAACAGTTACATCAGTGTCTCCACGTGCACGACGCTCCGAGTGACCAATAATGACATGACTTACTTTGAATCCGGCGAGAACGGGAGCCGTAACCTCACCCGTTTCCGCTCCGCCAAGCGTAGCTGAAACATCCTGCGCAGCAAATGCAACTTTGGAACGATTCGTGCCCGCAAGGAGACCGAGAAAGGGTGCTGGTGGCGCGAGCACAATGTCATGATGGTGCTGTGCGCTGATGCGTTTTGCACTCACAAGAAGGCGTCCCGCCTTGTCTTTAGTCTCTACAAAGGCCTTCCAGTTGGCGACGATGAGCATGCGCACATGATACCACTCTTACTTTTGGCGCCAGTCAACGAATTTAAAGTCGGTTGAGGTATACGGAGTAAACGGAGGTGGGTCGGTCGCTAGTTTTCGGTCATAGGAGTCAATACGACTTTGGTACCCTGCATCACTACCCGAACCACAGCCGTTCACCCAACGAGTACCTGTTCGTTTATACGAAACGGTTGTTCCTTGAATGGTGAGTGTTCCTCTCGGCTCGTAACTACTTGGACAGGCGTACAGATTCCTACCAAACGCCCCGGTCTGCGCAATAAAGATGCCGTTCAGATTCATATTTTGCGGTGAGTTTGGACTGATGAGCACGTCTCCCTGAGAAATTACCGTAAGTCCTGAGCTTCCGTTATTGGTTGCATAGGTGATATTTCCTTTAATCACGACGTAGGGCACGACACCAGAGTGCACCGCGTCAGCTGCCACCACGGTCACTTTTTGACTTACGACTCCTTCAATCCACACATGGTCCTCAATATAAATAAGTGGGCAAGCAGCAGGGATGGTGTACGTACCAACGAGGGTTTCATTCTTGATGCTCGTATAGTCAGAAATCTGGCTTGAGGCGCTTGGATTGTTAATTGGCCAAGCCTGAAGAATATTTTGGCTTGTTACTTTATAGACCGTTACGGTTCCACCATTATTAAAGACTAAGTGGTAGCCCTTGTAGAAGGAGACCCCCCCATTCCCAGAACTAAACCGTGAATAATAAATACCCTGTGCCTGTGCCGTTGCTTGGAGTGTCGTAAAATTCGCTGCAATTGCTGAGAAGTCTATCTGTGGTACAGGAAAGCTCCAGAGATTTTGGTTTGGTCCCGCTCCCCAAACACCGTCTTTTGTCGCAGTTGGACTACAACCGTAGGACGACGTACACGACCAGCTTGAAAGTGAACTGGTCACGGGTGCGTTTGCGGTCCCGTCCATGCGAATTCCTCCATTACTGTGGTATTTGCCGTTAATAATGCGATCTGCGCCTGCCCAGACCGTATTGTTTAAGACATATGCGTATTCGGCAACAGTGGGCCTGGCATAACGGGCAAAAATAGTAGCCGTTTTCGTACTCCCAACAGACTGTCCTTTTGATTCTAGATCTATGGAAGTTACTCCCCCACACAAACTGTTCCCGGTGACGGTAAGAGTAACTGTTCCTGTCTGCGCACCCGTTTCTGGGTCGTAATATGGAATAGTGTACGGTCCCGGTACCCCTGTTCCATTCTGTAAGTCAGCTGGAAAGTGTGCGAGATGCCATTTGTAGTATTCAATACCAGCTTCCGCAATTGCAAATCCTTTGTTTTTATCAGTGTTACTGCTTTGCAGTTTATTTTCCGTCAGTACAAAGCTACTGAGAGCCCCAACAACACCAAGAAAAATGGAGCCGAATACAATGGCCATAAGCATAAGGTATCCGCGGGGTGAGGTGTGCATAATTATTGTCGAAGGTTTCTGAGAGTGGCAGTTGCTTGTAGCGTAAGGATATCAGGTGCGCGAAGCGGATTGAGGTCCACCATGACAGAGGTTGATACTGAACTAATCTTTGAAACATCTACCGTACTTGTCGCGGAGAGTTCTATACCATCTACACCGTAATACCTGAAGAGTGGTGTGCTGGAGGCGTTTCGTACGTACGTCGCAATGGTCGTTGTTGCTTCAGATTGCCCAGTGTAGACCGGTGGGCTCGAGGTGGAGTTAGTAACACCGCGATAGAAAGTACCACTTTGTAGATACAAGCGAACTTTCTCAACCGAACCATCTCCGTTAATGTCGCTGAAAAAGATGACTGAGGAGGTTGCTGCTGACAGAATTGGATACGAACCATCGTCGCCATACGATGCCTCACGCAAATCAACAAAGGAAGTCTCAAGTCCGCGATGAGCACTGTCAATTGCTGAAGTTTGCTGAAGCAAGTACGCATTTGAGCGATAAAAATTTACAATGAGAGAGTTTAGTGCAATCCCTACAATACCCGTAACAAAAATTACGACAATCATTTCAACTAGAGTGAATCCTGGTAGACAATGCTTTTGTTTTTTTAGCATTCCTCGCGATTTGTTCTCTGACGGAGTGGAGTCACGCATATTACGGGAAAGAAGCTGAATAAAACGTCTGGCCGCCAACCGTTACGTTCGTGTACGTGGTAGTTGTGTAGCCTGTCTTTTGAATTTGTACGCTGTATGCATTATCTGCCGTAATACTTCCAAAGTACGCCGCACCGCAGGATGAGGTTTGGACGGTACTTGAGTAACCAGTGCGAGACAGAGTGACTGATGCCCCACTCACATACGCACCCGTGGTGTCGCGCACCGCAACAAGCATTGAGTTAGCTGTTTGTGTATCTATATACAGAGAAGCTGTGGTCACGCTCGCAGGCGAGAGCGCATACGATGGCGCGTAGCAGGCATCCACTACGTCATAGCCTGTAACGGAAAGTAGATAGGAATCCCATTCCGGAGAAAGTGTGATTGTGCCCAGACCAGAAGTGAGTGATGAGATGACGGTTTTGTAAATGGCTGCTCCAGCTCCAGTTGTTCCAATGGTTTTTGCTCCCGTAAACGTGAACGGGACGTTCGGTGCAGGGGTAGGTCCTACAAGAGCTGTGATACTCCAATAAGCAATTGTGGGAGTTGTCGTTGTTGCGTTTGTGGAAAGGTCAGCGTGAAGTGACAACGTTGGATAGGAGGTCGTTGATACCTGTGTCAGGTCAATAGACGGTCCGTCAAAACCGGAGCTGTTCCCCGGGACTTCTGCATCGGGGAGGAGGTATCCGCTTCCGTCATAGACTCTCACGCGAGCTTGTGTCCCAGATGGCGAAGAAGTGGTGGTTGAAGCAACGACCCAAGACACAAGAAGTGGAGGCGAAATAGCAACAGAATCAGCTGAACCACTTAAGGAGTACCCCGTTGCGCCGTTATCCAACAAGGTTAGCTCACTTGCATTTATCTGCGTATTTGTCTGACTCGCGAGTAGTGAAGTATCGTTAAATGCGTCAAGTGTGGTGGTTGCTGCAATTGGGAAATAAGTATTCATCGTAAAGGAGGCTAGCGCGTCAATGGCAAAGGTTCCCGCGGTCGTAGCGTTCTTTACTACCGTAAGATATCCCGGGTTAGGATTCTGATTCGTTCCATCCCGCGCATATGTTTGAGCGCTGGAGTAGCCAGTTTTAGAGACATATACTTGATACTGTGTGGACGTCGCGGCACCCCCGAGCAAGACTTCTCCAAGCACGTCAGAGAACGTCGTGACATCAATGGTGGGTGACGTACTTGCATTTACCACGCGCACCTGCGCACCTGCGACAGGCGCTCCGGTTGCGTTTACTACAATTACCTTGAGTGTTCCTCCGTTCGTTGCCGTTTCGATAGAAGGGGGAGCATAATTTGAGACCATTGAAACCTGTCGGAGTTGTCCCTTCACCAGATAACTCACCGTGACTTTTACCTGTTTGTAGTCCGTGGTGATGGTGTTTGTGTCAGCCGCATCAGTTCCGTCAGCAGGGTCGTCTACATACTCAATGAATGTTTTTAGGCCGTAGGCGACGGAGTTTTGGGTAGTAGTTGAATACTGAGCAATCTCGCCGGCAGGAATACCACCAACGGTTCCGACTGAGTCGTACGGAAGTGAGCGAATATACTCCAGTTGCGTGTTTGCAACGGCAGTTGCGCCGGCTTTTACTTTTGCGAGAGAAGCAACGAGGAGTGAGGCACGCATGAGGCCCACAAGTGCAAGGAAAATAACGAGAACGAGTGCAGAACCAACAATCGCATCTACGAGTGTGACACCGCGAATGGAACGAGAAGGAACCATGCACGTATGATACCGCACGCAAACGTGGAGTGTGAGCTAAAAAATTCGCAAATCCGAGACGCCCACAAAGGAAAAGACGAGTCCTACTCTTTAGTACGGTGAATCTTTGAGAGCAGTGGATAACGAAGGAGTTGGGATTTTTAAACACACTCCTTAGATCTTTGAAGAGAGGGAGTAAATCGGCGTAATCATCGCAACCGCAAAAATACCGACCGCAACACCGATGACGAGCATGAGAATGGGTTCAATGATTGTGGATAAATCTTTCGTGCGGTCTTCCACGTCCGTTTCGTAGTATTCAGCCACCTGCAGAAGCATGTTAGAGACATTTCCGGTTTCTTCACCCACGGCAATCATGTCTGAGATAAAGACGGGATAGAGATCTGGATAGGCCATGAAGGCAGCTGAAAGTGCCTCACCCTTTTTTACACGTACGGCAGCTTCTCCGACTACCTTTCCGAAGATATTGTCTCCAACCACTTCTTCCGTAATGGAAATAGCCGTAAGCATTTCAACTCCGGACGTAAGGAGTGAGGACATGGTTCGAGCGGCGCGAGCGCTCATGGTTTCGCGCACGAGGTCTCCAATCACCGGCATGTGGAGCGATGCGGCAAGTATCAAGCGTGAGCCAACCTTTGAGCGTGTGAAGAGGAGAATGATGCCGAAGAATGCTCCGAGCATAATGAACACCAGAATCACGTGCGAGGCCATGAAGTCGGACGCATTCACAATGACCTGTGTCGCAAATGGAAGTGCAACACCGAGTTCCTTAAAGGTATTGGAGAGCGTTGGGACCACGTACATAAGCATCAGCACACCGATAATAACGATGGCGGAGAGAATAATGCACGGATAAATCATCGCGCCGCGGATCTTCTTGCTGAGGTTGTTGGAACGTTCCATCTGTCGAGCCACAATCTTCAGTGCATCGGCAACGGTGCCGGACTCATCTCCTGCTTTTGTCATCGCAATAAAGAGCTTGGTGAAGATCTTTGGATGCATGGCAAGCGCCTCGTGGAACGCAGAGCCTTTCTTCACCTCTTCTGAGAGACTCACGACAATCTCCTTCAAGCGTTTGTTGCGCGTTTGACGCTCAATAACAGAGAGTGCACGAGAAAGTGAAAGCCCTGCTGAAAGCATGGCTGAAAGGTTTTTCGTAAAGACAATACGCTCTTCAAACTTCACTCCGGTGCCGATATTAAAGGTGGTGAGTTTCTTAAAATCAATCGTGCTCCCCTCTCCGTCTTCAATAGAGACCACTGTGGCACCCTCTTTCTCTACTTCTCCATATACTGCGAAACGTGACGCGGCCTCTATTACCCGCTTCTCTTCAGAACCATTCTCACTCTTGAGCGTGACTCGGAATTTCATTTACAAATATCGTAGCATGAGGACGTTCTCACGTTTTTAAATGCGAGACGTGAGTGAGGAATGAAGTGAGTCGTATTCATATACGGTGAACGAGTACCTGAGCGAACAACAAAGCAGTTGGGAATGTGAGGATGTCCTCCTACCCGTCGTTGACGGCGCGAAGCACTTCTTCAAGTGAGGTCACGCCACGTGCGGCTTTGAAGATGCCGTCTTCAAGCATCGTGAGCATTCCTTCTTTGCGTGCCTGCTTTTCAATATCGTCGGGAGACGCGCCGTGGAGAATTAAATCCTTGATGGTTGGAGAAACGGCAAGGATTTCATGAATACCGAGTCGGCTCTTGTACCCGTCCTCACACTCTGCAGACGGTTTGGGATGATAGAACGGAAGTGCTCCGAGCTTCATGTCGTCCTTGGTGAGCTTTTCTTCTTTAAGTGCACCGAACGCCGCTTCAAAATGCTCGTCAGCTGCGACTTTTGCACGCTCCGTATCATCAAGCGTATAGGCTTCTTTGTCGTCACAGAGTCTACGGACGAGACGCTGTCCCACAATCAGCTTCAGGGTGGACACGAGGAGGAAGGGTTCCACGCCCATATCCATCAAACGCGGAATGGCGCCACTCGCGGAGTTGGTGTGAATAGTAGAAAGTACGACATGTCCGGTGAGTGCTGCATTAATCGCGAGCGAGGCAGTCTCACCATCACGAATTTCTCCCACCATGATGACGTTCGGGTCCTGGCGAAGGAGTGCGCGTAGTCCGTTTGCAAACGTGAAGCCGATGGCTGGGTTCACCTGCGTTTGGTTCACGCGCTTCATCTGATATTCAATCGGGTCTTCAATCGTGGAGATGTTCACGTCCGGACGATTCAAGATATCGAGCACCGTGTACAAGGTCGTGGTTTTACCGGAACCCGTTGGTCCTGAGATGAGGATGATGCCCGTCGTTTGTTTGGTTGCGGAGTGGATGCGCTCAAGAGTTTCTCCGTGGAACCCGAGCCCTTCAAGGGAGAACCCGTCGCCGGTCTCACGCAAAAGACGCATCACGATTTTTTCTCCGTAGTAGGTTGGGAGAAGTGAGACACGGAAGGACACTTTGTCGGTCTCGGTTTCCATCTTGAAACGTCCGTCCTGGGGAAGACGCTTCTCGTCGAGCTTTAAGTTTGCAAGCACCTTAATACGAGCGGTGATGCCGGGACCTGCATTCTTCGGGAGCGTCATCGCGTCGTGGAGAATGCCGTCGATGCGGTACCGCACGAGCGTTGCCTCCTCTATAGGTTCAATATGAATATCGGAAGCATCCTGGATGATGGCGTGACGAAGGAGGGTGTCTACAATACGCACAATTGGCAGGTCTTCTGCCATTTTCTTTAGGTCCTCACCGGAGACATCATCTCCGTCCGCGTCCTTTATTAGGTTAATCCTGCCAGCCTCGGTCGCAATGAGGTCACCAAACTCCTCTTTAAGGGATTTTTGATACTGAAGGAGTGAGTGTTTGAGAGAGTCGTCGTCCGTAAGACGAGGCAAAATCTTGAGTCCGGTCTTCTTTCTGACTGAATCGATGGCTTGGAGGTCCTGGGTATCAAGCATCGCCACTTCAAGGTTCGTGCCGTCCTTACGAAACGCGACAATGCTGTGCGTGCGTGCGATTGGCTCCGGGATAAGGGAGAGCACATCGAGCTCAATCTTCTTATCTTTTAGATTCACGAAAGGGATACCGAGCACGTACGCCTTGATGCGACGAAGTGCGTCTGGAGTGAGTGCGCCGGATGACACCAGAATGTCACCGATGGATTGATTTCGTTTCTTGGCTTCCTCGTCTGCCGCTTCCACATCTTTGCGTGGAACAAGCCCGGAATCGAGAATAAAAGTTTTTAGTTCGGTCTCTGAAACTTGCATAGAAAGATGCTTGCTAAAAGTATAACGCGCCGCACGAGAAGATGCGGCGCGTATATGGTGCAATCGTGGAGAATTATTCAGTCAATAGCTTAAACCACAGGATGGTAACAATATGAATCCCTCCTACTTCCTTCTCCAGCCTATTCCCAATAGTGAGCTGGAGTAGTTTGATATCTTTATCAGAACTCGGATCGTGATAGTCGAGCGTAGTGTTTCCAAACTCGATAGGTTTTGATGGACAGCGGTCCACCCAGCTCACAAAAAGCCTCGGCATGAGTGCTCTCCTTTCTGGAGCCACCCTACCACATTGGTGTTTATTGACGAAGTGCTCCTATATATGGTACGTTATGGGTATCCGAGATGTCCGCGAAGCGGGCATTTCTTATTAAAGGGCGAGCAATCAATCCCTGGTGCGAACAATTAAATACAGACATATGTTGGACCTCAAGACAATCAATTCAGTGCTCGGTGAGTTTGAAGAGCGCGGTATCACAAAAGAAGTCATGGTAGACGCTATTGAAAGCGCTATGGCGACTGCCTATAAGAAGGAGTACGGAAAGCGCGGACAAATTGTTCGTGGAAAACTGGATATGAATTCCGGTACCGTTACCTTTGAGCAGGTGAAGACCGTCGTTGATGACACTATGGTTCGCTTCCCGGAGGAAGGTGAGGAGGAGGAAATCGTTCATCCGCACCACGACCGCGAAGAGGAAGTAGCTGAAGGTGAACTTCCGCGCTACGACGCTGAGAAGCACATGCTGATTGATGACGCTCGTCGCATTAAGCGCGATGTTGCACTTGGGGATGAGATTGTCTTCCCTCTTGAACCACAGGACGACTTCGGTCGCATTGCTGCCCAAACCGCAAAGCAGGTAGTAATTCAAAAGATTCGCGAGGCAGAAAAGATTTCTATTCTTGATGAGTTTGGTCACAAGAAGGGTGAGATTGTCTCCGGTGTCGTACAGCGCGTTGAGCGTGGTGCCATCTTCATCGACCTCGGACGTGCAACCGGTATCATCCCGTACGAGGAACAGATTCCCGGTGAGCGGTACCGTCCCGGTGAGCGTATTCGTGCCTACCTCTACGCCGTAGATGAGGGATTCCGTGGCGTGTATCTTCGCCTTTCTCGTAGTCATCCTCGCTTTGTGATTAAACTCTTTGAGATGGAGGCACCGGAACTTGCTTCGGGAGCAATCGAGGTAAAGGGTCTCGCGCGTGAGCCAGGAAGTCGCACCAAAATTGCGATTGCATCCGTTGAAGCACATGTGGACCCGGTTGGTTCTCTTGTGGGCCAGCGTGGTGTACGTGTATCTACCGTTATGAGTGAGCTCGGTGGTGAGCGCATTGATATCATTGAATGGTCTGAGGATCCTACCTCCTTTATTAAGGAGTCGCTTTCACCTGCGTCCGTGCTCTCTGTTGAGCTTGATGAAGCAGACCACCGTGCAAAGGTAACCGTGTCTGAGGACCAGCAATCTCTTGCGATTGGTCGTGGAGGACAGAATGTACGCCTTTCTGCAAAACTGACCGGCTGGAATATTGATATTAATTCAGTTGGTGGAAGTAACGTTGCTGAAGCTGCTCCTGAGGAGTCTTCCGCATCAGCCCGCGTTGCTGCTGCAGGTGCGGCTATTGCGGACGCCGAAATAGCAATTGAAATCGCTGAAGCAGCGGAGGAATCAGATCCTGCAAAGGAAGCTGGCGTGGACACTGGTGAGTCAGATTCAATCGTCACCGAGGATGATAGTGAAAACAATACCCTTTCTGCTGAAGCAGAATCCACTAAATCAGATGAAGACAACGCCTCTATTGCTGACGCGGACGACGCGCGCGACGAAGCCTAACTAATCGCTTACATACACCTATCATGAACTTGCTACACGATATTGCTCCGGGAACCGCTGACGAAATGAACGTCATCATTGAAATCAACAAGGGCTCTATGAATAAGTACGAGGTGGATAAGGAAACAGGTCTTATTGCGCTTGATCGTGTTTCCTATACCACTCAAGCGTTCCCGGTAGATTATGGCTTTGTGCCTCAGACACTCTGGGATGACGGGGACGCGCTTGATGTCATCTTGCTCACCAGCTATCCGCTTGCGCCCGGTATTTTGGTACGTGCCCGTCCGGTCGCCATCATGCACATGATTGATGCTGGAGATGCTGACGATAAAGTTATTGCGGTACCAGTAGACGACCCACGCTGGAAGGAAGTGAACGACCTTGCTGATGTGAACAAGCACACTCTAAAAGAAGTTGAACATTTCTACAGTACCTACAAGCAACTACAAAATAAGGAAGTAGTGATTAACGGATTTGAAGGTAAGGACGTAGCGAAACAGGCTTTTGCACGTGCGTGCGAGCTCTATAGCACTAAGAAGTAAGTCCTGCTTCTCTGAAAAAGCGACAGTACCCTTGCTGGCGCTTTTTCATATCCACCATTTCGCGTGTGCGTAGGGTAGGCATATACTTTCCCTATGGATGAAGAAGACTTTGCGCCAAAGAGTTCTACCGGCAGCGTGCTCGCGATTCTGCTTATCGTTTTTCTCCTTATCGTTGGTGCGTTTTATGTGTGGGGCCAACGCCTTGCTGAACAACAGGCCCGAAACACCGTGCCGACAGCAGTGCAATAAATTCCTGGGACCAAGGCGTGTTTTTCACAAACCTAGCTTTTTTGGTACTATGCCTTCACTAACTGCTTACGTATGAAAAAAACTACCCTTCCGAGCGCGTCCATGCTTGTTCCTATGGTTATCGAGAAATCGCAGTTCGGCGAGCGAGCCTACGATATCTACTCACGCCTTCTTCGTGAGCGCATTGTGTTTCTTGGCGGTGGTATTGATGACGATGTAGCCAACCTCATCATTTCTCAACTCCTCTTCCTTGAAGCCGAAGACCCGAAGAAAGATATCTTCCTCTACGTGAATTCTCCCGGCGGGCACGTACACTCAGGGCTCGCCATTGTTGACGCCATGAATCACATCAAGCCGGACGTCGCGACGGTTGCTGTTGGTATGGCGGCATCCATGGGCTCCATCATTCTTGCGTCCGGTGCTAAGGGAAAGCGTTTTGCGCTTCCGAACGCGGACATCATGATTCATCAGCCACATGGTGGTGCCGAAGGACAGGCAGCTGATATTGAAATCAGTGCGAAGCGCATCCTCTCGCTACGCGATCGCTTGAATAAAATTCTCGCAAAGCAGTCCGGCCAGCCACTTGAGAAAATTGAACGCGATGTGGACCGTGATTTCTTCCTAACGGCTGAGGAGGCGAAGAAGTATGGGATTGTGGACGTCGTCTACAAAGTAAAGTAGATCTCGTAAACAGCGAAAAACGCCTGCCAAGCGGGCGTTTTTCCTTTGTGGTACTGTGAGTCCGTACCGAGACGGCTGACTGATAGTTACGATGGATTTCAGGTCTTCTTTTCACTATTTGATTTAAATGCGTGTGCTCAAAAGCCCTCAGATACGAGGCGTGAGTGAGGAACGAAATGAGCCGTATGTGCGTATACGGTGAATGAGTACCGGAGCGAACAACAAAGTAGCTGGGGTCTTTGGACTCACGCACAAAACGTATGTCTATAAAATTAATATTAAGCCTTCTCGCCCTCTCAGGGCTCGCAGGAATTGCCGTCGGCTATGTGCTCCGACTGTTGATTGCACTTGGTCAACGCGGGTCACTTGAACTTGAAATCAAGCAGCAGATGCTTGATGCCAAAGAGCGTGCTGCAAAGATTCTCGCGGAAGCCGAAGAGCGTGCTGAACGTCTTGAAGACGAAATGGAGCAGCCACTCAAAGAACAGGCTGAGCTCCTCAAGAAAGCTACCGAACGTCTTGAAAAGCGTGAGGAATTTCTCGATGAACGTGAGCGAAATCTGGCAGAAGAATCGGAAGATGTGCGTAATCGCGAGAACGAAGCGGCAAATGTGAAGCGTGAAGCAGAGAAGCTCCGTGAGGAGCGGAGGCTTGAACTCGTTCGTCTTGGACGTCTTTCTGAGCAAGAGGCTCGCGAAGCACTTATGAAAGATTTGGAAGAAAGCCAGTCTGAATCCTTGCTCGCACGTCTGCAGAAACTTGAGGCACACGGGCGCTCACAGCTAGAAGAGAAGGCACGCTCCATTCTCCTCTCCACCATCCACCGCATGGCAACAAATGTGAACAGTGAGGTTACTACCCTTTCAGTCGCCATCCCCTCAGAAGAGGTGAAAGGTAAGGTTATTGGAAAAGAGGGCCGAAACATTAAGGCATTTGAGCGCGCCACGGGTGTGGATGTGCTCATTGATGACGCACCCGACAAGATCACGCTTTCTTCGTTTGATCCACTGCGTCGTCACATTGCAAAGATCGCGCTTGAGCAACTCATTGCTGATGGACGCATCCAACCGACGAAGATTGAGGAGATTGTGGAGAAGGCCCGTCAGGATGTAGCCGAGATAGTGAAGCAAAAAGGTGAGGAAGCGGCGTACGAGGTAGGTGTGGTGGGTCTTGATGCGCGTCTCGTGACGCTCCTTGGTCGCCTCTACTTCCGCACGAGCTACGGACAAAACGTACTTCAGCACTCGGTAGAGATGGCGCACATCGCCGGCATGCTCGCAGACCAGCTCGGTGCTGATGCTGACGTTGCACGCGCCGGTGCTTTGCTTCATGACATTGGCAAGGCGGTTGACCACGAAGTGCAGGGTACCCATGTAGAAATCGGGCGGCGTATTCTTGAGAAATTTGCTGTGTCCAAGGAAGTGATTCAGGCAATGCAGTCACATCATGAGGAGTATCCGTACGAAACACCGGAGTCCATCATTGTGCAGGTGGCAGATGCCATCTCTGCGGGCCGCCCGGGTGCCAGACGCGACACCGTAGAGCGATATCTAGAGAGACTCGGTGATCTCGAGCGCATTGCAGTTGGCTTCCCTGGTGTTGAAAAGTCGTATGCGATACAAGCAGGGCGCGAAATTCGTATCTTTGTGAACCCGGGTAAGGTCTCAGACCTCGCTATGCACAAACTCGCGCGCGATATTGCGGAGCGCGTACAAAAGGAGTTGAAATACCCCGGAGAAATTAAAGTGAATGTGATTCGGGAAAACCGCGTTGTTGAGTTTGCTCGCTAAAAGCTAGTAAGTAGGCCGTTAAATCAGTTTTCGCGAGGACTCAGAAAATCCACTATCCACAGGTTTTTTTGGCCCTATTGCATAAAATGGCTCATTTCCTATACTTTTTGGCGTAGCCCTCAATCGGGGCTCGTATAAGCCCCGAAAGGGATTAGCCCTAATTATCTCGTATGAACAAAGCAGATATCGTAATGAAGGTTCAGGAAGTACTTGGCGGCACGAAGGCAGATGCTGATCGTGCAGTTGAGACGGTAATTGAATCAATCACATCTGGTCTTAAGTCAGGTGATGAAGTATCAATCGCAGGTCTTGGTATTTTCCAGGCAAAGGCTCGTCCAGCTCGCACCGGACGCAACCCTCGCACCGGAGAGACCATTAAGATTGCCGCAACCCGAACTCCTAAGTTCCGCGCTGCAAAGGCACTTAAAGACGCTGTTAAGTAATTCAGTCTCCTCTGAAAAGCCCCGCTCTAGAGCGGGGCTTTTCTTTTTGTACCCCACCTCAGTCTCGAACTGGGTAGAGTGAGGCACTTCAAGGATTCCTTGGCGAAAATTCCCCAGACCAAAGTCGAGGCATCTCGGTCTAGGCTCCAAAACGGAAAAGCGAGAAATGCGACACACTTGACCGCGTTCTATGCTTGCCCAATGTCGTCAGTAACGATGCCGTCGAAGTGCTCGTTATCTTTTCCCGCGTCGGCCTTCGTCGCATGGACGGTGCCGTCCTTGTGGTGCGGCGGCGCATAGAGGGAATAAAGTTTGAGCGCTTCGCTCTTGGAGGTATTGATGATGTTATGGCGAACGCCCGCGGGAACCACAATGACGGACCCGTCCGTTAGATAACGATCAACACCATCGAGAATGCTTTGGCCCTCGCCCTCTTCAATACGTAGGAACTGATCGACGGTGTGCACCTCTTCTCCGATATCCGTTCCGGCAGGAAGTGACATGAGCACGAGTTGGCAGTTCTTTGCGGTATAGATGACGCGGCGGAAGTCCTCGTTCTCAAGAGTGACCTGCTCGATGTTGGTTACAAATCCTTTCATATTATTTTTTATTACGCGCCGCTTGCGCCTTCTTGATATTCGCCGCCTGTGCCCGTCTCATCGCGGACGTCGGCTTAGATGCTTCCGGCACATTCTTCGCCGGATGCGCAGTAAAGATGTCGCCCTTCACATGTACAACCCTTCCTCGGATTGCCTTGGCGAGCGATGCCTTATCTTTCTTGTCGGTAACGACAAGCTTTCCCTTCGCGCTTAAGTGCGCCTTATCCTTCGAAATGAGCCACGTAGCGGTCGCCCAGCTTCCGCTTGATCGGCGGCCCGCGATGCGCTCAAGCCCGCCTTTCTTTCCGACATCCTGGGTGCGAAACGAGGTAAAGTCCGACTTCGGACGAATTTCGATATGATAAAACTTGCCTTTGCCGGTCGTTCCCGGCTTTTTGCGATTGCGACCTTCAGGCTGTGCGAGCGCGTGCTGGCGTTTAGTCATACCTTTCCATGCCGCTTGCGCTTTGCGAACATTCTTTTTTGCTGTCCCGATTTGTTTTTTCGTTGCCATATCGAATGTCGCTATTGGTAATGTCTGCCTTCAGTTTACACCTGCAGCGAGCAGTTAAGGGCTAGGCACCTCGGTCACCTGAACTAGCACTAGAGTGTGCAGGTTCGTAGAGGACGTTAGAACTTTTTCTAATGAGGATAAAGATACCAGATCCGAGGTGGAACGTCTCGTAAAGGACATTCAAGACATTGGGTTCAGTCCAGGCTACTCTGTCATTCTGGCTGACTTCAGGAGCATACGGAAGATGTTTGAGCCTGAGGTGGAGGAAGTGCAGAAGCCGAAGCGGAAGAAGTACTCTGGGTATTAAGGTGAGTGTATGTGCAGTGGATCACGTCCCTGTAGTCCCTAAGTCCCTGTTCAGCGCCCATCTGGGATTCATTTGTTTAATCTCTCCTGAGGTATATGCTTTTGGTATGTCCAGGAACCTCCAAAGTAGCGTATACCCCACAGTCCGCCGCGCAGGTCTACTTGCAGTTCTCTTTCTTACCTCTCCACTTTTAGCACTAGCCACGAGCGGGGCTTGCTCTGGTCATGGTGGGGTCAGCTGTTCAGCTGGTCCAGACTCTGATGGGAGCGCCATCTGTAATGATGGCTGGAGAAACAGCTCCGTTAGGTATTCCTCTATGGTGAAGTGCGCTGAGTATCATCAAACACAAAGAGTTCCGGCAGTGACGAAAGTCTTGCCAGCTAACATGTCAAATGGGCTATCCCAAAATCGCTGGGCGTCAGTCTTTAGTTGGCTATTCAAATAAATATGAGACCTCTACGAGGAGAAGGGGCTTGGGAAATAATAGTCGGGGTGGCATTTTGGAGCCTAGTTGTCTGGGGCACATATTCCTTATTCTCTGACGATTCCTCAGGAGGTAGTGTCTCTGGTGATCATTACGGCGTATACGAAGACTCGTACGTCAATGAAAATTACGCTCCTGAGCCGGAAAACCCATATGACGACGGAACTGGACATTCCGCTGGATACGAATGGGCTGAAGAGAATGACGTCAGCGATTGCGACGGTAACTCAAATTCGTTCATAGAGGGTTGTCAGGAGTATGTAGATCAACGAGACTCATACGAGGAACAAGAATCTACCGACTACTAAGGTGATAGAGAAGATTATGAGCGTTATTGAATCTAGATCCCTAGAAGACAGTACTATCTAAGTAGCTCTTAGGACCTTGTCAGTACTATAAATCTGGATAACACAGCTCTTTTGGTTTCCCAGTAGCAGTGTCATAGCGGAACGAATATCCATCGGAACACATATACGACATATTTAATTCCGGATCCCATCGATAATGAATGTTATCAAATTCAGTTGTTGTGACATTCCACTTATATGAATTAAATAGCGCCCTGTACGTGATGCATTCAGCACGTTCAGCTGCTCTCAGTGTTGCCTGGTTGCAGGGTGTGTTTGGGTTGTTCGATACCCAGGCACTTGTCACGTACGACACGTTTCTTGCGGGGTGAATTGCAGGTATCTTCGAATATGTTGAGTAAGAGCTTCCTACTACTGTTTTGCTCTGTTCATAGAGAGCTTTACCTTGGTAATAGTTGGGATCAGTTACGTAGGTCGGAGTGTCCCATGCTGCACCTTTTGTTCCATATGTTGAATTATATAGTCCTTGGCTAGGTTTATACCCGTAATTATCGTATTTCAGACCATTTGGATTACTGCGAACATAGGGCGCTACATAAGTGCCGTTGGCTTTGTAATATCCTTTAACCGAAACATACGCCTGAACGTCCGTTGGAACTGCACAGAAGACTGCAAGAAATAGGAAGAAAACATTGGCTATTACTAGGAGTGAAGTACGAGCTCTCATGGTTTAACGATACTCCTGTGGGAACAAAAAGCAATCGTGAGCGTTGCGTAGACCAAGTATAAGAATGGAGCTAAGGAAGGGCGTAAACCAAAGCAAAAAACTTGAATTACGTACCTGTAGTCCCTAAGTCCCTCGACATAAGAAAGAGGCACCCGAAGGTGCCCCCTAATATTACTCAATCAATGAGGCCAACTTCTTTTTTCATTAATTTTAATGCACGCTGCCAAGGCTCCTGAAATATATCCTCCATCGTTTTGTCATGTTCAATATACAAGTGTTTCTCCAGGAACTCGTCACTTGTGTCTCCCTTCGTGCCACGTGAATATGATCCTCCAATAATGAGTACGTGCAGGAACTCAGACAAAAAAGCAAACTCCTTTCTAAGACAATCACTTGCATAGAACGAAGCAGCGTTGATCTTTGCTTGTAGATCACTTAATTGTTTTGTATTTGCTGCAACCCACGCGTGACGCTGAAATCTTGTGTTCTCAGGTCCCTCCTCGTCAGTTGTAATCATGTCGAATGAAGAAATCATTAGACTTGCACACAGCTCACTGTATATACGTCTTCTTTCTAGCGTCAAAGATAGGTGTTTCTCCTTCTTTAGCTGCAGAAAGGTAAGATATGCATGGCCAAATAAAGTTACAAATAGGGCGAACAATCCACCAACAATGGCAGCAATAATCGGTGCTTGCATAAGATCCTCCCCAAAATCATGAATCCTGTGGAAATGATACACCAATGTGTCTAAAGTTAAACCCATAGCCAAAACTCAAATGACAACACAAAGTGATTTTTTTCAAATCCTTGATTTATTGTGTTGGCCCTGTCACTGAGGTATTAGTTCCATCGGTGAATATTTGTGGGTTGGTAGGGTTAGAATCTACAAATTCGAATAACCTCTTGATGATTGGACAAGAAAAAAAGTCCTATTCTCCATACGTCTCAATAAGAGAGGCCTGAAGGACGAGATCGCAGAGGACGGCTCAACAAAAGGGTGTTTTTCGCAAGAGGGCAAAATGTCCGTCAGACTGACATGTGCGGGATAGGAGAATCGAACTCCTGCTCTCAGTTTGGAAAACTGATGTTCTACCATTAAACTAATCCCGCGTTAGGAGGGAGAATACCATATCAGGGCAGCTACTGCCCAGTCCCGAGCCAATGGCTTTTTAGAGCGCCCGCGGTAGCATGTGGGAATGCGACAGCACGTTGAGCATGTTTTGGCTGCGTTTGGAGCCCTTGCTCTTGCCCTCTTCATTTCCTACTTCAATACCGGAGCAAATGCAGTAACGGTTTCAACCCTCACGAACCAAGGTAAGCTCACCCCTGTCGGAGGGGTGAGCCGTTCGTTTGTACCGACCACAACACCTGTGTTTACGGTACCGACCACAACCGTAGAGTCTCTCGTTCCTGGGCTTGAGGCGATAGTCACGAAAGCGAAGCCAGAGGTAGCAACACCAACCAAACCGACTCCCCTGCAAAAGCCTCCAACTCCTAACGGGTCTGCTCCAGTAGCAACCACAACACCCGTCCCCGCGAGCTCAACCGGTGACGCGCTTCTTGATACTGTTTCTCTTTCAGTCGTGAATATTCTTTGCACCTCGCACACAAGTCAACTTCGCGGAGTGTCCGGTACCGGGGTGATTATTGATTCCAGGGGAATCGTACTCACTGTTGCGCACGTTGCTCAGGCAGTGCTGCTTGAACAGACTCTCGGCAAGAATGTTATCTCCTGCGCTATTCGTACCGGTAACCCAGCAAAAAATGCCTACAAAGGTAAGCTGCTGTATATCTCTGAACCCTGGGTGCGCAGTAACTCAACCACGCTCATTAGTTCGCAACCTACCGGAACGGGAGAAAATGATTTTGCGCTCCTTGCGATAACAAGTAGTGCGACCGGTGCTCCCCTTCCAGGAAGCTATCCTGCTATTCATGTTTCTACATCGCCTGGCATCGTCGGACAAAAGGTTGCACTCGGTTCCTATGGTGCGCAGTACCTCACGACAAGTGAAGTAACGTCGCATCTCGCCCCAACACTCGTGTATGGAAAGATTAAAGACGTCTACACATTCACTACCACGAGTTCAGATGTGCTTGCGATATATGGAGGTAAGGCAGCTCAGGAAGGTTCGTCTGGTGGTGCAGCGGTAAGCACTTCAGGAGCGCTTATCGGACTTATCACCACAAGCGAATTGTCGGGTGACGAAAGTACGCGTGAACTACGAGTCATCACGCCGACGCATATGCGTAGAAGCTTCAAAGCTGCCACGGGTGGAGACTTTGATACGTACTACGACTCTGGGAGCCTGGTGAATGCTACCGACTCGTACAGCACGAAAATACAAGAACTCGGAAACTTCCTCGCAAAGGCGATTGGGTTTAAATAGATACTTTCAATTAGTGCCTTTGCGGTTGAATATCGAACTCGTCACCCGACTCTTCCCCGAAGAGTCGATCCGGTCATGAACTCATTCAAATACTCTGTCGGGGTGCGGAGAATCGAACTCCGTCATCTTGCTCCCAAAGCAAGCGTACTACCGGTATACGACACCCCGACACAGTATTCGAAAACAAATGAGCTACTTCATGACCGGATTCCCTCAGCAAGCACCGAACAAACGAGGCCTCATGCCCCGAGGGGCACAGCGACCTCGCTTATACGCATCCTACCAGGTTTATAGGATTTGCGGCAGATACCGAACAAGCGCCCTCCCATCGGCCTTTCGGAGCCATACCAAGACCCCGTCCACCTGCCATTCCCCCTCCCAATCAATAGATGCAACGTACCATTCACTCGTGCGCGCCACACGCCGTATTTTGGCCTCATGTAAATTCGCTGATGGGTCGTAGCTGTCGTCAGTACTTCTTTCAGACGGAAACACCTCACAGACAATTGTTTTAACTTCAACGAAATGCAGCGTGTCGTGCTCTTTTCCTATTACATCAATCTCGCCCGTTTTACGAGCAACATTTTTTGCCACTATTTTCATACCATTGCGCCTTAAATACTCACAGGCAACCTTTTCTCCGAGTGCTCCGATCTCTTTTCGACTGAATCCAGAGATGTCCATAGCTAAAGTATAGAGGACGTTAGTGGAGGTCAAGAGAAATACATTGTATTTACTTATTCGTTTACGAACAGGTCACAAAATCGCTCTTTTTGTCCATTGTCCTTTATCCACATGTTAACAGCTTTATCCCCTGTTTTTAGTAAAGGAAAATGTCTGTTGTGGGCTTGAAAAACCTATATTTTTGGATTTTTAGGTGTGCGGGAGAAATGTCAGGGAGACCGTGAGTACACTATCGGCCACAGATACGAGCTCGTCGTCACTCGCAGATTCCGCGACCCCGGCTCGCGACCCATCCTGTTGGATGGGTACCCCGTTCCGCCTTCCGATTCTCCACGTACGACGTTGGACGTCGTACTCTATCCGCACTGTCCTTAACGCAAAAGCACCCTCATGGGTGCTTTTGCTCGACAGTGCGGATAGGGAGAATCGGACTCCCGCCTCGTCCTTGGCAAGGACGCGTTCTACCACTAAACCATATCCGCTTCGCGCTGAACTATATCACAGGGACTCGCCCTTTTTCTAGTGCACCCGGAGGGACTCGAACCCCCGACCCTCTCGTCCGAAGCGAGATGCTCTAATCCGCTGAGCTACGGGTGCAGTTAGCACACATTACCTTTGTTTCTTGTAGTATTCAATGAGCATCTGTTGCCAGTAGGCCATTTTCCGTATATGAGCTACTTTGCCAAGTTCTATTCGAACGCAGCCCTTATAATTCGGTCTTTTCTTAACTATAAGTCCGTTTTGTGATTTAAAGATAGTCTTTCCAAACCTATCGAGTGGAATACCGCATTGCTTCGACCACCATACCTCATGGTGCTCATGCTCGAATGCCTTGTGTGTGAAGACCCTCATTCGTATTTGGTTTTCGTCTGCGAGAACTAGATATTTTCTTACCCAGTCAAGCATAAGAATTGTCATATCTACATCAGAATTAATGAAACTAAACGTACTAGCTCTCTTTGCTCCCTCCGCCCAATACAAGGCTATACCAACCTGAAATAAAGGCTCTCTAATTGCCGTCTGGAACTCTTCGCGAGCAACGAGGAAAAGTGCTTTGTCTCTCTCAACTCTTCTCTGACTAAGCGCGGCTCCCGCCATGGCTCTCCACCTTGTCATGTCCGTATTTTTCCGTTTCTTAAGTATTTCCTTCTCTTTTGTTGTCAATGGAAAGTCTTTAAGCCAAAGCGAGATTGAGCTCTTTGCAACAGGTACTCGCTCGAGAATTTCTCTGTACGTAAGGCCTTTCCTTCTCAAGGCGATAGCGAGTTCCTTTTCTCGAACCTTAGAATTCATGTTACTAGCATACCATCATTACGTCCATATATCTTGTTTATTATGATAGTATTCTCAGCATGAAGATGGACGTTCCGGTTGAAGTGAAGACTGTAGCAGATGGTCTCCGTAAGGAAGGGTTCGAGGCCTATTTAGTGGGTGGTTGCGTTCGTGATCTTCTCCTCAAACGAGCCCCTAAAGACTGGGATATAACGACAAATGCATTGCCTGAAGATATTCAACGAATATTCCCCGATTCTTTTTACGAAAATGATTTTGGTACGGTTGGCGTGAAGACAGAGAGCGAAGACCCTACCCTCTCAATTATAGAGGTCACACCGTATCGTACCGAAACGGGATACTCAGATAAGCGTCGTCCGGATGCTGTTGAGTTTGGTACCAGTCTTGAGGGTGACCTTGCACGCCGCGACTTCACCATAAACGCTATCGCCCTTGATGAAGATAAAGGACATATTGTTGACCCGTATCAAGGACAAAAGGACATTTCGGCCAAAGTACTGCGTACCGTGGGCATTGCTACGGAGCGTTTTGAAGAAGATGCTCTACGCGTTATGCGTGCAGTACGACTTGTCGCGGAATTGAACTTCGCGCTTGATACGGATACGGCAGCAGCGATTCTGGAGAAGGGTCCGAATCTCTCGCACATTTCACGTGAAAGGATTCGCGATGAGCTTGTGCGTATCCTGGAGTCAAAGAACCCCATGATGGCCCTCGTACTGGCACAACAGCTGGATATTCTGAAATATATATCTGCTGACCTGGTGCGCGGTATCGGGATAGATCAAAATCAAGCCCATAGTTACGACGTTTTTGGCCACCTTATGCGCTCGCTTCAGCACGCAGCGGACAAAGACTGGCCTTTTGATATACGTCTCGCCGCCCTCTTCCATGATGTATCTAAGCCGGAAACAAGACGCTGGTCTGACGAAAAGAACGATTGGACCTTTCACGGCCATGAGGTTGTGGGTTCACGTGTAACCCGAAAAGCACTAGAAGACCTTAAATTTTCACGTGAAACTATTGAAAAGGTGAGTAAATTGGTCCGTTGGCACATGTTTTTTTCAGATCCTGACCAAATCACCCTTTCGGCCGTTCGCCGCATGATTCAGAACGTTGGTGATGAAAATATAGAAGATTTGCTCAATCTTAGGATTTGTGACCGAATTGGTACGGGTCGACCGAAGGAGCAGCCATTCAGATTCAGAAAGTACAAGGCAATGGTAGACCAGGCACTACGAGACCCTATATCAGTGGGAATGCTCAAACTAGACGGAAATGACCTTATGGGGACCTTTCACGTGGAACCAGGTCCAAAGATAGGCTATATCCTGCATACACTCCTAGAGGATGTACTTGAGAATCCTAAAAGCAACACTAAGGATTACTTAGGAAATCGAGTTCTGGAACTATTAAAACTGGGAGATGAGGAGTTGAAAGAACTTGGTGATTCAGGAAAAAAGAGGAAGGAGCAAGAAGAGGAGCAAGAAATCAAGGAAATACTCAGTAAACACAACGTATCCTAGGTTTTATGTGAAATAGAAAGAGGCCAGAGATAAAGATCATCAAGGGATGGTCCTTATTTCTGGCCTCTTTTTTGACTACCGATCCAGGTTGAGTGTCTAAAAGGAGCTGGGGCTTATTGGGTGACACTCAGGAGTGAAATCGGATCGGTATCAAAGGGTTTGCGCTTTCACGTGGAACGGTAGATTGGACCCAGTGAATGAGTAGGGGATACGCCCCGATTACGTTGGACGACCTACCTACACGCTATACGCCTGATATAAAGAGCTCGCAAAGATCATTCAAGTCCGGGAGCGGTGTGACTGCCTCTCGGTATGCACACTGTCCCCCGCTAAGAGATAGCATAGTATCTTATAGGACAATGTAAAGGACATACTGTGTATAACAATGTCCTTAAAGAGTTATGGAGGTGGGGCAGTGGTCAGAGCCGAGGGCTTCTGGAAATATCTCCGCGGTCTTCACATGTTTTGCATATTTCTTTGATACAAAGATATAGTCAATCCGCCAGCCAACATTTCTTTCTCGTGCTCCACCCCAATGACTCCACCAGGTATAGAAGCCGTTACCTTTTTTAAACAGCCGAAAAGTATCAACAAAACCAGCATTCGTGATGTTATCAATTCCTTCGCGTTCTTCATCAGTAAATCCCTTTAATCCTTTGTTTTCTTTTGGGCGGGCGAGGTCGTCTTCGGTATGCGCTACATTCAAGTCGCCGCAGAAAATAACGGGTTTTTCCTCTTCAAGCCGCTTCATGTACGCAAGAAATGCAGGGTCCCAGTGCTCATGGCGAAGCGTGAGTCTGGATAAATCGTCCTTCGCGTTTGGCGTATATACGGAGACAACGTAGAAATCAAACATATCGAGGGCAACAATTCTTCCTTCTTGATTCGGGTCCCCATAGCCGTCGTTTGCGAGTCCGAACTTCGTAGCAAGATCCTCCGGCATGCCGTAGAACACATCGTTCGGGGTCATCTTTGTGAAAATTGCCGTTCCGCTATAGCCTTTTTTATTTTTAGAGGAACTCCAGAATTCTTCGTAGTCAGGCAGGTCAAGAGGGGATTGGTCTTGCTCTGCTTTTGTTTCTTGAAGACACAATATATCCGGCTTGTACTTCCTGATGAATGGCATGAAGTTGCCTTTATTATGGGCGGCACGAATACCGTTCACATTCCACGACATAATACGCATGAGCGCATTCTAACAGACGGTGCCTAGACACGAATATAAGAAGATGTAGTATGCGGCGAGTTGCCGGGAGATTAAAAATGGCAAGAAAAATGACGAAACGACAATATCGAGAGGTATTCGGAATAGAACCTCCTAAACGACTTGTCCGGAGCCAGAAAAGGCGGGCATCTGAGATAAACGCTCTGTTTGACAGTTTTCAAAGCGAGTTCGGCATGAGTTCTCTTGCAGTTTTTACGGCAGCCGCGACTGCTCTCCATGGTGAATTCCTGAAGAACGTTCGTGATTGTCCGAAATTTGTCATTGAATACTGTCAAAAGGAACTCGCACCGGGTTCAGCCACATGGAGAAGGAAAGCAACAAAATCATCAAAGAAATAGATTGTTCTCTACCGCCGGTCCTTGGATCGGCGGTTATTTTTGTCGTGAGTGGAAACGTTTGTGTACCTCTCGGAGGTGCACATCGGTCACGTGCGTATAAATCTGGGTAGTCGTGATGGAGGCATGGCCCAGAAGTGCCTGGACTGAGCGAATATCAGCTCCATTACTGAGCAAGTCAGTGGCGAACACGTGCCGAAGCGTGTGGGGCGTAACCTTGCTGGTGATGCCTGCCTGCGCCGCATACGTCTTAATGTGGCGCTGTATATCACGGGGCGTAATGCGATGGAGCTTATCAGGTCTACCCTCAAGAAAGAGGGCCTCCTCCATATCCTTGCGGAGTTTCTGATACGCACGAACTGCGTCTTTTGAAGCAGGGGATAGGAATACCACCCGAACTTTGTCTCCTTTTCCGCGAACCGAGATTTCGTCTCGAGATAAATCTATGTCGGTATTAAGTGCACAGAGCTCAGAAACACGAAGTCCCGTGGAGAAAAGGAGCTCTAAAATGGCTGTATCGCGGGCATACCGAAGCGCCTTCTCAGGATTCTGTTCCTTTTCCATAGCGTTCTTTGGGGCTTCCATCAGGCGCTCAAGCTCGGTCGCGGTAATAAGGTCAAGCGAGCGTTCAGGTACTTTGGCAAGCTCAATACGCTCAGGGTTCAGGCCATCTATGCCTCGTTTTCGGAGATATTTCAGAAAAGCACGTAGTGCAATGAGATAGTAGTTTTGCGTGCGGCGCTTCATGGTGTCGCTCCCTGTTCCGGGTTGTCGATTCAACCACAAGCGGAATTCGCGAATCTTCTCCTCAGTAATATCAATAACACTGGCTATCTTCATTTCCCGAAACAACACCGTGAGGTAGTGGTCGTAGTTTTGAATCGTCTTTACGGCACGTCCGCGCTCGATTTCTGTGTGTTCAAGGAATTGTCGCTTAAGCGTTTCGGCATCCATAGTCTCATTTTAGCACTGATATTGTGCGCAAAACGCTCACCAACTTGTAAATGGCAGGTGGGGGAGTAGACCAGGCAACACTTGCGCTTTTTATCAAGGTGTGGTAACGTATTGCCAATGCTTACAAAACGAGTAAAGACCGCTGTTATCAAGGATGCAGCGCGCCACGAGTCAGATACTGGATCCCCTGAGGTCCAGGTTGGTATTTTGTCACGTAAAATTGATGAACTAGCCAAGCATCTTAAGAAAAACCAGAAAGATTTTCATAGTCGCCGTGGTCTTCTTCAGATGGTTGCAGACCGACGTGCTCATCTCCGTTATTTGGAGAAGAATGATAAGCGCGGGTATAACGCACTTATCAAGAAACTCGGCCTTAAGAAGTAGAGCTTCTAAGAAAGCTCATCTACTTAGTTGCTGTTCAAAATAAATCTTCCGTCGTACTTCAAGTACGCCTCTAGATTTATTTCTTCAGTGCCTTGTATCTAAGTCTTTTCTGAAAACTCTTAGTTTCTAAAGTTTTTGTAAGCAGGTGCTACCATGTAGCAAGGGCTACCATTTTATTACATTAGTTTTTTATTTTTATGGCAGTTATTAAGCATCCGGCGCAACGCGTTGGGGTTTTCATAGACACACAGAATCTCTATCACAGTGCAAAGCATCTCTATAAGTCACGCGTTAATTTCCAGAAGGTGCTCGAGGAAGCAGTCGGTGACCGCGTACTCGTTCGTTCTATTGCCTACGTTATCTCAACCGACAGTGGGGAAGAGAGTGCCTTCTTTGAAGCGCTCACGAAAATCGGCATCGAAACCAAAGTAAAAGGCCTCCAGGTCTTTTCTGACGGTGCAAAAAAAGCCGACTGGGACGTCGGCCTCGCGATTGACGCAGTGAAGCTCGCGCCGAAGCTCGATACCATTATTCTTGCAACCGGCGACGGCGACTTTGTTCCGCTTATTGAGTACTTAGATATGAACGAAGGGTGTCAGGTGGAGGTCATTTCGTTTGGAAAGTCCTCTTCAGCAAAACTGAAGGAGGCTGCTCATGCGTTCACCGACATGTGTGATGAACCCAAGAAATTTCTTATCGGCTATCGCGGGTAGGACTGTTTGAAAAAACGCTACGCAGTTTTGCGTAGCGTTTTTTCTTTTACTCGGCAGTGAGCGGTTATACTTTAAGGAATACTATGGCCGATGATTCGACCCAGTCATATATTCGTACCTACGCGAAGGACGTTGCGGCGCTTTCTGGAAAAGCTCCGGTAATTCCTGGCACGCCGATTGCAGGAGGACCGGCGCCTGTGGAACGGGACGAGGTACTTGAGCGGCTTCGCGCGCGTGCGAAGTATGATCCGGTACAAGAGGGTGACTTCTTGCCAGGGACCATGCCCACCCCCACGCCACTAGCTGCTTCTATCCCGAACAGTGCACTTCCCGTGACTCCTGAACCAGTTCCTGCTCCGCCTGTTGTTCCGCAGCCTGCGCCGCCTCCAGCACCGCTTCCTAACTTACCACCACCTCCACCGGTCCCGGTTCCTGTTGCTCCGCAAGAGTTCGTCCCACCCGCGCCAGCTCCCACTCCGGTATCACTCGAAAACGTCTCGCCGATACATACCTATAGTTCTGATTTCTCAGACCGTATTGATACTAAACAAGCTTCTACCTTCTCTGTACTAGCTGCTGAAGGAGATGCGGGAAAACTTGCTACACAACCCGCGCAAGCGGTGAAACAGCATAAGAATGCGCTCCTTGTCGCTTTTAGTTTTGTGCTTATTCTGCTTGCCGGTGGGGGAGCCTATGCCGCCTACACCTATGTACGTAGCCACGCTAGCGTACCGCTTGCTGGTCCGGTGGTCTCATCGCTTGTCTTTGCTGATGACCGCCAACCCGTGAAAGGAGAGGGGGATACGCTTATCGCAGCCTTGAATGAATCTGCTCGCCAGCCACTTAGCGTGGGACAAGTGCGAGTACTTTACCTGAGTCAGGCATCCACAAGCGCAGGTAACCCAGTTATGGATATTGCACTTCCTGGAGGAAGACTCTTTGGTGCGCTCCAGCTTGCGGCACCCGACATCCTTCTTCGTAACATCGCTCCAGAGAGTACTGTCGGTATTGTGCATGCAGGAGCTGAGACCAGGCCTTTCTTCATCCTTCGTGTGCTTTCCTATGAACGAACCTTTGCCGGCATGCTCACGTGGGAGGGGCTGATGGAGACAGAACTCGCTCAACTCTATCCAGCGTATGACCCTCCTGCGGCTCTGCTTCCTACCTACGCTACCTCAACAACTTTTGTAAAAGGAAAACTGGTAACGACCGTACAAACTATTCCCGCACCCGTGCAGATTATTCGCCCTCCACAGTTCGTAGACGAAGTCGCAAGCAACCATGATGTACGAGCACTCAAGGATAGTCAGGGACGCACCATTTTCTTGTACGGATATCGTGATAAATCCACCCTTATCGTTGCGCGAGACGAATCTGCATTCGCTGAACTCATAAACCGCCTGTCTGCCACAAAGCAACAGTAGGATTTTTGTTTCTAGGAATGCTACAGTAGCCCTCATGAACGACACGTCACATTTCAAAACCGTGCTGACCGAAGAGAAGACTAGACTGGAAACAGAGCTTGCGAGTATTGGCAGACGAAATCCCTCTAACCCAACTGACTGGGAAGCAGTGCCAAGCGAAACCGGGAAGGAGGCTGACCCAAATGATGCGGCCGACTTGATTGAAGGATTTGAAGAAAATACCGCAATTCTGAAGGATCTGGAGATTCGCTACAACAACGTACTCGCTGCGCTTGTACGTATTGAAGAAGGGACCTACGGAACGTGTAGTGTTTGTGGTGAAAAGATTGAAGGGGAGCGCCTTAACGCAGACCCTGCTGCCACAACGTGTAAGGCACACCTGTAACCGTCCCGGTGTACAATTGAGCCGTGGCCGCTTCTCCCACCGCTCGCAAGATTGAAACCCATGGGTATGGTTCCTTGTACGCGGCCCAGCCTGTTGGCGCGAAGGCGGAGCTCGTAACGATAGAGGCTGACCTTACGCGGGGTCTTCACTCCTTTTCCATAGTCGGTCTTGCAGATAAAGCTGTTGAAGAAGCTCGGGACCGTATTGCAGCTGCGATTCGTCACAGTGGATTTAAATCTCCGAAAGCAGAGAACCGGCGTATTGTACTCTCGCTTTCTCCTGCGGACTTGAAAAAAGAGGGTTCGCACTATGATGTCGCGCTCGCGCTTTGCTACCTTGCCGCTGCCGGGGAACTATCTATTCCGAAAGAACCCGTTTTGTTTTGTGGAGAACTCTCTCTTGATGGAAAGCTACGCACGGTGCGCGGTGTATTACCTCAAGTGGTTGCAGCGAAAGGTGCCGGTTATACGAGTGTCTTTGTACCGCCTGGAAATGTACACGAAGCACTTCTTGCACAGGGCATTCGCGTGTACGCGCCAGAGACCCTTAGCGCGCTCGTTGCCCATTTGAAAGGCGATAAGCTTTTGGAAGAAAAAGAGCGTACTGTGGTAACTGAAGAGGCACCGATTGTACTGAACCTTGCTGAGATAAAAGGGCAGGAGAGTGCGAAGCGTGCGCTTGAAATAGCAGCAGCCGGACGGCATAACCTCGTGTTGTATGGACCACCTGGAACCGGAAAGACGATGCTTGCGCGTGCACTTTCCGGTATCTTGCCACCCTTAACCGAGGACGAGGTGCTTGAGGTTACTGCTATCCATTCAACAGCAGGCACCCTTTCAGATGGGCCCGTGCGCCATCCGCCGTTTCGTTCGCCGCATCACACGATTTCCCATACGGCGATGGTGGGTGGGGGAGCGTATCCACGTGCCGGTGAAGTAACCCTCGCACACAAAGGGGTTTTATTTCTCGATGAGTTTCCGGAATTTGATGCGCGCACCCTTGAGGCACTGCGTCAGCCACTGGAAGACAAGGTGGTCACCGTGTCGCGCGCACGTGCAACCATCACCTTTCCGGCAGACAGTATGCTCGTTGCGGCGATGAATCCTGCAGACACGCTTTCAGCTGATAGTGACGTTGCGGTGAGGGCTGCCCGCAAGCAAGCACGAAAGATTTCACGACCTATCGCTGACCGTCTTGATTTGTGGGTTGAGGTGCCACACGTAGCACATGAAGATTTGGCGAGCTTAACTGAAGGAGAATCCTCCGTTACCGTACGTAAGCGGGTGCTTTCCGCACGAAAGCTTGCGCGAAAGCGTCATGGAAGTGACTCCATGAGCAACGCATTGCTTTCAGCAAAAGAATTAGACAAAGTTGGAGCATTTACGGACGGAGCCCGGAGTACGCTTCTATCTGCGGCAACAAAATTACAGCTTTCTCCGCGTGCGTATCACCGAGTGATGCGGGTCGCCCGCACAATTGCGGACCTCGCGGGTAGCGAGAAGGTTGAGCCATCTCATATTCTTGAAGCGTTGCAGTATCGGCCACGTGGGTTGTTTGGGTTTGAATAAAAATCCCCTCATGCGAGGGGATTTTTACTTCGGAGAGCAGTGGGTCATGGCCGTACATCCCGCAAATGGATTCCGCGCACCACGAACCTCAAAGTGGAGATGGTTTCCGGTCGCTTCACCGGTGTGTCCTACGGCACCAATAGCTGCGGCACGAGAAACCGTTTGTCCTACCGAAACATTATCACTTGAAAGATGGGAGTAGAGTGTCTGGGTTCCATTGCCATGATCGATAACAATGTAGTTACCGTAACCACCGTTCCATCCGCCGACGCGTGAGACGATAACCGTTCCGCCTGCCGCTGCGTACACCGGTGTACCTGCAGGCGCACCGAGATCAACACCGTTCCAGCCATGGATGCCTTGGGTGAGGAGTCCGCCCGGTACGGGGTTCGTGTAGTAACCATCTATTTCAGCACCACTTCCACCACGGTAGGGATTCTTCAAAATACTGACGAGCCCACCACCTTGTTTAATGTTGGTTTTGGTCTTACCGCTCGTTGCCGTTTTACTTGAAGCAACGGAGAGTTCGCCTCCAGGAATTATGAGAATGTCACCAACGGTAAGGCCGTCTCCGACAGAGAGGCCGTTATAGGAAGCAACGTCGCCTGCGTCTGCTTTAAATTTCTTCGCAATACCAGCAAGGGTTTCGCCCTTTGTTACTTTGTGTTGAAGACCGGAGACCGGAAGAATAACGAGAGTCGTGCCTGGCGTTACCTTGCTCTTCGTTGTGAGGTTGTTAGCCCACAAAATGGTGTTTGCGGAGACACCAAAATTCCTCGCGATGTTGGAAATGGTGTCGCCCGGACGTACCACGTAGGTGGTAATTTGTCCGGCAGATGAGGTCATATCAATGTCGGCAAGGGTGCCTTCTGGGCCTGAGTTGGCCATGAGCGCCGAGCCCTCGGTGAGTTGAATATCACTCCCACCCTTTTCTGGATTTGGGTCCGAGTTCACTGCTGCCTGAAGGAGGGGAATGCTGCTATCGTGAATGATAGGTGGTTCACCCCCTGGATTTCCGGCAAAGGATATAGTCCAAGGCAACCAATAGGCGTTGGTTGTAATAGGAAACGCTAGCGATGAGGCTAGCGAGAGAGCTCCCACAAGGGTGGTAAGGGTGCTTGCGAGATATGCATTTCGATTCAATCGGCAAAGCACCGAAGCGAAAGTTTTATAGAAAGACAATATAAGGAAGAAGGGGAACTCTGGAGTGTCGTCTGTAATCAAATATGGCTTATATAAGCCGTATCTACCGTTCAGTCGTAGCTATCAACTTGGCCAGTATACCGTCCGAGGAGGGAGGGTCAACCGCCTAAAAAAGCACCTGTTGAGAACAATTTTACGGTATAGTTGGCAAGTGAATTACCTCCAAGGACTCAACGACAGACAAAAAGAAGCGGTCCTTACGACGGAGGGACCTATTTCTATTCTGGCGGGAGCTGGCTCAGGTAAAACCCGAGTCCTCACCACTCGCATCCTTCACCTTATCCGGGAGGGGACGCCTCCGGAGCGGATTCTTGCCGTCACCTTCACAAACAAAGCTGCCCGGGAGATGAAAGAGCGCCTTCGAAACTTGCTTCAGGACGGCCCGCTTCCGTTCGTCGCCACCTTCCATGGGCTCGGGCGCGACCTGCTTCAGAACTACGGCTCAGTGATGGGCGTGCCGCGATACTTCAGCGTGTACGACCGGGATGATTCAGAACGCGCCATCAAAGAGGCGCTCAAGATTCTAGAAATAGACCCGAAAGAAATCTCACCACGATTTATACTCTCGCGTATCAGCAAAGCAAAAGGGGAGGGGCACACCGAAGAAGAGTACCGAGCGAAATTTGGACGGGACAGTTTTCGTTCTCGCATCACAAGCGAAGCGTGGCGTCACTATGAAAATGTTTTGAAAAAAGAGAAGGCTCTTGATTTCGACGACCTCATCGTCAAACCAGTTCGTCTGCTTGAAGAGTATCCCGAAGTCCGCAAACGTGCACAGGACCGTTTCTCCTACATTCATGTGGATGAGTACCAAGACACCAACGAACTACAGGGTCGTCTTTCTAACTTGCTTGCCGCTCCACATAAAAATTTGTTTGTCGTGGGAGATATAGATCAAACAATTTACACCTGGCGCGGTGCAACCATTGAAAACTTACTCGCATTTGAAGAAACCTACCCTGAAGCAAAAACGATTGTGCTTGAACACAATTACCGCTCAACGAAGACTATTGTGACTGCGAGTAATGCCATCATCGAGAAGAATAGGAATAGGAAAGAGAAGCGCTCCGTCACAGACAATGCGGATGGACACCCTATTCGACTTGATGTATCGGACTCGGCTGAACTTGAAGCACGAGGTGTCACTATGAGCGTGCGAGAGTTTATGGGTCAGGGTATTCCTCCCGAAGAGATTGCGGTCCTGTACCGTACGAACTTTCAGTCGCGTGCACTTGAAGAAGCGTTTCTCGCTGCGGGCATCCCGTACCGGCTTCTTGGTACGCGCTTTCTCGACCGCAAAGAGGTGAAGGATGTACTTGCATGGGTCAGGCTTGCGCTAGAGCCTACCCGCGAAAGCGACCGTGTACGAGCAGTGCAATCTCCGCCGCGCGGCATCGGAAAAGTAACGGTCGCTAAAATTGCCGCAGGAAAGAAAGATGGTTTGACGCCTGCAGTGCGTGCGAAAGTGGAAGCATTTGAATCACTTGTGCAAACACTCCATGAAGAAAGTAGGGCCGCAGCGCCGTCCGCGTTCGTGCGTCGCGTGATTCAGCTCTCTGGGATTGAAGACACGCTTGCTAAGGGTGGGGAAGAGGACCGCGAGCGACTAGAGAACGCAAAGGAACTTGCGACTCTCGCAAGTCGCTACGACGCACGCCCGGGCACCGAAGGTATTGATGCCTTCCTTGCCGATACTGCGCTTGCAGGTGACCAAGACGAACTGGACCGACCGCAAACGAATGAGAAAAATGCAAAGGGTGTGACGTTGATGACGGTGCACGCTGCGAAGGGTCTTGAGTTTGAAGTGGTGTTTGTCTCGGGTATGGAAGAGGGACTCTTCCCGCACGAAGGAATGGGTCAAGAGGAGGAGCGAGACGAAGAAGAAGAGCGCCGGCTCTTTTATGTCGCAATGACGCGAGCGAAAGCGCACCTCATTCTCACGATGGCGCGCGTCAGGCGTATTTACGGCACCGACTACATGTCTGAACCATCTAGTTTTTTACATGATATTGATCCGGGTCTTATGCAAGTAACGTATGGTGATCGGGAGGATGAGGGGGTGATACATATATAAAGGTATGCGCGCGAACCATCACACCAATTCTTCAAACACACCCGGTGGAAGAGGTAAAAATAATCCAAGAGAAATTGGTGTGGTGGCGAAACAATCACTCGGACAAAATTTTTTGATGCACCAGGCTACGGCAAACCGTATTGCAAAGTCGGCCGATCTTTTTGCTCTCAGCACGGTGCTTGAAATCGGGCCCGGAACGGGAATGCTCACGAAGTCACTTCTAGCAGAGGCTGGGCATGTTGTTGCCGTTGAGGCTGATGCAGAACTCATTCCCAGACTGACGGAAACGTTCCAAACAGAGATCGCGTCCGGAAAACTCACCCTTGTTCAGGGAGATGTTCGTACGTTTGACCTCTCTACACTCCCTCGCGACTACGTCGCGGTCGCAAATATTCCCTACTACATCACAGGAGAATTGTTACGTTTCCTCCTTTCAGGACCTTATAAACCAAACCACATAACCTTTCTCGTGCAGAAAGAGGTCGCGGTGCGCATTACTCGAAGTAAAAAAGAGAGCCTTTTGTCGCTTTCGGTGAAGGTATTTGGTACCCCAAAGTATCGCTTTACAGTGCCACGCGGTGCCTTTCGTCCCGCTCCGAAGGTGGATTCAGCGGTATTGTATATCGGAAACATTACTCAGCCCTTTTCGTCACCCGCCGAAGAAGAGCGATTCTTCGCGGTCCTCCATGCAGGTTTTGCGCACAAACGTAAGCTCCTTATCAAGAATCTTGAGGCCATTGCGACTGCAGGGGAGATAACGCAGGCCTTTTCTGAGTGCGGGCTTAACCCAAAAGTACGTGCAGAAGATGTACCGGTCGCTGTTTGGAAAAAACTTTCCTCACTTTTGTAAAAATCCTTTGTTTTCGTGCACATCCACACAACCGTCCACGTTTTTGTTGTGTTCTACGTGCTACTATTTTGAGTACATACTGTGGCTTATTCTACCCGTACCACCCTCATCATTTCAGCATCAGCTATCTCCATAGTGCTCATTGGTTCGGCCTATGTCGTCTCCGGTCCGGTTCCTTTTTTCACGAAAACCGTTGACGCAGAATCAACCCACGACCTCCTGGTTACCTATGCTGCAAAAGACACTGACACTGATGGCCTTCCGGACTGGGAGGAAGCGCTCTATGGCACCGACCCGGACAATGCTCACTCCGTAAACGCACAAGTAACCGATGGGGAAGCAGTAAACCAAGGCCTCGTGAAGCCAAAGTTTGCAACTGCAACAACCACACCGGTAAACATAAGCTCTATTCCTGGCGTTACTGCTGGAGCAACTACCGTTACCGACCAGTTTTCTCGCAAATTATTTGAGCAGTACCTCAGCACGCGAGGCGCGACTCCTCCTACCCAGGCTGATATTGTGAAGTTTGTGGAAGCTGGGGTTGGAGATTTGAAGGCGAGCCAGGTCGTTCCGGACGCCTTTAATCAGGGGCAGATACGCGTGTCCGGTGAGGGTCCTGAAGCACTTACGCGTTATGCGGCTGATCTAGAAAAAACCTTTGCTGCTAACACCACACCGACTACGAAGTCTGAAGTTGAATACTTTTCAGACGCAGTAAATAAAGGGGATGCTGCATCATTAGCAAAAGTAACTCTTATTGGTACGGATTATCAGAAGATTGCACAGGCGATGATGAAAATATCAGTACCGAAAGAAGCCGCGGCGGCACACCTTGGACTTGCAAACTCACTCATGCACATGAGCGACGTTATTTTGGACCTTGCGAGCATTAAAGTGGACCCGCTTCGCGCGATGATTGGTCTTAGTTCGTATGAAAATACGCTTCAACAAATGGCGAGGAGTCTTAGCCTACTTAATACCGTTTTTGATTCTGAAGCAGTTGTGATTCCGGATGGAGCAACTGGTTCCGCTATGAGAGCCGCTTTTAAAACTGCTGCGGTAACACAAAACACGAAACCATGAGTTCCACTACTTTAAATCAGTTTTTGCTTCGTACTTGTGTAGGACTTATCAGTATTGTCTTTATTGGTGTACTCTCATTTCCTCGTACGACACGGGCGTTCATTGTGTACGACCCAGCTAACCATGTTGTTAACTCACTTTCAGCAGTTCAAAACACTACCTTGAACGTTAAGGAATTTGCTCTTGATCCGCTTGCCTACATCGTAAGTAAGGTGGCACTTCAGTCGGTAACAAAGAGTGTCGTTAACTGGATTAACTCTGGCTTTAAAGGTTCTCCCGCTTTTATTACTGATCTTGATACGCGACTCCTAAAGGTGGGGGACACCGTTGCTAATGATTTCTTGAATCAGCTTGAAACAAACACAGCAATCACGTCACCGTTTCAAGATGTTTTAACAGCTGCCCTCCGTAGAGATTACTTCATCTCAACAACACGTGATGGTTTCTTCCTTCAAAATCCGTATACGCTAAATCAGGTAAGCAATGATCCGAATGCACTCTATGAAGGTCGATTTGTAGAAGGGGGTGGTTGGGATGCTTTCTTTTCAGCAATAGCAAACCCGGCAAACAATCCATTTGGTGCTGATTTACTTCAGCGCGACGCCCTCAAACAACAAATAGCGAATCAGGTAGATACTGAGAAAACAAAACTGAGTTGGGGAAATGGTTTCCTCTCATGGCAGGGTGATTGTGCCTCCTCAAATACATCTACAACTGTAAATCAGGCTGGTGGAATTCTTAATTTCAACGGCACTCCTACAACACCTACTTCACCAGTAGTATTAACTCCGTCGGTAAAACTATCAGGAACTGTTCCGTGTCTGCATCAAAATATTGTCACTCCAGGAGCTATCATTCACGATCAACTCACCAAAACCCTGGGTAGTTCGGTAGACCAGCTTACTTCTTCTGATGAACTAAACGAGATTGTGGGTGCGCTTATCGGACAATTAGTTAGTAACGTAGTTGGGGGAACAGGTCTTGGAGGCCTTTCTCAACCAAGTTCAGGAGGAGGACGTTCCTTTATAGACCAGGCTGCTGATTCTACTCAGTATAGTAACGCCTCGGCCAACTCGAACTTAAGCACCAACTTTGTTACGACGCTTGGGCAGCAAAAAGTACAGTTGCAAGCGTACCAAACAAACTGGACAAAGATAGCTGACGCGGCAAATTCTGCAAAAACTGCTATCCAAAACTCAAGCTGTGCACAGAATAGTCCAAATGCGTCTCAAGTTCAGACGATTATTACGCAAGGTACAACAGCAATCGCAAATGCTGGGGCTGCAATTAACACTATTGATCAAATCATTGCTGACCTCGGGGCGTCTGGAGGTAGTGCAAAGACCCAGACAAGCGCAGTTGCAACAGCATCTGCAGCCTATCAGACACTTTTGGGTAGTAATTCTATGCCAAGTATTAGCGACATTACGTATGCCCAAGAACAAAGTGTAGCTACTGATTCTGAGACAACCCCATCGCTCTTCACAAAAATGCTTACTGTTGCTGCTAGCCCTTGTATATAGCTTCACTTGCCGTGAACACTTTCCTAATACAAAAAAAGATGGGTAGAGCTCTTCTGGGGACTGCTTTCTTGTTTGTTTTATTTGGCGTTGCCCCTATTACCCTTGCAGCTACCGTGCCCGAGGCACTCACAAATAACCCCGGTAAGTACGGTACTGGTTGGACGTGTACTTCAGAGATCAGTTTCGGTAGTACGGTCTATACTTGTACAAATCCTGCTGGTAGCACCGCAACCTGTACCGCTGGTGGTGGTGCTGAAGCAGCCGTCTCGGATGAGGGGTGTACTGCAAAAGATGCCTCTGGAAAACTGTTAGGTTCAACCGGTTCTCAAAATAACTATTTCGCGAGTACGACCACGAACTGTGCAGCGAACGGAAGTTGTACGAGTGAAACAAGTTCAGTATTCCCGGACGTGTTTGGATGGTTGGCAGATAGTTTTCTTGCTGTCACACTCTACCCACTTAGCTATGCAGTGTTTACGCTTGCGGGATGGATTCTTACGATTGTCGGTGTCGTTTTTAACTGGACCATTATCAAAACGGTATTTGAGTTTGCTCAGTACTTTGGTAACTCGGAAGGTCTTTTGATTGCATGGGGAGTACTCCGAGACGTTGGCAATATAGTTCTCTTATTCGGATTCATCTTCATGGGCGTCAGTACTATTTTAAATCTTGAACGGTCGGAGTTCACGGCAAAGCGAGCGCTGCCTGCTCTTATTATCTTTGCGATACTGCTTAACTTTAGTTTGTTTGCTGCAGAAGCAGTGATTGACGTGGCTAACGGTTTCTCATCAGTCCTTGCGGAACAGGCTGGTACAAATTGTACTGGTGCTGACTCAACGACGTGCGCTAATGAAGGTATTTCGGGGCAGATTATGCAATTAACCGGTGGTTCTACGTTTCTTGGTTTTAGATCGGACCCTTCTACCACAGGTAGTTCTCCTCTTGAGAAAATCACTCTTTTGTTGATTTACTCTTTGCTCATCACTATTGTGGCGATTGTCTTGCTCGCAGGGACTATTATGCTTATCAGCCGTGCGGTTGTTCTCGTGTTCTTAATTGTGACGTCTCCTATAGGTTTTGCGGGTATGGCAGTGCCTTTACTTCATAAACTTGCTGAACGTTGGTGGAGTCTTCTTCTTAACGAATCATTTTTTGCTCCGGTATACCTGCTACTCATTCTTATTAGTATCAAGATTGGCTCTGGACTTGGTACCACGGGTGATCTGGGGCAGGCTGTCGCAGGTGGGGCAGTAGCTGGAGCTTCGCAAAATCTTCAAGCGTTTGTGTTGTTCTTCATTGTTATCGGATTCATGATGATGTCTCTCATCGCCTCACGTCGTATGGGTGTGCTTGGTTCAAACTTTGCAGTTAACTCGGCGAGTGCGCTTGTGTTTGGAACCATGACGCGTGGAACAAATCTGGCTGTAGGAGGATACGCGTATGGACTCCAACGTTTCCAGCAAAAAACTGGGTTCGGGGGTAAGGTCGGGCAAGTTGCCGTAAATCGTATCCTGCGCCCGCTTCAAAGTGCTAATCTTGATGCGCGACGGCTCCCTCTTGCACAGACTGCACTCGGTCTCGCTGATATAAAGGCGGGAGCAATTCCATCCAAGGGCGCGACCTTTAGTGATACTAGACATGTCTTTGCAGATGCTAAGAGCGGGACGTATGGCAAGGGGCTAAAGAAAAAGTATGACGACGAAGTGGCGTTCCAAAAACTTGAGGATGAAGCGCGTGCAGGAGCTCTTAGTGCAGAGACAACCACTTTCCTTAACGGGCTTTCAGAAGAACAACTACTTAAATCACATGCCGTACAAGAAGGAGGGAGAGCTGTTGCTGAAGCTTTCTCTGATGAGAAAATTGGCAGTCTTCTAAAGTACAAGGATACGCCAGAGGACCTGAAGGCAAGACTGCTTGATAATCGCCACGTTGGGATTCGCGAGAGTCTCGCCATAGCAAATGATGCAACGAAAGCTCCACCGATACGGACTGCTGCTCGTGATGCTGCTAATGCAGCGATTAAGAAATTGGGTGAACGAGGCTTTGAGCAAATTGCACAATCGAAGGCAAGTGCTTCGTTATTAAGCGATTACGACTTTGTCTCAGTAGTTCGGGAAGACCAAGCCGATAAAGTGGGTAGTAATAAAAATATCGCTCAGTCCGTTCGAGACGGCTTCCAACAGGCTCGTGATGACCGTTTCAATGACCCGGTACGAGCTCGGGTAACCATTGATGCGATGTCGGATGATGCTCTCAAGAAAATACCTGAATACAACTTAAAGAAGACAGATACTCTGAACGCTCTAACTGCATCGGGTCGAATTAACAATATTGATTTTGGAAAATTGAGTGCAAACACGATGAACGATGTCCGGAACCATCTTTTCTCGGTTGCGAATGCACCGAACACACTGAACATTTTGACAAACGAGAGCGTGAGTAAGCTTCCTACTTCTGTTATTGAGCAGAATCATGTTATTCGGTCTATGCGAGGCGAACAGCTTGCAGCTCTTGATCCAAATAAATTAAGCGGAACTGCGATCACCAACATACGTAATCTCATCACCGCACCGGGTGCACCTTCACCTGAAGTTGTTAGGTTTGATGCTCTTACTGGAATGACCAGCGGGGTAGCTTTGAATCCAGATGCAGGGAGGCGCTGGGGTGGAATTATTTAGGTGTTTGATATGAAACAATTCACTGAGCAAGAAGTTTTAGAAGCCTACAGCAAGGCTCCGCTGGCTGTGCAAGGAGAATTAAGTGGTGAAACTGTGCTTGATTTTGTTATTAATCTTCAGAAGAACTACCAACTACATGTAGATATAGTTGGTAATGTAACGGGACTAATTCGAAATACTTTACTTGGTTTAGTAAGTCCTACAGAGTTTTATGGTGGGCTACTTGAACTTGGACTTCCCGCTGACGTAGCAGAACATCTCGTAAAGGATTTGAATGAGAAGGTGTTCGTGCCACTTAATAAGAAAGTGAAAGAGGCTGGAGCAGTGAGTGGGGCACCTGCAGTTGAGATACCTCCTGTAACTATTACTCAGAAAATGCCTGTAGTTACTCCTATAGCTGTTACTCCGCCTCCACTGAGGCCGCAAGTTCCGCAAAATTTACCGACCGGCACTCCACCATATCCTCCAGCCATTTCAGCAGCGCCTCCTCCCGCGCCGGCAATAGTTCCACCGAGCCCTGCTCCTGTCGCTCCTTCAGCTCCCGCTGAGACAACTCCTCCACGTTCTATTAATTTAATTACACCTAACTCGACCCCTACTGGAACGGCTTCTTCCGCAAAGTCACTTGCGGAGAGATTTAGCGTCCCAATGCATGACCTTGAAATACCTTCCATGTTGAAGAACTCCTCCCCGGCCGTGACTCCAGCACCTATCCCTCCTGTAGTTCCGGCACCTCCTGCTCGGCCTTCGGTACAAGCTCAGTCAGTACCACCGCCGGTCGTCACCCCTCCGCTACAAGCACCCGTCCCTCCTGAAGTAGCTGTCCTAAGGCCGAATCCACCTGCGGATACCTACGTTCCAAATCCACAATCTTCACAGCCAAGAATGCGGACGATGGCTCATGATATGGAGGAAGAAAAGCTTCATCCACATGAACAAAGCACTTCTTCGTGGTTTGGTGGTCCTCAAGCACCTGCTGCACACTCAGCGGTTACCGCTCCACCTCTTCCTGCGCAGCAAGTTTCAGCAGCTTCTCCTAGTAATCCTGTGGAAAGCTATGGTGCAGACCCGTACCGTGAGCCCCTCCACTAGGTGTGCAATCAGGCAGACTACTTGCTAGGCTAGAACCATGTCTGAAAACCCACCAGGAAATGGTAGCCACGAGGAGCCACCACAGAACCCTGAGGAAGGTGAGTCTCGTGATGTAGTGCCGTATCAGCCGCCCGTACCTGCAAATACTGAGGCTCCAAAGGAGCGGCTCGATGAAATTCGAGGAAACCTCGATGCTCGTGACCAAATAGTCGATGGGGAATATACAGTAGTAGAGGAGGGTCCGGCTGGAGGTGAAGAAGCTACTGACTCAGATACTCCAGAATCAGCTGAACAACCAAATCACGTAGTTGAAAGCAGTACAAGTAAGAGAGGTGGGGAGGAAGTCAGTAATCATTCATCTCATGAAAGTCACGGAGAGCATAGTGGTATTTTTAGTCGAATGATTGGTGTTGGTCGTGGAGTCTTTGGTGTTTTATGGCACTTTTTTTGGCAAGCATGGGGTAGAGCAAAGGAAATGGGTGGTGGAGGTAGTAGTCATGGGGGTCAAAAAGAAGATAAGTCGCACGGAGGAGGCCATCACTAGAGTAGTTTTATACAAAGCACCTTATAACTCCTGATATACTAGGGAGTAATGGAGTATCAGGTACCTCAATTTATTGAAGTCGAGGACAAGATTTTTGGTCCGTTTACCCTCAAACAATTCATCTACCTCGCTGGGGGTGCTGGTTTGTGCACCATTTTCGTTCTATACCTACCGCTCTTTCTTGGTATAGCGCTTTCAATCCCCGTTGCGGCTCTTTCTGCCGCACTCGCGTTCTATAAGATAAATAATAAAAGCTTTATAGAAATCATTGAGGCAGGCGTTGCCTACTATTCAAAGGGAAAGCTCTATCTTTGGAAGAAGGACGCGAGTCCGAAGGTAGAGGAGGTTGCTCCTGTTGCTCCACCTGTTGAAACAAGACAGAAGCTCGGCCTTTCACAGAACAAGCTTCGTGAATTGGCCTGGTCACTGGATATTAAAGATCAGCAGGATGCTCCCAAATAACGTATGGCTGTACCTCAAGCAACTCAAGATTTTGTACCCGTTAAGGAAGTACGTAACGGTATCGTTATTTTAAAAGATGATGGGTACCGGAGCATTATGATGTGCTCATCCTTGAACTTTTCGCTCAAATCTCAAGACGAGCAGCAAGCAATCATTGGTGGATTCCAATCGTTTTTGAATACACTTGATTTTACCGTTGAAATTGTGGTGCACTCACGGAAAATGGATATTCGTCCCTACCTCGCACTCCTTAGTGAGCGCTTGGAGAAACAACAGAGTGAGTTGATGCGTATTCAGGTGCGCGAATATATGCAGTTTGTGCGAGGCTTCACCGACTCAACCGATATTATGTCAAAGATGTTTTATATCGTTGTTCCGTACACCCCGTCAGGAACCTCAAAGGTGGTTCAGTCATTCTCTCTTCCGGGTATGAAAAAAGGGACCGGGGGAGGGGAGCGTGACTCGTTCCAAGAAGATCGCGTGCAGTTAGAGCAGCGCATGTCCCTTGTTGCCGCAGGACTCGCGTCTGCGGGCATACGTGCCGTGCCACTCAACACGGAAGAGACCATTGAACTTATGTATCGCTCGTTTAATATTGGCCAAATGGAAAGTCCTATCCGTTTTGGAGAGGGGGGTGCCCCGAGTCGTTAATTCTTTATATGGCACTTCTTGATTTCATCAACCGTAATAAAAAAGAAGCTCCGAGCGTCACGCCGGTCTTACCGAAAGATATCTATGCGCAAGGTGCACTTGATTTGGCTGATGCTATTGCGCCAGCAGCGCTCAAGGTAGGGGCCAAGGAGATAGAGCTCGGTGAAAAGTTTTCTCGTTCCTTTTACACCATCTCCTATCCGCGCTTCCTTACGGACGAGTGGTTCGTGCAAATCATTAACCTTGCACGTGAGCTTGATATCGGGCTTTTTGTGCATCCCGTAGAGACTGCAGCAGCTCTTCGTAACTTCCAAAAGAAGGTGGCTGAAGTACAAAGCCAGATTTCAGAGCGAGAGGAGAAAGGGCTTGTTCGTGACCCGCTTCTTGATACGGCCTATCAGGACCTTGAAAGTCTTCGTGACCGTCTCCAGCAAGCAGAGGAAAAACTTTTTGATGTGGGGCTGTATCTTACACTCTATGGAAACACCAAAGAAGAACTTGATACGGTGGAAGGGGAAGTCAGAGGCATTCTTGATGCGAAGCTTGTGTACACCAAGCCTGCACTCTTCCAACAAGAGCAGGGCTTCCGCTCCACACTTCCCCTTGCTCTTGATGAGCTAGCCGTCAACAGCAAGTTGAATTCGTCTCCCCTTTCGTCTATTTTTCCGTTTGTCTCGTTTGACCTCACAAGTGACCGCGGCATTCTCTACGGTATTAACCGCCACAATGCGTCCCTCATACTCTTTGACCGTTTCTCACTTGAGAACTACAACTCAGTCGTATTTGCAAAATCCGGTTCTGGAAAGTCCTACGCAGTTAAGTTGGAAATTCTTCGCTCCCTCATGTTTGATACGGATGTCATCGTGATAGACCCCGAGCAAGAATACGAATACCTTGCAGAAGCTACCGGCGGTCGTACCTTCAACATTTCTCTCTCGTCAGAGCATCATATTAATCCGTTTGACCTCCCACCCGTAAAAGAAGATGAGGAACCGGGAGATATTCTTCGCTCAAACATCATTAATCTCGTCGGGCTCTTCCGACTTATGCTTGGGGGACTTACGCCTGAAGAGGATGCGATTGTGGACCGTGCCATCACGGAAACCTATGCCCTGAAGGATATTACGGGAGATGTGGACTTTACCGGTGTTGAACCGCCGCTCCTTTCAGATTTTGAGACTGTGTTGTCAGGTATGTCAGGGAGCGAGTCCTTGGTACAGCGACTTTCTAAATACACGAAGGGAACCTGGGCTGGATTTATTAATCGTCCGTCAAATATAGATATAAAAAAACAGTTTGTCGTGTTCTCGGTCCGTGACATGGAGGATGAATTGAAACCTATCGCGATGTATATCATCACGCACTATATATGGAACGCAGTTCGCCATGAGCTTAAGAAACGTTTGCTCGTTATTGATGAGGCCTGGTGGATGATGAAGTCTGAGGACACAGCATCCTTCCTTTTCAGTATGGCGAAGCGTGGTCGTAAGTATTTCCTCGGGCTCGCAACCATCACCCAAGATGTCGAAGACTTCTTAAAGAGCCCCTACGGTAGGCCGATTCTCACCAACTCCAGTATCCAACTTCTCCTAAAGCAATCTCCAACAACGATTGATGTGCTCAAAGATACATTTAACCTGACTGACCAAGAGAAGTTCTTACTTCTTGAAAGTGGGGTGGGAGAGGGATTGTTCTTTGCTGGTCTCAAGCATGTCGCCATAAAGGTAGTGGCGTCCTACACCGAGGACCAGATCATCACCTCAGACCCATCGCAACTCCTTGCCATTAAGCGAGAAAAGGACCGATTGGGTGCCGAGAGTGCTCCCGCTGGCACGTAGCCTATGAGTGAGCAAACGAGGCAACGAATATCGGGCCTCAGTGCAATCCTTCTCGTCAGCCTTGCTGGTATTACCGATATCATTCAGTTCTTCGCTGACTTAACTGGTTTCGGGGCCATTGTCGCAATGATGCTCGGAGCAACCGTTGAGATTGGTCTTTTGGTTTGGTTTCGGCTCCTGGGTATTCAGTATTTCAATAAAAATGTACTCCTTAAATTTGGAACCATTCTGGCGACTTCGGTTATTACCTTCATTCCGTTCCTTGATATGCTCCCCGAGCTGACACTTGGAACTATTGTACTCATTATGATTACTCGTTACGAAGATTCAGCGAAAAACGCAAAAGGTACGGGCTCTCACCTTGCCGGAAAAACACTCGGGGCAATGGCTCCTGAAGCAAAAATTGCACTACGTGCTGCAAATCTTCGTGCTGCTGGGGCAGGTGCTCGAGATCAAATACGACAGGCCCGAGTTGAGAAACAACAAAAGGACCTTGAGGCGCGACAAGCACGACGTGCTCGTAGTGAGCAACAACCAATACCCAGTTAACTAAACCCCGAGGGGTCTCTCACGGTATACTGTAGCCATGCTGAGGCATTTTCGTCCTCTTATCGTCTTGGTGTTTTTATGCAGCGCGCTTCCAGCTCACGCGCAATTTACTGGCGTCACTCCCCTCAACGTCACTATTAACCCGGGCTATCCTCGTCCGTACGAAACCGTAACTGTAACGGCCGACAGCACAGTTATTGACCTGTCTGCAAGCGTTGTCACTGTTTCTGTAAATGGGAAGGTGGTTCAAAAAGGGAGTGGAGTGGAGCGTGTGCCTATTGGCATTGGGGGTCCGGGACAAACGACGACCATAACGGTGACTGCAACAACCGGCGGGAAGACATATACCAAATCGCTTAGTGTGCGTCCGGCAGATGTTGCGCTCGTGAAAGAACCTCTTTCTACCACACATTACTTTTATGAAGGCGGTGGCCTTATCGCACCTGAAGGAAGGGTACATATTGTAGCCATCGCAGATATGCGCACCGCTGCTGGGACTCGCATCCCGGAATCAAGCCTGGTCTATAGCTGGAAAGCAGGTGATCAGATACTGCAGGAACAATCAGGTATTGGTCGCTCGGTGCTTTCAGTCACCGCTCCCGTTCGCTATCGAGATGCCAAAATAACAGTCACGGTTACAAATTTGGACAGCTCCATCGTCGCGCAAGCAAGCACGCTTGTGGCTCCCGTAGATCCTATTGTTCGGATCTATAAAACCGATGCGCTTCTTGGAACACTTTTTAGTCATGCATTAAAGAGTCCGTACACCCTTACTGATTCAGAAGAAAGTCTGACGGTGGTTCCGTACTTCTTTGGCGCAGACCCAACCATTACCTGGACCGTGAACGGTCAGAGTAGTGGGGGAACGAGGAGTATTACGATTAGAAGCACGGGTAGCGGTGCTGGTTCAGCTACGGTTGGCGTCGGGGCAAAAACCAGCGATACTCATCAAAGTGCTTCTGCGTTATTGTCAGTGCTTTTTGGAGCTCCTCGCTCAGGTATATTCGGATTCTGATATGAACATTATGTCTAAAAAACACCTTTCCATAGTTAAGACCCTTTTTGTCGTTCCTTTTTTTGTAGGAATACTAGTCTGTTCATTTAGTCTCCTCGTGTATGCAGCCACGGCAGCTCCTACTCCCGTGGCAGCACCCACCGACACTTCAACTGGGTTTAAGCCCCTTACTGACTTAGCTATTTTTGAGCAGTTTGGTAACTCACAGAGTCTTCCGAATGTACTTAATAATATTTATAAAATTTGTATTGGTCTTGCGGCCGTGATTGCAGTGCTCCAACTTATGCGTGCAGGGCTTATGTACATGGGCGGTGACAGCATCACAGAAAAGAAAGATGCTCGGCATCTTATTGTGCAGACACTCTATGGCCTGCTGCTTGTACTCTCGCCTGCAATTGTATTCGGACTTATAAATCCGAAGATTTTGAGCTTGCAGATTGGTAATCTTAATCAGTTAAATATTCAGAACGGGGCTTCTAGTTCAGGGACTTCTGCCCAGAATGTTCCTGGTGCAAGCACCTGTACCGAGTCAACTCTTACCGTAAAGCAAGTAAATGGTAACTCCTGTTCTTCACTCGGTACGGGTTATGTTGCACGCGCTGAATGTTGTTCAAATGTTCCTCAAGGCTCCACCTGCTGTGTTTTTGATTCTGCTGTGTATGGAAATCCAAGCCCTCAAGCTGATCCTAATCCCTACTACTACACAACTATTGTGAAAATAAGCCGACCGGCCCCACAACTATCCTGTCTGCAGACGACTGAGTCAAAGCATTTTTCAACCAAAGAAGCTTGCTCAACGTCGATAAATCAATTTCTACTTACTACCGGCACCCAAGAGGTTGTTACCCAGCACGACTGTAATGGGCCTGTTGATTTTGAACCTCGTAGGTTTTATGACGCTTGGGTTGCTGCAAAATATCCTGCTTGTTAATTCCTATCTATGCGACGAGCACTTATTATCACCGCCAGCGCACTACTCCTCATTGGTATAGGGGTTGGTATTTATTTCTTCTTTTTTACGAACAGCCCCTCGCTCTCGGTAAATACTGGCGTGCAGCTCCCAACCAGCGGTAATGATTCTGGAACGGGTGGAGGCGCCACTCCAACGGTGCAAGAGCTTGGCGTGCCGTCTCCTGGTGCTGGTACTGAGGTTGCTCCGCGACTTATTCGCATTACGGACAGACCAGTTGCGCTTGGTGTGTCAGCGGTCTTTCTACCTGGAGTACGCGCTCCTAAGGTCGGGACAAGTACCACTCAAACCGGGTATCTAGAAGATCCGGATGTGAAAGTTTCGTATATAGAGCGTGAAAGTGGGAACATCTACACGTATAGAGCACACGTACGGACCCTTACTCGCCTCACGAACAAAACGCTTCCGGGTGTCGTAGAAGCCTCGTGGGTTTCCGATGGTTCGCTCGCATTTGTTCGTTTTGTTTCTATGGTAGACACGACTGAGCAACTCCAAACCTATGCACTCCCAGCACAAAGTGGGGAAGGGTATTTCCTTGAACAAAATCTTGCTCAAGTTTTCACTACCGGCTCAAGTACACTCGTCACACTTCTAGCAACAACAAACGGCTCTACTGCGACTATTTCAAATGCATCGGGTGCTAATCCACGCACCCTTTTCACTTCAAGACTCTCAGCTATCACCCTTCAGACGGGTGGTGGTTCGTATGTTGCAACCACGAAGGCTTCAGCAGGCGCAGATGGATATGCATTTCAGGTAGATAAGGCAGGAACATTCACGAGAGTACTTGGTGCGCTGCCTGGCCTCTCCACCCGCGTGAGTCCTTCCGGTAAGTTTCTTCTTTATAGTTTTGTAGAACGGGGAACGCTCGTGCTTGCGGTGCTTGATATGTCTACTCACACCGCAACGCGTCTTCCGCTCTCAACTCTTGCCGATAAGTGCACATGGTCTCTCGATAGTTCAACCGTGTTTTGTGGTGTACCAACCGCCATGAAAGGGACCTTCCCAGATGATTGGTATCAAGGAGTCGTTTCCTTTACCGACCGACTTTGGAAGATAGATATGAGTCAGCGTGTGGCAAGCATGCTGATAGACCCTTCTCAGGCGGGTGATGTCGCTATTGATGCGGTCAGTCTTACGGTTGACTCAACCAGTGATGTACTTTTCTTTACCAACAAACAAGGTGGTGCACTTTACGCCTACGATCTCTAGGCTACAACCGGGACAATGTCTTTCCCTTGACGCACAATCCACTCTTGGGCAAGTGCAACAACGTTACTCGTGATGAAGTAGAGAGCGATGGCACCGCTGGTGTACGCCACGAAAGCAATAATGAGCGGGAGTACATAGCGTGCTTGGAGCGTCATGGCACGTGCAAAATCCTCACCCGGAGAACCTCCTACCTCAGCTGAGGCTGGAGGAACGGGGATGGCATACCACGCCTGGATGAGCTGGGTGACTCCGGCAATGCCAGCAAGCACAAGGCTGTGGCCGGTGACGCTGATAAGGCCAAGGAATATGGTTGAAGCGGCTACGAGGGGTTCGTGTACAAACGGATAGAGGATAGATATATCTATCTTTGGGAGTGTTTCAGTACTAAATACCCAGTACAGACCAATGAATATTGGGAGTTGAATAAGTAAGGTGAGAATACTCGTAAACGGCTTCACGCCGTATTTTTTGTAGAGCGCGAACATTTCTCGTGCCTGTTTCTCCTTATCATCTTTCAGAGTTTCTCGGAGTACTTTGAGTTCCGGCTCAATTGCTTTCATGGCTTTTTGTGTACGCGCTGCTGAAAGTGAGAGCGGGAGGAGAATAATTTTTACGATAAGGGTTGCGAGAATTACCGCGATACCAATATCGCCTCCTGGAACGATAGAAATAAGAAATACCAGGAGATTATAAATCGGTGCGTAGAGAAAGGTGTGAAAGAAGCCTGACATGTCGTTATACCTTATACCCTTCGGAGCTTTGTGAGAAGTTCCGATAGCTCTTTTGAAAGACTGTTGTAGGGGAGGCGCTCACTTCCGAGCTTCGCATATACGACATAGGAGTGGTGGGGAAGGAGGTGCTTTGTGATGACTGCGAGCATCCGGCGTTTTAGCAGGTGGCGGTCTACCGAGCGCTTTGCAACCTTCTTAGATACGACTGCAGATGCCCGGCCCGACCCGGTGTCATGCACGGAGACCGAAAAGTGTTCCGATGTAAGTCTTTTTGACGGACCGAGGGTCTTGAAAGCGGCCCGAGAGAGGCGCTTTCTTTTGGGTAACATGGCTATTCAGATGACACAGAAAGGCTGGTACGGCCTTTTCGCCGTCTGCGAGTGAGGATATTCTTGCCTCCTGGCGTCGCGGAGCGAGCACGAAAACCGTGCGTTGTGGCACGCTTTTTCTTTTTCGGTTGATAGGTTCGCTTAGGCATATGGGGTATTTGTCCACAGGATAGTAACAGGTTACGCACCTTGAGGCAAGAAGTAGGGCCTTTTATGCTTTCAGGTACGGAGCAGGTATACTAAGGCGCACCATGAATCCTGATGGAAGTCCGAACACGCTGGCACATGAAATGGGTATGGGTTTTGTAGGTTACGAGCATAACTTCTAACAGGATGAATCGATTTGATACGCGAGAACTTTGGGAGCACGTGTTGTCGCAGGTAGAACTATCTATCTCGCAGGCAAATTTTAATACGTGGTTTCGTGATAGTTCTATCGTCAAAATAGAGGAGGGGATTGTATATGTGGGTGTGCCAAGCCAATTTTTCCGTGACTGGTATTTGAAAAAGTTTCATACCCTCCTTCTGAAGATTGTTCGCTCAGTCTCATATGAGTACCGAAACATTGAATATGTCATTGTGAAAGACGATCGTCGTAAACCGAAAGAGGTTCGTCGCACCCCTATACAACAGCAGGTTGCTGAACTTCCACTTGATGAGTTTTATATCAATAAAAGCGATAACTTAAATCCTCGTTATACGTTTGATACATTTGTGGTTGGGGCGTTTAACGAACTTGCCTATACCGCCGCGATGGCTGCCATTCAACGGCCTGGTATTACCTATAACCCCTTCTTTATTTATGGAGAAACGGGGCGTGGAAAAACCCACCTCATTCAAGCAATTGGAAACCAATACAAAAAACTGTATCCAACTCGAAAAGTCTTTTATTTAACGAGTGAAAAGTTTGGTACGGATTATACTGACTCACTTCAGGCAGGCACCGCAAACCGTTTTAAAGAAAAATATCGCCAGTACGATCTTTTGATTATGGATGATGTGCAATTCCTCTCTAAGAAAGAAAAGATGCAGGAGGAATTATTCCATTTATTTAACGCGCTTTTTGACACGAATAAACAGATTATTTTCTCGTCAGACCGTTCACCAGTAGCGATTGCTGATATTGCTGATCGCCTCCGCGGACGCTTCCAAAGCGGTATGACGGTTGATATTGCTGAACCAGACTTTGAAAGCCGTATGGCAATTGTGCGAAAGAAGGCCGCTGTGCACGCCGTATTGCTTGGTGATGATGTGGTTGAGTATATTGCGAGCTCAACCAATGGTTCTATCCGGGAATTGGAAGGTGTTATTAACTCTATTGTGTGTCACACCCAAGTAAAGGGGGTTCCACCTGATCTTGCTGAGGTTCGTCAGTCGCTTCGCTCGTTCAGTCGACCAACAAAAACTGTCTCAGTAAAGCATGTAGTCTCAAAAGTAGCGGAGTTTTACGGTATTGATGAGGAAAGCATCTATGAAAAAACCAGACGGAGGGAGGTGGTGCGTCCTCGTCAGGTAATTATGTACATTCTTAGAGAGGATTTTTCTGTGTCGTACCCAACCATAGGCTCAAAATTAGGTGGTCGTGATCACACAACCGTTATTCACTCATGCGAGAAGGTGAAGAGGGAGGTAGTGGAAGATACTGAGCTTGCAAAAGAGATTCAGGATATTCGTGGACTGTTGGTATAGCTGTGGATAGAGTTCTAATACTGTATGAAAAAGTGGGTACAAAAACTGGGGATTGTGAGAAGTTATAGTGGGGTTATCCCCGACACTCTTCTAAAAGGTTGGTTTGTCCCCACCCACTGTGCTACGTTTTCAACAGGTAGTCCTTCTGCCCTCCACCAAAAAAGTTTGTATATAGGCTGTGTTATAGGGTTATCCACCTATCAACACCCCTAATAATAGTAGTCATATGATTATTACTTTAGAAAAGAAAGAATTCAGTGAAGCGGTTGCACAAGTAGCACGGTTCGCTGAACGAAAGAGTGCAACACTACCTGTACTTTCTGGAATTGTTATTCTCGCAGGGGATGCAGGAATCAAACTTCGAGCTACAAATTTAGAAACTGGAATAGATATTCAAGTACCCGGAACCATTACTGACCCAGGTGTCGTTGTGGTCCCTGCACTCGTGTTAAAAGAAATAACTTCTTCGCTTTCTGGAACTGGAACACTCACTCTTGAGTATGCTGGCGACACAGTCGTTATAAGCTCACTTAGTGGTCGTAGCACCCTCAAAACACTTCCGTATGAGGATTTCCCTACACTCCCACTTCCTGAAGCTCCTAAAGCGAAATTTTCACTCAAAAATACTGAAATTCAAGAACTCATTGGTTCAGTGATGGGGTGCGCTTCAACCTCTATTGTTCGTCCAGAACTCGCAAGTATTTTTATTGCAGCAGAAGGCGGCACAATAAAAGCTGTTGCCACTGACTCATTCCGTCTTGCTGAGAAAAAACTATCCGTTTCAGGAAAACTACCTCCCTTTACTATTCTTATTCCAGCAAAAAATGCTGCTGACATCATTCAAACTCTCCCAAATGAAGAAATCACCCTCTCACTGGACGACCACCAGTGTGTATTTATGTGGTCTAAAGGGATGCTCACCACACGTCTTGTGACAAATAGTTACCCAGACTATACCCAAATCATCCCTAAAACCTTCTCCGCTGAAGCTACGGTGTTACGTAAAGATTTAGAATCCACCCTCCGTCGCGTTGCTGTCTTCTCAGACACCTTTCAAAAAATTCGTATTGGGTTCCATGGGAAAGAAAAGAGTCTCGTGCTTACCGCTCGGAATACTGATATTGGTGAATCAAATGAACATATTACTGCAGCGCTTACGGGTGAAGAAATAGAACTCTCTTTCAACCACCGGTATCTTTCTGCACCACTCCCACTCATTACTTCTGATAGTGTGACTGTATCAGCGAGTGGCCTTGGAAGAGCGACAGTTATACGGGGCACTGGAGACACCTCGTTTCTCTATTTAGTAATGCCAATGAATCAGTAACTACGGAGTTGTGGTTGTTGAAACACCAAGTGTTACTGGTTGCCCACCACCCCAACCTTGTACCGAAAATTCCCATCGTGCGAACTGCGAATCACTCCATGGAGCAAGCGGAGGACCTCCCAACGGATTGTTTTTATCAACAAAATAGAGAATATCGTGCGGGCCCGTTCCGCTCATATAGGAGCCTTGGAGTGCGGGAGAAGAACCTTCTGGAATTCCTGGTGCTTCACCAAAATAAGCCTCGGGAGTTTTTTGTAGAGCCACTTCCATAAATGCGTGCCACATAGGTGCGACCACATATCCTGCAATTTCTTTCACCATAGGGCGGTTGTCGTTATTTCCTGCCCACGTACCAACGACAATATTTGGTGAGAATCCAATCGTCCACACATCACGATAATCGTTGGTGGTACCTGTTTTTGCCGCGACATCATACCCATCAAAATGTAGCGGATTGTTAGGTTGATACTCAGGGAAGCGAGCCTCGTTATTTGAAAGCATGGCATCCATAGAGCGGGCAACTCCAACATCAAGCACTTGCTCTGGATTCGCTTTATACTCCTCTAGCAATTTCCCAGTATTGTCGGTTACTGAGAGAATACCGGTCGGTGCGTTTCGAACCCCATCATTTGCGAAAACCCCATACGCACTCGTGAGATCAAGGAGACGTACCTCAGCGGCTCCAAGAGCAAAGGAAAGACCATACTGTTCAGGTGAGCCAAGAGTGGTGATACCCATACCGGTTGCAAGATTGAGTACATTTTGAATACCTGCTAGGTAGAGTGTCTTAACTGCCGGCACATTAATGGACTGAGCAAGTGCCGTCGTAAAGGTCATGGGACCACGGAATTTATCGTCATAGTTAGATGGGGCGTAGCAGGGTGGCGTATCATTGTAGACATCGCTAACACCACAAGCGGTTGAAAACTGCGTTGGGAGATCAAAAATAGCTGTTTGAGGAGTATATCCCTTTAAGAGTGCGGTCGCATACACAAAAGGTTTAAAGGAGGAACCGGGTTGGCGCGACGCAAGCGCAACATTAAAATTTCCCTGAATCTCAGTGTCAAAATAATCACGCGAACCAACCATAGCAAGAATCTGTCCCGTCTTTGGGTCAATCGCAACAAGAGCAGCATTACTTGCATTAAACTGCTTCTCATTTGCAAGCGCGTATTTATTTACCGTTGTTTCAGCAGCGTGCTGTAGGTCGGTATCTAGGGTGGTTATCACATTCAAGCCCTGGTTTACAGCGTCAGGACCATACTTATCTTCCAGATACTGCTCAATATAGAACACAAAGTGTGCGGCAATAATAGAACCACTTTGCTGAGGATTAAATGCGACCACTTCCGTCTTCGCCTCTTTATACTCAGTATCTGTTATATACCCAAGCTCCTTCATACGGGCGAGCACGACATTCTTTCGGGCATCAAGAAGTGCTCTATTTTGACCATATGGTGAGTACCGGGTTGGTGCCTGAGGAAGTGCTGCAATATAAGCAGCCTCAGCAAGGTCTATATCACGAGCTGACTTCCCAAAGAAAGAACGACTCGTTGCTTCAACACCGTACAAGGTTCCGCCATAGGGAGTGTCGTTCAAATAAAAAGCGAGAATCTGATCTTTACTGTATCGTTGCTCCAGTTTGTACGCGAGAATCCACTCATGCACCTTACGAGTGATACTTTTTTGTCCAGTAAGCAAACTGTTTTTAACCACTTGCTGGGTAAGGGTGGAACCACCCTGGGTAAACGAACCGGTTGCGATGTCAACCAAGAGAGAACGAATAATGGCGGTAACACTAATGCCACCATGCTGATAGAAACTTGAGTCTTCAATCGAGATGGTTGCCTGAATAATGTAAGGAGAAATGTCCTCAAGCGGGACCTGGTTGCGATGAATGTCCCGGTTAAGGTCGTACAGAACCGTTTTACCCGTTCGGTCAAAGATTTTCGTTGATTGGGTTACTTTTCTGGTATCAAACGAATCAAGTCCGGGAGTAGGAGTAAGTGCAATCCAAAGGATACCGAGACCTCCTATAAGAAAAAAAATACCGATTGTGAAATACGCAAATCGAACAAAACGGTTCGGATTATGGAGATGTTTCTGCAAACGCTCTATCAAGGTGCGTTTCGCGTGAGAACGGGCCATGAGGGCTATGCTATCACAATAACGGCCCCTTGAGGGGCCGGTAGTAGTTAAAACAGTTCTTCCTCGGACATCTCATCGTCCTCCAAATCGTCAGTGGCATCATCACTGAGCTCATCTTCAGATTCATTCGAAAGATCCTCGGGCATGTCTAGTATTTCTTCGTCGGGCATAGTGAAAAAAATTAACGCTTCTCTATTTGAACAAAGGTCGATTTCCTTTGCAAGTAGGCTTCTACGAGCGTGTGGACAATCCAGTGATGGCGATAGCAATGGCATCTATCTCGTCATCAAGGCGTTTCTTGGGAGGTAGGGTAAGTAGGTGTGGGACCATGCGCGCAAGTGAATCTTTGTCGGCCCCACCATGCCCCGTAACCGCTAACTTTATAGAGCCTGGTGAAAATTCAACCACCGGCAGAGCATATTTTCCAAGTGCTGCCATGACCGCACCACGTGCTTCGGCCACCGCAAATGCAGTTTTTTTGTTGGTACTAAAAAAGAGTGTTTCAAGTGCAACAGCGTCTGGCGCGTACGTTTCTATCGCGGTTTCTATCGCTCGATAGACTTCATGTAGTCGATAGTGCGATAAGCCTTTCTTCGGAAGCACACAGTCACTCCAAATATGAAGTGGCCGACCCGGATCTCCTTCAACGACCGCGAGCCCGAGTCTATCAAAACCCGGGTCAATACCAAGTATTCGCCGTGACTTATGCATCTCCGGTGTTTTCATACCCGCGCGCGTTCGTGAACACTTCCTGCACGTCATCATGCTCATCAAACAAAGAGAGTAGTTCTCCCAACTGTTCTTCATCAGCGCCTGACACGTCAGTCAGAGGTTCGTTTGGTGTAAAGCGTCCACCAGGTAGCTTCCTAAAAGCCCACAAGGCACTTCCGGGTGAGCCAAGCGCGTATCCGTTTTTAGTAAGCAGATGCTTTATCTCTTGAGTGGTCCGGTTTTTATTATCGGTGAGCGCTTCCACAATAAGTGCTGTTGCACCAGGACCATAAAACTCATACACCACCTGTTCAAGTTCGCTCGCATCCTTTGCATTTCCTTTCTGTACTGCGCGTTCAATATTTTCTTTTGGCATGTTTGCTGCCTTGGCGCGCTCAATAGCACTCATGAGTGCTGGAGAGGAAAGATTACCTCCCGATTTTTTTGCTTCTATCGTGATGAGTCGAGCAAAACGCGAGAAGGTCCTACTTTTTGCGGCATCAGTAACTCCTTTTTGTCGCTTTATTTGTGACCATTTACTGTGTCCTGACATGAAGGTTAGTGCTGAAGCAGGTATCGCTTACCGGAGTCTGTCAGTATGCGTCCACGGGATGAGCGCTCAATAAACCCAAGCCGCAGAAGATAGGGCTCATAGACATTTTCTATCGTGTCCGGGTCTTCGTGCATGGCGCTCGCAAGCGCACGCACACCAGCCGGCCCGCCCTTAAAGCCGGTTTGGAGTGTCTCAAGATACCGACGGTCATCTTTCGTAAGACCCAGCTCGTCAATACCAAAAAGTTTACAGGCAGCGTCACACACTTCGGGCGTGAGTTTTTGGTTATGCACTTCACCATAGTCACGGACACGCTTTAGGATTGCGTTTGCGACGCGGGGCGTTGCTCTACTTCGTGCAGAAATTTGAGCAACAACCGGTTCTTCAATTTCAATATCAAGCATTCTCGCGGAGCGCTTGATGATGGCACGGAGATCTTCGTCATTATAGAAATCAAGCTGGAAGACACCACCCCCAAAACGAGAGCGAAGCGGACTTGAGAGTTGGGCCATGCGCGTTGTAGCACCGACAAGGGTGAAGGGAGGGAGTGCGAGCTCCACGGTGCGCGCCGAAGGTCCCTTCCCAAGTACCAAATCAAGAGAGCCGGACTCAAGGGCAGGGTAGAGGAGTTCCTCAATCTTATGTGAGAGCTGGTGAATCTCATCTATAAACAGCACGGTGCCTGGCTCAAGATTGGTGAGGATGGCAGCGAGGTCTCCTGCGCGCTCAATAGCAACTCCCGAAGTTGATTTAAGGGGAGCCTCAAGCGTGCTTGCAACCAAGTGCGCAAGCGTGGTTTTTCCAACCCCCGGCGGTCCATAAAAAAGTACGTGCTCTGGCATGGAACCACGCATTTTTGCAGCGGTGAGAAGCACCTGAATGTTCGCTTTTACATGTCCCTGGCCCACATATTCATCCCACAGAGACGGACGAAGCGCTGAATCGAGCGACTGGTCTCTTATACGAACGCCATCAGGGGTACTTGACATAAAATGCTACTATGCTACCATTCTAGCACACGAGGGTCGGCCTTGTGAGAACCTTTCTCGCAGGGCTTTTTTCATGCCCGAACAATGATTGTGCATAGTACCCTCTAGGCAAGGCTTGACGGCTTCGAGCGTCTCCCCAAGGATCTACTGGTACCACGCTTGTACGTGGACCACTGGCAGTCTCCTCAGGCGTTTCGTTCACCTTTCGCTTGCGAAAGGAGTGCCTGGAGGGTAGTGTACGCAATCGTCTAAGTAAAAACCCCGCACCTGCGGGGTTTTTACTTACTCGCGAGGCAAATCAACAACGCGGAACACCTCTTCAAGTGAGGTGATACCCTGCAATGCTTTGATAACGCCATCTTGTGCCATGGTAAGAAACCCCTGCTTCTGTACTTCTTTCGCAATCTCCCCCTCGCTCGGGTTATCCCGGAGAAAGGTGCCGAGTTCCTCATCCATAAAAATAGCCTCGTAGAGTCCAACACGACCCTTATAGCCTTCCGTCATGTCGTCGCTGTTCTTGGTATCTGGTACCCAGGTAGTGTCACGAGAGACAGGGAGGAGTGCAGGGTCGGTAACGGTTGAAAGTATTTTATCTACGAGTGCGCGTTGTTCACCAACAAGTGCCACCTGTTTTTTCTTGGTCGGGTCGAGTGTTCGTACGAGGCGCTGTGCCATTGCAACAGTGACCGCCGAAGCAAACGTTTTCGGGTCCACTCCGAGGTCAACGAGGCGGGGGAAGGTACCGGCGGCATTGTTCGTGTGCAGCGTAGAGAACACAAAATGCCCGGTAAGAGCTGCCTGGATTGCCGTTTCCGCAACGTCCGCGTCACGAATCTCTCCCACCATGATGACGTCTGGATCCTGACGCAAGATGGAGCGAAGACCTGAAGCAAAGGTGTACTCCTCTTCATCGGTTTGAGTCTGCACAATACCTGGAAGGTGGTACTCAATTGGATCCTCAATCGTGATGATTTTGATATCAGGAGTGTGGATGGTGCGAAGGAAGGTATAGAGCGTGGTCGTTTTACCAGAACCGGTAGGGCCAGTGGTAAGCAGCATGCCGTTTGGTCGCTTCATTTCTACCGCAAGACGGCTAAGGAGTTTCGGATGGATACCGAGACCATCAAAACTCATTTGAATTGCCTTCGGGTCAAGAATACGAAGCACCACGGACTCACCGTAGTTACCAGGAATGACCGATGTACGAACTTCTACCTCAGTCTCTGCAATACCAACCGTAAAACGACCGTCTTGCGCCCTGCTTTCAATGTTGAGTTTTAATCCAGAAAGGAGTTTGATACGGGAATTGAGCATTTGGTAGATCTTTGGTTCAAAACTGTACGCATCTGTGAGAAGTCCATCAAGGCGAAGGCGAAGGCGAGCTTTCGTTTCTTCTGGCTCAAGATGAATATCAGAAGCACTCATTGCAAAAGCCGCAGCAAGGATTTCCTCAAATAGTTTTGAGGTTTGGGCATGCTTTTTATCTGCCATGAGCGCATCAAGATGTTCCTGGAAAGCTGGAATGTTTGAAAGCTTGAGCTTGAGCGCATCAAGCTCTTCTTTTTGAAGCGAGAACACACCAGCCTCACTTGCGTTTGCAAAGGAAAGATCGGGGTATCTGACGAACGCATGATCAAGACTTTTTTGGGATACCAAAAACTTATCCAAGATAAAACCTCGCTCGGTGAGAGATGATTCCAGTTTTTTAAGCGCTTCGTTTTGGGGATTTCGAAGTGCGAGTGAAAGGTGTTTTCCATTTTTATCAAAAACAACCGCTTCAGCGGCTTTCGCTTCTGCTTCAGGAACGAGGCGAAGCGCGTCCATATTGACTGGGAATACTGAAAGATCGCTGTAGGTCAGCTGATATTTCTCTGAGAGAATGCGCGCAAGATCTTCCTCCTCGCGCTCACGAATAGCTCCCAACTTCGCGTCCTCAGCGTCGGTATCAAAGGGAAGTGACATGTTACTCAGCATCATACCATCCAAGAAATGCGCCCCGGTATGAGCTTGACAGACACCGACCTTTCTGCTATGATTAATACTAGGAATTCAAACACTCTCACAGGAGAAAAACGATGAAAAAGATTCTCGTTATCACAACTGCTCTTTTCAGCTTCAGTTCGATTGCTGCACCGGCATCGGCTCAGGGGCAGCAGCGTCAGGTCGTTTTGGCCGACACTGTTCCTCAGCAGCCGACCTGGGCTCAGCAGCACGCACCGAGTCCGGCGCAGGCTGAAATGGCACCTGATTGGCAGACGATCTGCCAACCGACTGCAGCAGGTGGCCAGATTTGCTCTGGTCACAATGCTCGACCGGACACTCTAACCACCGTCATAGGTGTTGCTGGTGCCGTCACCGACATCATCTATGCCACTCGTCGGTATGGTGGATACTATGGTCGCTCAGGAGGCGCTGGTTACAACGGACCGATTCGTGGCGGCAGCGCCCCGAGCCAGCAGTGTGGCTACTACTGCTAATGCTAATCGAAATAAGCCCCCAGATTGCGCCCCTTCCTAAGGAAGGGGCGCTTTTTTTATACAGGGGTACAATTGAACCGTGGAAAAAAAGATTCACAATCTACAAGAACTTGAGGCGGAGGCGGAGCGGCTCGTCGCTACGCTTGCTCCTCAAGAAAACGCGACACTCGTCACCCTTTCTGGTGAACTTGGAGCAGGGAAGACGAGCTTCACGCAGGCACTCGCCCGTGCCCTCAACGTTCAAGATTCCGTGACGAGCCCAACTTTCGTTCTTGAGAAAATCTATGACCTCCCGAGCAGTTCTTCGTTTAGACACCTCGTACATATTGATGCCTATCGTCTTGAAAAAGGAACACACCTCTCTGCACTGAATTTTGATAGTCTGTTTCGGGAAAAAACCAATCTCATCGTGCTTGAGTGGCCGGAACGGGTAGCTGATGCGCTACCACGAGCCAGCATTTCCCTTACCATCACCGCACTTCCTGACGGAGAACGTCTCTTTACCTATGGCTAAGAAATCCGAAAAGAAACGCGTTGTGCTTCTGGACTCACATGCAATTATTCACCGTGCATACCACGCACTCCCCGACTTCAGTGGGCCAGACGGACAGCCGACCGGCGCACTCTACGGACTCGCGTCCATGCTCCTACGGATTTTTTCAGACCTAAAGCCAGACTACATTGCAGCTGCGTACGACCTTGCAGGGCCCACGGTGCGTCACGAGGCCTACGCTGACTATAAGGCAACACGTACCAAGAGTGACGACGCGCTCATTGCACAACTCACAACGTCACGTGACGTATTTGCTGCTTTTTCCGTACCTATATACGAGCGCGCTGGGTTTGAAGCAGACGATGTACTCGGCACCATGGTGAAAATGCTTGAGAAAGACAATGACCTTGAAATCATCATCGCTTCAGGGGACATGGATACCATGCAGCTCATTTCCGGGAAGCGTGTGCAGGTCTACACGCTCAAAAAAGGATTGAACGATACCATCATGTACGACGAAGATGCGGTGATCGCTCGCTACGGTTTTTCGCCGTCACTCATCCCGGACTACAAAGGCCTTCGCGGGGACCCGTCCGACAACATTAAGGGTGTTCCAGGAATTGGTGAAAAGACAGCAACTGAACTTTTGCAGAAGTTCGGTACGGTGGAAGCTCTCTACAAACAAATTAAAAAGAATGAGGAGGTAGTTCTTAAAGAAGGAATCAAACCTCGCATCCTGAATCTACTTAAAGAGCACGAAGAAGATGCCCTTTTCTCAAAAACACTCGCCATCATACGGGACGACGCGCCGGTAGCGTTCAAGATTCCGAAACAGGAATGGACTGAAGAAGTGGAACTGAAGAAAGTCCTTACCCTCTTTGACGCGCTTGGTTTTCGTTCACTACGCTCACGTGCACAAACCCTCCTCGGGGAAGAAGGAGAGGAAGTGAGCGAAGTAGTGAATGAGATGGAAACCATCGACCAGGTACGGCTGAAGGAAGCAGAGGCTATGTTGTGGCTTCTTGCGTCAGATTTCACCAACCCGAACGTAGATGATGTGCTCGGGTATACCGGGAAGCATTCATTTGAGGAAGCGTACGCAGAACTTGAAACCGCAATACAAAAAACCGGCAGGCTCAGTGAGGTTTACGAACAAATAGAGAAACCACTTGTCCCGATTCTAGAAGAGATGCACTCCTACGGGGTCTTGGTAGACCCTACCGTCTTTAGAAAACTGGCGAAGGAATACCGGAGCGAACTTGAAAAAATTGAAAAGCGTATCTACAAAGCGGCAGGGAAGGAATTCAATATTGCTTCACCAAAACAACTCGGCGACGTGCTCTTTGATGACATGGGGCTTAAGGCAAATGACGGCGCACGCCAGAAGAAAACAGCGACCGGACAACGCTCTACCAAGGAGTCTGAACTAGAAAAACTGAAAGATGTGCACCCCATCATTCAAGACATTCTTGAATACCGCGGACTCGCAAAACTTCTTTCTACCTACATAGACAGCATTCCTCCGCTTTTGGATAAGGAGCACCGGCTTCATGCGGAGTTTATCCAAACAGGAGCAGTAACGGGGCGCATGGCGGGCGCTAACCCAAACCTGCAAAATATACCCATACGCACAGACCGCGGGCGTGCAATACGTCACGCGTTCATTGCACCAAAAGGTTCGACCTTGCTTGGGTTCGATTACTCACAGATTGAGCTTCGCATCGCCGCCATTCTTTCGGGTGATGAGAAGCTGTTGCAGATATTTACCTCAGGCAGAGATGTCCACCGTGAAGTCGCGGCTGCAGTGTTCAACGTTGCTCCAGAAGTTGTTGACCATGAAATGCGAAGGCGAGCAAAAATTATTAATTTCGGGATTCTCTATGGTATGGGCGTAAATGCACTGAAGATCCAGCTTGGCACCTCTGCCGGAGAGGCACACCAGTTTTATGACGACTACTTCAACACCTTCAGCACGCTGGCCAAGTATCTTGAGTCGACAAAAGGATTTGCACGGAAGAACGGCTTCACCGAAACACTCTTCGGTCGTCGCAGGCAATTTCCTGAAATGAAGTCCCCAATACCCTACGTCCGCGCACAGGCAGAACGCATGGCCATCAATGCGCCTATTCAAGGAACGCAGGCTGACATCATTAAGCTTGCTATGGTGCGCATCACTGAGCTTTTTAAAAAAGAGAGTCTTGAGAAGGATGCGCATCTCCTCCTTCAGGTACACGACGAACTGGTGTTTGAGGTGACTTTAGAGAAGCGAGATGAGCTTGCTCAGAAAATTAGAAATCTCATGGAAACGGTTCTAACGAAAGAAGAGCGAAAGGGTGTACCAATTATCGCGGAGGCGAAAACAGGTCCAACATGGGGAGACACTGCACCCCTACTTGGACTCTGATATGCTCAATGAGGGAAAGTGCTCTTTTGGGACACCTGTCGGGGGCTCACACTAAAGCCCCCTAACTGAGCCACACACGTGAAAGGAGAGAGAAATGAGAAGTGAATCAACTCCAGCGAAAGTGGAGAGAGAAAACAACCGAGCGTCCCGCACAGAGGGGTTTACCCTAATATTGGCCGGTATTGCTTATGTACTATTCATTATATGGGCCGGAACGAATCTATACAAAGAAGTATCCAAAGGTATTTCTAAACTGGTCTCTTCTACGACCACAAATAACTCGTCATTTTAAATCAGCGCCCCGTCACCCGGGGCGCTTTTTTTGGGCTACAATGCGGGCATGCTGTATTTGTTTACCGGAACTGACGTGGAGAAAGTGCGTGGCAAAGCTTTTGCGTGGAGTGCTGCAGCACGCAAGAAAGAACCAAGTGCCCACTATCTACGACTCAATGCAGGGGAGATAACCCGAGCGGCACTTGAGGACGCGGTGCAATCACAAGGACTCTTTTTCTCAAAAATGCTTGTGCTTCTTGATGACCCATTCTCAACTACAGACTCAGGAGAGATAACCCTTGAACTCCTACCCCTCCTTCAAGAGTCAAAAAACCCGATTGCCATTGTTGCGCCGAAGTTATTGGCGTCGCGCAGTAAGAAAATAGAAACAGTTGCCGAAAAGGTTTTCACGCACGATCTAAAAGAAAAAAAACCAGTTCGTGGTTTTAATGGAGCACTCGTGCAAGCACTCGCCGACCGAAAGGGAAGTGTGCTCTGGAAAGAACTTCAAAAAGCTGAACGGCTCGGGGACGCACCCGAGATGCTTCACGGACTGCTTCACTGGAAGGCTCGCGATTTGATGCAAAAGGGAGGGAAGGCGTGGAGTCCAGCTGAAGCTCAAGAACTTTCAGTAACCCTCATAGAACTTCTATCAAGCGCACGTGGGAAAGATCTCCCACTCTCTCTTGCACTTGAACGATTCGCGCTATCTCTGTAGTAAAGCTCTCGGAGCAAGTCCGGGACGCGAGTACACTCTCGAACCTCGTTTCCTCTCGTGGTCACAGATAATTTTCTACTGAAAATTTCCGCGACCCCGCCTCGCGCCGTCGCGCTCCGGCTCGCACAAAATAAAAAACAGCACCCCGTGCTGCCTTTATTTTGTGCGCCCACCAGGGCTCGAACCTGGGACCGTCTCCTTAAAAGGGAGCTGCTCTACCGACTGAG
>JBBTSZ010000001.1:0-1383 GCA_038064495.1 Patescibacteria group bacterium | reverse complement strand
ATGACAACTTGAATATCCTCTTGACTCCTGCAGGAACAGGGAACGTCGGTATTGGGACGACAACACCAACCAATCGGCTCCAGATCGAACACAATGCGAGTGCGTTTACTGGTATACGGACTAATAACTACAACACAAGTACCGGCGCGCTCACGGGACTGTATGCTCAGAATGATAGGGCATCCGGAGTGGGCCTCTTTGGCACGGCGGGCAGTGGCTATACTGGCATCTCTGTCTTGCAAGACAGGGCCTTTATTGACGCGAACTCAAACTTGGCTGGAATCGTGTTGAACAACGAAGGTGCCGATCCGATAATCTTTTCCGTGAGCAATGCCGAAAAGATGAGGGTTCATTCAGATGGCAACGTCGGTATCGGGAAAACGGTTCCCGGCTCTAAACTAACTGTACTTGGTGGAGATATTGCAGTTCGTGAAACAGACGATGGTAACAACGCGGTTGTTTTGACTTCAGACGCTGCAGATGGATATGCAACATTGTATAGTGGCGGTAGCGCAAAAATTGCGCTACGGAGTAGCGGGGACAGTACCTTTAACGCAGGCAACTTTGGTGTCGGCACAACAACCGCGCTTGGCGATCAAGGGGGTTGGAGATATAAAATGCACGTTCAGGATGACTACAATTCATCTACGTGGGTTGCGTTTACAAATATGGATTCAGGAACTGCTGCGGCTGGTGGTTTTTTGGCCACAAACGGTTCTTCTATAAACGAGGCCATACGAATGCAGGTGAATAGTACAGGATTCACTACAACGGGCGGGTTTATTCAGGATGCCGGCATGCTCGTGGCAGATACCAATCTTAGTGGTGGATTAGTGTTGATGGCACGTAACTCTGGAGGATATATAAGATTTTTTACAAACGGCCATACCAACGAAAGATTGACAATAGCTTCTGATGGCGGCGTTGGTGTTAACGATACAACTCCCACAGAAGGCAAACTCACTGTCGGTGGAACATTCTATGTCCTCACCAACACCGCTGTTGGTGCGGACCCACTCTGTTGGGATGGTTCGGGTGGCTCTCTCTACGGTGACTGTACGTCCCTTCGTGAATACAAGACCAACATAAAAGATCTTGGTCTTGGTATCGATGCTGTGCTCGCGCTCACGCCACGCACGTTTACGTGGAAGGAAGAGTTTGGTGGCGAAGACGACCTCGGATTTATTGCCGAAGAAGTTGCCGAAGTTGACCCGCTTCTTGCACGCTACGACAAAGAAACTGGCGCGCTCCAAGGTGTCAAATACGAGCGGCTTACCGCGCTTTTGGTAAAAGCATTTCAAGAAATCGTTGCGCGCATCGATGCGCTTGAGGCACAGCTGGCGTCGGTTGGTGGTTCTGTCTCAACAACATTTGCTCACTTTA